>JBBDYH010000057.1:0-33340 GCA_040901795.1 Pirellulales bacterium
AGATCGGCTTCGACGAGTATTGCCTCTGGCAGGCGGCCGGCCGCCGCGGCTCGCGCTACGCCGATCCGGTGATCATCGAAAACGGCAAGTGGCGCGACAATACGCGCGGAAAGTACGGCCCGGACATCGTCTGTGACTACGTCTTGGATTTCATCGACCGCAATCAAGACAAACCTTTCTTGGCCTATTACCCGATGCTGCTGCCGCACTCGCCGCATGAGCCTACGCCCCTAAGCCAGCCGGGACGCGACGAACAGGGCTACTTCGCCGACATGGTCGCATATATGGACCAGAACGTCGGGCGGATCGTGCAGCGGCTCGATGAATTAAAACTGTCGGAGCGGACGATCGTCGTCTTCACCGGCGACAACGGCACAAACCGCCGAATTCGCTCGCGACTCGGCGACCAACCGATCCGGGGCGGCAAAGGCACACCCACCATCGCGGGCACGCACGTGCCGCTCGTCGCGCGCTGGCAAGGCCAGTCGCCGGCCGGCGTCATCAACGACAACCTCATCGACTTCACAGACTTCCTCCCGACGTTTTGCGAGGCGGCCGGTGTGCCTCTGCCGCGCGAGGAGACGTTTGACGGCGTGAGTTTTCTGGCTCAAATCCGCGGTCGCCCCAACACGCCACGGTCGTCGATTTTCTGCTACTACGAACCGCAGCACGGCAATTTTGGAAAGGCGGTCTACGCTCACGATCAGCGCTGGAAGCTTTACGACGACGGACGGTTCTTTGACCTCGTGGCGGATCCAGGAGAGAAGAACCCCCTGGTCGACAACCAGCCAAAGATCGCGGCCGCCGAAGCGAGGGCCGCGCGTGAACGCCTCCAAGTGGTGCTGGATCAGAAATCAAGGGAAGCGGAACGCGCGAAAAAATTGCGCGCATCCGTCGAGACCATCAAGCCGCTGGCCTTACATCCCGACAACCCGCACTATTTCCTCTTCCGCGACAAGCCGGCGGTCCTGATTACCTCCGGCGAGCATTACGGCGCGGTCTTGAATCTCGATTTCGACTATCTCCCCTATCTCGACGAGCTCACGGCGCACGGGTTCAATCAGACGCGGACGTTCTCGGGCGTCTATCGCGAGTTGCCCAGCTCATCGTTTCCTGGAATCAAAGAGAACACGCTTGCGCCGGCGGCGGGCCGGTTCGTCTGCCCGTGGGGCCGCAGCTCGACGCCGGTCGCCAGCGACGGCGGCAACCAGTTCGATCTCGACAAGTGGGATCCGGCCTATTTTCAGCGCTTGAAGGATTTCGTCGGCCAGGCGGGCAAGCGCGGCATCGTCGTCGAGCTGGTCTTCTTCTGCACGATGTACAACGAGGAGCTGTGGCAGGCCAGTCCCATGCGAGTGATCAACAACGTCAACGGCGTCGGCGATGTGGAGCGGCACGAAGTTTACTCGTTCAAAGACCAGAAACTGCTCGCCGTCCAAGAAGCCCTGGTGCGAAAAGTCGTTAGCGAACTGAAGGACTTTGACAACGTCTACTACGAGATCTGCAACGAGCCGTACGAGCGCGGCGGCTTCGCCCAGGAGTGGAACGACCGCATCATCGCCACGATTGTCGATGCGGAATCGACCTTTCCGCACAAGCACCTGATTGCCGAGGGAATCGCCGTCCGCTCGGCGAAGATCGAGAAACCTAACCCGCACGTTTCGGTCTTTAATTTCCACGCGGCGACGCCCGAAGCCGTGCGCCAGAACTACCGGCTCAACAAGGCCATCGCCGACGACGAGACCGGTGGTAAGGGAACGACGGACCTGCCGTATCGCCGCGAAGCGTGGGAATTCATCCTGGCCGGCGGCGGCGTCTTCAGTCATCTCGATTTCTCATTCACCTGCAAACACCCGAATGGCGTTGCGAAGCTCACCACGGAGCCGGGCGGCGGCGGCCCGGAGCTCCGCCAACAGCTCAAAGTGCTCAAGAGTTTCCTGGAGAGCTTTGACTTCGTGCCGATGAAGCCCGACGACACAATCGTCCAGGGCGGCCGCATCACCGCGCCGCAAACCAAACAGCCGCTCGATGTCAAGAAAACAGCATTTGTGCTCGCCGAGCGCGGCAAAGCGTATGCGATTTATATCGGGGCCGGTACGCAAGCCGAGCTGCTGCTCGATCTACCCGCCGGGTCCTACAAGATGGAATGGGTGAACACCAAGACCGGCAAGGTCGACAAGGCAGAAGAAACTGCCCATGGCGGCGGGGAGCTGCGATTGACTTCGCCGCCTTACCAAGAGGACGTTGCATTGCGGCTCGTCAGTGTCCCGCGATAGCGCCGGCTGGTAGCGCGACCGCCGCACCGGCCGACAATGAGCCGTCCGCGATCCCCGAAGTCGTCTTCGACATTCGACATTCCATGCGCGACACCACAGACGCCGGCTGGGGTTCAAAGACTATCCTCAAACATGGCCCATTCGACTCCTATCTCCAATCGCGGTAGTTCAATGGATTTCCGGTTACAATTCGCGCCGTTGCTTGTTCTGTGTGGTCTGGTCTGTCCCGCATTGGGTGATGGACTGATCTTTCAATTGCCACCCGATGGCGCCTTTGTCGAATTCCGGGGTGATGGTGCAGCCGAAGCGCGGATGACCCTGCCAAAAGAGGTCGCCGACAAGTTGCCGCCGGAGTCCCAGACTCAACTCAATCGGAAGCTGAAGCTTCACTACACGGTCACTTTGAGCTCTGTCGGAAAGCTCACACGGGCTGGGCAACCCTGCCGATGGATCGAGCTGCGCATGAAGTCCGAGGGCAGTATGGACGGCGGTAAGACGGAGGCAGTCGGTGACCATATCTTAAAAGTCCTGGTGCCCGAGAAGTACTTGAAGCGGGGCGAGGATCCGCTCGATCATACGATCCTCACGTTCTTCAATAAGAAAGCCACTGCCGAGCCAGGATTCAACCGCATTCGCTACGAGCTCGAACGAGTTCGGACCGTCTTTCCCGAACCGTTCCAAGCTATCCGGCAGCTTCCAAACATGACGATCAAGACGCCGGCCGGCACGTTTGCCGATTGCGAGGTGATCGCCGGTGAAACGGACTTCGACCGTCCGCTATTGGGCGAGGGTCGATGGGAATTCGAAAACGATTGGCAGATCGCGCTGCATAAGGACGCACCCTTCGGCGTCGTCGAAGTGCGCTGCGAATCGGCCGGCCAGGAGATTGCAAGGAGGGCGACTTCGAACTTGACCACTAAGTACGCCCTGACTCTGTCGCGCGTCGGAACAGGCGCAAAGAGCGAGCTTGCCGTAATGGAACAGGGGGACGCTGAAAAGTAACGGTGCTACTCCGGCTCAAACTCCCCCACCAGCGGCACAAACCGGCAGCCGGATAGCGTAGTAGCCCGCGGCTTACCGTCGATCTTATGGATCGCTTGCAGCGTCTGGCTGTCGCGATCGCCGATCGGAATCACGAGCATGCCCCCCTCGCGAAGTTGGCCGAACAGCGCCTCGGGCGTCTGCGATGCGGCGGCGGTGACGATGATCCGATCGTAGGGCGCTTCGTCGGGCCAGCCGGCGCTGCCGTCGCCCACGATGAGCCGCACGTTCAGATAGCCAAGCTCCGCCAGCAGTGTGCTCGCCCGGCGCGACAGCTCAGCATGCCGTTCGATCGAGACCACGCGCGCCGCCAGCTCCGCCAGAATTGCCGTCTGATAGCCGCTGCCGGTGCCGATCTCCAGCACCTTCTCGTCCCCCGCGAGGTCAAGCGCCTGGGTCATCAGGCCGACGATGTACGGTTGGCTGATCGTCTGGTCGCACTCGATCGCCAGCGCCCGGTCCTCGTACGCCTGCCGCTCTTGTCCGCGATCGACGAACTGCTCACGCGGGATGCGACCCAGCGCTTCCAGCACGCGCGCCTGAATGATACCGCGCCGCTGGAGTTGGTCCGTGACCATTGCTTGACGAGCATCGTCGAAGGACATGAGACGTGGCGGCAGACATTCTTGTCTGCCAGTCGTTGTTGGCAGACAGGAATGTCCGCCCCACCATTACAATCACGTTTCCGCGTACGGAACGTGCCAGCTCGGTTCCGCGGCCGCTGCGACAGCGTCGCCGTCCGCCGGTCGCCAGTCCGCCACATGCGCCTCCACCGTGCGCCGCCCCGCGAAGCTGTTGATCACCGGCCGGAAGGCGACATGAATCGGCCCTTCCACGCGCGCAATCTCCGCCGCCCATTCGCCCCCGCCAAAGGCGACGCCGCGTAACGTCACATTGTGCTGCCGCAACCGCAGCGAAAGATGCCGACCGCCGTTGCCGATCGACCTGGCGGGTTCCACCAGCGTCACGTTCGAGGCGCACAACAGCGGCCGCGTGTTGCCGTGTCCAAACGGCGCCAGCCGCTCGATCTGCTCGACAATCGTCGGTGTAAGCGTGCTAAAAATTACTTCCCCGTCGATCCGCAGCTCACGACCTTGCCGCGCGTCGGCTGAACTCAACTCTGTGGCGACGCATTCCAGGAACGCCGCTCGAAAGTCCTCCACGCGCAGGTCCTCAATTTTCAGTCCTGCCGCCGCGGCATGGCCTCCGTGCGAAATCAGATGCTCTGCACAGGCGCTCAGCGCGGCGTGCAAATTGAAACCCGGTACCCCGCGACCGGAGCCGATGCCCGCCTTCACGCCCACTTCATCCAGCGCGATCAACACCACTGGGCGATGGTGCTTTTCGGCCAGCCGCCCGGCGACGATGCCGATCACACCAGGATGCCAGCCACGACCGGCCAACACCAGGGCTGCGTCCGACTCCAGATCGCACCGCTCGTTGATCTGCTTGTTCGCGGCCAGATAGACGCTCCGCTCCAGGCTGTCGCGGCTGCCGTTCAGCTCGTGCAGGTACTCGGCTAGAGCCATCGCACGCTCCAGCGATTGCGTGGTGAGCAGCTCGACGGCCAATTGCGCCTGTCCCAGCCGCCCGGCGGCGTTGAGCCGCGGCGCCAGCGTAAAACCGATGTCTTCGCAATCCAAATGCGGCTTCTCGTGCAGCTTGCAGACGCGCATTAAATGTGCCAACCCCAGCGGTGGCCGCTCCTTGAGGCTCGCCAGACCGTGCCGCACGAGGACCCGATTCTCGTCCACCAGCGGCACCACATCTGCCACGGTACCGATTGCGGCCAGCCCCACCGCTTGCATCAAAAACGAGCGCATGACCGGGCTCACGCGCTTGGCCTGGCTGGCACGCTGGCACAACGCCCAGGCCAATTTGAAGGCCACGCCCACGCCGCTCAATTCTCCAAACGGATAATCTGTTCCCGGCAACCGGGGGTGCACCACCGCCGCGGCGTCCGGCAGTCGCTCGGCGAATTGATGATGATCGGTGATAATCAACTGCAGCCCCAGCTCGCGCGCCGTTTCGGCCTCGCGAATGCTAGCAATGCCGCAATCGACCGTGACGATCATCCGCGCGCCGCGGCCGGCCAGCGTTCGCAGCGCCTCGTCGTTCAGGCCATAACCTTCGTCAATGCGATGCGGTACGTAATAGCTGGCTTGGGCGCCCAGCATACGCAGGCAGCCCAGCAACAACGCCGTGGCCGTCATGCCGTCGGCGTCGTAGTCGCCATAGACCACAATCGGTTCTTGCCCCGCGACCGCGGCCATGATCCGATCGGCCGCAGCCGGTATACCCGGCAGCAGCTCCGGATCGCGCAGGGCGCTCAGCTTGCAATCCAGGAACTCGCGGACCGTAACCGGGTCGCAAATCCCGCGCGAGACGAGTAACTGAGCGACGACCGAAGGGACACCCGCCGCGCGCTCCAAGTCAGCGATGCGCGCCGGGTCGTGCGGGTGAATCCGCCATATTTTGGGCATGGAATAGGGGACCGGGAACCGAGGACAAAGCCGCGCCTCGGTTTCCAGGCACTAATGGGAGAGGGAGTCCGTTTCCACAGCGCCCCATTGGAGCAGACCGTGCGGCGCGCAGCAAGGTACGGCGGCCTTTGGAGTGAACGCCCTCATTGGCATACCGGATACACCGATGGCGTAGCCAGGTCGAGTCGCCCAAGAGCAGCGAAAGCTCGGGCTCAGCGTGGACTCGCCCCGCGCCGGCTGGTCACGCTGGCTCGGGGCGGTTCGCTCAGATACGCGAATAGGGCGGCGATCTCCTCGAGTGAAAGCGGATTGAGCAAGCCTTCGGGCATGGCCGAATTCTTGCTCGGCGTCACGTCGTCGATCTCGTCTTTGGCGACGCGCGCCTTCTCGCCGCTGGCCTGCAGTACGATCAGCGAGCCGTCGGCCTGCGGCGCGACGATTCCGGTCACACTGCGTCCATCGCGCGTGATGACGGTTCGGCTGGCGTACTGGTCGGAGATCACCTGTGAGGGATGCAGGATCGATTCCAGGATTTCTTTCTTCTGGAACCGTTGACTGACGGTGGTCAAATCTGGGCCGATCGACTCGCCGTAATCGCCAAAGCGATGGCAGGCTGCGCACTGCGCCTTGACGAAGACTTCACGGCCGCTTTCCGGTCCGGCCTGCAGAGCCTCGGCGCTGCTCAGGTAACTGAGCAGTTCGTCCTGTGTCCAGCGGTTCGCCGCGGTGTCGGCCGGTAGCGAAGGGGCTGGCTCGTTCGGATAGTTCTCGGTAAACCACTGTTGCCAGGCCGCCAGCGCCGCACTCGGCTTCACGGTCGCCTCGGCGAGCTTCTGACCGGTCCACTTTTCGAGCAATGCAATCGCATGTTGACCGCCGTTGTCTCCGAGCTTCAGTCCGCGGAGGATGACCTGCCGCACCGGCTCCGGCTTTTCGGGCGTCTGCTCGACTTTGGTCAGTTTCTGCAGCACTTCCTGGGCGAACATGCCCTCGACAATCGGCAACGATTGCACCAGCAGATGCCAGTTTTCGCCCTCGGGCGACTGAGCGAGAGCCATGGCGATGTAACCGCGACGGGCCGGGTCGTGCTCGTAAACCTCGCGGAGGTACTTCATCGACTCCGCATCGCCGCTGCGGCCGAGCACCGCGACAACTCCGATGCCGAGCTTGCGAACCGGCTCAGTCTGTTCCATTTCGGCCAGCCGCTGGTCGAGGCGGCGGACTTGCTCGAGCGTGGCGGCGTCGACACTTGGCGGCAGCTTCGCGAGCACCGACAGTGCCGAGCTGGGCCACTTGGCGCCCTCTTGCAGCACCAAGGTTCGCTCGGAGTCACTCAGGTCCGTGAAGAAATCGCGTGAGACGTTCTCGATGTAGCCCACGAAGCTGTGTCCGCCAGGCAGCGTGCGGGCTCGTTCCAGGAAAGTCAGCAGCTCCAGCTTCTGATTGGTGGTCAGGCCGCCGACGAAAGGCGCATGCAGCGCGATGTGCATTTTGTCTTCCTGCGGAAGTTCGCTCTCGAGCTGTTCGAGGATCCGGTCGTTGGCGCCCGGCTCCTTGAGATACGCCAGCAGACGGACCAGCTCGCGATTCAAATGCGGCGACTTGGTCGGATACTCGTCGGCCAGTCGCAGGCGCAGCGCAGGGACCTCATCGGCCTTGATCTGGCCACGGATCAGACACAGCTCAGTCAGCCGGAGCAAGTCGAGAAAATCGGCATCGCTGAGAAAGCCTTGCTGAAGCTGCATGTTGCGCCGCAAGATCTGATCGATCATCTCGCGGTCGGCGCCGCCGGACAAGAGCGCGAGCGAGCCTTGGAGGAACACTCGTGCGTTTTCCGACTTGAGGACCGTCTCGCGCCACTCGGCGGCCGGGATCCGCTCCAACACACCGGTTGCCGTGAAGGCGATGAACCGCTCCGACGAGCCCAGCGCGCTCAGTAGTGTCTCGACCGGCGGCCGGTACTCGCCGCGGACCAGCGCCTCGCACGCTGCGCGGCGCACACCGGTGTCAGCATCGGCCAACAGCGTGACGAGCGCGGCGCCTGTCGTCTCATCGCCATGGATGCCCATCAGGTACGCCGCTTTCATCCGGATTCGCTCGTTGGCATCGCTGCTGAGCCGCACCAGCAAGCTGGTTTCGGGAAACGGCCCCAGCAACTGCATGAGATCCAGCGCCCGCAAGCGCTGCTCGATCAAGAATTTCGCGTCTTCGGCAACCGCCGGCAACTGCTGGCTCCAGGTCTCGCCCATCTGCTGTTGAACAATTGCGCATTGCTGCCTCGCCCAGGCGCTTTCGAGCTGAGGTTGACGCAGAGCGGCGTCGATGCCACGGCCTGGGTCGGTCATTGCCGCGGGCACGCGGCCATTCCAGACAACGCGGTAGATGCCGCCCGATGTGCCGCGGCCGCCCGTGCAAAAATACAAGGCGCCGTCGGGTCCGACCACCAGATCGGTGACGTTCAACGGCCGCCCGGAGACGAACGTTTCGACCTCCGCCGTGTAAGTGCCGCCCTGTGGACGCATGCGCACGGCGAGGATCCGCCCGCCGGCCCAATCGCCAACAAACAGCGCGTCGTGGTAGCGCCGCGGGAACATGACGTGGTGGTAAGCAGCGATGCCGGTCGGCGAGCCGCGGCCGGTATCAACGACCGCCGGTAGGCTGTCGTAAAAGTATTCCGGCCACACCGCCCAGCCACTGCGCCAGCCGCACTCAGTGCCCGCAGTCAATAGGTTGACGCGCGTGGGCCGATACCAAGGCAGGCCGGCGTCCCATTCCATGTCGCTATCGTAGGTGAACAGGTCGCCTTGGCGATTGAATGCGATGTCGTAGGCGTTTCGCAAGCCGCCGGCGAACGTCTCGACAACGCTGCCGTCGGTATTGGTGCGGATCACGACGCCGCCCGGGGCTTTGATGCCGGCGGCGTGACCGCGCGGGTCTTCGTAGCGCGGTGTCAGCAGGTCGCCTTCGATCGCGTTGCGATAGGGGCTGCTCGCGGCCGATTCCGTCTCCGCCTTGGTGTGGTTGCCGAGCACGATGTAGATGAACCCATCCGGGCCCAGCACCGCGGCATGCGGACCGTGCTCGTGCGACTCGCCGGTGAACTTGATCAGCAGCTTCACTTCGTCGGGTTTACCGTCGGTGTCGGTGTCGGTCAGCCGATAGAAACCGAACCCATCGTCCCCTTTGCCGACGACAAAAAGTTGCCCGTTGAGTGGCAGGATGCCTTGGCAATTCTTTACTTTGTCAGTCAGAGGGATCGGCTTGTCGAAGGCGCCATCGCCGTCGGCATCGCGGAGGAGCACCAGGCCCCCCTCTTCGACCGAGGCCACGATCTCGCCAAATTCATTGAACGCCATCGTCAAAAGCGAGCCAGTTTGCTCGGCGGGAACAGCCGTTTCGACGCGAAACTCGCGAGCGGTCTGGAAGCGGCTGGCCCCGCTCCCGTCGGCCAAGAGGACTTCGTCGAGCCAGGGCTTCGCCTGACCCAACGGCCCAACGACGCGGGATGCCAGCCATTGGCTGTCGTTGAGTGTCGCCTTGGTCCAGTGAGCGGCCTCGCGAAGCGAGCTTTTCCAGGTGGCGTCGGTCGGGTAGGCGACAAACGTGCCACCGTTGGCCTTGACCAGCACGCGCGCGGCCAAACCCGCCGACGGAGTTTCCGCGTTCGTCACTTTGACGGCGATCGTGTTGCGGCCGGCGACCAATAGCCTTGTCACGTCGTGCGTCTGCATCACGCGCCAGTTTTTGCCTTCACCCGCCTGGCGTCCGTTGACATAGAGCTCGTAGGCGTCGTCGGCAGTGATCTGTATCTCGGCCTGTTCGGGCTGCTCGGTCTGAATCGTCTTGCGAAAGTAGCAAGCGCCGGCGGGGACCTCGTGTTCCTGAGCCGGGGACCAGATCCACTGCGCATCTTGAGCGCTTGCAGTGCCGCCTAGGGGACTAGCATCGGGTGCGGCAAGCGCACTTGTGACGAGCACCGCCAAGGCAACAACCGCCGCACGAATCTCTTTGATCGCCGTTTGCATAGCTTCCTCGCACCAAATTGCAAAGATAGGCGCGGAAGGTTACAGAGAATTGGCAACCGGGACAAGAGAAGTTCCCAGCTTTGGCAGAAGAACAATAAACTGCGACGGCGGACTGTAGTCGTTCTTTCGTATCCCGTTTATGCGGCTCGTCTGGGGCAACATAAATACCGCTGGATCTCTGTGATCAGCGCATCGGATGCCGCATGCTCCAGGTTCTCCGCCTCGTCATGGACGCGCTCCGCGTCCAGGCCTAAAACATGTGCCAGGAACCGTTCCAGCGTGCAATGTCGCCGAATGACTCGCTCGGCGATATCGAGACCGGCCGCAGTCAGCTGGCAGCCTCGATGAGCCTCATATGCGACCAGCCCCATTTTCGCGAGCCGCTGTACCATAACAGTTACGCTGCCAGGCACGAGCTGAAGCTCGTCGGCAATTTGACCGTTCAACGCAATACCAGCTTTTGAGCGCTGGCAAATCTCATGGATGACCTTCAAGTAGTCTTCGACGGTCGAGGAGGCGATAGATTCGCGGTTTGGATCCAATCCTCTTGACATGACTGCCTCTCTACCACACTAAAGAGCCAAGGGCACCATCCGAAGGTCGATCTCAAACATGCCGTAATCCGGCGACAATTTCCGTACGTGCCGCCTGCCAGCCAGGGGCAATCCCGGCAAGGACGCCGACCGCCAGGGTGATAATTGCACCACTGGCGGCCAACTCCCATGACGGACGGAAGGCGATCGTCACGCCTTCGGCGCCCACCGAAAACCCCGATAATCCAAGCAGCAGCAAGCCGGCTCCGACGCCGAGGACACCACCGGCCAGGCTCTGAATAACGCTTTCGGTGATAACCAGGCGGAAGATGCGCGCCGGGCGCAATCCAAGAGTTTGAAGCACCGCATGCTCTTTGATGCGATCCTGCACGGCCATGACGGTAGTCGTTGCCACCAGTGCTAGAACCAGGCCCACGCAGCCGTAGCCGAGGTAGTGAGCAAAGCCGATGAGTTCGGCGAGATCCGATATGGTGTCCGCCTGAAAGACGCCCTTTGTGCGAGTCGTCGTGACCACTGGGCCGGCGCGGAAGTGCTGATCGATCGCCGAAGCGGTCTTGTCGGCATCGACGTTTTCGCCCAGACGAACCTCAAACAGCGTCACGGTGCCCACGGACTCCCGCCCCTTGGCGCGCTGCAAAAAGTCCAGATGCGTGTAGATGAGACTCTCTTCGGCGGCAACGGGAGACCGGAAGATGCCGACCACCGACACCGTAATATCGCCGATGGAGAACTTGTCTCCCACGCCAAGACCGCGCCGTTGAGCTACACCCGCGCCTACTAGTGCGGCGTCGGATCGGCCTTTGAACTCATTCCAACTGCCGCCTTCCAGTTCAAGATTTCGGGCGATCTGCAGTTTTTCCGCCGGCATCCCATTGAACACAATCACGTCGAGGCTTGCGCGACAGTTGTTCGTATAGACCTTGATCGGTACGACATCTTGTACGCCCGGCATTTTGCCGATCTCGCGCGCGTAGTCCTGCGGGAGCTTGCTGCTCGCTGGACAGAAGCGGTTCTCTTGAAAAACGATCAGCGTGCGGGCCGCCTGCTTGTCCTCGGTAAGCCGCGCCAAGCCTTGCTGGACGGATCCCACCATGCAGAACACGAACAGGGCAACGGCGGAACCGCTTACGGTCAACGCCGTGCGGGCGCGATGCCGCCAGAGGCTCTTCAATACATAAGGTGCAAATCCCAGCATGGTCAGGCCCTCTTTTCTTGATAGCTGCTGGCGAACTCAGATTCGCGCCGGTTCACTTCGACAAGCTGTCCTTCCTCAAGCCGGTACTGCCTTCCCGCCAAACCACCGACTCTGGAGTCGTGGGTGACGACGAGCAGCGTCATACCGAGTTCCACATTGAGACGCTCGAGGAGTTCCAGGATCTGTTCGGTTGTGTGGGCGTCCAAGTCACCGGTCGGCTCGTCGCCAACGATGATCGTCGGGTTCGCCACAATGGCGCGAGCGATGCCGACCCGCTGCTCCTGCCCGCCCGAAAGCTGGCGGGGGTAGTGCTCCGCGCGATCAAGCAGGTTTACCGCCTCCAAAGCGATCTCCACCCGCTTGCGGCGTTCGGCAGCGGACATGGAAAGCAAGAGCAGAGGCAGTTCGACATTCTCGTACGCCGTCAGAACTGGAATCAGATTATGCGTTTGGAAAATGTAACCGATGTTGGCAGCCCGCCAATCGGCGAGCTTTGAGCGCGAAAGCTGCGTAATGTCCGTACCGTTGACAATAATCTGGCCTGATGTGGGCCGATCGATCCCCGTAATGGCGTTGAGCAACGTGCTCTTGCCGCTGCCGCTGGCGCCCATCAGCGAGACGAAGTCACCCTTGTGAATGTCCAAGTTCGCTTCTCGCAAGGGAACGATCTTTTCATCCCCCTTGCGAAACTCCTTCGTGAGATTGCGGACCTCGACTAGTGCCATTGCAGCCTCCCAGGGTTAACCGTTATTGCTTCTTGCCCGAATCGATTGTCGCTTGGCTTGCCACCGCAACGCCGCGCGACGCACCCAGCGTCGTGTCGAGGCCCGTAATCGTGATCCGGCCGCCATCTTCCACGCCTTCCCGCCCACCAACGATCAGCTTGTCGGTAACCGTCAATCCTTCGATCACCTCGACCAGTTCCTCGGTGCCGGCTCTGCCGAGCCGTACGGTTTGCCTTTGGGCAATACTGTTGTGCTGATCGGCCACCCAGACTTCCGCCGACTCGCCGGCTTGATTTACAAGCTGGCGAGGAATCAGCATCTGTAGTTGCTCCTTGCTTTCACTCGACTGATTCTCCCGTTTGGGCGCCAGGAAGGTGACCCGGGCGAGCATCTCGGGTCGAATTGCAGAAGGAGGGTCGCTCACGCTGACTTTGACTTCTAACGTGTTCTTCGCGATGTCGGCCGACGACGTAATGCTCAGCACTTCGCCGGAAATGGGTGCGGTTGCGGCCGCAGTCTCGATCTGGACCGGGGCGCCGATCTGCACCTGCCGCACGTCTTCGAGGCGAACGTCGGCTCGGACCTGGAGCATCTTCGGATCATACAGACTTACGACGACGCTTGCATCGCGCTCCGAGGCCGGGCTTAGCCCCATCAGGCGCTGACCAGGGCGTGCGTTAAGCGAGAGCACACGACCAGAGATCGGTGAGCGGATGGTCATACGATCGAACCGCAGTTTTGCGGCTTCGACGGCCAGCTCGGCCTGCCGGCAGCGGGCTTGAGTTGCCTTTACCGCGGCTGCCGCTTCGCCCACCTGCTTCGTCTGGTCGGTCTTGAGGTCGAGCTGCTTCTGCAATGTGTCGCGCTTTTGCCTGAGCTTTTCGATCTGGCGTTCAAGGTTCGGTTTGCGGGAGTTCAGTTCATCGAGCGCGACCTTGGAAGCGATGTAATCGTTCTCGGCTTGCTGCACGAGTCGGCCGGCCACAGCTCCCTCGGCGCGGCGGCGCTGCGATAACTGTTCCTCGGTAAACCGGAGCCTGGCCTCAGCCGAGTGAATTGCGAACGGCAGATTCAGCAGCTCGCCTTCCACCTTGGCAAGCGCCGATTCCGCGTCCGCCAAGGCTGCTTGCAACTCGAGAGGCTGCTGAAGTTTCGTCTGTGCGGCATTCAGAGTTGCCCTCGCTCCCTCGCACTCGGCCTCGCGCAGTTCCAGAGCTGCTTCGCTGTCGTCGAGCGCGATTCGGGCGTCAGCGTCGATCAGTGTCGCCACCGGCTCGCCCTTCTTGACCTCCTGTCCTTGCACTACAAGGAGTTGATCGACTACGCCCTCGGTTAGAGCGGTTGCCATCACAGGTGTCGGCCGCGGCTCCACCCACCCGGCAGCCTGGAAGAGCGGAGTTCCCGACTGCTGAACTTCCGCGCGTGAGACAATCACGGGCGTCACGGTGACGGGCGTGGCGGCACTGAAGCTGGCGCGCGCCGACCAGGCCAACAGGCCAACGAAGGCGCACAACATTCCCAGCGGCAACACGTACCGCGTCAGAAGATGGCGTTTGCGCTTTCTGGCAGCCGGCTTGTCGCCGGCGCGCTGGATCGTTAACTGCTGCAGGTCAATTGTCGAGGCCATGAATTCCGCTCACAAGTACGTTAGACAGCCTTGAGCCCTTCAACGATTGAGTAGCGCAGGGCTTTAATCGACGGAGGCATCGCGCCCAACACGCCGAGCAAAGCTCCAGTCCCGCAGCCCACGAGGATCCCCATACTGTCCACCTTAAGGGCGAAGGCCCCCATGGTGAACCGTACGGCAGTTCCATTGACGAAGACGAGCGCGATTGCCGCGGCGACCAGCGAGCCGGCTATCGAGAGCAGCGCCCCTTCCTGGATCAGGCTCACAACAATCGAACGTCGGCGGAACCCAACTGCTTGGAGAGTCGAAAGCTCGCGAACACGGCCCACCACCGCGCCGTACATCGTGTTCAGTCCTGCGAAGACGCCTGCGCCCGCGACAAGCCCCACGACAATCCATCCCAGCATGCGAACTGGTTGATAGTGTTTTTGCAGCGAGGCGTAATAGTCCGTTTCACGGACGGCTTGCAGCTCCAGGCTCTTCTGTTCCTTGGCAAACATCACCACGTCGGCCGCGCTTTTGGGATCCTTAACTCCAACGGCGACGAGGCTGTAGTCCTGGCGTTTCAGAGCCTGCTGTAAGTCCGGCAAGTTGCACCATATCTCCGACTCAAACGCGGCGCCGCTCGCACTGAAGCGGCCGCTCACCTTCCATTCGCGACCGTCGAACTTCACGCTGCTGCCCGTAGCTAATTCCTCGGGACTACATCCCAGCTTCGCGGCCACCAGACGGCCGACGGCAATCTCGCCGGGACCGGGCCATTTGCCGTCAACGATCTCTACTTGCTTGCGAAGGAGAGGAGCGGTCGTCGTCACGCCACGGACGATTCCCAGCGCCGGCGATCCACGATCCGCCGTCTCGATGCGCGACCCGATGTACAGTTCGGGCGACACAAAAGTGACGCCAAATCGATGATCTACGTTCTCGACGCTGGCAGATAACAACGCCGCGGTCCGCGCCGGGATGGCAGAGTTCTCAATGTCTGTGCCGGCATTCATGCCATAGACCAGCACCACGTTCGGATCTCCGCTGACGGCCAGCGAAGCTTCCAAGCCACGTATGACCGCAACGACGATGAACACGAGCAGGACGACCGTCGTCAGGCCGGCGAGCGTGAGCGCGCTCCGCGTTGGCCGGCGGAACAGGTTCCGCACGCCGTATTCCCAAGGTAGCAATCGCAGACGAAGCATGTTTGACCTACCGGGCCTGGAGTGATGCCAATTCTCGCGACGTGAATGACACGCTAACGACGTACGTAAATTCCGCTCGCCAGGACGCTCAAATTGCCTGATTCGTCGCGTTTGGCCCGACCCTTGACGACGATCATTTCCAATTCCTTCACGCCGAGGAGCCTTCGAGCATCGACTGCAAGCACTTTTCCCTGCGCATCAACGAACTTGATGACGGCCGTGGCGTCAGCCAGTTCGTCTGAGTGGCAGTTGCACTCCTCATCGCAGGCTTCGTCGGCCGTGATACCGCTCGACGGATCAACCAGTACAAAGGCCGCCCGTCCCTCGATCCACGGGGCAACACCGCCGCCGATGCGGCCAACCACGACCAATTCGTCGTCGTCGCCGGCCATCTGGCGCGCGCGAATCACCCCCACTGCTCCTTCCGGTTCATGGCTGAGCAAATACTTCCGGCCGTCGATATTCGCCCCCGACTCGCTGCTCGCGGCCGCATCTGTGGAACTTGTCCCGCAGCCGGTTGCAAACAACCCCGCGGCAACAACAATCGCCGCAATAGTCTCACGGAGACTCATGATTCACCTCTCTGAAGATCTCGATGTAAGGGTGAAGGTGTTGCCATTGCGGCAATCACGACGTGGGTTTGGTTTTGAACTTTCCGCTCGGTCCGTCCAGCACAAGCGGCTTATCGTTGGCCGACTCGACGGCTTCCCAGAGAGCCCGCGGTGATACCTTGTTCTTGGAGATGACGAAGAGCGTCTTTTTCTTCACGTCAACCTTGACCTCGGCCACGCCCCGCACTTCGTAGAGCTTGGCCCCGATCCTCTTGGCGCAGTTGGCGCAGTGCATCTTTTCGACCGTGATCACGGTGGGAGGCAACTCGGCGGCGATCGCGGTGGAAACCGAGATCGAGAGAACTGCCAACAGTGCAAAAACCTTGGACTTCATGACTGACTCCGTTGTTAATGAGAGGAACCTTAGTGGGTGATTAGTGATCACCGCCATGCTGAAAGGTGCGAATGCAACCAAGTCGCGCGCCAAGCATTTATCTGCGGCGCGGAACAGGCCAGGGGTCTAGCGGGCGCTACAAACCTGCGTGCGAATCGAGCCGCGAGGCGTGTGCCTAAGAGTACGACCGACTAGATCGTAAAGCGGCAAAGAGACGCGCAGAGGCGCAGTGCCGAACCGCCGAGTCGCGGTGGAATCGAAGAAGTTATCGGATGCCGCGCCGCGACCTGAATGCTCACGGCATCCCAACGCGGCGCTGTCACCAGGTCCAGCGGCCTGGCGCCAGACGAATCCACGGGGTCAGCCGTGTACACCGGTACGTCGCCTGTCAGGCAGCTACACGATACGGGGCATGTATCGCAGGAGTTTGACTGCGACTGCGACATCAGGCACGACTCGTGCGTCATGGTCGCTGCAGTTTTCGATTCCTCGCACGACTGCTCGCAGCCCGCAGTTGACACGCTCTTCCGGCAGCAGCAGTCCGCAGACTCAGCCGCAGTCGAGGACTCGGCCGCCACGAGGCGTTGCTCTTCAATCGCTCGAACACACGGTGTGTGCAGCAACGGCTGAGCCAGCAGCATGAGAGCGGCTAGCCAGGCGTATGGCCGTGCACGAGTGGAAGAGAACAAGAACATGCAATCTGTGACGAAAACGGTTCGGTTGCGTGCGGATTGTATCGACGAGTTAACGCTCCAACCATGACATTTTTGGGATGGAAGGCCGTCAGGAGAAGATGGGTAATCTTTATTGCGCGTTCGGTGCGACTTTATCGCGCAGGTATGCAAACTCCGAAGATGCTGAAGAATCGATGTGCGCAGGCTATGCCGGGATGATCAGGAGTATGGATTGGTGCAATTGCTTCTGAATCTAGCCATTGGGATTGCAATGACCCTGCAACAGGCTGTGCCCTGTTGTCGGTTATTGGCTGCCAGTGCGGCTGTGCAAGCAACCCAAGGCGCCGGCTGCTCCAGGTGCGAATGTAGCGGGAACCATCAGGCGCCAGCACAGCCCACTCAATGCCCTTGCAACTACTGCCTCACTGCGAAGCGTTGCTTCGCTCCGACCGGTTCGACCGCACTCGCCTTCGTGACGGACCTGCCGTTATCTGGACTTCCGACGCCATTTGCATCGCCTGAACCGGAGTCGAACGGGGAGTCTATTGGCGTCGCAGGCGAGCTTCTTCGGCTGGCGCTCGGAGGTCTGAGGTTGATCCAGCGCGAATAGGGAGATTGTGCGCGCTACGCGTGCCAGTTCTGTTGGCAAGATCTCCCCTCGTCTGCGTTTCGGAGCCTCCCATGAAGTCCGCCGTCTTTAGTCTTTCGATTATGTTGTTGATCGGCGCCAACAGTTTTGGCCAGATGCCCCAAACTGCACCGCCGCGAAGCGAGCCGGAAATGCGCTTTGCCGCGCAACAGCCGCTCTCTCAAGCTGATGCGCCACCACCACGACTACCAGAATTGCGCCCGGAATCAGCGCCCGAGCCAATTTCACCCGAGCCGTTGACCGCGCCGCAAGGCGAGCCCATCGCGCGGCCGCTGACTCTTGCGGACCTGGAACGCATCGCACTGGCCAATAACCCGACGTTGACTCAGTTGTTTGCACGTGTCCAAGCCGCGAGGGGCGCCTGGCTTCAGGCCGGACTTTATCCCAACCCAAAAGTTGCCTACCAGGGATCCGAAATCGGAAATGAAAACACCGCCGGTCTGCAGGGCGGGTTCGTCGAACAGGAAATCGTCACGCACGGGCAAGCTGGGACTTGCCAGGGCAGCGGCAAGTCAAGCGGTCGCGCGGCTTCAACAGGACTATGAAGCGCAGCACTGGCGAGTGCTCAACGACGTACGAGTGGAGTTCTACAACGTCTTAATCGCCCAGCGAACCACCGCGTTAGCCCGTGACCTGGTGGCCGACGCAATTCGGCGGGCGGAAATCGCCGCGAAGGGTCGCGAACAGTTTCAACTGAGCGCGTTTGAAGAGACCCAGGTTCAAATCGATCTTCATGCCGTCGAACTGATGCAGCAGCGGGCTGAAAATCGATTGGCGGCAGCCTGGCGGCGGCTGGTAGGTGCAGCCGGCATCCCCTTGACGCCGCTCGCTCCGCTGGAAGGGGACGTGGAGGCTGCTATTCCCGAGTTTACTTGGGACGAATCGCTGGCGAGACTTTTGAGCTCCAGCCCGGAGTTGAGTGCTGCTGCTGCCGAAGTCGCGCAGGCCCGCTTCCGTCTGGCGGGCGCTCAGGCCCAGGTGTATCCAAACGTTGAGCTGCAAGCCGGCGTCCAGCACGACAACGGAACCGGCGACGATGTCGCCAACGTTCAAGTGGCGATACCGGTGCCACTATTCAACCGCAATCAAGGCGCCATTCGGCAAGCAGCCGGTCAACTTCGCGACGCTCAAGCCGACGTAGCCCGCATCGAACTAAGGCTCCACAATCAGCTTTCGTCGATGTTCGAGCGTTACCAAAACGCGCGGCGGCAAGTGGAAAAATACCAACGCGAGACGCTGCCGAGAATCCAGAAATCACAAGAGCTGCTGCGAGAGCAAGCAGTGCGGGGCCAAGAACTGTCGGAGCTCGAAGCCCGCTACTACGCCCAGACGTACCGGTATATCACGCTGGCCTATTTGGACGCGTTGCGGGACCTTTGGGAAAGCAGCGTTTCCATCGAAGGTCTATTGTTGACCGACAGTCTGCAAGCGGGGACGCCTCCGGTTCCCTCGATCGGCATCGGCCCGGGTGGAATTCCGTTGGGCGGGACGCCGCTGTCGCGATGACGCCAACGTGCGGCGCGCTGTACTCGTTTTGACGGCACTTTAGGTCCAGGAATATACCAGCTTGGTCCAAATTGGGGTATCTCCATATAATTCGTTGGCTGGCATGCGTTGTGCTTGGTTATGGAACGGGCATTTTCATAGGGGAGCGTTCTATGCGAATCACCTTATTACTTGCAGCGTTAGTGCTTACGGCCGCACCGATTTCGGCACAAGAACCCGCGCCTGAAAGTCCGCCTCCGCCGGCTATCGCCGATGCCCCAAGGCTGCCGGAGCCAAGCGATCCGGAGCAGTCGGCGGCAGAAGATGCCGTCGGGCGCATTGAGAGCCGGCTCGATCGAATCGAACGTCGGTTGGATACCCAAACGCAACCAGATGAGCTTGCCGAGCCACCGGTGGTCCGTGATCCGGTCGTGGTCGAGGGGAATAACGGGCGCTATCGCTACCAGGACGGAGTTTGGTGGTACTTGCTTCCGAGCAACCGCTGGGTCTACTGGTCGGACGGAGAGTGGGTAGATTCATTCCCGGCGACTTCCTCGCCAACCGCGGTGTATCGCTCTGCAGTTCCCGCCTATAGTTACTATGCGCCTTCCTATAGTTACTATGAACCCTCGTATAGGTACCGGAGTTACTACCCGTCGTACGGCGGCTATTATCCCTACTACGGCGGCTACAACGGGGGCTGGGGAACGGCGATTGGCTTAGGACTGTCGATTGGCCACAGCTTGAGCCATCATCACCATGGGCATCATGGCTTCCATTTTGGACATCATGGCGGACATCACCATCATGTCGGCCACCACGGTCATCACGGCGGGCACCACGGTCATCACGGCGGGCACCACGGTCATCACGGCGGCCACCATGGTCATCATTAGGAATAAGTGTGGTTGAATTGAATGATGGCAAACCGGCCGTTCTGGGTAAGCGGCCTTTTTGCTTGACACAATAGCGCCGCTATGGCCGATAATACTGAAGAGGGATGCGTCGTCTCTTGTTCAGAGCACCCGAGCTTGCCGTGATTGACGATACGAGTAACAGCACCTAGATTCCGTTCACTCGGACTTTGGTCGACCAACGGAAATCCAACCTCATGAACGCCATCGTGGCACTGCTGACAGCGGCGTCGGTGTTGGCTCATGCTGCGCTGGGGTGCTGTTTCCATCATTCGCATGCTCCCTCGAACGGCTGCCTTCCTGTCCGTCCTCTGTCCAGCAGTGAACATAGTTACGTCGATCATGGTCATCGCCACCATCCGGAGCACACCGACGATGATCAGCACGAGCCTGCGTTTCCACATAGGCACTGCGACGAAGGCGGTTGCGTCGCGCTGGCGGGAACACCGTCGGGAACCGTGCTCAAGGCGACGTACGCGGCGTTCGACGTTGTGCCGATGCTGAACGTGGGGTTGCTTGTCGGCAAATCTTCTTTGCAGACCGACTATTCCCGGCTGCAGCACGACTTGGGGCCGCCTCTGCGCCCCCATCTCTGCAATCTCGTGCTGTTGATCTGATCGGATTGACGCGCCCGCGAAACGGCCGGCGGCGATGCTGCGCCGTGGCCGCTTGCTCAGGCGTCAGTCCCCGCATTATTGATCCGGCTCTTACCTTTTTTCGGCACTTTCATCAGAGGAGCCTGTATGGCTCAAGCGAACACAATCTCGCGGCCTGTATCGCTGCGGGCAATGCTCTTGGTTGGCTTGGCGCTGGTCGTGGCGGTCGGCGTTGCGCTTGCCGTTTGGCGGCTTCCGCATATCGGCGCACGGCTGGCGGGTCTGCTTCGCGCCGACCACGCCGATCCATCAGCCGAGGTCGCGTCCTCCGTGGATCACGACCAGGAACATGGCCGCGAACATGGCGGGCATGACGATCCGAACGCTCTGGAGTTGAGCGAACAGGCGCGCCGGAACATCGGCTTGAAGACCGGTCCTGTGAAACTACAGACGTACGAGCGCAGCCTTTACATTCCCGGCATCGTGGTCGAGCGTCCCGGGCAGTCGGCTCTCGAGGTGACGGCACTGCAGACCGGAGTCGTGACGCGCGTCTACGTGACCGAAGGCGAGGCCGTAGCGCCGCGACAGCCGTTGTTCGATTTGCGGATGACGCACGAAGACGTGGTGCAGGCTCAAGCGGACTTTCTTAAGACGGCAGAAGAGCTGGATGTATTGCGCCAGGAAGTGCAGCGTCTGGAGGCCGTCACGCGCGACGGAGCTGTCGCCGGCAAGACGCTGCTGGAGCGAAAGTACGAGCAGCAGAAGCAGGAGGCTGCACTGCGCGCGCAGCGCGAGGCGCTGGTGTTGCATGGTTTGAGCAAAGAACAAGTTGCAGGAATTCTGGAAACGCGCAGATTGTTGCCCTCCATCAGCGTGTTGGCCCCCGAAGTGGCCTCAGATGCTGCTCCTGCGACGGTGCTGCAAGTTCAGAAGGTCAACGTCGCACGCGGCCAGCACGCCAGCACCGGCGATTCGCTGGCTGTGCTGGCCGACCACGCCGAGTTGCTCATCGAGGGGCGAACTTTCGAGGAGGATGCCGCACAGATTTCGCAGATCATGGCCCGCGGCTGGCGCGTGGCCGCGGTCGTCGAATCCGAAGGGGGCGGCGACGCGACGATCGATGGGCTGCAGATCTTATATCTAGGCGCTCGCGTGGACCATGAATCGCGAGCGCTGCACTTCTACGTCAATCTGCCTAACGAGCTGATTCGCGATTCGCAGACCGGGGGGCGCCGCTACGTGGTCTGGCGGTTCAAGCCGGGTCAGCGGATGCAGATTCGATTGCCCATCGAGAAATGGCAGGACCGGATTGTGCTGCCGATCGATGCGATCGCTCAGGACGGCGCTGAAACCTACGTCTTTCGCGCGAACGGTCAGAGGCTGGTGCGACAAGCGGTGCATGTGGAGTACCGGGATCAATATTCGGCTGTGATCGCCAGCGATGGCTCGCTGTATCCGGGCGATGAAGTCGCGCTGAACGCGGCGCATCAGCTACTGGTTGCACTTAAGAACAAGTCGGGCGGCGGTATTGATCCGCACGCCGGGCACAGCCACTGAGGAAAGTACGAAAGACGAAGGACGAAACAGAAATGACCATGCCTCGTTCCCAGGCTCTGCCTGGGAACGCAATGCTGGGCAGGCTCCGCCTGCTTGCCTCACGATGGTCACTATTCCAGGCAGCAAGGCAGAGCCTTGCGGGCAGTGAGTTCCCCAGGCGGAGCCTGGGAACAAGTAAGGGTGAACGAAAATGTTAAACGCAATCATTCGTTTCGCGCTCCGCTATCGAGTACTGACAATCGCTTTGGCGATTGTCGTCATGGTTTACGGAAGCTATGAAGCGTATCAATTGCCCATTGATGTCTTCCCAGATCTGAACCGGCCGCGCGTGACGATCATTACCGAAGCACATGGGCTGGCGCCCGAAGAGGTCGAGACGCTGATCACGTTTCCGCTGGAATCGGTGCTCAATGGCGCCACCGGCGTGCAGGCTGTGCGGAGCTCGTCGGGTATCGGCCTGTCGGTGATCTACGTCGAGTTCGAATGGGGGACCGACATCTACGTCGATCGGCAGATTGTCGGGGAGAAGATTGCGCTGGCGGCCGATCAAATGCCCGTCGGCGTGCGGCCGCAACTGGCCCCGATTTCGTCCATTATGGGGCAGATCATGCTGATCGGCATGTGGAGCGACGACAATAAGACGGACCCCATGGAGGTTCGTACGCTGGCTGACTGGGTGGTGCGGCAGCGACTGCTCACGGTTCCGGGCGTTGCGCAGGTCGTCACGATGGGAGGCGGCCGCAAGCAGTATCAGGTGCTGGTCAATCCCGATCAGCTATTGAAGTACGACGTAACGCTCGAGCAGGTCGAGCAAGCGGTGGCGGCCAGCAACGAGAACGCCACGGGGGGCTACCTGAATCGAGGCGGCAATGAACTGGTGGTGCGCTCGCTTGGCCGGATCCAAAACGTCCGCGAACTGGAACAGGTCGTCGTCAAGCCCGACCAGGAACGACCGGTCTTGCTCAGCCAAGTGGCTCGCATGGCGGAATTGCCGCAGGTCAAGCGGGGCGACGCGTCCGTGGAGGCGCGCGACGCCGTGATCCTTACGCTTTCTAAGCAGCCGGGCGCGGACACTCGATTGCTGACTGAGCAGGTCACGCAAGCGCTTGCCGACCTGGAGGAATCGCTTCCCGCGGACATCCAGTTGAATCCCGCAGTTTATCAGCAGCGCACTTTCATCGACCTGAGCATCCATAACGTCATCGAAGCGCTCAGTCACGGCGGAATTCTGGTCGTCATCATCCTGTTCTTGTTCCTGCTCAACTTCCGCACGACGTTTATTACGCTCACCGCCATTCCGCTTTCGATCGTGGTGACCGCCTTGGTCTTCAAATGGTTTGGCATGTCGATCAACACCATGACACTGGGCGGTCTGGCCGTGGCCATCGGCGAGCTGGTGGATGACGCAATTGTGGATGTGGAAAACATCTTTCGGCGGCTGCGCGAGAACCGTCACGCGGAGTACCCCAAGCCGGCCTTGCGCGTGGTCTACGAGGCAAGTAGCGAAGTCCGCAACTCCATCGTGTTCAGCACGATCCTGGTCGTGCTGGTCTTTATCCCACTCTTCGCCTTGGGCGGCATGGAAGGCAAGCTGTTTACACCGCTGGGCGTGGCCTACATCGTTTCGATCTTGGCTTCGCTGGTAGTCTCGCTGACGGTCACGCCGGTGCTCTGCTACTGGCTGTTGCCGCGGGCGAAGTTTATAGCGCACGAGAAAGAAGGCCTGTTGCTGCGGTCCCTCAAATGGATTGCCGGCTTCGCTATTCGTCTCAGTGTCCGGCGACCCTGGCCCATCCTCGGCGCGGTGGCGGTCATGGTGATAGTAAGCTGCTTCGTGGTGACGCAACTTGGCCGCGGCTTCTTGCCGCCGTTCAACGAGGGGAGCGTCCAGGTCAATGCCTTCTTGCCGCCGGACACGTCGCTGGCCGAATCGGACCGCGTGACGGGCATGGTGGACGAGCAACTGCGGCGCATGCAGGACGAAGGCAAGGTCGTCTCGTTCGGCCGACGGACGGGACGCGCCGAGCTCGATGAGCACGCCGAAGGGGTCAATGTTTCGGAAATCATCGTTTCCCTCAAACCGGAAATGGAGGAATCGCGCGAACAGATTCTAGAGGAGATTCGCGAAAACCTGTCGCAAGTCCCGGGAGTTACGATTACGGCCGAACAGCCGCTGCAGCATCTGATCTCGCACATGCTCTCGGGCATCAAAGCGCAGGTCGGCATCAAGCTCTATGGCGACGACCTGAATGTCTTGCGGCGTACGGCCGACCAGATGAAGGCGGCGATCGAGGAAGTCGATGGCGTCACCGATCTGATGGTCGAGCAGCAGGTCGAGATCCCGCAGCTCCAGATCCAGCTCCAACGTGAGAAGCTCGCGCAATACGGGCTGAACTCCCAGGATGTGAATGAGTTCATCGAGACCGCGATGAATGGGCGCGTTGTTTCGGAAGTGGTGCAAGGGCAGCGGAAGTTCGATCTGCTCGTCCGCCTCGACGACGTGTATCGCGAGGATCTGGAGAAGCTCCGGCGGCTGTCGATCAACCTTCCGGCGGGGGGACAAGTGCCGCTGGAGAGTGTCGCCAATATTCAGACCGGCAGCGGTCCCAATACGATCAACCGCGAAAATGTGCGGCGGCGGATTGTCGTGCAGTGCAACATCGAAGACCGCGATTTAGCCGGCGTCGTGACCGATATTCAGCAACGGCTGGCGCCGATCGAAGAAGCTCTGGCAAATGAGCATAGCAGCTATTTCATCGAGTATGGCGGGCAGTTCGAGAGCCAGCAACAGGCGACGCGAATGATGCTGATTCTGGGCGCCGTGTCGGTGGCGCTAATGTTCTTGGCGCTCTATACGCTGTTCCGATCGGTCAATTTGTCGTTGCAGGTGCTATCCGCTCTGCCGATGGCGGCCATCGGCGCCGTGGCGGCGCTGGTCGTCACCAATCAATCCCTGACCGTGGCAAGCATGGTGGGCTTCATTTCGCTGGCGGGAATCGCCTCGCGCAACGGCATCCTGCTGATTGCGCATTACCTGCACCTCGTGCGCTACGAGGGCGAAGGGTTTACGCCGCAAATGATCGAGCGCGCCGGCAAAGAGCGACTGGCGCCTATGCTGATGACGGCCCTTTGTGCTGGCATCGCCCTGATTCCGCTCGTGCTTGCGGCGGGCGAGCCGGGCAAGGAAATCCTGTATCCCGTCGCCACGGTGATCCTGGGCGGCTTGATCAGCTCGACGCTGCTCGACTTCTTTGTCCATCCAGCGCTATTCTGGTGTTTCGGCCGCAAGCAAGCGGAACAGCAAATGCAGGCCGACGAGGAGAATGACTTATTGGACGAGGCCCGGTACCGCACAGCGCGCGATCTCGTTCTGAACAATGGCGCGCAGGCGGCGGCAATGAGGCCCTGACGCTTGCATGAAGTTCAAATCAAACACCGTCGTTGGTCACTGGGGAATTTGCTGATCACTCTTTGAAAGGAACGACAAATGTCACGAATTGCACTTACGTGGAGCTGTGCGGCGCTGGGGCTGGCTGCCTTCGTCGGCTGCGGCGATACGAAGCAGACGGCTGACAAGGATGGGAAGTCTCCGCCTACGAAGCAGCAAGCCAAACAACACGAACATGAACACGAGCACGAAGGACCGCACGGAGGGCACGTGATCGAGCTGGGAGGTGGAGGCTACCACGCCGAGCTGACGCACGACGACCAGACCAAAGTTTTTGGCGTCTACCTGCTCGACGGCGACGCTAAGAAGCCCATCACGAGCGAAGACAAAGAACTCGTGGTCAATCTCACGGTAGCAGGAGAGCCGCAACAGTATACCCTTACGGCGGCGCCTCAGGCCGGAGACCCGGAAGGGCAATCATCGCGGTATGAGCTAAAGGACGAAAAGCTGGTCGAGGCGTGGGACGCGCCGAAGACCAAGGGACGGCTTCGTATCAACCTCGGCGGCAAATCGTACGCGGGCGACATCGACGCGGCTGAACATGCGCACGAGTAGCTTTGGAGTGCGGGTCGCCGCGGCGACTCGCCGCTTTCTTTTTCAAGCAGGCTTCAACGGCGAATGAGACCGAACTGAAATCCAAAGCGATGACGAGTCCTCGCACTCCAAAATCGGAAGGGCGACTACTCTTCCATTTTCCCAGGGCCTGGCACCGGTGTTCCTGGCGGGATCTCCGGCGGCTGTGACGCATCGCCGTTGGCCGGTTCGCCGTTGGATGCGGCGCCCTTCTTTTCAGGCGCACGCGTGGGCTCCGCCGCGCTCGATGTCGCGGGCGCCCCAGAGACCACCGGCACTCCGACGGCGATCGGGTTGCCGCATTCGTCGATCGGGATACGGAGGCAGATCGTCTTGGGTACACGCACGGTCTGGATGACCGGCGTCCGCTTTTCCACCACGCGCGGCGTGCGGACCGTTTGCGTCTCGGAGACCATCCGGCAGACCTGCACCGGCACTTGCTCGACGCGCTCCTCGGTCACCATGCGGTAGGTTGTCACCGGCACCTTGCGGGCGTGCTCTTCGGGCACCATTCGCGTGACGTGCACCGGAACTTTGTTCTCGACGCGCTCGACAACTTGCCGGGTGACGGTCTGCGGCACCTTGTGCACGACCTCTTCCGGCACCATGCGGCAGACCTGGACAGGCACCTGGCGAACGTGCTCTTCGTCCACATAGCGCTGGACTTGCACCGGAACTTTGTGCGTCACGACCTTTTGCACGTAGTTGGTTTGCGCCACTTGCTGTGCGACGATGTTCGGGCTCCAGACCTTGGCCACTTCATAGCGCGCCGGACCCTGCTCCTGCACCCAGGCCAGTCCGCCGCGCTGATAAACGGTCTGTCCGGTCAGCGGATCGACGGCGCAGCCGCTTGGCAGCCATGCGAGCCGATTTGAGACGGGCCCCGGCTTGAGAACGGCCACGTCCTGCGCGCAACCCTGATCGACGTAGCGGGTGGTGTGCGTGACGACGGGTTCGAGCACCGTTTGATGTTGCTCTTGTTCGGCGGTCTCGGTGACGAGCTTGCGGACGAGGTAGCGTTCTTCGCGATGCGATGTTTCGTAGACCGGTTTTTGGACCGTGTATCGCACCTCCCGCTCGACCGTTTCGACAACGTCACGCACCTGGTTATAGCTGCGGTCCTCGATGCGCGTTTCGGTGATCGGCTTAAGCACCGTATACCGCTCTTCGCGCTCGCTGGTCTCCGCCAGCGGCCGCTGAACTGTGTAGCGGCGTTCCTGCAGGTGCGATTCCATCACCGGCTTTTGCACGACGACTTGCCGCTCGTCGTACACGGTCTCGTACTCGACCTTGTAGCTGGTGACCTGGTGCTCCTCGAAGATTGTTTGATACTCGATGCGGTAGGCCTGCACCGGAACGGGACACAATGCAGAGTCAACAACGACTTGCGCCGCTCCCGGCGCGCCCTGAGCGATCAAAACCGCCAAAGCCGTTAATCCGGATAAATACGGGCTGCGAAAAAGACCAACTCGCATCTTCATATACCTTTTACCTCTCGCCGGCTGGGGCGATTCAAAAACCGTTATGTAGACCCCACACTCCGTAGTGTAGCCATCACGCTCCGCGTGATGGTGCATCCTCTCGCGGAGCGAGAGGGCTACACTCGCGCGGACCATCAACAGAGTGTGCCGGAAGAATACGCCGTTCGCAAACGAATTCTTTTCGTCCGCCGCCGCCCTCTCGCGCGAAACCGATGCACCGGCAACCAGTTACATCCGCAAAAATATTTTGAAGTTTTCGGCCGCTCCCGTCGAGCGATCCGGCGGCACAAGTCAGGCGAAACTTGGAACCAAACGTCGAATGCGGTTCGACTTTGCGGGATAGGTAACGTGTAGCATGGCAACTGCCAGCTACGCCAAGCCGCTCAAACGACATCCAGAGCCGCGGAGATCGTTTGTAAAGATTACAAAACGCGCACCCACTGCTCGCCGCGAGCCGTGGCACGCCCCGTGGGCAGGCGGACGCTACGAATCAGTCATCCGGATATAATACTTCTTCCGGCGGTAGGAATAAGTCCATCAAAATCCACAAGGGACGTGGGAATATACAAGTTTTCTTTTGCCACCGATGTCGTTCATAGTCTAACCTTTCTCAACAAACCACTTTCGGTAACTTTGCGCGCACAACTGCCGTTGACGGTTGTCGCCAATTGCCCCCTAGGCCCATGAGCGAAAACCAACTCAGCATCCTGTTAGTCGACGACGACCCCGCACTGCGGCGGTTGCTGAGCCAGCAAGTGCGGTTGGCCGGATACACCGTGCGCGAGGCGAACGACGGGCGAGAAGCCTACGACGCAATCCTGGCCGAGTGCCCCGACATGCTGGTCACCGATTGGAACATGCCGGCGATCGACGGGCCGGACCTCTGTCGCAAGCTTCGCCAGTCGCAGCTACCCCACTACCTGTACATCTTGATGCTGACGGCCAAGTCGGATTCCAACGACTTGATCGAAGGCATCGAGGCAGGCGCCGACGATTTCCTCAGCAAGCCGGTTCGCCCGGGCGAGCTGGTCGCGCGGCTGCATGCCGGCGCGCGGATGGTGCGGCTCGAAAAATCGCTGCGCCAAATGTCCGAACGCGATTCGCTGACCGGCGTGCTCAATCGGCGAATGTTCCAGAACTTAATCGAGCGGGAGTGGAACCGCGCCTCACGGCACGTCTTGCCGCTTTCCTGCGTGTTGTTGGATATCGACTTCTTCAAGAAGATCAACGATGAGCACGGCCATGCCGTCGGCGATGCGGCGCTGGTGGCCGTGGCCAACATCCTGAAGGAGGAGTGCCGTCCCAGCGATTACATCTGCCGCTACGGGGGCGAAGAGTTTCTCGCCCTGCTTACGCAGACCGACGAAGAGGGCGCCGCCCGGTGGGCCGAACGCGTTCGCGTGATCCTTGCCGAACAGGTCATCAAGGCCAATGACAAACACCTGCGGCTCACCATCAGCCTGGGTGTGGCCCAAAAGCTAGCCGACACCGCCAACCCCGAGCGGCTGATCGACCTGGCCGACCAGTGCCTGTTGGTCGCCAAGCAGTCGGGCCGCAACCGCGTGGTCCGCTTTTCGGCGCTGCAGGATTCGCTGCTCGATCCGTTCAACCAGGGGCACCGCCACCCGCTATTCGGAGTGCTCGCGCGCGATGTGATGAGCACGTTGGTGCTCTGCCTGCACCAGGACGACCGCGTGCAGCAGGCGGCCGAGCACGTGCTGCAAATTCGCACCGGCAGCGTGCCGGTCGTGGACGATGACGGGCATGTTGTGGGCGTGATCACCGAGAAGGACATCATGGCCCTGGCCGTCGAAGAAGGGGGCTGGGACCATACCATCCGCGAGGTGATGGAAAAGAACGTCGTTTCGTACGAGGAAAACGCCCCGGCCAAGGAAATCTTCGACTTCCTCTGCCGCGTTTCGATTCGGCGAGTGCTGGTCGTCGAGCACGGGCGTCCGGTCGGCGTCATCAGCCGCGAGAGCTTCTTGCGCTGGTTCGGCAACTGGATGGCCGCGCACGACGGACCCAGCGATGGCCTGGACGAACAGGCGATGCAACGGGTTGGCCTGACGAAGATCGCCGAAGCGCTGGCCGAACGCAGCGCCGAAATGAAGAGCCACCTGGCCACCGAACACGACGACTTCATTCCCTACGTCGTCGGCGAAGCCACGCGGATGCAGGAATTGCTCAACGATCTGTTGGGGCATTGCCAGCAGGCCCGCCTGCCGGTGTAGGAGATGGGGAGATACGCAGAGAGATGAGGAGATGCCTGCAGCGACCACCTTCGGTCGCTGACACTTATCCCTTATCGCATTCCTCATCCCCCTATCTCCTTGGGATGTGGAGATACGAGCGAGAGATGTGGGGATGAGATTCGAGTAGAGAGGTGAATGTAAAACATCTCCCTATCTCCCTCCGTATCCCCCTATCTCCTTACAATAGGGCGATGCAGCCCACTCTCTCAGAAGCCGGCGCTGAGAACCGCGACGAGCGTCTCGCGCGATTGCTCGAATCCATGACCGCCGACTTCCGCGCCGGCAAGTCGCCGGATTTTGCGAAGCTGGATCGCGAACACACCGATCTCTCCGGCGAGCTGCGCGAACTCTGGGCCGCGGTGATGATCGCAGACGCCGTGGCACATCACTCGTCGCACACCAATTCGACGGCCGCCGCCCAAGTAGATCCCGCCTGCCGAGCGGGACCTGGCGGAACCACTGGGCTCACACTCGGCGAGTTGCCGAGGCGGGTGGGAGACTACGAGCTCCTAGCCGAGCTCGGCCGCGGCGGGATGGGCGTCGTCTATCAGGCGCGGCAGGTGAGCCTCGACCGGATGGTCGCGCTCAAAATGGTCTTGCGCGGGGCGATGGCCTCGCCCGCCGACCTGGCGCGGTTTCGCGCCGAGGCCGAAGCGGTCGCCAGGCTCGATCACGCCGGCATCGTACCGGTGTACGAGGTGGGCGAGCTCGACAATCAGCCGTTCTTCAGCATGAAGTTCGTCGCCGGCACCACGCTCGCACGGCGGCTGGCCGATGGACCATTGCCGCCGCGCGAGTCCGCGGCGCTATTGGCGCCGATCTGCCGCGCGATCCATTTCGCTCATCAGCGGGGTGTGTTACATCGCGACGTAAAACCGTCGAACATTCTGATCGATCTCGACGGCCGGCCGCACGTGACCGACTTCGGCCTAGCCAAGCGCATCAGCGACGATCAGGGACTGACGCATTCCGGCGCGATTCTCGGCACGCCGAGCTACATGGCCCCGGAGCAAGCCGCCGGCAATCGCGGTGAGATTGGCCCGGCCAGCGACGTTTACAGCCTGGGTACCGTTCTGTACGCGATGCTCACCGGTCGCCCGCCGTTTCAGGCCGCATCGCCGGTCGATACGGTGCTGATGGTGCTCGAACAGGACCCGTTGCCGCCGCGGCTGTTGAATGCCAAAGCCGACCGCGACCTGGAGATGATCGCACTGATGGCGTTGCAAAAGCCGCCCGAGCTGCGCTATCCCAGTGCGCAGGCGATGGCCGAGGACCTGGAGGCGTATCTGGCCGGCGAGCCTATCTCGGCGCGTAGCGGCGGAGTCAGCCAGGTCGTAGCACGGCTATTCCGCGAGACGCACCATGCCACGCTGCTCCGCAACTGGGGTTTGTTGTGGATGTGGCACAGCGTCGTGCTGTTGGCGATCTGCCTCGTGACGAACTATCTGGCCTGGCGCGGCGTCGATTCGCGCTGGCCGTATCTCGCGCTGTGGGCGGGCGGCCTGTTCGTCTGGGCGCCGATCTTCTGGGCGCTCCGCCACCGCAGCGGCCCGGTGACGGCGATCGAGCGGCAGGTCGCGCACATCTGGGGCGCCAGCGTGATCGGTAGCATCCTGTTGTTCTTCGTGGAATGGGTGCTCGCCGAGCCGGTATTAAGACTCGCCCCCGTACTGGGCCTGATGAGCGGGATGGTGTTCTTGGTGAAGGCGGGCATGCTCAACGGCGTGTTCTACGTGCAGGCGGCGGCACTGTTTCTCACCGCGCTAGCAATGGCGCAATGGCCGGCGGTCGGGCACACGATCTTTGGCGTCGTCTCGGCCTTGTGCTTCTTCATCCCCGGCTGGAAGTATTACCTGCAGCGGCGCGGCGAAATGTAAACCGAAGTCTTCACACCCGGCCTCGCACCGCGCCCATTGTACCGCGTACTTCCGTACGCCGTATTTCCGTACCCTGTACCCTGTACCCCGTATCCGTACCTCCGTACCCCGTACTCCCCTGTACCCTGTACCCCGTACCCCGTACTTCGTACCCCATCCTTAGTCCTGACGCCTGACGCCTGACGCCTCGATCCCTGCTACAATGGCCGCCATGAACGACGTTACCCAGATACTGGCCCAACTCGACGAGCGCCATCCCACCGCCGCCGAACATCTCTTCGCGCTCGTCTATGACGAGCTGCGGCGACTGGCCGCGGCGAAACTAGCCCACGAGAAACCCGGCCAGACGCTGCAAGCCACTGCCCTGGTCCATGAAGCCTACGTGCGACTCGTGGGCGCTGAGCAGCCGCAAAACTGGAACAGCCGCAACCACTTCTTTGCCGCCGCGGCCGAATCGATGCGGCGCATCCTCGTCGACGCCGCACGCCGCAAGGCAGCACTCAAGCACGGCGGCGACCATGGACGTCAAACCTTATCGGACTCCGAGATCGCTACCGCTGCGCCGCCCGACGAAGTTCTGGCCGTTCACGAGGCGCTTGATCGCTTAACCGCGGAGGACACCGTCGCGGGTGAGTTAGTCAAGCTGCACTACTTTGGCGGGTTTGCCCTTGAAGAAGCGGCCGATCTGCTCGGCATCTCTCGTGCAACCGCCTATCGCCGCTGGACTTACGCCCGCACCTGGCTGCGCGCGGCCTTCGAGGACGAGCCTCCGACTCCCTCTCCCCCTGGGAGAGGGCCGGGGTGAGGGCACCCTGAGACAATACCCGGCCCTTTCACGCACATCTGTAGGGAACGCCCTCCGTGGCGTTCTGGAAGGGCCAAACGGTTTAGCGACGTTAATTCGCCCACCGGAACGGCACTGAGGCCGTTCCCTACAGAACAACTACCACTATGCCCACCGAAACCAATTCCGCCCGCACGATCTTCCTTGATGCGCTGGAGCGCCCCGCTCCGGACGACCGCGGCCTCTTCGTCGACGCTGCGTGTGCGGGTGACGAATCGCTCCGGGGTGACGTTTTGCGGCTGCTCGAAGCCCACGGCGGCCTTGCCAACTTCATGGATCGCCCCGCCGCCGGAATCTCGCCGACGATCAATCTTCCCGAAAGCGAACAGCCGGGCACCATGATCGGCCGCTACAAGCTGCTGGAACAGATCGGCGAGGGAGGCATGGGCGTGGTCTACGTCGCCGAGCAGACCGAGCCGGTCCGCCGCCGCGTTGCCCTTAAGATCATCAAGCCCGGCATGGACACCCGCCAGGTCATCGCACGCTTCGAGGCCGAGCGGCAGGCGCTGGCGATGATGGACCATCCGAACATCGCCAAGGTGCTCGATGCGGGCGCAGTTGGAGTTCAGGCTTCAGCCTGTGACCCCGTTGGAGTTCACGCTTCAGCGTGCGAGGCGCCTCGTTCATCCCCAGAGAACATGCTAAAGCATGAACTCCAACTTGGCCGCCCCTACTTCGTAATGGAGCTGGTCCGCGGCATGTCGATCACTGACTATTGCGACCAGGCGAAGCTCGAAGTGCGCGGCCGGCTGGAACTCTTCAAGACCGTCTGCCACGCTGTTCAACATGCGCACCAGAAGGGGATCATCCACCGCGACATCAAGCCGAGCAACGTGCTGGTCACGCTGCACGACGGCAAGCCAGTGGTCAAGCAGGGTCAGCGCGCACTTTGGGGAATTTAGGGGAGGTGGGGCGCTGGCGCTGTA
>JBBDYH010000058.1:0-32867 GCA_040901795.1 Pirellulales bacterium
CCTCTTCTCTGTTCCCTTGATCCTCTTGGAGATCTACCCATGAAAGACTCGCTTTACAAGACCCTACGGCAGCTACGGCTTTCGGGCCTGGCCGCCACCCTCGAGGTGCGGCTGCAGGAGGCCGCCAGCCACAATCTCAGCCACGTTGAGTTCTTGGAACTGATCCTGCAGGACGAGTTGACGGTGCGCGACGATCGAATGATCAATCGTCGTGTGAATCCCGCTTCATTCCGCGAACTGAAGCCGCTGGATCAGTTCGATTGGTCGTTCAATCCCTCGTTACCTAAGAAGCAGGTCTTTGACCTGGCCACTTGTCGCTTCGTCCGAAAGCATCGAGATGTATTGGTCATGGGGCCACCGGGTATTCCTCAAGCGCCTGAACCGCCTGACGCTGTGCTTTTCAAAGAAGCTGCGGAACCTGGAAGCAGCTTTCGCCATGTTCGCGGCGTACTACAATTACTGCTGGCAGACGCGACACAAGGGCAACAGTGGCAAGAAACGCCCAACGGCTTGTATGATGGCTGGACTGGCGGGGCACGTTTGGAGCTTTGACGAGTTATTTGCGACGGTCCTAGCCGGAAACTAAGCGTGCCCGCATGGCCGAGAACGAAAACAAACCGGAACGCCGCAGTCTATTGGGATGGATTTTTCTGGTCGTTACCATCCTGGCGCTCTGCTACTGGCTGGTGCGACGCGTTATTCCCGCGATCTTTGCGGCAACACAAAGTTAGGACACTACCCAGCCCGTGGTTCTGGAGATCGACCCACTCGCCGCCGAGTTGGGTTGCCGTGGCGCCGCCACGGCGGGTCCGGTGTTGCCAGAGGGGTTCGGCTTGAGCCGAACGGTTTTCAATGTCTTCATGAGGTTTCCCCAATACCTGCTCGTCGAGGAGCGCCTCGGAAATGTCGAGCGCGTCGATCTTCGGACCGCCCGGCCCATTCGGTTATCGCCTGTCGCTGGCCGGGTTACGTCTTGCTTGTCGCTACTGACGCGAAGATAGGCGGCTACGCTCATTCGTGGACCTGTGTAAGGGGATAATTCTGTTGGAGCCACTTCACGAAATTAACGAAGTCCTTTACAGTTGCTTTAGTGAGTCCGGTCGGATTGCCGTGAGCAGCTTTGTTCCGCATTTCTACGATCGCACGTATCTTTTGCGAGACTGCATCAGGGTACTTCTTTTTGTTGCTTAGCAAACTGTTGTAGGTTGCCGCGCTCATCTTTGGCTTAACTCCGAGTCCACTATCTTCGCAAAGCCGCAGCAAGTGAAACTCTAACATTGCCACAGCGGAGATCAGCGCCCCCACTAAGAGTCCGTCGTCCGCCATACCGCTCGCTTCATCTAGGATCGATTCAACAAGTGTGGACCGCGTAACTCTTTTAGTTTCCGAAGCTACAGAGACTTTCGGCAGCACCGCGTGGTAGCTGGTGCGATCTTTGTCGAACGAGACGAGTATGCCAGCACTCTTCAACGTGCTGATATCGCGGTAAATTGTTCGTTCGCTCACACCAAGCGCTTCGGACAGTGACGACAAAGACCCGCCGAATTGAAGTAGACTCAACAACTTCATTAAGCGGAGTAATGTGCCTTGCCTACCGGATTCCTTCGTTACCGGTCGCACTGACTTTCTGGGACGGTTTTGCAAAGGATCGCCAATGCGAACCAGGTCGAAACCGAGATAACGCGCAAGCCGGTCGGCCGTCGAAAGCCGGAGACTTTGACCGTTCAGAAACCGCGAAAGCATTGGTTGCGGGATATTGCAGTCTTCAGCTATCGCGGTGACCGACCGACCGTCGTTCCTGATAGCTTCTCTCAGTTTCTCTGAAAGGCTCATACGATAAGCATACGCCAAAGGACTGTCACTGTCTATACTCCAGAGTATTGACAGCAGCGATACCCAATCGTATGATGGCCGCGATGCGGCGACTGGGCTGTTGTGTATTCCAATTTTCGGGAGCGGTAAATGAACTTAACCATGAGCGACACTGTGGCATTGGCCTTCATCCTTGCGTTCGCTGTCATGCTTGCGATCAAATATGGTCGCCGGCTCAGTGTTCGTATTGAGCCGAAACGCTTTGAACTACACACCCATGGACGAGACGCGGGCGACTCGCTGGAGAACGCCGACGGGAACCGTGCGTCAGAGAAGGGTGACTCCGCAACGACGAGCCGAGATTCAAGCCCGATGGGCATCCATTGACCCAACCCGAACCCCGATAGCTTGTTGCGACGTGCGCGTGCCGGCGACGTGCGATCCGGTCCTCTGTGAAATACACCCCGGTCCAAATGCTCGTCTTGCAGTAAAGCGCCCTGGTTCCACATCGACCGAGCACTCGACGCGTTCAGTTCTATTCATTCACTGTAGTGACAATATCCTTAATCTGCTCCTGTGTCAGATTCGAACGCGTGTCGCTGAGCATTTTCTTCAGATGGCGGCGGCCTTCGTAGCCCGACGGGTTGCCAATGTTGCCGAGCGGACCTTCGCTGTCGATCAGTAGCTCTTGGTCTGCGTCGAAGATCGCGTAGAACGGTATGCCGAAGTGGCTGCGGTTGCTAAAGATCCGCTGGCCGACTTCTTCGCCGTGTTCGTCGCGCAGATTATCGATCTTCAACAGGACATAGTCGCGCGCGAGCAGCTCGCGATGGTCGTCCAGCCAGCGAGACAACTCAAAGCAGGGACCACAGTAACGTTGACTGACGCGAGCCCACACTTTGCGCTTGCTGCGTTTGGCTTCGGCAAAAGCGGCGGCCCACTTCTCCTTCGCATCGGCTCGCGGCGGAGCGTGCCGACGAATGAAATCCTCGGCTTTGGCGGCTGCGTCGGCTTCCGCAATGTCGAGTTCGATTCGCCCCAGCTCCTTTCCCGATTCGTCCAGCGCACCGGCAAAGACCGTGCTGGGTCTGGGCTTTGGCCATTTCTTCATGTTGATAAATTCGGCAGCAGCCGCGTCGGCCAGATCACTTTCGCGGATTTCCAATTGCATGAACGAGCCGACGTCATTCGTCTTGTCGTAGTCGAGCAGGTTCGCATCGACGAAGTCGCTGGCCGTTGTGTCGAAAACCAACACCATCATGTGGAAGTCGCCGAGCACTGCATCGCGCAGCAGACTTTCGTACTTCTCGGCCAGGGATGGATTGTCCGCAGTACGCGTCACTCCGAGTCGGCTCACAATCCGCGGCGGAGCTTCGCCAGCTCGGAGGATCAATGTTGCAATGTGCGAGTCATCTTCGGAAGCCTCGATCGGATCCGCCCGCAGCGTCATGACGAGTTGACTCGGTAGATTCCGCAGCGTGTAGTTCCCTTCGCTATCGGTTTTCGTCTCGAATTCCTTGACTATGAAATTCACGGCAAACGGCACGTCGCTGGGCCGTTGTTTGGCGCGGACTTGCGGCTCTACGCGTAACGCGTGTCCGACCAGCGGCTTGTCATCTTGTCCAAGCAGTCGACCGTGCAGATCAGCCGTCGGCGCAAGCTGCACTTCAACCGGTTGGTCGATACTATCAGGGAAGGTGATTCCAGCCGCCTTTCCGTCTGCTGTATAGGCGAAGATGCCGAACCTCAGGGCCTTCGTCTTCAAGGCAAAGCGGCCGCGTTCATCCGTCTCGACCGTCTGCCGTTCGTCGGTCTCTCTGTCGATCGACTCCATGACGATCTCGGCATGCGCCAAGTCGACTTCCAATCCAGACGGCGGAATCACTCGTCCTGTCACTTCGCGGGCGGCGTCGATCTCTCGATGAAACTCGATGGTCGTCACGCCGCCCGCCTTGATGGCGACCTTTTGTTCCGCCGATCGCCATTCGCCTGCGTCAACACTGGCGATCAGCTCCGATCCAGCTAGTGCTCGGATGCGTGCAATCCCGTGTTCATCGGTCTGCACCCACCAATGCTTGCCGTCCGTTCCGCGTCTCGTCTCGCCATCTTCGCGCCAAGTGCATTCGTGCGGTGCATGCAAGCTGATCGACTCGTTTCCCATCGGCGCGCGGTTCGGCCCCGAGGTCACGCGGATCTCGACCGGTTCACCCTCGGAAACGTGCAACAGGGCGGCGTTCGACTTGCCGGTCTCCGGTTCGTACGGGATCAAGTCGATGATGTTGCTGACGTAGCGTTCGTCCATCACGTACGTGCAATACGTCGCTCCAGGGAGGCAATCGGCCGTGAAGCTCCCATCATGCTCCGTGATGGCATAGACGTGGTCGGAGGTGTTCTCGTCTCCTTCGCCTTGAAAGGAATGAATGCTCACCAGCAAGCCGCCGACATCGAGCCCTCCGGCTGTGACGTGTCCAGTCAGCGGCTTCCGAGTTGCACGTGGCTTGAGCTTGACGACCAGCGCTCCGTCCTCGGCTTCCTTCGATTCGCCGGACTCGACTCGTCCCCACCGCAGGTCCACGATTCTTACATCCGACGCGTGCTGCTTCCAATCGGGAAACCAGCGATAGATCGCTTCCCCCTTTTTGTTCGTCGTCATCGTGGATTGCGGCAGCGTCTCCGGCGACCCCGGGAAGTTGTAGTACGGCGGCCCCGTTCCGACGGTCAGCGTGAAGGGCACGCCTGCGAGCGGCGAGCCGTCCTCGCCATGAACCAGGCGTATGGTTTGATTGCGGCAATCTTCCAATTCGATGGTGAACTCGGTACCTCGTGGATCGCGGTGCGGTTTGCGGTAAAAAGCATAACCGCCGACCTGAAAATCATCGGTCCATGCCGTTAGCTGGCTGAGTTGTTCCTCCGCCAGGAGGTGGAACGTGGCCTTTCCGTCGGGATTGGTTTCGCCATGCAAGACCTTTGTCCCTTGAAGGTCAGCGGTCACATGAGCCGTCGCGACGGCGGTGCCGTCCTGCGACACAGACACTTCAACCGTGCGGTTGGCCGTCGCCAAAGTTAGATTGACTCCATCGATCGCGGCCTGTCGCATTTTCCAATTAACAATGCCCTGAAACGCACGCTTCTTCCCGTCCTTGGTCCTGGCGGACAGCTCCAGAGAGAACCCGCCAATGGGAACCCAAACCTTGAACTGATCGCCATCAATCTTTGGGGACAGAGTTTCGCGGCTGGAATCTTTCCATAGATGGACGACGAGATCGTAGTCCCGCGCCGGCAGTCCATTGGACTCGACCACGCGCCCCGTCACGAGCATTTCGCGCTCTGCACCTGTGCCTCGTATTGTAAGGGCGTTTTGTGTTGCAGTATCAGTCGTCCCATCGCCACGTGCGCCAGGACCGTCGTTCTGCGTCTGCTCGTGCGCGTTCTGCTCTTCAACGGCTTCCGCTTCTCCAGCGCCGACGCCGAGCGACGCCGTGAGCAACGTTCCGGCAATGGCTGTCAGCAGCGTAGCGACGATAGTGCGGCTGCCGACGCGCGTCGAAAGCGTCCGAGAGGCGTCCAGAATCCGGGCGATCCGCCGCGCGGCGAGCGAGCGAAAGGAGATCATGCCGACACCCGTCGGAAGGGCGGGTGCTAAGTTGCGACTGGCCAGCTCGACGAGGTGCTCGGCATAGTTGCAGCGGTCCGCGCCGTGCTGCACGACGAAATCGTCGCAGACCTCTTCGGCCGTCTGCTCAACGCGCGTGGCCAGCAGCCACACGAGCGGCTGTACAGGCAGAAGCGCCGTCGCCACCTGGCGCAGGAGGTTCCAGAGGCAATCGCGTCGCGACAGGTGCGCCAGCTCATGCAAAAGCGCCTGCCGCAGAGGTGTGTCGTTGGCATCGGGAAGCAAAATCGCCGGCCGCCAATTTCCCACTAAACAAGCACCCGAGAGGAATGGCGCACGTAGCACGTCGGGGGGGCGAACATGAAAACCGGCGGCAATCTGGCAACAGAGCGCCACTTCTGCCTCGTCGGCTGGAATGGCCAGGCGGCGGAGGCGAACGGTCCGGAAGTGCGCGACGCCCAAGCGCGCGAGCAAGTACATCGAAGCGGCAAGCCAGGCCATGCCGGCCAACAAGGCAAGGACCACGGCTGCGCTTGCACGTGCCGGCTGGGCGTCCTGAGGCGCCTCGTCGATCGGCGGCGGTGCTGCGTGCGATTGTTCGTAAGGCGGAGGTGATGTTAACTCCGCAGGATGGATCTGCGGCGTGATGAGGATTTCCGCTTCATCAGCTTCGGCAGCGACCACGAAGGGATCCGTACCGATTTGCGGAGACAGTGGTAAGTCGATCGGTGATAAATTGAGTGCCTCGCTTTTGACTGACGCGTTTGCCGCGATTTGTAAATCGATCCGTTCCGGCTGGAGGTACGGATCAATGTTTAACGCCAGGCGGTCGATACCCGCCGTCGCCAGACCGTAGGCGAGCAGCGGACATAAGAGGACAGCCAAGAGCGTGGTCCGATAGACCAGCGACTGCAAGGCCGCCCCGCCCGATTTGCACAGTTGGCCGGCGAGAAGCCCTGCCGCCAAGATGAGCGTAGTTTGCAGGAGGACATTGGCCGCAAATTCCCACGGCAGCGATGCAGTCACCAGGCGAGCGAGGATTTGGTCCGTTGTCATGACTTCTCTCCTCCGGTCGGGCCGCTTGGTGGTTTGGTTGCTCCGCCGCTGCGCTGCTTGTCGATCAGGCGGCGCAGCCGATTGAGCTCGTCGGGCGACATCTTCTCATGGTGCAGCAGGTGCGCCACCAGGCCGCCCACGTCGCCGCCGAAGACGCGCTCGACGAGATTGCGGACGGCGGTGCGTTGGGCGCGGTCTTGCTTCAGCTTCGGGAAAAAGACAAACGTTCGCCCCTCGGCACGGTGACCGACCGCGCCTTTCGCTTCCAGTTGGCGGAGCAGCGTCTGCACGGTGCTGTGGGCCACGGGGAGCGTTTCGTTGAGCGCCTCGGTGATCTCGCGGGCGTTGGCGCGACCGCGATCCCAGAGGACTTGCATGATCCGGAGCTGCATTCGGCCAAATTGCATGGGTTTTACCTGGTCTTTCCGCTTTGATCGAATTCTCTACTCGCATAAATCTACAAATATAAACGACCCTGTCAAGCGTTTGCCGGGGCTGGCGAAAAATAATTTTGGCGGCGACGGAGGCAGCGCCGCAAACATGGCTCCGCCCGCACAAGGCGGGCGGTGGCCTAGCGATGCGGGAGGCGCCGGTTCTGGTTGGCAAAACATTGCTCCGCCCCGGCAAGCGGGGCGGTGGCGGGCGGGGGGATCTGCTGTGTTCCAACGACCTAACTATTGAGAAGTCTTGAGCGCCTGCTGGATTGCCGTGTGCAAGTTTTTCAAGTTCTCGCCGGCAAATCCCACTTGGCGCAAGAGGCGCTTGCCTTGGCCATCCAGTACGACGTTGGTGGGATAGGCAGGCTCAGAACGTCCACGGCGAAAAAAGTCCACGGCGTAGCCATCCACGTCGCACGCTATCGGAAAGGGCAGTTCGTGCTTCTTGAGATACGCTTCGACTTCTCTCGTATCCACGTCTTTGCAAATGGCCAGCATCACGACTCCTTTGTCCGCGTACTGGTCATGCAGCTCGACCAGCTCCGGCATCTTTTCGATACATTCCTGACACCACGGTCCGAAGAGGTTGAGCATTATCGGCTTGCCCATAAAGTCGGAGAGCTGCAGCGTACGCTCTTCGCCGCCGAGCACCTTGAGGTCGGAGATCCAGGCCATAGCATCGGGTGCCGGGCCGTCGTCACCCTCTGCAGGGGGATTGGGCTCGTCGGCTGCGGGCTTGGTCGGAAGAACCACGATCGCGGGCTTGTTGGCGTCCCTCGAAAGCTTTCGGAGGGGCACATCGACGCGCGACCGTTCTTGGTCTCCCACGTAGGCCCAAACCTGAACCGTTCCTCCGAAATACTTGTTGACCTTGCGCGTCTCCTCGGCGGAAAGAGTAACGCGAAATCTGCTGTCCTCTTCGATGTTCATGGCGAAGTTATTGCCTTGCTGTCCGCCGAAGCTCGCCACCCAGAGTCCCTTGGTGGCCGGCTTGCCATCGTCAAATACCGCCCGCCCGTAGAGCAGCTCCTTAGCCTCGACTTCAAAATCAGCATGAACACGACCATTTGGCTCAATCGGGATCGTGACAGTCCGCTCTTTGTAGCCGGTACGGTACACATGCGTGGCGTAGTCAAAATGCCGAATCCGGGCCGTGTACGTTCCCGGTGGAAGATCAGGAACCGAGTAAATGCCGTCGTCGGACGTGAATGGCATCGTTATCGAGAACGAATCCCAGTCGAACGGTCCTCGCTTCTGGTCCCGGTCAAGCGTGAGATAGAACTCGCGTAGCGGCTTGCCGAACTGGTCGTGAACACGGCCGGAGAGTGTCGCCGAACCATCTGGAACCGGATCGATCGGTACGTCGATCATAAAGGGAAGCGGGACTTGATAGACCGTCGGAAACTGGCGCACGCGAAACCGGACCGCAAACAGCTCTGGAATCAAGTCCACCTTTTGTACGGTCACCGTAAACCGGCCTAAAAATGCATCGCAATAGGCCACTCCGTTGGCGTCGGTTCCAAAGCCATGGAATCGATCGATCCTTGTGTCGTCACCTTTCACAAGCTGGTTGAGCGTCACGCTGCAGTAGGGCACCGGCTCGCCTGCACTGTCTACCGTTTTGATCGTCACCAGCTGCTCAGGCTTCATCGGCCCCCAGAGGCCGAAGTGACCACGAAACTGCTCATCATTCATCGCAGTTAGCCGGTACTTATCTGAGACGCGAATGTGGGCGTTGCTTGCTTGGCCCTCTTGCAGCTCAAGGGGCTTCGGCCAGTGCTTCTCGACGCCCATGCCCGCACCCTTGCCGAGTGAGTACGCAGACTTCGTAAAATCGTCGACCGTCCCAACGATTGCACCGACCCAGTATTTACCCGGGATGAGTCGTTCCACCGTGTACTCGCCGGCGCCGGGAAAACTTCGCACCTGCGCCGGTTCTGCGGCTTCCCAGTTCGATTCTTTAAAGAAACCCACCAAGACTTCTCCCGCGACCTTTCCCTCCGTCTCGATGCGAATCTTCAGCTCGGCGCCGTTGTCCACACCTTGCCAAACCGGCGTCGAGCGACGTTCCTTGCTGTTCGCCTGGATCAGCCGCTGGGGGAGGCCATTCAATAGTCCCGCCGTGTCGTCCTGGCTCAAGAGGTACCAGGCGCGGCTGCTGTCCGCGGTCGATTGAGAATCGCCCCCAGCGTCTTGATCCCGCTGTTGCGATTTATTCGGCGACGTCTTCGAATCCTGCTGCTTCGTGTCCGTGTCAGAAAGCTTGCTTTGTGCTTCATCAGCCTCCGCCGATTGATCGCTCTCGCTCAAACCAGGCAGCAACGCGATGGCGATAAGCAACGTCAAAACGAAGCTGCGGCGGGAGAGCCGTGCAGCGCGCAGCAACGATGCGTCCATCAACCGCCGAAAACGTCGGGCCAGTCCAGTTCGCTGACAACTCATTCGCAATGCCAGGCTCGGCATGATGGAGCCGCGCGAAGCAGCAGCGACACGTAGCAGACTATCACAGTAGACGTTTCCATCGGCCAACCCCTCCGCCAGCAGCAGGTCATCGCAGCAGTCCTCGCGCACCGAGCGCAGTTGGCGATTCAAAAACCAGACGACTGGGTGAAACCACCACAGGACATGAACCGCCGCTTGTAACCAATTGACGGTCAGGTCTCGGCGGCGATGGTGCGCAAGTTCATGGGCAAGAACCAAGTCGAGCTCCTCACCGCTTGCGCTGTCCAAGAGACGTTTCGGCAGTACAATCGCTCGCCGCCAAACGCCGCAAGAGAAGGGAGACTCGCTTTTTGCCACGGCGAGGAGTACAGGAATGCGACGGACGCCGACCCGCCGAGCGATGTCGGAGTAACGGCGGTACAGACTGCCCTCTTTGATCTTCGTGCCCCGCCGTAGGAGCCGGTGGAGGTTCACCGACTGCCATATCAGCACGGAACAGAAGAGAACACTGCCCGCAAAGTGCACCAGCATGAGATATGCGGGCCCTCCAAGCGGACGATCTCGATCCGTTTCCCTTGTACTTAAGGCGAGCGTCGCTGCAGCGCTATCGGCTTTGCGGGGATCGGCTCCCAACCCGTGCGGCACCTCGTGTACCTGAGCCTCCACGAAACGCACTGACGCGTGGTTGATAGGATCCTCACCGTCATTGCTTGAAACTGCGCGATCCCAAGGCCGTATGTCGCTCGAAGCGAGTTGCACGTTGTCTTCCGTGGTTTCCGTCTGCCGCACGGGGAGTGAATCGCTCCACATCACAGTTGGCGCATTTCGGCCGATCGCGATATAACTCAATACGCCGGTCGGAGAAGTCGCAAACGGGGGCACAACAAACTTAAGAAGCGCGACGACGAGCAGGGCATGCTTTAACGGCGAAGGCCAGCGGCGGCCGAGGAGCACCACCGCCAGTAAGGCGGCGCCTACCAATGCTCCTTGCCAGCCGGCATGGAAGACGTACGGCAACCAGGCTTCAGACCACGCATTTAGCGATTCGATCATCCGGTTCATTTGCGCCGTCCTCCACGCTTACTTGGTTTTGTTGCTTGCCCGGAATTCTTTGAACGGAGCTGCCGGAGCAACGCTTCCAGCTCTTCGATTTCTTCAAGCGAAGGCGCCTTGGTTTCAAAGAGCGAAGCGACGAGCGCCACGCCGCTACCCGCGAAGACGCGGTCCAGAATGCTTCCCAAAAGTCGGCGGTACGTCTGTGTGGGCTTGACCCGAGCCGAGTACACGAAGGCCTTGCCGACCGGCGCTTTTTCACGGCCAACAAAGTTTTTGGCCTCCAGCCGATTGAGCAGCGTGCAGACCGACGCGTGTGCGAGCGGGCGGTAAGCCTTGAGTTTCTCGCGCAGCTGCCGTGCCGTCAGTGGACCGCTTTGCCAAAGACACGCCATGATCTCTAGCTCGGCATCGGGTAACGGCTCTGCCATAGAGCGTCCTTTATTGCGACGGCCTGGTTCAGCCACCAGAGTTTTTCAAAACCCTGTAAATTAGCTTACTGTCTGGCAGCATATCGACAGCCGTAGATTTGTCAAGCAAGAATATCGACCCACGTCAAAATACTTCTACCGAATCGTTTGCCCGCGTATTAGGCGACGGCCAAGGACAGAAGATCCGCAGTGGGGCAATCGCCCGACCGTTCGGCGCCCGCTCGCTTGCTTCAAGGTTGAGGTAAGGAATGCTCAGTTGCCGGTATAGCCGAGAGTGGCGATGCTCTTCCACTCCTCGACATCCCAGATGATGACCGTCCCTTGCCAATCGCCGCTGGCCAAATACCGGCCGTCGGGCGAGAACGCCAGGCACTCCAGCTCTGCGCCGTGCCCGGTCAGCTTGCGGGCGTTTGCACCGGACTGAGCTTGCGCGACGAGCCGGCGGCAGCGGATGCGGACTTCGGCGGACTCTGACTTAAGCCCTTCGCGGATCTGCGGCAAAGCAATGCCCCCCAATTCCGCCAGCCGCTTACTGGCCGCCTCGCGCTTGGCGTAGTCGTCGTCCTCGAATTGCTTGATGAGTCGCGCGATTTCGCGCTGCTCGGCTTCCGTCGGCTCGTGCTGTGCCGGAAAGATGTAAACGTCGCGGCCGTTGGTGGCTACGGCCAGCCAGCGCCCGTCGGGCGAGTACGTCGTCCAGTGAATGCCACCCAGGTTCGTGAGGCGATCGCGCTCCTTGCCGGTGTTTACGTCGAAGAGGACTGGTCCCTCGACCCACACTGAAACGGCCAACCTGCTGCTGTCGGGCGAGAATGCGACCTGCGGCACGTATCCTTCCATCTTGAACTCGCGCGGCGGCTTGTTCTGGTCTGTCAGGTTCCACAATCGCACCATTTCTTCCTGTCCACCGGCCGAGGCTAGCCATTTGCCGTCAGGCGAGAAGGCGATGACGCGCAGCGGGGCCTGGTGACCGGCGAGCACCCGCCGGACTGTGCCGGTGGGCGCGTCCCAAAGCTTGATCGTCTGGTCGTAGCTCGCCGTGGCGAGCGTGCCGGTGAAATTGAAGGCCACGCTGCGGATATGCTGATCGTGCGCCTTCCAGGCGCGCATGACATTGCCGGTCGCCGGATTGAGCAAACGCACCACCGGCAAAAACGACCCGATGGCCAGGAACTCCCCGTTAGGGGAATAGGCGACCGAAGGAACGACCTCCCCTTCCTCCTTGGCAAACCGCGGCTTCCGCTGGGCGAGGTCCCAAGCGATCACTCTGCCGCGCCCATCGTTGTTACCGTAGCCCGCGGCCAACGACCTGCCATCCGGCGAAAAGGCCAGGCAGCGGACCGCCAGCGGTTGCTGCTTTTTGGCCTGCTCGTCGGTCTTGGCGGCCTGTTGGGCGGCGTCCTGAGCGACGCTGCGATGTGCGACCGAAACGAGCGCGATGCTGACGACGCTCACGCACAAAATACTCGCGTAATGCCTGTTTTTCATGGCCATCTCCTCATTCGGCGCTCGCAGTTAACGGCTCCCCCTTTTTTCCGTTCGCGGATTTGCGTAGGAAAACGCAGACATAGCCATGCGTCTGCTGCTGCGGTTCATACCGCTTGACGATGCTTTCGGCCGCGTCGATCTTCGTTTTCAGGTCGGTGACGCGTGCCAGCAGTTTGTCCCGGTGCGCTTTGAGTCCGCCATCGGTTTTTGACTTCGCGTCGCCATCGACCTGGTCGCTGTTCGCCGCGTTTGCCGCCAGCTTGCGGAAGGCGGCATACGCTTCGACCCACTCGGTCCGCAGTTGCGGCAGTGCGGCATCCGCCTCCTGTTCTTCTATCACTTCGGCTGGCGTCTGTTCCGGCTTTGAGTGCGTCCAGCCTCCCATATCGCCCACCAGTAGATCGGGGCGGCCATCGTCATTGTAATCCGCCACGCAAACCTTGGTGCGCTGGCCACAGTCGTGCGGGCCGCGGGCATCGTCGCTGCGCGCCGCCAGCGGACTTGCCGGCACCAGGCACATGCCGGCGGAGAACGCCGGCCGGCCGAGCTCGCCGTCGTTATGGAACCAATAAACGCTGCCGTCCTCCATACCGACCACGAGATCGAACCGCCCATCGCCATCCCAATCGGCGGCCACAGGGCCGCTGTCGCGTTTGTCCTCGCGCGGATCGGAGAGGTCGATCTTCTGCGGCTGCTCGAAACGTAATTTGCCGCCGCTTGACATGTTGCGTGCCAGATGAACCTCGCCCATGACGTTGCCTAGCACCAGGTCGAGCCGGCCGTCGCTATCCCAATCGACAGCGAAGGCCGTGGCAATTGATCCGGGGGTGATTTCCTTTCCGTCGGCGTCGACAAGTTTTTCCCCTGCTGCAAACGTTTTGTCGGCGCCGCCGCGGAACCAGTAGGTTTCTCCGGGCGCCGAGCCAGACAACAAATCGAGTCGACCGTCGCCATCCAGATCGACAAGCTGCGGCGTAAAACCGATACAGCAGTAGACCGGCACGCTGGCGGGTTGGCCACCGGCTAGGACGTACTCGAAGCTGCCAAACCGCGGCGCCTTGTTGGTCCCATTGTTGCGATACAGTCGCAGGCGTCCGTCTGCATATTGCCCAACGAGCAGGTCGCGGCGGCCGTCGCCATCGACGTCGGCAAAGTAGGGCGCGGCATGACCGCTGCGCCCCACGTCGAGCGGGCGACCGTTGGCCTGAATCTTGACGGGCGGTAGCAGCTCGGCGCTGAATCGCTCCGGCTCGCCCGCGTAAGAAGGGACGGCAACAGAAACGAGCGCCGCTATGATATGAGCTAAAAAACAGCGCTGCATGATACGCCTCCTGCTTAGTTGTCCTGATTGGAAGGCACCTGCACCGTTTCCAGGTCGTAAAGCACAATCGTCGTGTCGGCATTTGCGACCGCCAGTCGTTTGCCTGAGCGGGAGAACTCGACGGCGCTGGCGCCGCCGGATAGGCCCTCGATGCGGCCGAGTTCTTCAAACTCCGGAACGCTGACGATCAGCACGTGCGGGTTTTCGTGGCCGGAGGCGATCGCCGCCAATCGGCCGTCGGGCGAAAATGTCGCCACTGCGTCGCCAGGCTCAGGCAGCGTTTTCTCGGCGAGCAGCTCACCGTCGGTCAGCTTGCGAAGCTGGACCAGATGGTCCCACAGGTGCGTGGCCGCCGTGCGGCGGCGCTGCGCGGGAAGCTCGCGTCCTTGGCGCGACGAGAAAACGATCTCGTACCCGTTGTCGGGCGAAATCGCCAGGCGGCTGATATCTCGAACAGCCCGCGTTTGCCGGCCGATCTCTTTTCCGCTGACTACGTCGAAAAGGTGCAAGTCATTGCGCAGAAGAAGCAGCCGCGAAGCGTCGGGCGACAGCGCGCCGCGTAAGACCTCCAGACCGCCATAGCCTGCGGCAAAAGGAATTCCTTCCGCATTATCGTCCGACAGCTTGACCCGATGCTCATTGACGGCCTTGCCCGTGCCGACATCCCACACATACAGCCGCATGTCGTCACCCCAAGAGACGAGCCGCCGGCCATCGGGCGTAAAGCGGACGGCGCGGTTGCCTCCAACGCGCCCGTGACCGGGCAAACGAAATCGCTCAATACCGGAATCCGTTTCCCAAACGCGCACGGTGTCATCCATGCTCGACGAGGCGATCAACTTGCCATTGGGGGAAGCGTCCAGTGCGCGAATCGCACGCATCCGATAGCCAGTTGCATCTCGCTCGTGCGAGATGACACGCTCTTGCGTTGACTCAGCAACTTTCCAGACCTGAATCGTGCCGTCGGGGCCGGCACTCACCAAACGGCCGTCCCCCGGCAAGAAGCGCAGCGCGGAGGGCGACGCGGCATGCCCCGGCAGGTCGCGGCCCAGGCGCTCGCCGCTCGCCAGATTCCATACGCACATCTGCTTCTCCCAACTGTTTGTACCTGCCAGCAGGCGACCGTCCGGCGAGAAGACCACGTCGGAGACCTCCTCGTGCGGTACATCGAGTCGGTGGAGCAATTTACCACTGGCCACGTTCCAAACCGCTACGCCGCCGCCCGCGTTTCGATCTAGCGGGGTGGCGAGCATCGAACCGTCGGCGGAGAACGCCAACGAGTGTGGGTACCAGGATTTGACTCCTTCGATGTCAAACCGCCGCTTCTGGTCGCCGGTTTTAGCGTCCAAGAGCGCGATGCCCGAAAAGTCATGGCCTCCCGCGGCCAGATAGGCACCGTCCGGACTGAAGGCCATCGCAGTCACCGTGACCGGTCGCCTGGGGCTGTCGCCGATCGGCACGGACTTGGGTTCGTCGCCGCTGGACCACTTCCAGACGAGCAGCTTTCCCCGACTGCCGACGGCAACCGTTTTTGCATCGGGCGAGAGCGCAAGCGAATGGGCCTGGTGATCCAGGCGGTGGAGGCGGACCTCGGCTTTGGCCGCGGCGTCGATGATGCTCAGCTTTGCGGCATCGTCAATCGCGATCGTGGCGCCGTCGGCCGACACGGCGATCTTTTCACCGCGCAGTTCGGGCAAGTCCACGCTCATCAACTCTTTACCGTCGGCCGGGTCGATAAGCCTCACCGAGGGGGAATGGATTTGCTGCTCTTTGCTCATCGCAAAGCCCCGCAGCACGACGAACCGGCCATTTGGCGAATGATGCGCAGCGGCTACTCTCTCGGCAGGCAGGCGGACGGATCGCAGCAAAAGGCCCGACTCGGCGTCCCAGTACTCGATATGGCCATCGCGTGTGGTCTGCGCCAGCGTACGACTGTCCGGCAAAAAGCTCACACCCAGCGCAGCTACCGTGGGCCGAAACCGCGTCGTGCCTAGCCGCGCGACTGCGCCGGCGGGAAGCGGAGCCGTATCGTCTGTGGCGGTCTTCGTCGCTCTGATTGCGGCTGATGACGTGCGCGAAGGTCTTTGACCGTCGCCCGATTTCGCCGGTTCTGCCGACGACTTGGAATTCGGCGGCGCAGGTGCTTCCTGTTTTTCCTGCGCATGTTTTTCCAAATCGAAGACGCTTATCGTGCCGTCGTAATTCGAAATTGCCAGTCGCTTGCCGGAGCCCGAGAACTCGATCTCGCTGGGCCGGCCGCCCAAATCTGTAAGCCGCCCGACTTCGCGCAAGTCAGGAATGTCAACAATAAGGACGTACGGCTTGTCGTCATCGACGGCTATGGCCGCCTGCCGCCCGTCAGGTGAGAATGCAACGGCGGAGCGTACCCAGCCGTTGGGAAGCGTTTTCGCGGTGACAAGCTGGCCGTCGGCAAGCTTGCGCAGCTCAAGCGTGTGATGCCATTCGAGGATGAGCTGATTTCGCCCATCGGCCGAAGGAATCTGACGACCCCGTGTGGTGGTCGTCGAAAGGACATACTGGTTGTCACGCGAGATTGCCGGATCACGATTAAATCCTTGCGGGCCGGCAAACTTCGCAAGCTCCTTGCCCGTGGCAACGTCGAACACACGATTCTCTGCCGCTTGAATGAAGAGCAAAGAGGCGTCCGGGGATAGCACACCGTCGTCAAACCGGAATACATCCCGGCCGCCGCGGCCGAAGGGATCGTTCGCCTGGTTTTCCGGGGGAAGCTTCACACCGCTTGGTTGTGGGCGATATTCTTGCAAGGCCTTGCCGGTTTTCACGTCCCAAACGCGAACACGCATGTCGTCGCCCCATGACACAAACCGCCGGCTGTCGGTTGTGAATCGCAGCGCGCGGTTGCCACCCTGCCCGCCGTGGCCGGGCAGGCGGTATAGCTCTCGCCCAGTCTCCAACTCCCAGACTGTCATGGAGTCGTCGAGGCTCGACGCAGCCACGTACTTTCCATCGCGCGAAACGTCCATCGCTCGTATCCAGCGGCCAAAGTCGTTCGGGTCGAGCTTGGGTTCCAGCAAGGTTTCCTGTTGCGACGTGGCGATATTCCAGATGCGGACGGTGGCGTCATCGCCGGCGCTAACCAGTCCCTCGTCGCCGCGCAGAAACCGCAGGGTGTTGGGCGCGTGCTCATGCCCGATCAGGTCGCTGCCGAGCCGCTCGCCCGTCGCGACGTTCCAGACGCACAACACCGGGTCGGTCCAACTTGTGCCGGCAAGCAGCCGGCCGTCCGGAGAGAACGCCAGGTGCCGCATGGAATCGTGCGGGACGGCAAACCGCCTCTGCAGCTTACCAGAATCCGTCTCCCAGATTACGACCTCGGTGCCGCCACGATCGAAGCTAACCGCTGCGGCGAGGAGACGCCCATCCGGCGATAGAAGAAGGTAATAGCCTCTCCATCCCGGCGCGCCGTCGATGGTAAATCGCGCTTGCTCGGTGCCCTGCGCGACATCGAACAGCGAGATCCCGTCGTCGTCGCCTGCGGCGAGTCGCGAGCCGTCCGCGGAGAATGCCAACGACCAAAAATTAGGCTTACGCCGGGGGTCGATTTCTGTCCTTGTAAGACGTCGCGGTTCGGCGCCGGCTGTCCAATTCCAAAGCTGGACCATGCCCTCGATGCCGACGGCCAACGTCTCTCCGTCCGGAGAAAACGCCATCGACCAGACACGGTCGTTCAACGGCCAGCGGATGACCTCGGCATTTGCCGCTACGTCGATGATGCCCAGCGCGTCATCCGTGGCGACGCTTGCGCCATTGTCGGAGATGGCTAAGTGCTCATCGTGTCTATCCCCGTCAACGTCTCGGCGCATCCGCTCCTCTCCGGTTTGCGCGTCAACCACGGCCACCCAACGGAACGTACCGCGCTTTTGCTCGTCGGTGCGGGAGCCGCGGATCGCGATCAGCCGTCCGTCGGCGGTGTGGTCCGCCTCGCGGATCATCTCTTTGGAGACGCGCAGCTCGCGCAAGAACCGCCCCGACTCGGCGTCCCAGTGCTCCAGTTTGCCATCGGTCGTGGTGAGCACCAACGTCTTTCCATCGGGTAGAAATCCGATCCCTTCAGCACCGCTCGCCGGGCGATACCGCGTCGTACCCAGCCGCGCGATCGCGCCCGCTGGGAGTGGATCGGCCCGCTCGGCAGAGGTGGCGGCCGTCGTCGGCGCACCGGCGGGCTGTGCAGGTTCACGATCGGCAGCGGCGGCCCCGGCGTTCTCGGGTGTGCTGACAAAACCACTCAGTACGGCGGCCAGAACACCGAATACGAGCAACGCGCACAGCGCCGGTTTGCCGATTCTCAACAAGCGCGACCCTTGGTAATCCAAAATCCTGCGCACGCGGCGAGCCAGAAGCGAGCGCAACGTGATCAGCGGCACGCTGATGTTGGGCAGCGGCAATGCGGATCGCTCGGCGAGCGTCACCAGGCCGTCGGCATAGCGCGTGCGGTCGGCGCCAAAGTGCACCGCATGGTCGTCGCAGACTTCTTCGGCGGCGGTTTCCATGCGCCGCACCAGCATCCACAACAGCGGCTGAGCGAAACCGACGCACAGCGCCGATCGAGCGGCAATGTTCCAAACGTGGTCGCCGCGCCGCAGATGCGCCAGCTCATGAATGAGCACCGCGTCGAGCGGCATGCCAAGCGGCCCTTCGGGAAGCAGGATCGCCGGTCGAACAACGCCGACCAGGCAGGGACTATCGACAAACGCCGACCGCGCAAGCCGCGGCGCACGCACGCCGACCGCCGCGGCCAGCTCGCGGCATACCCGTTGCTCGTCCTGCTCGGCGGCGACTGTTTGCCGGACGAGTCTTGCGCTCGAGCGCAGCCCGGCAAGCAAACGGCTGATCAACACAAGCGATGTGCACAGCCACGTGAACGCCACGGCAACGACCAGAACCGACACGCCGGTTCGAACTCGCACGGCAGGTTCGGCGCGATCAATATCGCTCGCGGCGGAAACCACCATTGGAGCACGGCGATCGTCCGTCGGAGTCACCAACGGGACGTCCGCTTGGGCGTCCGACCAATTCGCCGGGGCAAACTGCGCAGTGTCAACCGCCGCGTCGAATGGCAGGCGATTCGGATCACGCGCTCGTCCTGACGGCGCAGCGGCAGAGTTGTCAAGCCGGCTGGTGTGGTTTGTTGAATCGGGCGATGTGTCCATGATTGGAGTACCCGCCGGCTCTGTGCCAGTTTCACTAACCGCTTCGTTGTTAGCGACTTCAATCACCTCGATTGCCGGCAGCCGCAATCCAAAGACCTGACCCCAGGCAGATAACATCAACGTGGCGACCGGACAAGCAACAACAGCGACTAGCGCCGTACGGTAGATCGCCGAATGCAGCGCCGGTCCGCGGCTCGCCAATATCCGGCCGGCCGCCAACGCCAAGAGCAGAATGACCGTCGATTGAACCAGCCAGACAACGCCAACTTCCGTAAAGTCGGCGGCAAGTTGCAAGAGCCACAGCGAAACAGCGAGCGGCGACATAATTGGGCCCTCATTTCCGCGAACGTTCGTTGACTATGCGGCGTAACTCACGCAGCTCGTCCGTCGAGACGTTCTCGTGTTTCAGGAGATATGCGACCAGTTCGCTGACGCTGCCGCCGAACACTCGATCGAGCAGTTCGCGCGTTACGCTCCGCGCCACTTGCTCCTCGCGCACCAGCGGGAAAAATACAAACGTACGACCCTCAACCTTGTGGTCAACCGCTCGCTTGGCTTCCAGGCCGCGAAGCAACGTCTGCACGGTGCTATGCGCGATCGGCTCATCGGCGTTCAAAGCTTCCGTGATCTCGCGCGCCGTAGCGCGCCGCCGCTCCCACAGCACCTGCATAATGCGAAGCTGCACTCGTCCCAAGCGAATGGCCGTGCTCATGTCTGCAAGCTCCTCGTTTCCCTAGCTTGTCCGATCCAGTGAATCTAGTAGACTAAATCTAGTGGAGACAACGACACAAGTCAAGCAACTTTCTTGGGTGGCCTTCTCTATTCCGCTGGCTTGGAAACGTCGCGCAGATTCGTCAGGTCGTAGACCAGAATCGTCGTGTCGGCATTCGAGACAGCAAGGCGCTTGCTCGAGATCGAGAACTCGACGGCCCGGGCCCGGCCGCGAAGTCCCTCGATACGCGCGATTTCTTTCAACTCAGGCACGCTCAGGATCAACACGCGCGGGTTGTCGTCACCGATCGTAATCGCCACCTGCCCGCTGTCCTGCGAGAAGGCTGCCGCGCCGATGCCGCCTTCCGGCAGCTTCAGCTCGGCGATGAGCTTGCCATCGTTGAGCTTGCGCAGCTCAATCACATGGTTCTTTGCGGCCGAGAAATGGGCCCCCCCGCCTTGCAACGGGATCCCTCGCCCGCGGCCCCAGGAGAGTGCGATGGTGAATTGATTGTCGGGCGAGATCGCCAGGCCCGTGTTGACGCCAACCGTGCGCTCAAACTTGCCGATCTCCTTGCCCGTCGCCACATCGAAAACATGTGTATCGCTGCCGATCACCAGCAACCGAGATGCATCCGACGACACCATGCCCCCCTCGAGGTGAAAGACACCTTTTTCCCGTCCAAACGGCTCCGGACTTGCGCCTTCGGCGGGCAGCTTTACGCCGGTTGGCTGCGCTCGATATTCGTTAATCGCCTTGCCGGTCTGCACGTCCCACACGAAGACGCGCATGTCATCACCCCACGAGACCAGCCGCCGGCTATCGGGAGTGAAGCGAACGGATCGCCGCCCGCCGAGCTGGCCGTGCCCCGGCAGCTTGTAGACTTCTCGCCCGGTATCGGTTTCCCAGACGCGCACCGTGTCGTCGAGGCTCGACGACGCGATGTATTTTCCGTCCGGCGAAAGGTCCATGCCGCGGATCCAGCGGGTGCGACCGGACGCGTCGAGCTCGTGTTTCAAAACCCTCACTTCACGTTGCTGACCCAGTTTCCACAGGCGAATCGTGCCGTCGTCGCCGGCGCTTGCGAGACGTTCTTCATCCGGGAAAAAACGGAGAATGGCAGGCTGATCGTGATGGCCGGGCAAATCGCGGCCGTATCGCTCGCCGGTTTCGAGATTCCACACGCACATCTGCGGATCCAAATAACTGACACCGGCCAGCAGCTTCGCGTCCGGCGAGAAGGCAAGATGACTGACCGATTCATGGGCCGCCTCCAGCCGCTGAAGCGGTTTTCCTGATTCTGCGTTCCAGATCGCCGCCCCGCCCCCCTTGTTTCCACCGGCGTTTCGCTCAAGCGGCGCGGCAATCTGCTTGCCATCCGTGGAGAAAGTAAGCCCCCGAGGATACCAGAACCGAACTCCTTCCCAATTAAGGCGGCGAACTTCTTTCCCCGTCGCAACGTCGATGAGGCGCACGCCGTCGTCACCGTCGGCGCCCACTGCCAATTTGCTTCCGTCGGGCGTGAACTCGACCGACAAGATGCGAACGTGATCCCGCGCGTTGGCGGCCAGCGGGATGGCTCGCGGTTCCAGTCCCGTCGCCCACTCCCAAATCAATAGCTTGTCTCTCTCGCCAATCGCAAGCGTCTGGCCGTCGGCGGACAGGCCCAAAGCAGTTGCCTCGCGGCGAGCAAAGTCGTAGCTCAAAACCTCGGCCTTGGCGGCAGCGTCGATAATGCTGATCTTCTCGCCGTCAGTAACGATGGTGCTGCCATCGGCCGAGATCGCCAGGTGCTCACCGCGCCGGTCGTCGAATTCCATCCGCATGCGCTCCTCGGCGATTACCAGATCGAAGAGCGAAATCGTCTTGATCGACTTGCGTTGGGCCTCGTCGATATAGCCGCCCCGCAGCGCGGCCAGTCTTCCCGCGCGCGTATGTGCGGCTTTGTAAACCCAGTTTTTGCTGATGCGCACTTCGCGCAAGAGCCGTCCCGATTCAGCATCCCAATGTTCCAGATATCCGTTGCTCGTCACAACTGCCAGCGTGCGGCTGTTCGGAAGAAAGCTCACGCCTTGCGCCGTTCGCATTGGCCGAAACCGCGTCGTGCCCAGCCGTGCGATCGCGCCTGGTGGAAGCGGATCATTGTCTTCGGCAGTGCTTGCAGCGGGCTGCGGTGCAGTCGTGCGTCCGCCACTGCCCTGCGGCACGTCGCGGCCATCCGATTGTGCGTATACGCTCTGAGCGGCAATGCCGAGAAGCGACATCAGCCAAAAGACTTTCGCGGCCATAAACACCTCCCCAAAAGAGAGAGTCCTTTTCCCCGCCTTTCCCTGGCCGAGCCGTTCAGGGCTGGGCCGTTTTTTCCGTCGTCAGCTTGGCGAGGTTGTAGACCACCACCGAAGTGTCTTCCTTGGCGACGGCCAACAGCTTACCGGAGTGCGAGAATTCGATCGCGAACGGAGCAACAGAAAAGCCTTCGATACGCCCGATTTCGGTCAAGTCCGGCATTTTCATGACAACGACACTGCGCTGTTCTTTCCCGACTGTGAAAGCGACCAGGCCGTTGTCAGCAGAAAAGGCGGCGCCCTCTGTAAAAGAGTGGTCTTCCCGCTCGATCTCCGCGACAAGTGTGCCGTCGGATAAGTTTCGAAGCTCCGCACGAGGAATCACTTCGCGCCAAGTTTTACCGCCAGCAAGAGCGATCTCTTCGCGGTAACCCCAGACGAGCATCAACAGAAATCGGTTATCGGGAGAGATCGCAGTGTACCTTACATGAGTTTTTGTCGGCCAATCGAATTTGAGCAGCTCCCGTCCCGTTGCTACATCAAAGACATGCACCGCCTTACCGACCGCGACCAGCCGCGATGCGTCGGGCGAGATGGTTCCCTGCACCGCCGTAAACTCGCCTTTCCCGTCCAATTGTCCGAGTGGTCCTCCGTTGGTTGACGACGCTTCTCCGCTTGGCTGGGCGACATACTCGCTAACCACCGTGCCCTTCTCAGTGCTCCATATGCGCACTTGCATATTGTCGCCCCAAGATACCAGCCGCTTGCCATCGGGAGTGAAACGCAGGAACCGTTGGAAGCCCAGTCTCCCGTGGCCGGGCCACTTATAAATCTCCCTGCCAGACTCCGCATCCCACAAACGAACCGTATCGTCTATGCACGACGTGGCGATGTACTTTCCGTCCGACGAAACGTCCAGTCCTCGTATCGCATGTACGTTGCCGTTTGATTCTGCTTGGTGTTTGGTCACAAACTTGGGCATGCTCTCGGGCAACTTCCAATGATGGACCGTGCCGTCGTCGCCCGCACTTAGCAAACTTTCGTCGTCAGGTGAGAAACGGATGGTATGGGGAGGCGTTTTGTGGTCGCGGAGATTGTGGCCCAATAGTTCGCCCGTTTTGACATTCCAAACGAAGAGCCTGAAATTCCGAATGCCCACGAGCCAATTGGCGTCACTCGAGAACGCGATCGGTCCCACGCCGTCGTATTCTGGTTTGAGCTGCTTTACGAGTTTCCCAGTCGCGACCTCCCACACCGCGACGCCACTGCCACTAGCAGAAGAATAAGGTGATGCGAGCAGTCGTCCATCGGCGGAGAAAACCAATTGGCTTAGATCCTGTGCCCTCCGCTGGTTGCCGTTATCTACGACGAAGCGACGAGTTTCCTTTCCCTCGGCAAGATTGATCAACGACACGGTTTCTCCGTGAATGCCCACCGCCATTTGGGATCCATCGGGCAAGAATTCGATGGATCCAATGTCAGCTCGTTTGCGGGGATCGTTCCCCGGAATCGCGAAGTACCGCGGCTCCATGCTTTCTCTCCATTTCCACACTCGCACCACCCCTGGCGAGGCCACAGCCAGCAGGTTTCCGTCGGGTGACAGAGCGACGGCCGAAGTATAGGGAACCTGCTCGATTGGCCACTCGATGACGTCGCCGCGCGCCAAATCAATTAGGATCGAAACCTTTCCTTGAAGAGCAATTGCGGTGGCGTTGTCGGCGACCGCAATAAGTCGCACGTCAGGGTCATCGTCAAACTTATGGTGCATTTGTTCCTCGCCGGTTTGTGCATCGACGAGCGCAACCCACTTGACGTGTTTCCGGAGTTTCTGATCGGCGGACCAGCCAAGAAGTGCGAAAAAGCGACCATCGGCCGTATATGCGGCAGCGGAGATTTCCGGCTCTAAAAAGGCTGCATTTTTCAAGAATCTGCCAGTCTGGGCATCCCAGTGCTGCAATCGCCCATCCGATTTCATTACAACGACTGTTCGATTGCCCGGTAGAAAGCTCACGGCTTGGTTGTCCTCGCCCGGTCGAAAGCGTGTGGTGCCCATGCGGGCGATCGCGCCTCGGGGCAGCGGCTCTTCGGCCGTGGCTGCTTCGGTGGCACGTGTAGAGGGAGTCGGCCCGCCCGCTTCGCCCTCTGCTTCCGCTGGCAGTCCGGCGAAGCACAAAGTCGCCGTGGCCAGAAACGACGCCAGCCAAAACACCTTCGCGGCCATAAACATCTCCCCAACAGAAGAGTCTTTTCCCTAGCCCCTTTTCCTGGCCAAGCCGTTCATGGCTGGGCCGACTTTTCCCCCGTCAGTTTAACGAGATCGTAAACCACGATCGATGTGTCCCTGTTCGAGACGGCCAACAACTTGCCCGAATTCGAGAACGCAAGGGCCGGCGGCGAGCGTTTGAGGTGATCGATCCGCATGATTGGCGTCATTTCCGGAATGGTGACCACCACGACCCGCGCGTTTTCGCTGCCTACATTAATCGCCGCCGTTCGTCCGTCCGGCGAAAATGCGGCGGATGCCGAGCCCCCGTCCTCACGGTCCATTTTGGCAATCAGCTCGCCGTCAGCTAGCGTTCTCAGCTCGGCCGAGTAAACCGTTTCATGCCGTATTGTCCCGTCGGCCAACCGCTTCTCGTTGCCAATGCCCGAGCCAAGCATGAGCAAATACTGGTTGTCCCGCGAGATGAAAATGTCTCGGATAATTCGCTCATCGCGATCGAACTTCAACAGCTCACGCCCGGTCATCGCATCGAACACATGCACGGCTTCCAGGCACACAATCAACCGCGACGCATCCGGTGAGAAACCGCCGCTTCGTAGATTCACTTGATCGCCCAAGGAAGTCTGCGAGTCATCGGTTGGGATTTTGACGCCCGAGGGCGCGAGCTCATACTCCACAAGCGCCTTGCCCGTCGCGACCTCAAACAGGTTGACGCGCATGTCGTCGCCCCAGGAGGCAAACCGCTTGCTGTCGAGTGTGAAGCGGAGCGCGCGATGACCACCCAGCCTGCCGTGTCCGGGGAATCGGTAGATCGCTCGACCGGTTCTTGCATCCCACAGGCGGACGGTGTTGTCGAAACCGGACGAAGCCAGGTATTTACCATCGGGCGAAACGTCGAGGGCGCGTATCCAACGACGTCGGTCGTTCGGCTCGGGTGCATGTTCGAGCAGTCGCTCAGCAGCGGAGCCGGCAATGTCCCATAAATAGATCCGACTATCGTCGCCGGAACTCACAAGCCGCTCGTCGCCCGGCAAAAAACGCAAGTCGCCAGGTGGAGTCCAATGACCGGCAAGGTCGCTTCCCAGCCGCTCGCCGGTCTGAAGATTCCAAACGCACATCTCGGGTCCATAATCATGAACACCCGCGAGCAGACGGTTGTCCTTCGAGAATGCAAGATACTGGACTCCTTCGAACGGTGTTTCCAACCGCTGGAGCAGCTTTCCAGTCTTTGCATTCCATAGTGCTACGGCACTTCCACGATTGGGGCCGCTCGGTGCAGCCAGCCATTGGCCATCCTCGGAAAATGGGCCCCAGCCTACTCCGTCCAAGCGCCCGGTCTCTTCGCCGCTTGCCGGATCGAACAGCGAAAGATCGCTGCCCTTTCGAACAGCCAATCGTGAACCATCCCGCATGAAGGACAAAGCTTGGATTGATGGTGGATCCGTGGCATTCCTACCGACGATCGGCACCGATCTAGGCTGCCTTTGCTCTCTCCACTTCCACAGAGTCAGCATACCGGGTGAGCCGATGGCAAGCGTGTCTCCATCGGGTGACAACGCCAATGATTGAATTCTTCGGCCGTCTTGTTGCAAACTCAGCCCGTCGGATTCCGCGGCGGTATCAAAGACGTTCACCATTTCGACGTCGGTCTTGTCATCAAACGCGATCGTGCTTCCGTCGGCCGACAGGGCCAAAGGCTGTTCATCCACTTGCCTCGACTTGTTGAGTCGCCATCGCTGTAGATCACGTCCCGATTGGGCGTCATACAGCGCGGCCCAAAGCAGCAGCCCGTCCCTTTCCGGGTCCAGATAAAAGCCGCGGCCGGCAACGAAGCGTCCGTCCGGAGTGATGACGGCTTCGTGAAAACGCTCATTCGAGAGGCGCCTATCGCGCAATAATCGGCCCGACTCGGCATTCCAGTATTCAATTCGACCGTCGGGCGTCGCTATTAGCAGCGTCCGGCCGTCTGCCAGGAACAAAATGGCTTTCGCGCCCGACGTCGGTCGATACCGCGTCGTGCCCAGCCGGGCGATAGCGCCAGCGGGAAGCGGTTCGTCTTTGTCCGCGGCGGTTGACAGCCTAGGGGTGCGCTTTGCATCGCCCAGCTGCTCGTTAGGCACATCTTGTTGTGCCTGCAGGCACGGCGCAGTGACGGCCAGAAAAAACGCCCACCAAAAGACCTTCGCGGCCATCACGACCTCCAGGACGATGAGAGTCATTGCCCCAGGCACAAGGCAATCTGGTCCGCTGCGGAAAAAGAACTGGGGCTAGGTATAACGCGCCAGCATGCTAGGAGCAATTGATGGCGAAGGAACATTGATTGAGAGTAGCGCCGTTGCCTCTTGCGTCGCATGATCGAACGCTATGGATTCTCTCGCGCCGATTGGCGGGATCGGTTTATCGAGGTTCTCAACCTTTGGCCCGAACAGGCCGCCAGGCATGGCCGTCTGAATGTCGTCCAGATGGCCCAGCGACACGCTTCGCCTCACACTATCGACAGAGCTGGGCGAAGCCGGCGGGACGCGATGAGGAGCAGAGCGCGATTCTACTAACCGGATGCGCGGCGGCGCTCGCCGTGTACGGCTGTTGGTGCCCGGTCCTTCGGTACTATCGGCGAGTGGGTTTACAATGACTCATTGTCATCGTTGAATGCTACATGGACATCGATACGCCGCTCGACGCCCTGACCCTGGCGGAAGCCTTGGCTCCATTGGTACCAGAGTCGACTAACCTGCACTGACGGGCCCGGATTGTTGTGGCCTCAGGCCTGCCGTTGTCCGCTCATCAAGCCGCACCGGCGGATAGCCACGTCGTGAGAAAGCCATGCAGGCGTGGCGGACGGGAAGACGATGCTTAGTGCTTATATCCGTGAACCGATTGGCCGTGCTGGCGGTCGGCACTTTCCGCGATCTCCGCTTATATTCAACCAAGTAGACTCGGCGCGCTTCGCACGAAGGCTTACTGCCTGATGACCGCGCATAACTTTCGCTAAGCGTGCGACTTATGCAAGTTCACGGCCTCGATTGAAACGTGCCTGCTGGTGTCGTCAAGTGTGTGAAGCAGGTCGGCAACACTGAGCATGCGCCGGGTTTCCGAGGTCTCTATCGCCAGACGGCGGTGATACGGCTGCGTTTGCCAAGGCCGCGAGGGTGATAGTCGTGGGGGTCCCGCGGTCGATTGCATGGCCGCACTCCTTGCGAGAAGGGTGAGATAACCCGGAGAGGCCGTATTGTCAGGCCGCCACTTCGACTTGTCAAACAGTTTTGTAAGTCCGTCTTACTCGCGATTGGAAAAACTCCAGCGGTCAACTTGGCGATGGCTCCCCGCGAATGCACTCCGTGCGTAAGCGCTTAGCCAGGCGACGAACTCTACGGCTGCGCCGGCTTAACTGCCGCGGCGATTCGTCGGAGAGAAAACGATGGAGAAACGAGCCAGGGCACGATTCTTCAACCGAAGCTAGATCCGCCCGTTGAGCCACAGGAGACTTCCCCGGGACGTGGCACAGTTGCCCTTGACAGCGGCGGTCATTTATGGTATACATATGTTCAAAAACCGCGATCCCGCCGGCCAACCTTTGGCTGCCGCGGTCGCGATAGCTCTTTGATAATTCGTTTCCGCTTGCTCCGCCTCCGTCCCCTCAGCCTGACCCCTGACCCGTGAACTGCCCGAGCTTCCGCCCATGCTCTCTTTCGGACTCCGCACTCCGAGCTTGCCTCCCTCATCGCTGATCCGACATGCGCGCATTTGCGCGCAACCAACAGCGCAATGATCCCGTTTCGCTGGCATCAACCCGTTGCCCTAACGTCCGTATAGATAACAACTTCGCGAAAATCACCGCCGCGACACCGGGCGCACCAGTGCGCATTTTCCGTGATTTAATTATTTTTCGAGAAAGCGCATCTCAATGCGCAAAAATCCCCCGCGCCACCATGTCCTGACGCCAAAAGGCGCCACCCTCCGAACCCCGCCAACTGTCTCCTGTTACCTGTCCCCTGGCGACTGACGTGAAACAAACCAGCCGACAGACCATGATTCCGCAGGGCCGCTTGTCAGTTTCAGCACCTCGATGGTCGCGGCATCCGCCTTGGCCTATAATCTCTGTATTCCCGCATCAACCGAGCGTTACCAAATGGATATCTTCCTGAGCTATGCCGACGCGGACCGAAAGTGGGCCACCGATCTTTCCTCGCACCTGAAGCGCGAAGGGTTTGTGGTTCGCGATCCGTTCAAGGATTCCTTTCCGGGCGACAACATCGGCTCGCAGATCGAGTCCGCGTTGGAGGAGTCCGACGCAATGGTCGTGCTGTTGTCTCCGGATGCGTCCCAATCGCAATACGTCAATAGCGAGATTGAATATGCCCTGGGCTCGCCACGGTACAAGAACCGCCTGATTCCTGTCGTCGTCCGCGGCTCAACAAATCTACCCTGGACAAGGTTTGTGCCCGTGGTGAAAGTGGGCCGCCGCTCTGCCGCCCAGATCGGTCGTCTGGTCGTCGATGCATTGGCTGCCTCCACGGCCCAAGACGGTCGATAAACCGCATGGCTCGGAAAAGCACTTCCAGGCTGCCGCGTGAAGTGTTTATCTCGCACTCGAGCCGCAATCAAAAGTTTGTCGAGCGCCTCGTCGACGTGCTTCGAGATCATGGCGTGCCCACGTGGGTAAGTAGCAGAAGTCTGATAGGTGCGCAACAATGGCATGATGAAATTGGCGCCGCGCTTTCCCGTTGCGATTGGTTCGCTGTGGTTCTCTCAAAGGACGCGGTTCGTTCGGAGTGGGTCAAGCGAGAGCTCGTACGCGCCCTGCGCGATTCGCGATACGACGGCCGGATCATTCCCTTGCTTAATCGGCAATGCGACCTCGACAAGCTCTCGTGGACTCTTCGTCAGATGCAGATCGTCGACTTCGTCGCCGATGAACAAAGCGGATTTCGCGATCTGCTGCGCATTTGGGGCATCGGCCTCAAACCATAACCCGTTCTGAACAAAACTCGTCTCGCAAACGTAAAACCATCGTTGCCCGGTCCGTACGGGTCGTGCGAACTTCATCTCAGAGCCGTGAGACCCGCAAACGCTGGAGGATGTTCCATGCGCAGCTTGAACCGACGGCGCTTTCTGACTTCCACGGCGGCGGCTGCGGGTGTGCCGCTCCTGCCGGACCTTGGCTTTCTGGCCCCGCTGAGTTGCGCAGCCGCGGCCGACACACAGATCGACCCCAAAGAGGTGCGGCCAACTTGGTCCACCCAACAGCTCGTCAAGCTGATTCAAAGCACGCCGCGGGATAAGTGCATTCCCGTCTTTATTGAGCAACTCAAGGCCGGATTGTCGTACCAGGACTTTCTCTCGGCGCTCTTTCTGGCGACGATCGAGCATGGCGATCCGCATCAGGTGGCTGGGATCTATTCCGCGCATCGCGTCAGCAGCGAAGCCCGCACCGAGGAACGGCTACTGCCGTTGTTTTGGGCCCTCGACCGACTTGTGGGCGGTTTTGAAGATCAGGCCCCGCGCAAGCTCACGGCTTTCACCGAGGGGTTGCCGAAGGCTGGCGAAGCGGCTGCCGTGTATCAAGAATCAATGGTCAAGCTCGACCCGCAGCAGGCGGAACGCGCCATCGTCGTGCTGGCGCGGACTCAGGGACCTCGCCATGCGATGTCTCTGCTTTGGGAGTTTGGCGCGCGCAGGGTTAACGGCACCTTGGGGCATCATCCGATTGCGGCGGCCAATACCTGGCGAACGCTCGAAGCGTTGGGCTGGCAACACGCCGAACCCGTATTGCGTTACCTGGCGCGGTACTTTGCGGGAGATAAGGCAGACAGAACTTACGAGCCGAATCGGGAGCGAATTCGTAAGACATTGCCTGCGCTTCCGGCCGATTGGGCTGTCAACGAACCAAATCGCGGCGTCACACTTGAAGTCTACGATCTTCTGCGACAGGGAAACACCGACGCCACGTGCGATCTGTTTTGCACGCAGCTTGCTTCGGGAGAGGCCAAGGCCGGCGCGATGTGGGACGCAATCCACCTCGTCGCGGCCGACTTGCTGTTTCGCTACAAAACCGGGGGCAGCACGATCCGCGGGTACTTGATTCATGCCGTCACATCGACGAATGCGTTGCGATTTGGGTTCGACTGCACGCGCGATGACCGTGCGCGGCTGCTCTTGCTGCTGCAGGGCGCCGGTGTGCTGGGCGATCTCTTTGTTGAGACGGGCCACAAGGAGGGTCAATTGCGCGCGATGAATCTGCTGGATCTGAAAGCTGCCCCAGACCGGATTACCGCCGCTATCGCCGACGTATTTGAAATGCTCCCCAAGCAAGCGAACGTCTATCCCCCGGACGAGTCCAACGGCCAGCGAGCGGCGAGCGACGAGGCCTGTAGGATTAGCTTCGCGCAGTTGCAGGCCTCGGCCAACATCCTGGAGTTCAAGAGAACCGCTCGCAGCCTGTTGTGCGTTAAGGCCACGGATGATCCGCATGATTTGAAATACCCCGTGGCCGCGTTCGAAGACGCGGATCTTGTCAGCCCGCACTGGCGTCCCTACCTGGTGGCGGCGTCTGTCCACGCGCTGCACGGTACCGCCAGCGCGGATTCGAGCGTGCTGGTAAAAGCCCGCGAGGCGTTAAGGAGTTGAACACCGTAACCTGCGAGCTGCAACGCCATAACAACTTGACAGAACTATAGGATCGTGGCCTTATTGCTCCAATCGTTCGGCAACTGCGGTAGCGCGGCGGCTTCGTCGTCCGTGATCGCTCGCTTGCCGCGGATCGTGAAGTGAATCCACTGGCGACAAGTCGGGCAACGCCCGGCGAAGCCGGTGTCGTCCCACCAGGCGCGTACGAGCGGGTCGTGAACGGCCTTGCCGTGGTCCTCAAGGCGAAAGTCGATTGCTTGGAGATGAGCGCCGCAACCGTGCGGGCAATTGGCGTCCGTATAGACAACGTGAGGCGCCATCGATCGTTGTTCTCCGCCCTGCCGATAAAGCACGTGCATTTGCTCGCGCTCCTCGGCGGTGGGTTTGGAGGTGGTTGGTGCGAGGTTTGACATGATCGCTCCCCAAGTTATCGTGTTCAACTGCTCAATTATAGGTTCGCAAGCGGACGGTCAGCAAATGCTCAACCTGGGGCATGAAGCTATGAGCGGACGATCGCAGGTGAGCTAAATCTCATGCATGTGATCGCGTTCCGCACACCGCGTGGGGCTCGGCGCCAAAAAGCGCGAACGAGCGGTTCGTGAACCGCCTTGCGAAAAAAAAGTCTCTCGCTTGTCGAACACCTTGGCCCGTCTGGCGGTCTAACTACGCGGAATGAATGCACAGCAGACAATCAGGTGGCGCAAATGTGGAGTGCTGGCCGTGGATTACGCCCTTTCTATCGAGATCGATCGGGTCGTCATTAGCGCCATGAGCAGCGACCGACGCAAATTCGTGGCGTTGCTCGAGTCCCACGGGCCGGCGCTCGTGGCCATGCTCCGTCGCCTCTGCCGGAACAGTCACGACGCCGACGACGTGTACCAGGATACGGCGATGCGCGTCTGGCGCCACTTTCCCACCCGGCCGCGGCTGCGAAACCCCAAGTCGTGGCTGATGACCATCGCCTATCGGGCGTTTGTCGACCATTACCAGCGACGACGAAAACATGATCCGATTTTCGAGGTGGCAGACCGTCGCGGCCAGAGCGCCGATTGTCTGGCCGAAAAGGCCGAATGGTCACAGCGCGTTTCGGCCGCGATGGAATCCTTGCCCCCCGCGGTTCACCAAGTGGTTTTGCTGCATTACACCGGCGGGTTAACGCTGCGCCAGACCGCCGAGGCAATGGGGTTATCAATTGGGACAGTTAAGAGCAGGCTCAACTCGGGCCTCGAAACGTTAAGGAGCGTGCTCCAATGAAATGCGATGATTTTCTTCTCAACTATGAGGCGGGTTCGACCGTGAATCGACTGCAAGCACGGCTGCACGCGAGGCGCTGTGCGAGGTGCGCGGTCACGCGTGAGCGGTTGAACGAGCTACGGAAACAGTTGGCCGCCCCGGCCGAAATCAGCGACTATCACCGCCGCGTGTGGGAGCGGGCCGCCATCGACCAAGCGCCCGAGCCGGTATGGCGATGGGTTGCCCGTCCACGGTTGGCGTTGGCCGGAGGTTTGGCTGTCGCCGCGGCGCTGGTTGTCGCATTGGTGCTTTCAGTACCGAGAAACGACGAACCGCAGGACGGCCGCATAGCAGAACACTTTCAGCCGCCGACCGCGCAAACCGTCACTACGTTTCTTCTAGGAGCGACTCCGGCCGAGATCAGCGAGCTGGAGCTTGGCTTGAATCAGATCGAGGTCGATCTCGACGACCTGGCCGAAGAGGCCGCAAGGCTGGAAGCCCGGCAAGCAATTAGCGAGTTGGCTGCCATGTATCAACCGCTCGGCTCAGGCGACTCAACCTAGTTCGAGCTTCACGGAATCGCGGAGCGGCAACCATCGCCGCCGGTTCCGTCGTTCATAACTTTTTTGCCCTCACCATTCACGTTTAACCGAAACTTAGGAGTCAGAGAGCGCCATGATTCTCCATCGAACTACTCGAAACCAGCGGGCGTTTCACGGGATCAATTTGCTGATCGCGGTTTGCGCGTGGCAGTGCTGCTGCGCATTAGTGCTGGCGCAGGAGCAGGAGCAGGAGCAGGAGCCACCGCGGGCGAAAGCCATGGCGCCGCCGGACCAGGCGATCGTGGGGGCGAAGCTCGGGGGGAGTTTCTTTGTCCCCAAGCCGCTCAAGGAATACTACGACCGGCTGGTGAGCAAGGTCCGCTCGCTCGAAATGGAGAT
>JBBDYH010000059.1:0-32033 GCA_040901795.1 Pirellulales bacterium
AACCATGCCCACCAAAGCCGCGCGTCGCCCCCTGTGCGGGGGCGTGGATTGAAACAGACGCTCTACGGCTACGTGCCAACCGACGCGCGTCGCCCCCTGTGCGGGGGCGTGGATTGAAACCAGGTGGCGCGCCGAGTCCTGATGATCGTCCGTCGTCGCCCCCTGTGCGGGGGCGTGGATTGAAACCGCCGGTGACCAGGTGAGCGCAGCCAGCCGCCGGTGTCGCCCCCAGTGCGGGGGCGTGGATTGAAACATGAAAGAAGAAATGACCGTCGAACTGTTGCGCCGTCGGCCCCAGTGCGGGGGGTGGATTGAGAGCGCGCGGAACCGACCCCGGCCTTCCGGCCGGGGCTGTCGCCCCCAGTGGGGATGGATTCAAACGTTGTCAGGCAGAGCCTGACCTACTGGCTACTGGCCCGTGCCTGCTCGCGCAGCTCCCGCAGGCGGACTTCGCCTAACGGCCCGCCGTCTGAGCGGAGGCTTTCGGCAAATTCTTTGGCGAAGTCTCGTTGGTAATGCCAATTGACAACCGCCGTGATCGAAATCGTGATGATGCCACCCAACGTCGCCAAAGCCATATCCTTTTGAGCGTCCCAGACGTCCCCCTGCGAGCCCAGGTAGCTGTGCCCCACATCGCCGCCAATCCCCACCGCGATCGCGTATTCGATCAGCTCGTAAACCATGCTGAACGACATCACCACGTCGAGCGGCAAATAATACGCCCACAGACCACGCACGCGGGCGACGCGGACAAACAACTCGCGGATGGGATAAGCCATCAGCAATCCAAACGAAAAGTGAACCAGCCGGTCGTAGTGGTTTCGCTCGGCGCTGAAGAGGCGCTTCTCCAGATCCTCCAATCCAAACCACGAGCCGGCGGTGGCCGTCCATTCTTTGTACGGCACTTCCGAATACGTGTAATGCGCACCCACCACGTGCAGGCACATAAAGAGGAACATCGTCGTGTAGCTGATGTTCGAGAGCGGAAACCGCCGGTAGCTCCAGATCAGCACGCCCAAAAACAGCACCGTCAGCACGTGCTCGAGAATAAAGTCGTCCGGATGCCAGGGGTTGATCGCCCACAGCCCAAACCAGACGACGAACGCGGCCAACAGCCACTTGGCATACGCAGGCGACAAGAATGCGCGCGGAACAGAATCGATGGTTGGCATAAGGGCCCCGAATGGAAGAGGAGATGAGCGGAGCGGCCGCCTCGATTCTGTCCGGGAGCAGTATAGCAGGGGAAAGGACGAACGATGAATCGCCAGGTCCTTAATGACTGGATTTTGCAGGCAATGAGAGACAAGTAGCCTACTCGGCAGAGAACTTGTCGGGCCGTGGCGATGAGCCCAAGCGCCGCCGGAAGCTCCACTCCTGAACCATGCAATATAGACAAGGCGCGATAAACAACGTAATGAGCTGAACCGCCATCCCGCCGACGCTGGGAATGGCCATCGGCTGCATCACGTCGGAGCCTCGCCCATGTGTCATGAAAACCGGCATCAAGCCAAACACAGTTGTGGCCGTGGACATCAACAGCGGCCGCACGCGCTTCATTCCCGCCTCGACGACCAGCTCGCGGATCTCGGCAACGCTTGTGGGCTTGCGCCCTTTGAACTGCCGCTCCAGAAAGTCGAGCATCACCACGCTGCTGTCATCGACCACACCGAAAAGCGCAATAAAGCCCACCCACACGGCGACACTCAGGTTCACGCCCCAGAGATAAAGTAGGAGAAAACCACCCGACGCCGAGACGATGATCCCGAAGAACACGACGAACGCCAGCCACCAGCGCCCCAGCCCCAGATAGATCATCACGAACATTGACAACAGCACCAGCGGCACCAGCCAGGAGAGGCGCTCGGTGGCGCGCCGCTGGTTCTCGAACTGCCCGGACCACTGCCAGTAATAGCCGGCCGGGACGATCAGCGTCGCTTCCTCATGCCGGCCCGCCGCAATGAGCTCGTCGCTCTTTCGTTTCTCTTCTTGCAGCAAGCGCTCCGCGTCTTCAACGACGCTGATCTCGTCGCGGTCGCGCGTATTGAGCGTTACGTAGCCGACCAACAGGCCGTTCTCGCTCTTCAGCTCCTGCGGACCAATGCTGAAGCGGATCTCGGCGAGCTGGCTGATCGGAATATGATTTCCGTCGGAAGTGGGGACCAGGATCTTCTTCAAGTCTTCGAAGTTGTCCCGCAGCTCGCGCAGGTATCGCACGCGGATCGGATAGCGCTCTCTTCCTTCCACCGACGTCGTCAGATTCTCGCCGCCGATGCCGATCTCGATCACGTCCTGCACGTCGCGGATATTCACGCCGTAGCGGGCAATCGCCTCGCGATCGATTTCGTACTCGAGGTACGGCTTGCCGACGAGACGGTCGGCCACGACATCGGTCGCGCCGGGCACAGTGCGCAGAATTCGTTCCATCTGCAGGCCCACGCGCTCGATCTCGCCGGGGTCGTCGCCAAAGATCTTGACGCCCATCATGGCGCGAAATCCGCTCTGCAGCATGACCAGCCGCGTCTGGATCGGCTGCAGCCACGTGGGCAGCACGCCGGGGATGGCGGTCTTGGTCTGCAGCTCGGCCAGTATCTCGTCTTTGGTCATGCGGCGCGTGCGTCCGTTTTCATCGGTGACTTCGCGCCATTCCGCTTCCGGTCGCAGCAGGATGATGGTCTCGATCATGCCGATGGGCGCTGGATCAAGCGCCGACTCGGCGCGGCCGATCTTGCCCACCACGCTGGCCACCTCGGGGACTTCGCGGATCGCCGCATTCTGCTGGGAAATGATCGCTTGAGCCTGAGTCAGCGAAGCGGCGGGCAACAGCGACGGCATGTAGAGGAACGATCCCTCGTCGAGCGGCGGCATGAACTCGCGGCCGAGCCCCGGAAACGCCTCGGTCATGCGCTGCCATGCCGCGCTGTCTTCCGCGTCGATGCCGACGGCGGAAGCACCCTCCGCAATCGGCGACGCGAGCCGGCCAAAACCCAGCCAGATCGTCAGCCCCAATAAGCTGATTGCCACGGGAATCAACAGGAACGTAAACTTGTGAGCCAGCACCCACCGCAACGACGGTTCGTAGACGGCGAAGATGGCGCGCGAGACAACATTCTTCTCCAACGGCAACAGCCGCTCGCGTCCCATCCGGTAGACCGCCGCCGCGACCATGATTCCCACGGCGATCGACATCGGCCAGCCCGACAAGTGATCGCCGACGAGGTAACTCCGCATGAGTACAAAGTGCATCCCAATCGCGGCGGCCGCGCCGATCGGCACAGCCAGGATGAGCGATCGAACTCGCGACCAGCGTGTCGGTTTGAGCAGGTAGTAGCTGAGCACGGGCACCAGCGTGAGCGCGAGAATCACCGAGGCCGCAATGGCGAAGGTCTTGGTGTATGCCAGCGGCTTGAACAGCTTGCCCTCCTGGTCCGTCAGGGCGAAGACGGGGATGAACGAGATGATCGTGTTGGTGACCGCCGTTAGAATCGCGCTGCCGACCTCCGTGGCTCCCTCCTCGACGACTTGTTCGTGCGGACGATCGGGTTCGGCCGCCAGCCGCCGGTAGATGTTCTCGGTCATGATGATGCCCATGTCGGCGACGTCGCCAATGGCGATCGCCAGGCCGGCCAGCGACATGATGTTGCTGTCGACGCCCATCAGATACATCACGATGAAGCTCATCGCGACCGAGAGCGGCAGCGTGGAGAGAATCGCCAGCGAGCTGCGCAAGTGCAAGAGAAAGATGATAATGACGATTCCGGCCACGATCGCTTCTTCGGTCAACGCCTCCTGCAGCGTATCCATCGTCTCGTAAACGATCTCGGTTCGATCGTAATACGGCACGATTCGCACCGGCGCCTCTTTGCCCGCCGCCGTCGTGACGCGCAGGCCCGGCTCGATCTCGACAATCTTCTGCTTCAGCCGCTCTAGCACACGCAGCGGGTTTTCGCCGTAGCGCATCAGCACGATTCCACCCACGGCTTCGCGCCCCGCCTTGTCCAGGGCGCCGCGACGGAATTCCGGTCCGAGCTGCACCGTGGCCACATTCTTGATGAAGATCGGCGTCCCGCGCTCCTGGCGAATGACGATGTTCTCGACGTCTTTGACGTTCTTGACAAAACCCAGCCCGCGAATGAAGAACTCCAGGCCGTTGTTCTCAATGACCTTGGCGCCCACATCGATATTGCTCTTGCGGACTGCTTCGTGCACCTCCGTAAGCGAGACACGATGTGCACGGAGCTTGTCGGGGTGAACGTCGATCTGGTATTGCTTGACGAAGCCTCCAATGCTCGCGACTTCCGATACCCCCTCGACCGATTGAAGCTGATAGCGGACGTACCAGTCTTGCAGCGATCTCAGTTGAGCAAGGTCGGCTCCCTCGGCCTCCAGCGTGTACCAATACACCTGCCCCAGCGCCGTCGCATCGGGACCAAGCACCGGCACCACCCCGCTGGGAAGCCGTGAGGTCGCTACGTTCATTCGCTCCAACACGCGCGATCTGGCCCAATAGTAGTCCACCTCGTCCCGAAAGATCATGAAGACCATCGAGAAGCCAAAGCCGGACATCGAGCGGATCGACTTCACGCCCGGCGTACCCTGCAGGCTGACGGTCAGCGGGTACGTAACCTGGTCTTCGATGTCTTGCGGCGATCGGCCCGGCCAGTCGGCGAAAACGATGACTTGCTTCTCGCCGATGTCGGGGATGGCGTCTACCGGAGTGTTCAGCAACGAGTAATAGCCGACTGCCAGAAGCGCTACCGCCGCGATGATGACGAGAAAGCGATGATTCAGGCACCAGCGTATGAGTCCATTGACCATCGCGCCACCGAGGTGTCCGGCTAGTGTTTGTGTTCGACGGTGGGCGGTGCTGGTTCGCCGGGCGAGCCGCCATGACCGGAGTGCAGACTGGCCGCCGACCGACCCTCGGCGTAGAGCAAACTCGGCATGCCCTCGATTTGTCGCTGGCTATCGAGCAGAAAGCCGCCTTGAACGACCACGTCGTCGCCTTCCTGCAAGCCCGCGAGCACCGGGAAATATTCAATGCTTTGCGAATCGGGCGCCGTCGCGCGCGGACCTAGAGTCACTTCGACGAGCTCGTAGGCGCCGTCTTTGTTCTTACGATAGACCACCTGCCGCTTTCCGGTGTCGAGAACTGCTGATGCACGCACCGAGAGCACGCCGGCATTTGAGTTATCTGCGGCGTGGTCATCATGACCGGCGTGTAAGTCATGGCCTTGGTGCGGTTGTTCCACCGGTTGGCTGGCATGGTCGGCGTGCGCGGAATCGAGCTTGGCGGCCGGCTGCTTCCGCGATCCCGACGACGCCGCGGGCAGGAGACTAGCGCCCGGCCCCGTCTGTGGCACGCGAATCAGCTCCATTCCGCAGATCGGGCAACGTCCCGCCTCATCCCTCACCACCTCGGGATGCATCGGGCAGAGATACTTTCCTTCCAGTCCCGTCGGCGCCGGCGTGCCATCCGCCTGCAATGCCACATGAATCAACGCCGACGCGTACATCGCGGGTTTCAGCCGCCCGTCGGCGTTCTTCAACGTTACGCGCACCTTAACCGTCCGTGTCTGGTCGTTCAAGAACGGGTCGATCAGCGTGACAGTCCCCTGGAAAACTTCGCTCGGATAGGCCTCGACGCGAACTTCCACGCGTTGTCCGTATCGAATCCAGCCCAAGTCCGCTTCATAGATGTCCAAGTAGAGCCAGATTGGATCGAGATTCGCGACCCGATACAAAGTATCTCCCAGATTCACGTATTGGCCAGGCCTGACATTCTTCTCGATAATGGTCCCGCCCTTCGGTGCGTAGAGCGTAAGGTAATCAGAAGTTCGCCGCGTCTGCTCAATCTCCTCGATCTGTTCGGGCAAAAGTCCCAGCAGCCGCAGGCGCTCCCGTGTGCTTTGCAAGATAGCCTTGCTGCTCGCGTCGCGCAACCGTTCGGAGTCGCGCAGCGCTTGGATCAGCGATTCCTGATCGACGTTCAGCTTGGGGCTGTAGATCTCGACCAGGTGGTCCCCCTTCTTCACCTGCGTACCGACAATATCGGCGAACACACGATCGACGCGTCCTTCGATGCGAGCGGTGATGTAGGCGATCTGGTTTTCGCTGTAATCGAGCTTGCCGACGGTCCGCAACTCCTTGGCAAGCGCTCGATACGCGACCGGCTCGGTTCTAACGCCGATGGCGGCCAGGCGATCCTTTTCCTTGGCCAACTGCGACACCGGGATCAGGTCCATCCCGCAGATCGGACATTGGCCTGGACCGTCGCGCCGGACTTGCGGGTGCATCGAACAGGTCCACGTGCCCTCTTCCGTTTGCTCGCCCGCGTTCCTCGGCCACCAGACGAGCGCTGCGACGCCGCCCGCCATTGCTGCAAGAACGATGAGCGGCACGACTAGCCTTCGCGCGATGGCCACAACCGTTCGCATTTCACTCGCTCCCTACGAAAAAAACAGGACTTCCACACCGAACGAGCCAAGAGTCTCCGCTATCCGCTCTTCAAACGACGCTGCAAATGTCGAATTGAGGTCGCTGTCGTTCATAGTGCTGTGCCGTATTCTGTTAGGGAGATTTAGTCCCTCGCCCGGTCGCCATTCCGCCGCCTGCGCGAACCCATCCTCATCATGCCGCCGCAGCAGATAAGCATCAAAACGACAAACGCAATTAGTAATACGGTGTTCCAATCCCCCATATCTTCACCTCCATTGAGCGTTGTTACACGACATACTTGTCCCATCCGCCATACTGCTCATGTATCTTCCCGCGCGGGAAGCTAAGCACGACTAGTGCTGCGCCGACCAGCGCGCTATTTGCTGTTGAGAACAATGTGGCTCCGGAAAGGAGCCAAGGAGCGGCGGCAATCCACAAGCCCAGCAGAATATTGACAAAGCGTCCGGCACGGACCACTTCGGCCGTGCTGATGACAGCCACGGTGAAAACTAAAGGACCAACCAGGTGATCACTGTCCGCCATCGTTTCTTCGCTGCCGAACACGGCGGGAGCAAACATCAACCACAAACCCAGCACGGCGCTCACGACAAGCGGCCAGGTCGGAGTCACACCCCAGGCCATCGGAGGAGCCATGTTCATCAAGGGCGCACCGTAGCGTGGCGTGCGCTCATCCGGCCCGCCCCCTTCCATCGTGTCGCCAACCCAGAACGTGCGCCAGAACGGTTTGCCCTGCCGCACGCTCGCCAGCATGAACTGCCCCATGGCAATCACTTCATCCACCGCAAACGGGATCATGCACAGCATCAGGAAGGCCGCCGCCAGGCAGAGCGTGCACCAGTATCCCACGGCGACCGGCTGCAAAATGACCAGCGCGATATGCACCAGGCCCAACGGGACCACGAGGATAAAGAAGAACAAAACCATCCAGGGCATCGTGCGCCACCGAGTTTTGGCGCCCATCCAGCCCATCAGCATCTCAAACGTGTAAGCTGCCGCGCCTAAGCCTGCATCCGAGATCGGCCACATCTGCGACACTTCGGAATGAAGGACATTGTGCGTACCTGGGCCGAAGAAGGGTTCCCACGCGGCAGGAATGTAGCCCAGTTGCACGGCTGCCAGGTAGCGCGAGATGAACCACCCCACCAAGGCCAGCGCAATCATCGGCGAGCGTTGATGCCAACTCGACGGGTTGTACGACCAGCCGGGCGGGATCACTGGACCGGGTTTCATCATCGCCATATGGTGTGCCATGCCCGGCATCATCGGCACCAAGATCGAGAGAGCGATCGCCAGAGCACCGACCCACGTGTCGTTGAGATACCCTGCAGGGCTCGGAGCCCAGAAGATCAGCGGAGCGAACTGCAGCCAGACGCCAACGAAGGCGACGCCCCAGCGGCCGAAAAAATCGTACTTCGGAAAGAGAGCCAGAGCCGCAAACGCAACCAACAGTATCCCGCTCAGCAGATCGTTCCACAGCATCGCACCGCGTGCGTAACCGAAGCTGAAGGGGCTGGTCGCCAGCCATGCGCCCAAGGCCATGACAGTAAAATTGGTCCACAGCCACTTCTCCCGCATCTGGCGCGTCATCTCCAGGTGCCCGCCGCCTGACATCCTGTCCTGCGGCACACCTCCATGTTCGTGCCCATTTCGCTCCTCAGGCACCAGCGCCATTCCACATTTGGGGCAGGTGCCCGGCGTCTCCTGTCGCACCTCGGGGTGCATGGGGCAGGTGTAGGTCGCGGGTGGGCGATTTGTCGCCTTCATCAACGTCCCCCCATCATCCCGCCCATCATGTTGAGATGCATGATCCACATCGCGACGAAAACCAAGAACGTTAGGGCGACCAAAACAATCAGGACGATCAATAGTGCTTTGATTCCTTGGTTCACAGCGTCTTCTCCTGAGGCAAACAGGATTGCCCCTCAAGTTCGAACACGGCTAACGGCTCGCGCTTCCCTGACCAGTCTTGAGCCTGCGATGCCAATGTCGGATCCACTGGATCTCCAGGACGATAAATAACGCGAGCGACATCGTGGCCAGCGTTCCGACAGTTGCGCCGCCCACCAACACCCAGGGATAGGTGCGCATTTCGCGCTGCATCATCGTTTCGCAAGTTTGCGCCATGGCGGTCATCGATTTGGCCATTTCCTCCATGTTGTCGTCGCCGTCCATCATCTCGCCCTGACCAGGCGTGCCATCTTTCATCATGTCAGGCGCGGCCTCTTTCGTTTCCGGCTTCGCGTCATCCTTTTTCGCATCCTCGTTTTCTTGAGCGGGGGCGGACAAGCTCGATAAGCCGATGACGACGACCATTAAGAGTCCGGTGGATAGCTGTTTCATGGGTTTCCCCTTTTCCCGAATCAAAGAACGTTGCGTTACTTCTTTTGCAGACGCGTAATAATCAACTCATCCGACTTCTGCAGCCGGCCTTCCACCGGGTCGCCGACGCTTAGCCCCTCGATCACTTTTGAATCGCTTACGGGAAACTCCATCTCCATACCCTTCATCAGACCGGGAATGTCCTCGTGATCGAGCTTCACAGTCTTTTTGTCCGAACCGATGGCAGTAACCGTTCCAGTGATCATGTACTCTGTCGACATGATTTGTTCCTTAGGCGCTGTAGGCAGTTGCGGACTGCGATCTCCGCAGCCGGCAACGACAATCAGCGCCAAGGCAGCCAGAGCGATGAGAATTCCGCATTGCAAGTTCTTCATCATGCGTGCTCCACTTCTAAGAGGATTTCCCAAACTTGGCAGTCGCTAGGCAGGCGAGACGTGTAATAGGCTGCGGCATCCGGCCCTTGCGGCAGACCGGATGCCGCGCGGAGTAATAAACCAGCCACCGAACTTCCGCGGGTCAGAATTCGCCGCGGCTCTTGGCTCCAGCCCAAGGTTACAACGAATCGCGGCCGGCGCGGGCCAACTTAGCTTTGCGGCAAAAGGAGATGCGCCGCGGTTAGAGGGAATCAAACGAGCAGCCGTCGCAGCGAAACCAGAAGATCCCCGCCTGGCGGGTCGGTGCCGTGGCCAACATCTTCAACAACACTCGCGGTTAGTACAGCGAACGACAATGCCGGCAGCGGTCGATCGAATGTGATCCTATCGCTGTCTACTGAGAATGCAATCGTGGGAGCGACAGTGATCGAGGTGAGAGCGTCCGGATTGCAACACTCCTGGCCGCAAGGCGATTCGTTTGATGACGGTCGAAAGCGCGAGCCGCCGTAGCAGCAATCTGCTGAACGAGAATTGCCTCGCGTACAGCACTCCACTCCGCAACATTGTTCCTCGGAAGTCCGAGCGACCCTCGGAGTCGAAAGAAGAACCGCGCAAAACGGCTCGTAGTGCCCGTCGGAGCACGTGCAACCCGTTGTGGGCCGCGCCGCGACGACGGTGAGTGGGATCATGGCCCACAAAACAAGCGAGCGGACGCCGTGACGGAAATGGAACATGGCAATTCACCCAAACAGGCTTCTGCTTGGCTACTACGCGAATTCTTAGGCGTCGGTTCCGGTTTGTCAAGAAATGGATTGCATTTCCGCGTTCTGCGTCCAAATACCACAGCTCGACTGGGTGATAACACATCAGTGGAAACTGGCGTCAGGGTCTAAGGCACCGTACGCTAGGTCGATTGCGGGTAAATGATCCATCTCCGCGAAGGCGCCGTCCGCGCGGCGCGGGATCGACCCCAGCGGTACGAATACGAGCGTGTCCGCGTTAGATGCCTGGCGAGTAACCGCCAAACTGGCCATGGGCTTTGGCGGTCGCGTCAGAAATAAAGACGGGCGTTTGACACGGCAATGTCTCTCGCGCATTACGACTGTGCCGAATGCAAAACGGGCGTCGATCGCTTTCACGATCGACGCCCGCAGTTTCTAGCTGGCAGGATTGATTACTTGTTAGTACAAGTAGATCACATCGAACCCGTACACGAACTGGTCGTCGCTCGCGCCGTCGTCGTAGGGCTGGTTGCCCAAGGCGTTGTCGCGGCCGTCGTACCAGTCGTACCGAACTTCCGGACGGACGGTGAGGTTGCTGTTCCAGGTCGGCTTGTAGTTCAGGCCATAGGCTACCTCGTAGAAGTGGCCTTCGAAACCACCCGCCGAAGCCGGGTTGTTGCTCACGCCCAGCGCCGGGTAGTCGCCCGCCGGAGCAACGCGGAAGCCGTCATCATCGCGGAACCATTCGGCGCGCAGACCCTGCGTCCAGCAGCAGTTGATCTTGTGGAACAGGTATTGGTTGAGGCCGTACCATTGGGCGCGCTCGCCGGAGCCAAAGGCGTTTTCCTGGTAGCCGTAGTCGGTCTCGAACACATACGATAGCCGATCGGTGATCGTGCGGCTGTAGACGATGCTTTGCATAAAGCGCTCGTCGTTGGGCACCACGGTGCCGAACGTCTGCTCCTCGTCACCGAAGGTGAACGCGTAGGCCAATTTCGAGTTGCCGTCGCTCGCGGTGAATGTCACGCCGCCGAGCACGGACATGTCATTATACACGTCTTCAAAATTGTCCCAGCCATAGTGAACGCCGCCCAAAAGAGCAAGTTGCTCGTTGGCGTTGTAGGTGGCTAGCACGCCGGTATGCGTGAACGGCTCGCCGTACTGGTGCGTATAGGCATGGGTGTAGAAGAAGTTGTCCGGCGCGGTCACCGTTTCATAGCCGATGATCGTATAGAACTTACCGACCTTGAAGTCCCAGGTGCCGTTGCCGAGCTGGGCATACGCCTGCGGCATCGCCAGACCGTAGAACCGGCTGTCGCTGTTCCAGCGGGCCGTAAAATCGTCGTGGGCATCGAGACCGCGGGCCAGCGTAAAGCGGTAGTCGCTGCCGTAAAGCAGATCGACTCGGCCACCCAGGTCCCAGCATCCGCATTGCGGATCGATCGTCTTCTCCAAGATCAGATAACCCTGGTTGAATTGCGGCTCGTTGCGGTCCGCAAAGACGACCGGACCGTTGAACCGGCTCGCCGGGTCGTCGGGGTTGGCCATGATGCCGCCTGACATCCAGCCGCGGATCGAAATGTTGTTGCACTTCAAGTGATCGCAGTTGAACAGCCGCCAAGGTTCGCAGCCCTCGTGGCATTCGAGCTTGCACTCTTCGCAGCCGCAGGCGTCGCCCGCGCCGCAGGTGTCACAGGCTCCGGCCACAGCGGGCGCGCCCATCGGTTGCGCGTCCATGGGCATGTCGGCGTGACCGTTCGGCGCCGGCGGCGGAGCGGGCGCGTCGCTCGGCGACGGGGCAGGCTCTTGCGCCGCATAATAGTCATAGCTTCCGTACTCAAAGCCGGCGGGCGCCACCTGTCCCGGCTGGCGCAAGCCGCTTTGGGCGAAAGCCGTGGCGGCACTCAGGCCGCCGGCCATGGCGAGTAGGATCGCCCACTTCGATACCTTCATGGTCCGTCACTCCAACTTGAGGAAATGGGGCAGTGCGTCCGCCACACTTGGGGGGTAGGAAAACAATCCGGCGGGTGGTGGCAATGGGAGGGTGAGCCGCCTGGAAATACACTCGGCTCCGTTGCCAAGATTGCTATCGGTCCCCGCTAAGATGCAAATTGACCCCAAAGAGCGCACAAAGGGCACGTCGCTCACTTCCAGAAACGGCGGTTTGGCAAACCCTAACGGCTACAGAAGAACGTCCGGCGCGAAGTGGCCCTTTCGAAGTGCCACTGCTCCGCCGCGGAGCAGTGCTAGAAGGCTCAGACTGCCGCCGTTTCGGCCGTCAGCCCCGAAAACAGCGCCTCGACGAACGTGTCGGGCTGAAAGAGCGCCAAGTCTTCGGCTTTTTCGCCGACGCCGACGTACTTGACCGGGAGGCCGAATTGCTGACGGATCGGAATCACGACGCCGCCTTTGGCGGTTCCGTCGATCTTCGACAGAATGATGCCGGTCGACTGCACGGCCTCGGTGAAGCCGCGGGCCTGGCTGATCGCGTTCTGGCCGCTGGTGCCGTCGAGAACGAGCAGCACTTCGTGCGGGGCGCCTGGCACTTTGTTACCCAACACACGATGGATTTTGGTCAGCTCCTTCATCAGGTTTTGCTGCGTTTGCAAGCGGCCGGCGGTGTCGATGATGCACACGTCCGCGCCCTGCTCGACCGCGGCGCTAGCGGCGCGATGCGCCACGCTGGCAGGGTCGCTCCCCTGTGGGCCGATCACAATTTCTGCGCCCAGCCGGTTGGCCCAGATCGTAAGCTGCTCGACGGCCGCCGCGCGAAATGTATCGCCGGCGCCCAGGACGACTTTCTTGCCCTGGGTTTGGAACATGTGGGCCAACTTGGCGATCGACGTAGTTTTGCCGGAGCCGTTCACGCCGCAGATCATGATGACCGTGACGCCTTGATCCGCCAATCGGATCGGCGCTTCGTCTTGGATGAGCAGCTCTTTGAGTTTGGCCTTGATCACCGCCAGGATGTCGTCGAGATGTACGAGGCGGGCGCGGAATTGCTTGTGGATTTCGTCGATGATCTCGCCGGCGGCCGACGGGCCCATATCCGTGCGGATCAAGATCGCGCGCAGCTCGCCGAGGAAGTCGTCGTCGACCAGGCGACCTTCCTTCTTAAAGAGGTCGCGGATATCGGTGTTGAGGAGCTGCTGCGTCTTGCGTAAGCCATCTTTGAACTTGGCAAACAGGCTTTTGGGCCCGGCTTCCTCAACCGTCGGCTCGACGTCAGCGCTGGAAGTCGGCGGCGCAATGTCGGTCGGCGGCGGCTGCGTGGTGCTGGTCGGCGTCTTTTTGAAGCGGTCGAAGAGGCCCATGGAGTAAGTAGTCAGTGGTCAGTGGTCAGTGATCAGTGATCAGTAGCCCCGGCCGGAAGGCCGGGGTTGGGTCGAATGACCAATGACCAATGTCAAATGACCAAAAAGAGGCAGGCACACCCCATTGGTCATTGGGATTTGGTCATTGGTTATTTCTTCTTCTGGTGTCCGGCGATGAAGCGGTCGAGGATGCCGTTGACGAACTGGGCGGAATGGCCGCTGCCAAAGCGCTTCGCCAACTCCACCGCCTCGTTGATCGCCACCCGATCGGGCGTGCCAAAGAACAGGATCTCGTAAGCCCCCAGCCGTAGCACGTTGCGGTCGGTGGCGGCCATTCGCTCAATGCTCCAGTTGTCGGCCGTCTGCGCAAGCATCACATCGAGCTCGGCGCGATTGCGCCGCACTCCTGACACGAGCGAGCGAGCGAACTCGACCAACTCCTCGTCCTTAAGGCGCTGCTTGAGGAAGGCATCGGCCGTGGCGGGATTGCCTCCCGGGTTCAGGTCGTCCTGAAAGAGGACCTGCAAGGCAACTTCGCGAGCTCGGGTGCGTCGAGTCATTCGATGAAAAACAAGCTCAATCCAGGAACCATCCGGACGGGAACACGACGGCGGCCGGCCGACCTGCCGAGAGAGCCGCAATCCTCGGCTCAAGTCTAGGTTATTTTACCAAACAGGCCGCTGCCGGGGCAGGAAACTATCCTGTGCCACTGCTCGCCGCGAGCAGTGCCCTCCGCCGTCAGGATTCTACGGCAACTGTTGCAGGAGGTTCGCCATGCGCAGCGCGGCTTCTGCACATTCAATGCCTTTGTTCCCTACGTTGCCGCCTGCGCGATGGATCGCCTGTTCCACGCTGTCGCACGTTAGCACGCCGAATACCACCGGCACGCCGCTCCGCAATCCGGTTTCCATCAGGCCCAAGCTCACCGCCCGGTTAATATGTTGGTCGTGTGTGGTCTCGCCGCGGATCACGGCGCCTAAACAAAGAACGGCCACGAACTGCCCGCTTGTCGCCAGCCGATCGGCGATCAGCGGAATTTCAAAGGCGCCAGGCACCCAGGCAACGTCGATCGCCTCGTCGGCGACGCCGTGTTCGGTCAATGTCTTGACCGCCCCGTCCAGCAGCTTGCCGGTGATCGACTCATTGTAACGAGAAACAACAATGGCAAAGCGGCCTTGCGGAGCGTCGAGCGAGCCTTCAAGCGTGGGGGGCATAAAAGGACGAAAGATTCCAATAAACCACTACTCTTCGAGACGATCGAGCTGCTGAGCGCCGTGGACCAGACGGCACACTTGGACTTTGCCGCTCACCGATCGAAAGTAAACAACGTAGTTGCCAAAAGAGACGCGGCGATACTGACCGCCTCGAGAATCAGTGAACTGCTCTCCGGATTCAGGAAAGCGAACCAGAAGGGCCAACCGCTCATGCAGTTGTCGAGCAAAACTCTTTGCCGCAGTCGGGTTGTCGCGCGCAATGTACTTACAAACTTCGACAACGTCTCGGCTCGCCTGTCGGCTGAGGCGATAGTTCTTCATGTTTTCGTCGACTCTTGGGCGCGCAGCTCCTCTAAGGCTTGTCGTTGAGCCGCCTCAAGGAACTGCTTAAGACCCTCATCATCAAATTCGAGATACTCTCCGCGCTCCAGTTCGTCGAGCCCCTCTTCGACCAGTTTTATTTCCCGTTCACGGCGAAGCAAAAGCTTGAGGGCCTCGCCAACCAGCGCGCCCTCCGACTCGAATCGCCCTGCGGCAATCGCCTTTTGAACAAATGGCAGATACTGTGGGGGAATGTCAACGCTCATGGTCTTTTCCTTTCGATACCTCTATTCTACCATTCCCACCATTCCCCATCGCAACCTGTCTAGCTCTTCATACTCATCAAGAACTCGGCGTTGGTCTTGGTCTTCTGCATCCGCGTCACGAGCAGCTCCATCGCGTCGGGCGCGTTCATGTCGTGCAGCACGCGCCGTAAGATGCAAATGCGGCGGTGTTCCTCGGGATCCAACAGCATTTCCTCCCGCCGCGTGCCGCTGCGGTTGATGTCGATTGCCGGCCAGACCCGCTTATCGACCAGGCGGCGGTCAAGGACGATCTCCAGGTTGCCGGTCCCTTTGAACTCCTCGAAGATCACATCGTCCATCTTGCTGCCGGTGTCGACGAGCGCCGTGGCGATGATCGTCAGCGAACCGCCCTCTTCCACCTTGCGAGCAGAACCGAAGAACCGCTTGGGTTTTTGCAGGGCGTTGGCGTCCACGCCGCCAGAGAGAATCTTCCCGGAGTGCGGACACTCGGCGTTCCAGGCGCGGGCCAGCCGAGTAATGCTATCCAAAAAAATGACGACGTCGTGGCCGTACTCGACCATTCGCTTGGCCTTTTCGATCACCATTTCCGAGACTTGGGTGTGTCGCGCCGAGGTCTCGTCGAACGTGCTGCTGATGACCTCACACTGCGGCCCCTTGACCTGCCGCTCCATGTCGGTGACCTCCTCCGGCCGCTCGTCGATCAAAAGCATGATCACATACACTTCCGGATGATTTGCCAGTACCGCCTTGGCCATCTTCTGCAGGAGGATTGTTTTGCCGGCACGAGGCGGACTGACGATCAACCCCCGCTGGCCAAAGCCGATCGGCACAATCAGATCCACCACGCGCATCTCGATTTCCTCGGCGGTGGTTTCCAACTGCACGCGCTTGTCGGGATGCAGTGGCGTCAGATCGTCGAAAAAGACTTTCTGAGAGAGCGCGTTGGGGTCTTGAAAGTTGATCGCCTCGACCCGTAGCAGCGCAAAGTAGCGCTCGTTCTCCTTCGGCGGCCGAATTTGGCCCGAAACCGTAATGCCGGTGCGCAATCCGAAGCGCCGAATCTGGCTCGGCGAAACGTAAATGTCATCTGGGCAGGAAAGATAGTGGTAGTCGGGGCTCCGCAAAAAACCGAACCCGTCGGGCAAGATCTCCAGCGTCCCCTCGCCGAACATCAGACCGTTCAGCTTCACCCGCTCCTTGAGGATCCTAAAGATCAAATCCTGCTTCTTGACGCCGCTGATTTCGGCGAGGTTTTCGCGCCGCGCCTGCTCAATGAGCTGCGGCATGCTCATCCGCTGCAGCTCGGCGATGTGGATGTCGCTCTGCTTGATTTGGTTGTACCGGTCGCTGACGTCGTCGCGGCTGATCCGCGTTCCCGTGCGCTCGCACTCCTCGACAATTTCTTCAGCCAGCGACAGCGGCTCCTCATCGATCATCGCCTGAATGGCGTCGAAGTTGTTTCGGGGGGCGCCGTCCGGCGAGCTGATCGCAGCGGCAAATCCGTCGCCGTTGTGAGAACTCTCGCCGTGATGCGGCTTGCGAAGCTTGGTGCTTTTGGCCTCGGACATGGTTTGACAAACTCCTCACAGAGCTCGAGCGGGCGCGCGGATGTCGCCCGCGGGGGGAAAGGCAAACTACGAGCTATTCGTAGAAAAGAATGAACTATCGTGGAAAAGGGGCGTTGGCGGCGGGCACGAGGCGCTCGGCGGGGCACTCCATTCTTGTCGCCTCAAACGACGCGGAACCTCATGTTCACCGCGGAAGCTCGAACGTGCGATCTCGACCCGCCGTGGCGGGGAAGGGATCGACCGCGAGCGAGCGGCACGACTCGACGGCTGCCCGGGAGTTCAGCCGAACGATACCAGCATGGGGAATGCCGGAATGGGTGAATCGCTGGCCAGAACTAGCCAATCAAGGAATGCCAAAGTCGCTCGATCTGCCGATGAGTATACTCAATGTCTCCGGAATTATCCAGCACTAAATCCGCCAGCTCTCGCTTCCGCTCGACCGGCTCCTGGGCCAGCTCCCGAGCCCGGAACTCGTCCTCCGTCCAGCCCCGCGTTTGTGCCCGTTTCAGGCGTACTTCGTGGGGAGCATCGATAAACCAGATTTGATCACAGAACCGGTCCCAGCCGGCTTTGAGCATCACTGGAGCATCGAGCACCGCCACTTGGACGCCTTGCTCGCGCAAAAGGTTCAGTTGGTCCTGCAAGCGGCGGCCGATTTCGGGATGCGTCAGCTTCTCCAGGCACTCCAGCTCGCGGCGGCCCTCGCCGGTGCGGGCAAAGACGATGGCAGCTAATCGCTTACGCTCAATTTCCCCGTTCGAACCGAAGATGCTAGCACCCCAGCGGCTTCGCGCGGTCACTTTGACATGCGGCAGGCGGAGCACCTCGTGTCCGGCGCGGTCCGCATCGAGCACCACGGCGCCAAGGTCCTGAAGCTTCTTGGCAACCAAGGATTTTCCCGACGCGATGCCGCCCAGGAGGCCGAGGGTTTTCATAAAGTGTTGCGTTTGATCGTGCTAACGTTAGGCAACTTTAGAACCGCTAACACAACGGGCACCCAGTAACCCGAAGCGTGAGCGAGGAGCGGCAGATGGCCTCGCTTACGCGTCGGGTTACTATTGTTAGCGGTTCTTAGGATAACCAGTACGACGCCTCCAAACCATTGACATGCTGATTCGCAACCGTCAGGCTTGAATCGTTCTTTCAAGGCGCAACGGCTACACGCCTCGGCACGTCCATGACGACCTGGCTCGGCAAAGTGTTTTCCGCGCTGTGCGGCGGTCCCGCGGGTCAACGCAGCACGCTCGATTCCGGGCTGTTGGAGCTATTTCGCGCGGAACTGAAGCATTGCGAAAACGTCTATCGAACGTGCGGTGAACTGTTGGCGGCCCAGGGGGCATCGGCGGTACAGGGCGATCCCGCGAAGCTCCCCGTGCTGATGGCGGATCTTCACCGTGGGCTGCTCATGAAGATCTTCACGGAGATCGCGCGTTGCGATCGCCAGTGGGATCCGCAAGAGTGCGAGTTGGCCGTCGAGCTGTTCCGACATGTGTGGCAGGCAGACGTCGGTCCTGAGGCGCTGTTGCCCGCCTTGGAGAATGTCGCCGCGCACTCTGAAACGCTGAAGTGGGAAAGCCTGCTGCGGCCGTTTGTTTCGATGCCAGGCCTCAGCGCGCAGCGTGCCGAAATCCAAACCATTTCCTTGCGCATCGCCAATCTGTTGGCCAAGGCGAGCGGCCGCGTTCTTCCCGAAGAAGCGGCCACCCTGCGCTCGCTCGAAAAGAACATCGAACAAGCTTGGGCGCGGGGCAAGCGAGAGAAAAAGGGTTCCTTGAAATCGGAGGATATGGCCGGCGCCGCGGTCGCTGTGACAGCGTCCGGTGGACCGCGCACAAAACGCGCCTCTGCGGCTGCAGAGGAAAAGCGCCCCGCCGAGGCGCCGGCGAAACCGCGCGAGGAGGTGTTAGCCGAAGCGATGCGCGAACTGGATGGGCTGATCGGCCTGGCGACCGTGAAGAACGAACTGTGCGACCTGGCCCACTTTCTCAAGGTTCAGCAACAGCGCCGCACGCTGGGCTTGCAAACCAGCGGCGTCACGTTGCACATGCTCTTTTACGGCAACCCAGGCACCGGAAAAACCACGATTGCACGCATCGTGGGGCGAATCCTGGGCGGACTGGGAATCTTGGAAAAAGGGCATACGGTTGAGACGGATCGATCGGGGCTGGTGGCTGAATATGCAGGGCAGACGGGGCCAAAGGTCAACCGCGTGATCGACGACGCGTTGGATGGGGTGCTGTTCATCGACGAAGCCTACAGCCTCGTGGCGGAGGACGGACAGGACCAGTTCGGGGCGGAGGCGGTACAGACGCTGCTCAAGCGGATGGAGGACGACCGCGCTCGGCTGGTAGTCATCCTGGCCGGATACACCGAACCGATGGAGTGCTTGCTCCGCTCCAATCCTGGCCTCTCTTCGCGTTTTCAACGGAAGATCGACTTCCCGGATTACTCGGCAGCCGAACTTGCCATGATCTTCGAAGGCATGTGCCGGAAAAATCAGTATGCGCTGCCTGGGGCGACGCGGAAAAAACTGCGGGCGGTTCTCGAAGAACAAGTGGCCGATCGTGATGAACACTTTGGAAATGCGCGGCTGGCGCGGAACATCTTCGAGCAAGCGATTCGCCGCATGGCGGTGCGGATTGTTGATATCGCGCCGTTGACCCGCGAGCTGCTGACGACGCTCGAACCGAACGATATTGTTTGTCAGGCGGAGGATGTTTCGGCGGAGCCAACTGCAGCGTAATCAACCCAACTCGTTATCGCTGTGGATCCGCTCGTCGGTCGCGCGGGCAATCTGGACGGCCTCGTCAATTGAGCGATCGATCCACTCCTGCTCGGACCCTTCCGACACCCGCCCGGAAGTAACATAGGCGGCGTAGATCAGCGCAGCCGATTGCGCGACAATCGCCTCGCTGGGCTGCAATGAAAGCGATGGTTTGGGCATGGACTGGCTCCTTTTGTTAGTCGGTGTCCGAGGCATGGTGAAACGCCCGGATCTGGTGTAACGGCTCGCGGCCTTTTTCGCTATGCCTCTTGTTGACCTACCGTATCGATTGCGAGGAGGTTTAGCGATGAAGACGCTGTGGTTCATACTGCTTCGATTGTCCGTGCGGCGGGCGAGACCGATTCGTGTAGCTTCAGGCTACAGCCCACTCAAGCGGCGGCTTAGTTGATCGTTTGGCTTCCAGGGACGCGGCGGATCACTCTTGCCTCGATGTTAACCGCTTCAGGTAGAGGTCAAGTCCGGCCGCGAAGTCGTTGAGTGCGTCTGCGTCAGTGAGGGACGTCAATAGCCTTTGAACCTCGACCCCTCGTTCAATATTGATCCTGGCAAACGGCAGCGTGATCAGAGCATCGAGCCGGTAATCCGCCTTGATTCGATCACTTTGCAGATCGTCAAGCTGTCGGCCAGCGTTTTGAGCGATTGGATTTCCCGACTCTTTTAACAGGCGGCGCACTGATCCGTGATCAAAGCGCTCGCCGCACACACGACTCAACAAATCGATCGCCAGATGGTAGGCGCCATAATATGCGCGACTGACGGCCGTCCGCAGTGCCGCTTCATCGCTTGGGAATCGGGCGACCAGCAGACCGGCGAAGCGGATGAATTCGTCGGCATTCATGCGACCGGATAAATCGATAGGCGGTATTTTCCCGTACGGTCGCCTGTAAGCCGCTCAATTTCTTCGTGCCACTGCAATTCGCGCTTCAGTATATCTGCATGGCTTCCTTCGGCAGAGACATTGAAGCATAGCCAGCTTTCGGTCGGCTCCGATGGGTCCAGCATCGGTTCGACGGTTACTTCACCGCCGAACATTTCTTCGCACAACTTGGCGACTGCGGGAAGAAACGGGTCTTGAAGTAGAGAGCGGGGACCGCAGGCAGGATACACGGCCGAGGCCTGCCCCGGCCACGGGACGACCGGACCAGGTGCGCCGACTTCTGAAGTTTCTGAAGCGTTTGCCATTGGTGGGCTTCAATCCTACAGGATGATGGAATGCCATTGCTATTCTAGGTTCACACGAGCTACGCCGCAAATTTGCATTACTGCTTCGGATTCCTATGTAGCGGTTTCGTGACGCACGTAGGTGAGTGCCATGACGCTATCTGCCGACGGACTAGGAAGTCCGTCGTACAGGGGCTATTCACATTCCGCCCAGTTCTTGCCGGTTTTGACATCGACCGCGAGCGGGACGGAAAGCTCTTCGGCCTGAGCCATCTCTTCGACGACCAGCTCGGTGACTTCGTCGAGCTCGTCGGGGGGAACTTCGAAGACGAGCTCATCATGGATTTGCAGGAGCATGCGGGCGCGCCGCCCCTCGCGGCGGAGGCGATCATAGACGTTCAACATTGCCAGCTTGATAATGTCGGCCGCTGAGCCTTGGATCACGGTGTTGATGGCGGTTCGCTCCGCCAGATTGCGCGAGCGGCTGAAACGATCGGCTACCGCCCCGTTGGCCCAGCCGGGATCGCGCACGCCGTTGATCGTGCGGCGGCGGCCCCGGATGGTCGTGACGTATTCCTTTTCGCGGCAATCCCAGAGGATCTTGCCGAGGAATTTGCTGACGCCGGGATAGCCGGCGAAGTAGTTGTCGATAAACTGGGCTGCCTCGTCCTGTGAAATGTCGAGCGCCTTTGACAGGCCGAACGGGCTTTGGCCATAGATCACGCCGAAGTTCACCGCCTTGGCCACGCGACGCTGTTGGCTCGTCACCTGATCCAGCGGCACGCCGAACACCTGGCTGGCCACGCGGGCGTGAATGTCTTCGTTCTTCTCGAACGATTCGCGCAAGGCCTCGTCGCCCGAAAAATGCGCCAGCACGCGGAGCTCGATCTGCGAATAGTCGCAGGCCAAAAGCAGCCAGCCGTCTTCGCCGGGCAGAAACGCCGAGCGGATTTCGCGGCTCTCCTGGGTGCGGATGGGGATGTTTTGCAGGTTCGGATCGCTACTGCTCAACCGCCCAGTCGCCGCCACCGTCTGATTGAACGACGCGTGAATTCGGCCGGTCTGCGGGTGGATCATCGTCGGCAGCGCGTCGACGTACGTGCCCTTCAGCTTGGAGTATTGGCGGTACTCGATGATCTTGGCGGGCAGGGGATGGCGGCGGGCGAGTTCTTCGAGCACGTCGACGTCGGTGCTGGGGCCGGTCTTGGTGCGCTTGATCACCGGCAGCTTGTGTTCGACAAACAGGATCTCTTGAAGCTGCTTGGGCGAGCCGATATTGAACTGACGGCCGGCCGCTTCGTAAATTTCGCCTTCGAGCTTGAGCAGTCGCTCGCCATACTCGCGGCTAAGCTCGCCGAGCCGCCCGGCGTCGATCCGCACGCCGTTGTATTCCAGTTCCACGAGTACGTCGATCAGCGGCACTTCCAGCGTCGTGAACAGCGCATTGAGCGACGCGCTCTTCAGTTTTTCATCCAGCGGCGGCACGAGCCGCAACGCCACGTCGGCGTCTTCGGCGGCGTATTGCGTAATCTGCGCAACGGGCACCTCGTCCATCCGCCGCTGCGTTTTGCCCGAACCGATCAGCGCTTCGATCTTGGTCGTCTTGTAGTTAAGGTAGCGCTCCGCCAGCTCGTCGAGGTTGTGGTTCCGCTCGCCGGCATCGAGCAGGTAACTGGCGACCATCGTGTCGAAGCACAACCCGCGCAAGTTCACGCCGGCCGACCGGAGCACGATCATGTCGTATTTCAGGTTCTGACCGACCTTTTCAATGGCCGGGTTTTCAAGGATCGACCGTAACGCCTCCAGGGTCTGCTGCGGGTCGAGGCGTTGCTCCCCTTCCGGCGCCCGGACGGGAATGTAATACGACTCGCCTTCGTTCCAGGCGAACGAGTAGCCGACGATCTCGGCGAACCGCGGGGCGATATGCGTGGTTTCGGTGTCGAACGAAACGCGCTTCTGCACGCTCAATTGATCGACCAGCCATTCCAGGCGCTCGGGGCTGTCGATCGTTTCGTAGCGGACCTCCCACTCGACGCGGCGGGCGGGGATCTGGGCGCGCATCTTGTCGGCCAGTGTGTGAAAGCCGAGCTCGACGAACAAATCCATGGCGGCTTCGGCGTCGAAACCGGTGCAGCAGCCTTCGTCCCAAGGGATTTCGATGGGCGTGTACGAATCGAGCCGCACCAGCTTGCGGCTGGCAAAGGCCTGCTCACGGCCGTTGACCAGGTTTTCCTTCCGCTTGCCGGAGAGCTGGTCGATGTGTTCGTAGACGCCTTCGAGCGTGTCGTACTTTTGCAGGAGCTCACGGGCGATTTTCGGTCCGATGAGCGGCACGCCGGGGATGTTATCGACGGGGTCGCCCACCAGTGTTTGATAGTCGACGACCTGGTCGGGACGGACGCCCCAGTCGTCATTGAGCGCCGCCTTGTCCATGGCCGAGTTTTTCCGCATGTTGTAGAGCCGCACGCGGTCGCTGATGAGCTGCCGGCAATCCTTGTCAGCGGTGACGACATAGCACTCGCCGCCGCTTTCCTCGGTCACGCGGGCGACAGTGGCCAGCACGTCGTCGGCCTCGTACCCTTCGCACTCGAGCACAGGAATGCCCATCACCGCCAGGACGCGACGAATTTGCGGCAACTGCGGAATCAGGTCGGCGGGGAATTCGGTGCGGTGTTCCTTGTACGCCTCGTACAAGACGTGGCGGAAGGTCGGAGTTTCGGATTCCAAGGCACAGTACAAGTAGTCGGGCTTTCGCTGCTCCAGGATCGTGAACATGTCGCGCGTAAAACCGAACACGGCGTTGACCGGCTCGCCGCGGGGGCTGGTCATGTTGGGGATGGCGTGAAAGACTTGGAAGATTAGCGACATGCTGTCGATGATCCAGACTTTTTTGCCTTTGAGGTCGACGATTTCCTGGGCCTTGAGCGGCACATCGTCATGCGGCAGGCCGTCGAGGTCCTCGGGGCGGGATTCGTCGAGAGCTTGTTGCGATTCGTCTTCGGCGATAGCCCCCGGCGGAAGCCGGGGGTTTTGCGTGGCGACGGCTGTTGGCGCTTCGAACCCCGGCCTTCCGGCCGGGGCCATGGTGTCGGCGAGACCGGGCAGCATTGGTTGCTGGCGATTTTTAGGAGGACGTTTGGCCATCCGGAGAGGCAGATTAAGGGTCAGAACGTTTCACGTGAAATATCGCTATTTAAGATTCAGCGTGAACACTCAAAGTTCACAGTTGGCGGTCAAGGTCAGAAGAGTTTGCTCGGCCGTTTCCCTGCGATTCAGCTAATGTTCCCGTTCGCGCCGCCATGAGTTCTCACGTAAGATTCTCGAAGCGACGCTGGGATCAACTCGCTGGAATTTGGCGGCGCTGAGATCAGGTACCGGCTGATTTGGTCTTATTAAGTCAAGCACTTGATTCGGATCGAAGTTGTAGAATCCGTCCTTCCAAAAAACGACGTACACGATTGCGTTTTTGGGTGACTTAGCAATCATAAAGCGCCAGGTGGGCGTATTTGAGGCAAGGAGGCGCGATACGTATTCGCAATTTCGGTAACGAAGAACACGTCGTCTTCTGAGGGCACATCCACTCGCTCGCCACGGGCATAGCCCACCCTGACTAGTGGCGTTCCGACTACACAGTCATAATAAGGTTCGACATAAGGTTCCACTTCAGGCGGGGAATCTTCGACGGGTTTAACGGCTTGAGTTTCAGCGAGGCGTGGCTTCTGGCTCGTGCCGTCGATGTTCTGGGAAGCGGGATCGGCTGACCTACAACGGAGGCTTTCGAGGAGCACGATACCAATCAAGCCGATGGCAAGGTACATCAGTAAGGGGCAGGAATAGCCACGGTTATGGGCCGAGGAGTGCATTAGGGCGGACTCGCTCTATGAGGACGTACAAATTCTGCTAAACGATTTACTGATCGCGGCCATAGGACAGCAGTCCGAGGTCCTACCCCCCCGCGCCGCAGGCTTGTATCTTCATGGCGAAAACGTTTTGTGTGGATCACAACGCGACCGAATCGCCAAGGGCCTTGAGCACTGTTTGTCGCGCTTCGGGCTCCAAGAACGGTATAGCAAGAATGCTTACGGCGATCGACTTTGTGTCGCGAATCGTGATGAGTTCGTTATACCATTTCTGTAGAGTAATCCTCTGGACATTAATGTGCTCATGGACATCGCACTTTCGCTTCGATTTGTCCTCCGTGCAGGCTTTTGCGATGAACGGCCGAAACTGAACTTTTGAAGAGGCAGGGTCGAACCAGAGACCATGCGGGCTAAGCTCGACGATCTTATCGTCGTTACAAACCACGAACCCGGCCTCTTCCTCAAGCTCTTTCTTCACCGCATCTTTCGCCGTCTGCCCCTTCTCAATCGAGCCGCCGGATAGTTCCAGGACCATCTCGCCAGCGCCGTATCGAAAGTGCTCAAGAGCGATGACATTTCCCTCCAAGTCGAGCGGCAGAACAACGACAGGGACTTGTGTGGCACCAAAGAGCAGCCATTCGCTGAGGCTACCGAATGGTTCTGGAAACGTCTCTCGACAGACAACTTTGCCGAACTCTCGATATATCGTCGTATGGCCGAGGCGGAACGGAAGGGCTAGATTCGGCGGCTGTGCCTTGGTTTGGTCGTTCATGTTCGTGGTGTCAAATGACGGAGCACGCGGCATCAAGCGAGATCGTCCGGTGTCAACGGGCGACGTGCTGCATGGCGGACGGTAAGGACGAGCACTGTCTGGCGAACGATCGTAAAGATCACGCGGTGCGTAGACTTGGAGCTCAGTCCGTAGTGAAGCTCGCGTATCTCATAAGGGAATGAGTCATTTTCCGCCGCAACCGGGCGCGCCTCCGGAGAGACGGCCAGGGCAGCAATCGCGGCGCGGATGCCTTGGTACCACCGTTCGGCTTGTTCGACTGACCGATTCTCAGCCCACCAGGCGGCGGCATCCTCGATTTCCCGAGCCGCGCGCTCGGTGGCGATCACGGTATAAGTCATTCTTGGGAAATCGCGGCGAGCCGCGCGCGGATGCGTGCGTCGAGTTCATCCAGCGTCACGACGCGGCCTGCTTCCATGTCGGCAATGCCATCACGAATGGCGGCCAGATCCTCTTGCTGCTGTATGCTACGGAACGTCGGCTCGTCTACTAAGTAATAGTGCCGACGCGTCTCGTCGTCTTCCACGAGCACTGGACCGTTGCTCCGGTCCAAGGCTTCACGTTGCTCAGGAGTAAGCTTGGGAGTCATTCTGATATTCTAACGGTTGGAATGATTGGCAGCCAATCGGGCAGGTTCCATGCCGGCGATGGCGTGCGGAATGGCGGGCGAGAATGGAAACAGATGCGCTCGGGTGACTAATCTCTGCCGCGGGCAATTGTCTTGGCCTTGACGAGAGGATGGCCGTTTTCGTCCGCTTCCCAAGCGACGACGATGGGGCCACGCGACGCCGCGGCGACCACCGGGTCGCGGGCGTGACTGGCCAGCTTGATCGGCTGATTGTCGGCTGAGGCCGCGAAGTACAAGTCGCCGGGGCGTGCGCTAAGCCAAACCGCGTACAGACCTTGATCGTTAGCAGCCAGCCAGGGCTGTAATCCGCGGTCGAGTTTTTGCTCTTGCGACGGCTCTTGGGCCGAAAGGAACACATCATGATTGCGGCGCCAAACGGCGGCGGGTCGGCTGTTCGGGCCGATCGCCAGAGCGCCGCCATCCATCGGACAAGCATCGAGCCGCCAGCTTCCCTGTCCCAGCTTGACGGCCTTGGCGAACGTGCGGCCGCCGTCATTCGACGTGGTCCAGTACATGTCTCGGTCGCCAGCCAGCGAGTTGCGCCACAGCACGTAAAGCGATCCGCGCTGGTCGTACGCGACCGACGGATGGCAACATTCGCAGATCGAGCCGTCCGGCGACTCATAGATCAACGTGTTTTCAGACCAGGTTGTACCGCCGTCGGTCGATCGCGAGCCGAAGAGCTGTGTTCGCTTATTGCGGAGATCGAGCCATACGCAAAAGGCATCGCCGTTTCCGGCGGCGGCCGTTGCGTGCAGGCCCTCTCTGGCGGAGGCAGCGGTGTCGTTGACTTGAACGGGGCCGTGCCACGATTTGCCGTTGTCCGAAGACCGCCAGGCAAAGAGATCGCCATCGCGGCCGTCGCCCAGCGAACCGCCGATGGCGGTGATCATGATAGCCTCTTTCGTGACGGCAATGCGCGGGCCGCGCCGCATGCCGAGCGCCAGCGCCTTGAGCTTTGCGACGCGGACAGGCTCCGTGTAGCTTGCGCCATGGTCGCTGGAGAAGCTGTAATAGATCGCGCCTCCCGAGCCGAATGTAAGGTGGATTCGGCCGCGACCATCGATGGCAAGTTGCGGCTGCCGGGCGCCGAGTGACGCTCCGATCGTAACGGCGTCTGAGCCTGATGCGGAACAAACCAGGCCAACGGTCAATAGCAGGGCAAGTAGGAGATTCGACTTCATCTGGTTGGCTGGCATGAATGATGATGAAGGGTGCGTCGTTGTCGCGCCATCGTGGCTAGCAAAACCAGTATCGCAGCGGTTGCGGCCGATGCAAGCGTCGCCGGCTCGGGGATGAGCGTAACTTCGCCGGTGGAGTAGAGGTTGGCGGTGTCCCACTGGTAATCGCTGACGACGTTGAACTGGCCGGCTGGATTGACGCCGGTCCAATCGAAGAGCTTGAACGTGCGGCCAATTTGCGTGGTTGGGTCGACTTCGGCTGCAAAGGTCAATTCGAGAGAGCCTCCGAGTTCCACGGGGATGCTGGGTTGGAAGGAGATGGTGGAGTCCCAAGAATCTGAATCAAATACGAGACGAAGATTACCATTTGCCCGAATGACCATCTGCTCATCGACACGAACCGGGATGGGGCGACCCAAAGTGCCCCGGGCATCATAGTCACGCACGACCAGACTATCGAATTCTGACAGGATCAACCCCTTTAGCTGTCCGTCGCTCAGAATCGTGTTGCGACTTAGAGCAGGTTCCAAGTCACCGATATTTCCGGCGTTTCGCAAATCGGCGGCTGAGAAATCCGCACCGGCTACTTGGGCAACACTAAAGTCGACGTTTGCTAAATTCGCACTCGCGAAATTGGCGCCAGTTAGGTCGCAACCGTACAGCGAGGCGTCTGCCATGTCTTGTCCTCGGAAGTCCCAGCCGGCAAGATTGTCGTTGTAGAACGTGACCTCTTGCAGGTCCCTTCGTTGATAGCTCGCCGTCGAATATAGTTCTTCCTTTCCGAACCCGTGGGACGTAGCGCCCCACAATCGTGCGCCTCTGATGTGGGCGCCGGCTAGATCAGTACCTCTGAATTCCGCGTCAATGAACGTGGCATTCGTTAGATTTGCGCCTGCAAGAACCGTGCCGGTCAGATCCGCATTTCGCAACGAGGCACCCGTCATTTCTTGTCTGAAAAAATTCCAGCCGGACAAATCGTTGTAGGGAAGTTGAATATTCTGCAAATCCCTAAGCTGGTAGCTTGCCGTGGAATAGAGCTGTTGCGGCGAAAAGCCAGCACGAGTCGTGTCTCCGAAGTTGGCTTCCAGGACAACGGCGTCTTGCAGATTGAGATTCGCCAGCGTACTGCGGTAAAAGGACGCGCTGGTCAAGTTCTGGCCTGCTAGGTTCCATCCCGAAAGATCGTTGTGATCCAAGCCGATTCCTTGCAGGTCTTTCACCTTGTAGCTGGCGGTGGAGTACAATTGCTGTTGGGTGAGTCCGCCGCCGGTCGCCCCGCCAAGGTTGGCCTCGGTGACGATCGCATCGTCAAAGAGGGCGTTCGCCAATTTGGTGATAAATAGATCGGCGTAGCTCAGATTTGCTTGCCTGAGGTTCACTCCCGTCAGGTTGGCAGCGTCAAAGCTTGCGTAGGCAAGGTTCGACAGCTTAAAGCTGGCCCCGGTCAGATCGCGAGCGCTCAATTGCGCGAAGTCTAGATTACGCCGATCGAGCACGACTCCCGGCTCTGGCGTGATTCCTTCAGTACCAGGGATCAACTGCCCGTTGTCCCATCGGAAGATGTCGGCGCGCGAGGGGGCGGATGCGGTTGAGGCGAGGAGGAGGGCTCCGGCCCTGAGCCAGCGGACAGTCCGTTGCATGAATCTTCGTCCCTGAGAAACGCGGTTGGCAAAGGGCTTATTGTAGTTGCTGGGGCTTGGGTGTGTAACAGAAATGGCCGCGAAGGGGCGGAGGGTTGGTCGCAGATGCGGTAGTCCGCAGGGCCGCGATTTCGAATGATCCGGCGAGGCGGAGCTTCGCCGTTGCGCATTACCGAGATGGGCTTTGGGAACGAGAGAAGGATTCGGAGTCGTCTGAAAAAGAAAGCGACGACGAGTCGTCGCACTCCAGAGGCGGCTCGTTTGACGAGGCGACCGAAAATCGCGTGCAAAGCCCAAGGCGACTTGGTAAAAGGGAAGCGGAGGGCCTCACCATGCCGCAAGTATTCCGCTGGTCACTGCCGGGTCGTGTGCTCGTGTTCGTCTTGGCCGCAACATCGATCTGGTGTTTGCTATCCGAGTTTTACGGACTGTGCTCGATGCGCCTGTTCACGTTCGCGATTCTCCTTCCTGCCACGCTGGCGCTGGTCGCCGTTGCAATCGCCGACAGGCAACGAGGGGATCGCCGGTTGTGGCGAGCGGTCTGCGTCGGCGCCATTGCGGGGTTCGTGGCGGCCTGCGCCTACGACGTATTCCGGATTCCCTTCGTCGTCGCTGCTGTGGACGGGTTTGGGCCAGATTGGCTTCGCCTGCCGCTCTTCAAAGTGTTTCCGCGCTTTGGGGCAATGATTCTCGGTGAACCGTTCGATGCGGCGACAACCGATTCGCAGTTCTCGCTGACCGCCCATCTGTTGGGCTGGACGTACCACTTCTCAAACGGCATCACCTTCGGCGTGATGTATATGGCGTTGATTGGCGATGCAACCAGGCGAAGCTGGTTGTGGGCGGTGGCGCTTGCGACCGTGCTCGAACTCGCGATGCTGTTCACGCCGTACACAAGCTATTTCGGAATCCACTTGACCGCGAAATTCGTGATTGTGACGTTCGCCGCTCACGCCGTCTTTGGCGTCGTGCTCGGGCTGGTTGCCCAGTGGATGGCGAAGCGCGAGATTCGATTGGCAGATGGGGCGGCAGCCGTTGCCTCATCCGTATAGCTTAACAGTCGCTGCCCACTAAGTCGCGCTGCACCGGATAACCGCGTGAATCATTACAGTTGCGATAGCCGATCAACTCCGTTGTAAACGGTTGGATCGTGCTATTCTCAGCGGCAGCGAGGAACGATGCGATGCTGGCGCTTACTCGCTTTCTGACCAGCACCGGGCTAACAGCTCTTGCGGCCATGTGGATTGTGTTGCCATTTACCCAGACGGTGAACGGGCAAACAGACGAAGGGACCGTCGAGCGATTGCCGATTGTGCACGGCGATCCAGCTTATGAATACAGTGCATCAGCCTTTGCTGATCCAGCGACGCTGGCCCCAGCATCGGCCGACCGATTCGCGGCACTCGAAGCCGAAGTGATGCAACTCAAAGCCGCCGAGGAAAAGCGGACTGCTGACGCCGCGAAGAAGCCGAGCTTTCAGATGGGAGGGCAGCTCCAAGCCGACTATCTCTATTTCGGACAAGACGAGGCCAGCCAGGCTGCAGTCGGCGACATCAACGACGCGATTGATTTCCGCCGCGCCCGATTGACCGCGCGAGGCGAAGCATTCGAGGTGGTCGAATATGCGATCGGCTTCGACTTCGCGCTGCCGGGGCGACCGTCGTTTCTGGACGTGTTCGTGGGGGTCCACGATCTGCCTTATCTAGGCTCGGTCCGCGGCGGCCACTACTTCGAGCCGTTCTCACTCGAGCGGGTCACCGTGAATCGCTACAACACATTTATGGAGCGGTCCCTCGCGGATGCCTTTGCGCCGGCGCGAAATACCGGCATTGCCGCCTACAACACGTTAGGCGACGAGGAGCGAGCAACGTGGGCGCTCGGCTGGTTCGCATCGGGCAGCGACAACTTTGGCGATCAGTTTACCGACATGGGCGGGCAAGCTGTGACCGGCCGCACGACGTGGCTGCCCTTTTATGACGAAGCATCCGGCGGTCGTGCGTATCTGCACCTGGGAGGCGGCTTCAGTCACCGCACGCCTCCGGCGGGTGATTTCACCTTTGCATCATTTCCCGAGGCTCGGCCCGGCAGTCCCACCGCGACCAGCGTACCCACCTTCGTCAATACCGGCGCCATTCCAGCAGAGTCCGATCAGTTGTTCGGCGCCGAGCTGGCGTGGACCCAGGGTCCGTTTTCATTTCAAAGCGAATACATGTACGTGCCTGTGCAGCAGATCGGCGGGCCGGACCTCCACTTTCAAGGGGCTTACGCTTATTTCAGTTACTTCCTGACCGGCGAGCATCGGCCGTACAACAAGAAGCTTGGTTGTCACGATCGCGTGATACCGTTCGAGAACTTTTTCCGCGTGCGGACGTGCGACGGTCCCATCGTGACCGGACTCGGCGCCTGGGAGATTGGCGCGCGCTGGTCGTACATCGACCTGACCGACGAGAACATCCGGGGAGGCGTTCTAAACGATCTGACGCTGGGCCTCAACTGGTATCTGAATCCCTACACGCGCGTGAAATGGGAATACATTCTTGCCGATCTCGATCGGCCTCCGGTGGGCGAAAGTCAGACGCATATCTTTGGGATGCGGTTTGAAATCGACTTTTAACAGCGTGTTGAAAAATTGGGACAGGCACTGAGACACAATCGTTTTTGCCGGGTTTTCGTACACTCAGCTCGGAGCCAGTCCCATTTTTAACGGCCTTCTAACCCACTTCGTGGACCATGGCGAGGTTGTGGGCGGCGGAGGGGAGGCCGGTGCCGGCGACAAGGACGAGGCGGTCGCCGGAGGTAAAGCGGCCGGAGTTGACGCCCCAGGCCGTGACTTGCTCGAGCGTTTGGACGATGTCCTTGGTGGCCACAATGCCCAGCGGCACCACGCCCCAGGAGAGACACATCTGCCGCAGCGCCGTTTCGGTGTCGCTGATGCCGATGATCGGAGCGGCCCCGCGAAGTTTGGAGAGCGCAATCGCCGTGGCGCCGGAGTGGCTCGCCGCGACGATGGCTTTGGCGCCCAGCTCGACGGCGACGCGCATCGCGCCGTGGACCATCGCCTGCGTGATCGGCAGCAACCCCTCGGGGAGTTTGTCGGGCGCGGCGAGCGGTTGAATGCCAAGCGAGTTAGCCTCGCGGTCTCGACACGGCTTATGTAGGGTGGGCTCTGCCCACCAGGAATTGACGGAAGGCCATTGGTGGGCAGAGCCCACCCTACCGAAGTAGTGCTCCTCGGTGGCCAGTGAAATCCGGTTCATCATCTCGACGGCCAGCCGCGGATGCTCGCCGATGGCGGTCTCACCGGAGAGCATACAGGCGTCGGCGCCGTCGAGGATCGCGTTAGCCACGTCGGTCACCTCGGCGCGCGTCGGCCGGCGCGAGTGCTGCATGCTGTCGAGCATCTGCGTGGCCAC
>JBBDYH010000060.1:0-8650 GCA_040901795.1 Pirellulales bacterium
CACATGACCCCTGAAAACCCGACAAAACTACCACCGCAAAACGGGAATGCACCCGAGAACAACTTAAGTCCGCGAGGACTCGCTTTTTGTCAATCCAAGGTTAGTACCATTGGGCTGTGCCCACCAGTTCCGTACGGTGGGCCGAGTCCGCGCTTGCCCACGCATCTGGCTACGCGCTTCACATAACTCGATCGGCTGCCCAAGGATAACGGCGGCCCGTCTTGAACTCTTTGTACGGGGCGTCGGTCGGGTCGTGGATCGATTCCGGATCGAACGGCGTGTTGAACGAATTGAGCACCGGGATGATGTCCACATCGGCGTACCCCAAGCCGCCGAGCTCGAAGTAGTCGCCATTCACGTCGAACAACCGAACCCACCCGGTCGATACACGGACACGCCTCAACATGCGCAGCTCGGCCCGCGTGCGGCGAAAAAATGCAAGCGCCGCTTCAAGTCCCCCGTTGGAAAAATCATGAGTGGCAAGCGGCTCGGACATAGGTTTCGGATAATGTTGGAGTTCAGACGTCAGCCTGTTTCGAAGCAAGCTAAAGCTTGAACTCCAACAGAGCGGGTCATTCCAGTTCGTGCACATCGTGAAGCACGCCACGCGGCACACAGACGGTCAGCACCGTGAGGTCGCCCTTGGCCTTGTGCTTCACGCCGCGTGGCACGTACACGACGACACCACGATGCAACTCGATCTCTTCGTCATCCAAGATCATCGTACCCTGGCCATCGATGATGTAATAAAATTCGTCCGTTCGCTCGTGGAAATGCAGTTTGGCGTCGTGAATCTCGACGTGATGGACTTCCCCCGCCGCGGCGTCCGCTTCCTCGATCAGGCAACGGATTGCGCCGCACGTTTCGGCCCACGGTGTGACGTTAGCCGGATCGCGGCGGAGAAATTTGGTTTGCGTGGTCATTTCAGGGCTCAGGATTCAATGAACAAGTCGAACTGGCCCGGGCCATCTAAGAGGTCGGGTGAAAAATCATCGAACACGGTCTCATTCAGCCGCAATGACGGCGGACCTGCGAGCACTGTGCTGACGCGTGTCTCATACGGGAGGCTGGTGCGCCACTGCTCGGCAAGTTGGCTCAACAGCGCCTGGTCGAAATCGAACGACACGTAGCCGCCGACCAAGATGTCGCTGTCGTCGCCCGCCGCGGTCCCGCTCCAGCCGGGACCCTGGAGATAGTCGCGCCCGAGGCCGCCAAACAGCAGATCACGCCCGTTGAAGCCGTAGAGAATGTCGTCGCCCGTACCGCCAACGAGAATGTCGTGCCCAGCGCCACCCACCAGAATGTCGTTCCCCGCTCCGCCAAACAGCCAGGCATCGATGGCGATGGCCTCGTTCACCTGAATCAGATCGTTGCCTCCCTGACCATAGACCACGATCCGGTCGGCGATGAACGTCCCCATGTCGGAGCCGTGGTAAAAGAGCCGCGCGGAAGCCTCGCCCGGCACCGTCTCGACAACGTTGGGCGACACCATCTTCTTACCGCCGACGTCGGGTTGGAAGAGGATCGGATCGTTCAAGTTGAATCCACCGATGGCGAGCTCGGTTTTGGTAGCGTCCGCGTGGTCGGGCCGCAGAATTACCGTCACGGACGTAATACTGACCAGGTACGACGCCGTGTAGCCGCCACTGTGTTGGACCGTCAGCGTGCCGGTGAACTCGCCGAACGTCGTCGGCGTGCGCCAGAAGGAGAGCGTGGCATCGGTCCCCTCCGGACTGAAAGTTTGCGTCAGATGCAACGGGGCGGGAGTGTTGTCGCTCCACGTCAGACTGGCGGAAAAGGCGACGAACGGGTCGGGGTCATGCCAGCGGAGAACGGTCGTGGAGATCTCTCCAGGGACCACGAGTTGCCGTGAGAACAGCGTGACTTGAATGGGATCATTTATCAGGTCGACCGTCACGGTCGCCGTGTCATCGTTGCCGGCGCCGTCGCTAAGGGTATACGTGAACGTATCTTGCACCCCGTGCATGCCCGTGGGCATATACAAGACGCCCAGACCATTGGGACTGATCGAAACGGTGGCCCCCAGCGCGGTGGATGAGACCGCCGTGACGCGAAGCTGCCCTTGCGGGTCGGTATGGGTGTCGTTGTCGCGGACAGCGAGGAACTGCGCGTCGCCGAACGCGTTCACGGTGAAGTTGTCGTCTAAGGCGCTGACGGCAAGGATTTGCGGATCATCGGTCGACGGCGGATCGGTCTTCTCCTCGTCAAGCGACGTAACGTTTGTCGTAGATGCAAGCGCTCTTTCTGGCGGTTGATAGGGTTTCAGATCCAACGGTTGCTCCTCCGGATCGCCCGCGATACTGATCTTGCCAAGTTGCACCTGGGGATCAGCGAGCTCATGCACCGAGATTGTGCCGGTGGAGATTGCGTATAGGTGATCGCCAATCTGGACCGAGCGCTCGACGAGCGTGTCGTGCTCCACCAGGCCAATCGGAGTGAATCCGTCCTCCAGGTCAATCTTGAAGACTTGCAAACCACCCTCGCCCGGCTCGAATAGCGGTGTGTCTTCAGTTGGATCCCACCACCAATCGTTTCCGACGGTATTGATCGGCAGGGCGAAGATCTGTTCGGCGTCGAAGTAACTGACGGCATGATGGTCGCCATCGCCGCGCACACCCCGACTGCCGGTCGCCGGCGTGGCCGTTGATCGGCCGCCTGCGAACGAATAGCGGTGCAGCAACTGCGGATCAGTCAGGTCCGATACGTCAAAGATCGAAACTTGTAGCTCTTCGAACCAACCGGTCGCCACGTCGGCATCGCGGCCGATCGCCAGCAAGTGATTGTCGTCAATCGGTTGCAGGTAGTCGGAAAATCCGGGGATGTGCAGCTCGCCCAGCAATTGGGGACTGGCCGGCTCGCTGAGGTCGATTGCGAACAACGGATCGGTCCGGCGAAACGTGACGAAGAAGGCGCGATCCTCCATAAAGCGAACGGAATACAAGTCCTCCGAGGGCGCGATTCCGCCGATGGTGCCGATCACGGTGAGTGCATCTTCCGATTGCTCAAGCACATGCACGCTATGTCCGGTGTTCCATCCGCCAGGCTTGGTGACCACGCGCAAGTAGCCGTCGCGCTCATCCGCGGCAAACTGATTCAAGAGCGTCCCTTCGAACTCGCCCGTCGCACCGAGAGTGACCGCATGCGTTTGGCTGTCCAGGCCGAACTTCCATACATTGGACTTATTGACCGAACTGGAGTCCCACGTGCTCCAGTCGGGATGCTGTTGTGCAAAAACGTAAAGGCTGTCGGCCGTGGAGTAAACCTGCGGCGCATGAGAGCTCATCACGTTGGAGGTCGCCACCGCCCCCGCCTCGTTGCTGGTCAGATCAAACGTTGCGACGGTGATGACACTCTGCTCGGCAAATGAGTCGGGCTGATAGAGATCCGTCGGCTCAAACAATGCCGCGTCCGAGATCACTTCGCCGTCGAGCGCCAGAGCGCGAGTGTGAGGCAGAACCGTGTCGAGAAGCTCGTCACGGAATCGCGCGAGATACTGCTCTTGAGTCTCATAGACGTATTGCTGTCCCGTCGGACCGGGCCACAACGAGTCTGCAATTACGAGATTGACCGGTTCGCCAGTACGAATGAAGTGCGTCCGGTCAATGGGCGCCGGCAGCACCGTGGCAACCGGCATGGCAATCGGCGCAGGAAGCTGTAAGGAGTTGGTGAGCACCAACCGCAATTGACCATCGACCACGCGCGAGGTGACAAGCTGACCGTCCATCTCCGTTTTTTGAACGAGCGTGGGCGCCGACCGATCGGTGACGTCCAGGACGGTGACCGTAGTCGTAGGGCCGGTCGATTCGGAGTCCTGCGGCATGTCACTGAACCGCGCAATGGCGATCATGGGCATCATGCGGATCGGCTCGATTTCGCCGAATCCGCCCGGCGATGATGACACGAGCGCCAATCGATCGCCGGCCAGGTACATGCCGACGGGCCGCTCCGCTAGTCGCGTCCGCGAGACGACCTGCAGCTCCTCGCCAACACCCGCCTCGACGATCACCAGGTCTTGTCCCGAGAGGATGTACAGATACTCCCCGTCGGTCTCGACCAGGTCGGCTTCGTCCACCCCCTCGACCTGCACGTTGGTATCGGAGAAGCTGTTGACCGCAGCCGTGGTTACCATCGGTACGAGCGGACCTCCGAACAGCATCGCGTCGGTCGTGAATACTCTTCCCCAGTCCCACTGCGGATAGTACGTCGATTGACCGAACAAATGGCCCCACTGAGCAACCGCCGCCTCGAGCAGCCAGGCCTCGAGCTCAGCCGCCGATTGAAACCGCTCAGGCAGCGCAGAAACGGAGGATGTGACCGGTGCCGGATCGGCCGACGTTTCCGCGACGTCGACGGCTGCATCCTCAGCAGCCAGCCCCTCTGCCGCGGCCGCTGGATCGTCGGCGTTCATTAACCGCCGGTCTTCCAACTGCTCGAGATGGAGCCGGAGCCAGGGCGAGGCGAACGAACGTCGACCGGATGTTCGGAGTACCGAGCGAAGCCGCTTGGGTTTTGCCCACAGAGGTGAAAACATGGCTGCACCGGGCGGTTTTGGACAGCGAAACGGGATGAGGCATGGGGCGTCGCACCGATGCGCCTATCCCGCGCCGGTTTCGCCGCCATGTTCTTAGGCCGCGGGAGGGTCACCATGTCACGCGGTAATGACCGAGGAGTAGTCTGCTCCGGCCAGTTTTACCCTTGCGGGACGAGCGGTGCAACAGATTGGCTGCCACGTGGGGCGCGCCAGATGGGCTGGTCAAAGTCGCGCTGGACCGGCCAAGACCGTAGAAGCTTCTTTATTCATGCGCGACCAATAGCGTGCCGCAACACGCTCCAGCACCACGAATGCCAACAAGGGCGCGGCGGCGATGGGCATGGATTGTGAATCCTCGTCGGCGGATGCCCGGGCGACCGCCTTGTCGCTGCGACCAAACTGCGCAAACACTTCGGCATAGGCGGCATCGGGCACATTGAAAGCCGCCAGCCCGGTTGCCGGCGCTCCGAACTCTTGCTCGGAGCTCGGTAATGAGTCAGCAGGTCGAACAGCGCCGGACGATCCGGTCAGCCGGCTCACCGACACTCCCAGCTCAATTTCATCAGCCGCGATCTGATGTCGGCCGCCGGTGCGATGTACAGCCTGTTGCCCCATGGCGCTGGGTGGCAAAGGCGCTGCAGTCCGCGCACTGTCCGGGCGATCTGGCGTGGAACTGGGCCTGGCCTGGCTGGTCACGGACGGTGGCAGGGCCCAAGCCGGTTCGCCGCCGGCCATCTCAAACACCACCGCGCGGGCCCACTCGCCGGAAATCCCCGTGCCGATGGAGGACGCTGTTCGGATTGCGGAGCTGTTTCCGAGCGTCACTTCGATGCGCGCAGATGCAGCCGCTGAGAAACTTAAAGGCGCTGCGGACGCCGGTGAATCCATGAGCCCGGCAAGGTCCCCGGCGGCGGTGCGCTCTGATGGTTCCGACGCAGCCGATGGGTCCGGGAGGTTTTCGGGTATGAAGAGTGCGACGCGCTTGTCGGAACCGAAACCACCCCCACGCTCGTCCCCTTTCAGAATTGATTTGACATTGATCGAACCGCCTTCCTGTCCTCCTGTCTCTGTCCAGGAATCCCCTGCAACAATCGTATCGGTGTTCGGTCGCAGCACTGCACCATGATCGGACGGCACGATCACCGCCGGACGGAGGTCAAAGCCGCTTGCCGAGTCGACGCCGAAAGAATACTCATTCGAGTTAGCGTTGTTTAACACCAGTCCACCGGGCGTCAATGGAGACGCAGCGCTCGAAACAACGACGTCCGACAGCACGATGGTTCTGCTCGATGTTGCATTGGCCTGCAGGTTACCAAGCGGGATAAAGCCGCCTTCGCTGCCGATGTTGAACTGAGGCGATTGACCGGCGAAGGCGGTAAATTGGCCGACGTGCACCGCCAATGGCGTGACCGGCAGACTTAGCGTGGTAACATCCAGCGACATCGCCGACAACAACCAGCGTCCTTCCATGGCCTCAAAACCCAGCGGCCGGCGCAGGCCGCGGCCAAGCTGCGGACGAAATGCACGTGCAGTTCGTCGTCGTCGGTTGGTGAGTGAGTTGAACATCGTTGGAGTTCAAGCTTTAGCTTGGCGTAGATTGTGTCAAATCATTGTTTGTGATCTTCGGCCGGCGTAGGCGTAGGGTGGGCCGAGTCCGCGAGGCCCACGCGACGTCCGGTCTTATCCTTCAACTCCGCCACAGCGGCAGCATATCGTTCGTTTCGGGCGAGCGAAGCGAAGCGCTCGTCCTTGGCAATATCGATGTGGCGCGGCCAGCCCGATTGATGCGCAAGCCGCAACGTGGCGAGCACTTCGTCGTCCAACTTTCGCGGCCCATCGTCGGCAGTGGAGACATCCATCTTCGTCCGCAATTCTTCAGCGATCGTGGCTAGCTCCGCGGCGACACCCAACAACCGCTCGCCGTTGCCGCGCCAGACTTCCCGGCGTTCCAGCGCGGCCTGCCCGGCGTCGGCAAGGCGTTCCACCATCCGCAGCGACTGGCCGTAATTGTAGTACATCTTGCTGAGCACTTCCCGCATCAGAGGCGATTCGGGGTGCCGCTGCCAGCAGCTCCGTTGCGAGTCGATCGCCTGGGCATAGATCTTAAGCGCATCCTCGTGACGGCCTGCGGCAGCGAGCGCCAGCGCCTGGTTGTTCAACAGCGCCGCCAACGAGCTTTGATAGGCCACCGCGTCGGGATAATCGCCGGCCAATGTCGCCAGTAATTCTCGCGCGCGGCTGAACGCTTCGTCGGCGTCGGCAGCACGGCCCGCGCGGCAATGCGCCACGCCTTGATTGTTCAGGCTGATTGCCAGGTCGCTGCGATGGCGCACGACCGCCGGGGCCTTGCGCGTCAACCGCTCTTGCACCGCAATCGCGCGGGCGTGCCAGTCAATGGCCTCGCTCGATCCCTCAACCCGGCTCGTCAGGGCCGCCGCGTTGTTATAGCACAGCGCCAGATCATCCTGAAATTGAACCTGGTTTGGATATTCCTGGGTGAGACGTTCCAAGATAGCCGTTGCTTCACGGACAGCGCCGTCGGCCGCGTCGGCGTCGTTTTTTCTCAACACGTAGCTAAGGTTGTTGAGCGCGATCGCGAGATTCCGCGCGTACTGCGGTTCACCCGTCGCCAACGGACGCAGCACATCGACCGCCGCACGGAGCGACTTTTCGGCCTGTCGGGCGTCGCCGGTCTGGTCCAGCAGCATCCCGAAGTTTGCCCGACTTTCGGCCAACTGGCTGGCGAAGACCGGATCCGCCGGGTGTTGACCGACGAGCCGCTCGTTGATGGTGATCGCAGCCGCGTATTCGCGACGCGCCTGTTCCACGTCACCGGCGCTGGCCAACAACAGCCCCAAATTGTTGTGGGATATGGCGAGGTCCGAAAGCGGCTCCGTCGAGGACGCATCGGCATTTGAAAGTTTGGTAAGCAGCTTTTGCGCCTCGCGGTATTCGGCCATGGCGTCGTTCGCCTCGCCGAGCTTGGCCGCAATTGCGCCGCTCTTAAAATGGGCCAACGCCAATTCATGGCGCAACTGCGGATCATCCCCCGCTTCGGCCATAAAGTCCTTGTAGTAGCGGAGCGTAGCGAGCAGCAGTTCGCGCCGCACGGTTTCAGCCCCGGGAATCTCCCGCAACCCATCGGCCAGACCCATTCCAAACTTATCGACCACGCTCCGCGCCTTCCGGAAATGCTGCTCGGCTCGCTCGAAGCTTTCTCGAGCCGCGCGGGCGTTGTTTTCGGCCTCGACGAGCGCGGCCGAGGTGCGTGTCTGCTCCCGCGCCAAGAGAGCCATGCCGACCGCCGAAATCATACTCAAGGCCACCAGCGCGCACGCCCCGAGTAGTACCAGCGGTCGATGCCGACGCGCCCACTTTGCCGCCCGATCGGCGACCGTCGGCCGACGCGCGAGCGTGGGCTTCCCCGCCAGGAAGCATTCCAGGTCATCGGCCAACGCGCGGGCGGAGGCATAACGCTCGTCCCGCGATTTCGCCATCGCCGTGAGCACAATGGTTTCCAGGTCCACCGGCACGGCGGGGTTGAGCCGCCGCGGCGGAATCGGTTCTTCGCCGACGATCTTCTGCACGACGGCTTGCCGGTCGTCGCCCGGAAATGCCGGACGCTGCGTCAACAGCTCGTACAGCGTTACGCCAAGCGAGTAAACGTCGGTTCGGGCGTCGACGAGCGCCGTTTGCCCACTTGCCTGTTCCGGGCTCATATAGCGGAGCGTTCCGACGACGTCGCCGGTCAGCGTCACACCGCTGCCGGCTTGCATCCGCGCCAGCCCGAAGTCAGTCACCCACAGCTTGCCCGCTTCGTCGACGAGCAAGTTTGAGGGCTTGATGTCGCGATGGACGATGCCAAACTCGTGCGCGTGTTGGAGTCCTTCCGCCGCTTCTTTGCCGAGGCGCGCGACGTTGCGGAAAAAATCGGGTGGTCGGTTAGTGCGGAGCGTAGAGACGGCGGCGATAGGACGGGTACCTTTGGAGTGCGGTCCCGGCGCGCCGGGATCGCCGCTTTGGAGTTCCTCGTTCCCACGCTCCGCGTGGGAACGCACAGCCGGCCGCTCCGCGGCGCGAAACAAAGACTCGTCCTCC
>JBBDYH010000060.1:8660-31305 GCA_040901795.1 Pirellulales bacterium
GCCGTTCCCACGCGGAGCGTGGGAACGAGTAATGCCGTCAATCGCCGCCGCCAGCGTCTGACCTTCAATATACTGCATCGCGTAGTAATAGACGCCTAGCTCCTGACCGACCGCAAACACCGGCACAATGTGCGGATGATGAAGCTGGGCAGCCGCCTGAGCCTCGTTGCGAAAGCGGGCGATCTGTCGCTGATCGAGAACTGCCGCAAACGGCAGAACTTTTAGCGCCACCTGCCGGTTGAGCGATTTTTGATGCGCCTCATAGACAATGCCCATGCCGCCCCGGCCGATCTCACGGATAATCCGATAGTCGCCAATGTGCCGCGCGGCGGGCTCGGTTGTCATCTCCGGCCCCTCGTTGGCCGCAACTTTTTCCGTCCGGATATCGCACGTCGCGCCGTGCAACAACTGCAAGCTGTCAAGGTACGGCCGCAACTCGTCGGCTAACTCAGGATGCGCAGCCAACAGCGTTTGCTGGTCCGGCGCAATACCGCGCTCCAGGTCGGCCAGGTAACCTTCCAATACTGTGGCCAGCCGCCGCCGCGGCGAGGCGCCGTTCGAGCAGGTGGAACCCAATGTTGTCATGCGGTTTGTCACGGTCGTCTCGGCCTCGATCCCAGTTAATTCTGTAGGGAACGCCCTCGGTGGCGTTCCGGAACTGCCAACGGACATGGCCCCGCCCAATTCGCCCAACGGAACGGCACGGAGGCCGTTCCCTACAAACCCTCTTGGTTCTGGAACACTTCACGCAAGGTCTTCAGCGCCCGCAGCCACAGCATGCGCACCGCCCCGGACGATCGCTCCATGCGCCGCGCGACCTCTTCAAACGGCAACCCTTCGATGTGCCGCAGCACGATGACATCGCGATAGTCGGCCGGCAGCTCAGCCAGCGCGTCGGCCAGCAGGATTTCCTGCTCGCGTTGCACCGCGCAGCCGCTGGGTGAAGTGGTCTGTGCGGCGAGCAGCGTCTCGAGCCGAACCGTCGACTGTTCCAGCCGCCGGCCGATTTCGACCAGCGAGACCTCGCGGCGGACGTCGCGCTTCTCGGTCAGCAGATGCTGCTCGACCACGCGGAGGATGTTGTTGACGACGATCCTCCGCAGCCAGGCCACAAACTCCGCAGTAGACTGGCCGCGGAACTGGTCGAAATCGCGGTGCGCCTCGAAAAACGTCTCTTGGACGATATCCGAGAGGCTGACGCGCGTCCGCAGCCGGTTATCGAGCTGGGCTGAGACCAGCAGCTTCAGGTAGTTGGTATACAGCGTGAGCAGCCGCCCAAGAGACGCCCGCGACCCCTCTCGCGCCGCCGTAAACAGGCTATCGATCTCGCTTTGCGCTGATGCAGACATACCGGCCCCCGTAACGTACCCCGATGCGTATCCCACTATTATGGGCAGACCGGCGGCGGATTTGTCACGCGAAGAACAAAATAATCCGCCGCCACACTTCCCGACGACGGCCTGCTCCGCAAAATAGTGCCATAGGCACGCCGATCGTGTAGCCTGTGACGCCAGGAACAATAGCGGCAAAAATATGTTCCAAAACGCCACCGGGGCGACATTGCGCCGCGAATATCCAAACATCCGCTCCACGCGGCACCACTTAGCCCACGCGCGCTTTGACGCCGCAGTTTCCGGAGCTTAAAACTGGAGTTGCTCGGCCATAGAACGACGATGACTTACACGCACGTTTTGAACCGCGGCGCGGGGCGTTCGCAGCTCGGCCGATGTTCTGGCCCGCCGGCACGAGGAGCGTTAGGCTGAAACAGCCTATCACGCCCGCCAAGGCGTGACAGACAGACGAACGCCACGGGGGTTGTGACGAAGCAATGCCTGCGTGTTAGGCTCCAAACATGCGGCCTACAGGTAGTACACGGATCAGCCTAAATACAAGTTAGACGCACAAGTCGATGGGGAACCGATGGACGCGAAAGGAATCTGCCGGATCGGCGTGTTCTACGACGGCTCACATCATGCACGTGCACAGAAGTACTTCTACCACGAACGAGACATCGGATGGCTACGGTTTGGGCCGTTCCATGGTCTGATCGAACGGTTCATCGCGCAAACCGAGCAGGGCTTCTCCACCTACAAGGTTGTGTACGCTGGCTGGTTTCAGGGAATATCGACGTCGCCGAAGCTCACGGAGGAACAGCTTCGCTTCGACAGAAACCTGACGCATGACCTGATGCACGCAGGAATCGAGGCGAAATTCCTGCCAATGTCCGAGTCGCAAGGAGAGAAGGGAGTCGACGTGGCACTGACCGTGGACGCGCTTCAAACGGGGCTCGACGGAAAGATCGACATTGCCGTGCTCGTGACCGGTGACGGAGACTTCGTACCACTTGTGCGTGCCTTGATGAAGAACGGGATCCGCGTCGCCGCGGCCTACTTCGAGTTTCAGGAACGCGACGGCCGCAAGAGCTTCATCAACGAACGATTACTCAACGCGGCCAACTATGCGGTCAACCTGAACTTGCTCGAGACGAACAAGGACTTCAAGACGATGTTTCTTGGGATGTTTAGAAAGGTGGAACATTGATGGCGTCTAACATGCGCATGCACCTGACGAACGGGCCGGCACGGTGGTGTCCGGCCGCCTGGTATTCTTGGCCCGTTCGCAGGTGATGCGCGGTCGTTCGGCGGCCGAGAAGATTCGTGCGCTTTTTATGAATTTCGAGGTAATGGCGGATGATGAATCCCCCTGAGAACACACAACGCTTGATGCCACGTTTGGCGTACCTGGATGCAGCAGCTGCGATTGAGTTCCTCTGCCGAGCCTTTGGATTTGAGGAGACCGGACGCTTCGCGCCCGGCGGCAAAGTCGTTTACTCCGAAATCGCGTTGAATGGCGAAACTCTGTTCGCAGTCGGATCTTCGCATGAGGGTGTGCGGAGTCCGCGAGAAACTGGTGGCCTCTCAATTGAGTTGTTTTGCTACGTTGACGACGTTGATCGCCACTACGAACAGGCCAAGGCGGCCGGCGCAACGATTCTCAGTCCTCCGGAAGATAGATTTTGGGGCGATCGCTCCTATGATGTTCTCGACTGCGAAGGCTATCGTTGGAGATTCCGCAAGATTGTTAAGAATGTGCATCTTCCTGACTCGAAACCGAAGTAGAATCTCCGCCGCCGAACCAGACCGCTGGAGCCAACCGCCGCCCGCTTTGGGCTTGGGCCACAGCATTTGGTTTGAGGTGGGTCATTTGGCTTGCTAAAGCTGGGCCACAGGCGGCGGTGGCTCAGCTCTGTCGTTCGGCGGAGTCGGCCATGAAGCGAGCGTACCTGTTTATTCTGGCGAGCTTCGTCTGGTTGATCGGAGGCGGAATCGCCATTTCTGCGTTCCTCGATCCGAAAGACGAGAGCAGCTTATCAGATATACTAATGTGGTCGCTGCTGATCGGTTTCTCGATCTTGTTCCTGATCGGGACTGCTCTTTGGTCCAGGGCAAAAGGCTATCATCCGATCCTCGGAGTGATTCTGGGTTGGGTCGGTCCATTAGGACTGTTGATACTGGTGTTTCTCCCAGATAAGACTCGCGCCTAACCAAAAGCTGCACCTGACGGCGGCGGCATTCCGTGCAAGCAACGGTCGGAATTGGTTTGCCAACTTGCTGTTCTTCGTTGCCTTCGTTGCCTTCTGTTCTCGCGCGACGTTGTCCGTCGTGGCACACTACCCCTCATAAGCCCCGACGCAGGTCTCTCCGGCGCCTCTATCTCCTTATCTCCCTCCGCATCTCCCCATCCCCTTGACAACTGTGCCATTGATAGTGTACAAGAATTCATATAATCTCAGCCGACCAGTCCAGGCTCCTCGTTAAGGCTCCCCCTGAGCCTGTCGAAGGGTACTGTCTCTCGCGGCCTCAGTGCGTCAACGCGCTCTACGGTCCGCCGGCGTTCGGCTTTCCGCCGACTTCGTCCCTCGCGACTTCGTGTCGCCGCGCCACTTCGTTATTCGATTTGAATTTGACATTCGAGCTTCAAAACGTGGGGGAGGTGAAAAATGAAAAGTCCGCGACAGCCGGTTTTCGCCGCTCGTCCTAAATCAATCGACGGAAACTACTTCCCGCGATCGCACGGGCTGGAGGAGAGCCGATTTTTGCAGCCAAAGTGTAAGTAATGCGCGCGCGTTTTTCGCGCGTGATAAAAGGAGGAAAAATCCACGCGACGGACACATTTGCTAAGATGGACCGAGCCGCGACTTGAGTTCGGTGGGGGAGACTCCTAAGATGCACCCAGATTCGACCTACCTCTGCTTCTGCTACGGTCTCGTACTTGCTTGCGCAGTGGTGACGTCGCGTACTGACCGCATGTGCCGAGCAGAAGAGAAGGCGGGGGCGGTCGATTTTGCCCGCGACGTCGCCCCGATCTTCCAACAGCATTGCGTGCGATGCCATCAGCCGGGCATTCGCAAGGGGGAGCTGTCGCTGGCTACGGTTGCCGACCTGAAGGCCAATGAATATGTCGTTCCCGGCAAGCCGGAGGAGAGTCACCTGCTGGAGATGGTCACTCCGCCGGCCGAGGGAGAGCGGCCGGCGATGCCCAAGGACGGTAAGTCGCTCACTGAGTCTCAATTGACGGTGCTGCGGCGCTGGATTGCGGAAGGCGCCGTATGGCCCGAAGAGATCGTGGTGCGCGAGAAATCGAAGGCCGACGCCGGCTGGTGGTCGCTGCAACCGCTGGCTGAAGTCGAACCGCCCGTCGTGAGCCGCCGGGTCGAACGACCTTCGCCGCCCGAGCTGACGCCGGAGTGGTCCGCCAATCCAATCGATCGGTTCGTGCTGGCCAGACTCGCCGACCAAAAGTTGCAACCGAATTCCCCCGCAGACCGGCGGACGCTGATTCGTCGCGTGACATACGACCTGACCGGCTTGCCGCCGACGGCCGCGGAGGTCGAGGCGTTTGTTAACGACACGGCGGCGGACGCCTATGAAAAACTAGTGGATCGGCTGCTGGCGTCGCCGCATTACGGCGAACAATGGGGACGCCACTGGCTCGACGTCGTGCGGTTCGGCGAGAGCAACGGCTATGAGCGGAACGTGCTCATCAACAACGCCTGGCCGTTTCGCGATTACATCATCCGCTCGTTCAACGAGGACAAGCCGTTTGATCGGCTGGTGCTCGAACACCTGGCCGGAGACGTAATCGGCGCCGGAGACCCTGCCGTTGAAATCGGCACGGCGTTCCTTGTCTGCGGCCCGTATGACAACGTGGGCAATCAGGACGCGGTGCAAGCGGCAATCATTCGGGCGAATCATGCCGATGAGATGATTCGTGCGACGAGTGAAGCGTTCCTCGGGCTGACCATCGGCTGCGCCCGTTGCCATGACCACAAGTTCGACCCGCTGCTGCAGAAAGACTATTACAGCTTGTACGCCACGTTCTTCGGTGTGCGGCATGACTCGCGGCCGATTGCTACCAAGGAAGAGCGTGCGGCCGCTGAGCGCGAAGCCGAGGAGCGAAAGGGCGATCAGAAGCCAACGCTGCCCACCGCGTTTGCCGGGCAGTTCGAACAGATCGCCGATCGTTCGTTTCAAGTCCACATCGGAGGTGATCCACAGAAGCTGGGCGACGAAGTAGCGCCGGCCAGCCTCGACGTGTTTGCGAAACTCGGGTCGAGCTATCGCTTGCCCAACTCGGCCAAGGAAGCCGAGCGGCGTTTGGCTCTGGCCCGCTGGATTGTCGCCCCGGACAACCCACTGACGCCGCGCGTGTTGGCAAACCGGCTGTGGCACTACCATTTCGGCGCCGGCATCGTCGATACACCGAGCGACTTTGGCTATATGGGAGGCCGGCCGTCGCATCGGGAGTTGCTCGACTGGCTGGCGCAGCAAGTTCTGGCTCATGGCTGGCGGTTGAAGCCGCTGCACCGGCAGATCGTGACTTCGCAAACGTACCGGCAAGCCTCAACTTGGCGCAAGGATGCGGCTGATGTGGATGGCGACAGCCGGCTTTTGTGGCGGTATCCACCGCGGCGGCTCACGGGCGAGGAGCTGCGCGACACGATGCTCGCTTTGGCCGGAAAGCTGCCGGACGACGAGAAGGGAGGCCCGGGCTTTCGGCTGTATAAGTACCATGAAGACAACGTGGCGACGTACGTGCCGCTCGACGAGCATGGGCCGGAAACGTACCGCCGTGCGGTGTATCACCAGAACGCGCGGGCGACGCAGATCGATGTGCTAAGCCAGTTCGATTGCCCCGATCCCGCGATCGCAGCGCCGCGCCGGGCGACGACCACCACGCCGTTGCAAGCGCTGGCCCTTTTGAATCATCCCTTCACGTTCGACATGGCGCGGTTCTTTGCCGAGCGAGTGGAGCGCGATGCTAATTCAACTCGAATGCAGATAACTCGTGCCTTCGCTGCGGCGCTGGGTCGCCATTCCGACGAAGTGGAACTTCGCGCGGCGCTCGAGCTGGTTGAGAGTCATGGCTTGCGAGCGCTATGCCATGCGCTGCTCAATAGTAATGAGTTGATCTATATCGATTGACGTTTTCTCGTTCCCAGGCTCCGCCTGGGAACGCACTGAATGCGAGGCTCTGCCTCGCTTGAAGAAAATAAGGATCCCGTTCAGCAGGCAGAGCCTGCCGCGCAGTAGGTTCCCAGGCAGAGCCTGGGAACCAGAACCCGTCACCCCAGCCAATGGCAATGAATCCGTACACTTCTACGTCAACTTCACGGCGCGGATTCCTCGGCAACGTCTTCACCGCAGTGGCGGGGATGGGGCTGGCGAATTTGCTCGCGCGCGAAGTCTCGGCGGTCGATACGACTTGGGCGCCAGCACGCGTCGTGACGCACTTTCCGGCCAAGGCCAAGCGCGTGTTGCAGATCTTTTGTCCAGGCGCCGCCTCGCACCTCGACTTGTGGGACTACAAACCGGCGCTGGCGAAGCACGCGGGCGAACCGCTGCCGGGTGAGAAAGAGTTCGTCTCATTCCAGGGCAAAAACGGCAACCTGATGCCGAGTCCCTGGCCGTTTCAGCCGGCGGGCGAGTGTGGCAAGATGATTTCGACGATGCTGCCGAACCTCGCGCGGCATGTGGATGACATTGCCTTCGTCCATTCGATGACTTCGAAGTCGAACACGCACGGCCCGGGATGCATCTTCATGAACACCGGGCACCCTACCGAGGGTTTTCCGGCCGCCGGCGCTTGGGTGAGCTACGCCCTGGGAAGCGTGAACGACAACCTGCCGACGTACGTCGCCATGCCCGATATTCGCGGCGAGCCGCCCAATGGCAAGGCGAACTGGTCGAGCGGCTTTCTGGCGGCGAGGCATCAGGGGATCTTAATGGCCTCCCATCAACCGGTACGCAATCTCGCGCCGCCCGGCGACGTGACACCGCATGAGCGACTTGCCACGAAGGAGTTTCTCGCGGTTCTGAATCGACGCCATGAAGAGGCGAATCCCGGCAACTCGGATCTGCAGGCGCGGATGGCGGCGTACGAGTTGGCCGGGCGGATGCAGCTTTCGGCGCCGGAGGTGATGGATCTGACGAGGGAGTCGGCAACGGGCCACAAACTATACGGGACCGAGGACGCTAACGAGTATAAGGCCGCATATGCGCGGAACTGTCTCTTGGCGCGGCGACTGCTGGAGCGCGGCGTGCGCTATGTGAACTTGTACTGCGCCTCGCGGGCCTCGGGCGTGGATGGGCTGTTGAACTGGGACGCGCACAAAACGCTGAAAGCGGATTACGAGCGTCACTGCCCCGTGTTCGATCAGCCGACCGCGGCCCTACTGACCGATCTCAAGCAGCGGGGTCTGTTGGACGACACACTGGTACTCTGGACGACCGAGTTCGGCCGGATGCCCACGCATCAGGCAGGCACGACGGGACGCGACCATAACCCCGACGGGTTCACGTGCTGGATGATGGGCGCCGGCGTCAAAGGTGGAGCAAGCTACGGAGCGACAGATGACTTTGGTCGGCGAGCGGTTGAGAATGTGGCGACGGTATGGGACTTTTATGCGACGGCGCTGCACTTGTTAGGGCTGGATCACACGCGTCTGACCTGGCGACATAACGGGTTGGATCGACGGCTGACCGATGTGCATGGGCGGGTGTTGCAGGAGATTGTGGTGTGAGTAGCCCCGGAGGGGGCGCCATTCTATAGCCGGGGGCGCCAGCCCCCGGACTTCGTCGCAGAACTCTACCCAAGCCCCGGAGGGGCGACATTGTCTAAATCGCCTTGGTCGCCAGGACGGCGTCGAGAGGCGAGGGCGTGCGACAGCCGAGGACGTTGCTGAAACCGACTTGCGTGAGGAGCGATTCGTACTCTACCAACGTGCGCTCCTTGCCTTCGGTGCAGGTGAGCATGTTGAGGCTTTGCATCTGGGCCCAGCTAGGACCGGATTTGTCGCCGAAGAGCAGCTTCTCGGCGATCAGCAAGGCGCCGTTCGACGGCAGGCTGTCGTGGATGCGGCCGAGCAGACGCAGCACCTTGTCCTCACTCCAGTCGTGCAAGATCCGACCGACGGCGTAGAGATCGGCCTTCGGCAATGGATCGACGAAAAAGTCGCCGGCGCTAATTGCGATGCGGCCGGCGGCCGGCGAAGCGCCGACGATCTCTTCAGCGAGTGGCACTGCTTCCGGTAGATCGAATACGACCGCTTGCAAGTTCGGGTATCGCTGGCAGGCGGCGATGGCGAGGTGGCCCGTCGCGCCGCCGAGATCGACCAGGCGCGTGAAGCGGCCAAGGTCGAACGCCGCGACCACGTGCGGCGAGCTGATCAGTCCGAAGCCGTGCATGCCCATCAGGAACTCGCGTTTGTCATCTTCGGTCTTGAAGAAGTGCGAGAAGATCGGGCCTTCCCAGCCATACGTTTGTTTCCAGCGAGGCGTGCCCTCGCGGACCGCGTCCTCCAGATTGCCCCAGAGCTGCCACATCATATCGTTCGAGCGGTTGATGTAGCCCGTGAGGCGGCGCGGGCTGGTTTTGGTCAAATACGTCGCCGCTACGAGCGTGTTCTCGTAACGGTCGCCGTTTCGCTGCAGCAACTCAAGGCCGACGCAGGCATCGAGCAGTCGTTCGAGCGCGTCGGCGTTTGCCTCAAGTTGAGTACTGAGTTCGTGGAGCGACTTCGGGCCGGCGGCCACGGCGTCGAACACGCCCATCGATACGGCGACGAACATCACCTTCGAGCGTCGGAAGCCTGTGAGCAGATCGAGGACGATCGTGGCGTCGGGGACGGTGAGATCGGTGGGCACTAGAGGGTTCCCGCCACGGCGGGCAGGCTAGGGTTCAGGGTTCAGGGTTCAATTGGGGCGCACCCGGGATCAACTTCGCCGAGGGATCGTCGGGCGGCTTGTCAAAGGCGAGGAAGGCGAACACGTCGGCGAGTTGTTGCCGCGTTAGGACCGATTCGATTCCTTCGGGCATCATCGAGAGCTTGCTCGAGCGGAGGTAATTGATATTGTTGCGCGGCACGATCTCTTCGGCGTCGCCGGGCAGGCGGAGCACGATTCGCTGATCGTTGTCTTCAGCGATCAGTCCGGTGAGGTTGCGGCCGTCTTCGGTCACGACGGTGACGACCTGATAGGCAGGGCCAATGACGAGGCTCGGGTCGAAGACGTTGGAGACCAATTGCTCGAACGAAGCGCGGCCGTTGGCGGTGATGTCGGGTCCGAGCTTATGACCTTCTCCGTGGATCGTGTGACACTGGGCACAGAAGCTTTTGAAGACAAGCCGCCCGGCGGCCGGATCGCCAACGTGCTCGCGAAAGTACTCCGTCATCTCGGCAACCACGCGCTCGCGCTGGGGATTGCGTTCCTCACGGATGCGGCCGAAGGCTTTTTCCACCGCCCACAAGGCTTCACGGTCGTTGCTTTCCAGGATTTTGCGGAGGTGGTTGGCATTGAGGACGCTCTTGGGCATTTTTTCGGCGAGCACGGCGTTGAGCAGCTTTCGCGCCCACGGCTCGCGCTGCATGACCAGGTCGATGGCCAGCGGCTGAAGCTCGGGGGCGAGGTTTGGATATTCCGCGAGAATCACGTCGGCCAAACGCGGGTCTTCGACGCGGCCGAGCGCGGCGAGCACGCGCGTTGCGAACTCGGGTGACGCCGCAGAGAGAACCTCGGGAAGCGCCTCGAGCAGCGAACGATCGCGGAAGGCGACGAGCGCCTCGAGGGCTTGCAGGCGGGCGTCGTCGGACTGGTCTTTGGCCAGCAACGTGGTGCGGACTTGCGTCGTGTCGATCGTCCCCAGGCCAAGGCGCGCGGCAAGCAGTTGTGTACTCAGGTGTAACGGAGATGAATCGCTGTCGGCGAGGATCCGATCGAGGAGCGGTCGAATCCATTCCCGCAGCTCGGCCCGCTTCACGTCGCTTAAGGCGTCGAGCTTAGCGGAAACGGCGCCGATGGCTCCTGGCATGCGGCTGTTGTGACGAGTGAAGGCGTGATCGAGGAGAGCGACGACCGCTGCGACATTCGGCTGTTGAGCGCTGAGCAAGCGATCAATCCCCCGGTGCATAAGCGTCGCGACCGCGGGTGATGCGCGGTGTATGTTACCCTCGGCGCTGTGCAGCAGTGCGGCGAATCGCGCGCCTTCGCTTTCCAATAGCGGGTGCAAATTGTGCCAGACGATCGGGGGGATCACCTTGTCGTGGCCGCAATGGATGAGCACATCGACCAGCACCGCCAACGCGTCGCAATCGTTGATCTTCCGCGCGGCGATCGCGACCTGGAGCTGGACATCGGGCGCAGGATCGCGGGCGAGTTGGACCACGTTTTCACGCAGCGACGGCGATATCTTGCCCTGATTACCGGCGACCCGCACGGCCCAGGCGCGGAAGGTTGCATCACGATGGTGAAAGAGCTTCTCGTGGAAAGACGGGCGAAGTGCGTCACCGCCGCTCAGAGACCAGAGCGCATGGAGCCGAGTCTTACGCGGGGCGGATTCATCGAGCAAGAGCTTTTCCAGGGCGGTTTCCAGCGAGTCGGTTGCTTGTTCGTTGCCTGTGGAGCGATCCGAAAGACGCTCGTTCAATAGCCGCTGCGCCGTCTCGCGGAAGTAGAGGTTGCCACTCGATAGCCGCGCGACAAGCTGCGCGTCGCTTTCTGTAGCAAGATCGAACTTCGCGGCTCGCGGAGTGTCGGAGTAACGCAATCGCCAGAGGCGGCCCTTCAAACGATCCACACCCGCCGGATCGCGGGCGGCGTCTTGCGAGCAGTGATAGCGGTCGTACCAGTCGAGCACATACAGGCTGCCGTCGGGGCCGATCTTCAACGCGACGGGCATGAACCAGACATCATTGGCGGCGAGCAGATCCGGTTCGGCCTTTGCAAGATAGGTCGCACCGTCGCGCGTGAGGCGATCGACATTCAGACAGCCGCCGTGGATATTGCCGACGACGATGCGCTCGCGGTATTGCGGCGGGAACGAGTCGGTATCGAGGTTCACAATTCCGCAGTAGGCCGTCTTTTGATGGCTGTGATCGGTGATCGAGCCGATCTTCATCGCAAACGGCGGATACGCCCCCGCCTGGCGGTTATAAATGCCGGTCTCGACGAAATGAAACAGGTGGTCGTTCGCCCAATGGCAGGCCTCGATGATCGCACTCCCCTCGGCATCCCACGCAATGCCGTACGGGTTGCTCGTCCCTTCGGCGAAGACCTGGAAGTCGCGTGTGCGCGGATGAAAGCGCCACATCGCGCAGGTAAACCGATGCCGCTTACCATGTTGATCGACGATCTCGCTCGGGTTAAAGACGCCGTTGAGGCCGTAGAGCCAGCCGTCGGGTCCCCAGGTGAGCGAGCTGGGCAGCTCGTGCGTGTCGGCGCGACCGAATCCGGTGAGGATGACTTCGCGGCTGACTTCTTTGCCATCTTTCTCCCTGAGGAAGAGGAGGTCGGGCGCATTGAGCACCCACACGCCACCGTAGCCGACCGCGACGCCGGTGGGGATGTTCAGCCCGTCAGCAAGAACACTGACGTGTTCGGCGCGGCCATCGCCATCGCGATCTTCAAGAATCTTCACGCGATCTCGGCCCGGCCCGGCTGGCTTGCGCGGATACTCGATGCTTTCGGTGACAAAGATTCGCCCGCGATCGTCAAAGGTCATTGCGATCGGGTTGACGATATCCGGCTCGCTGGCGACAAGCTCGACGCGGAAGCCTTCGGGCACGGTCATCTTGGACTGCGCTTCGGCCGGCGAATACGGCTCATTGGGCGGACGGTCCTGCCGGTGAGGAATGGCGTCATGTTGGGCGGGAGCGGCCATTGCGGCGCCAAGAATCGCCGCAGCCGTTAACGCAGTTCGCAATCGGTTGGTCATTAAGGTTGTTCCTCTCGATGGGCCTACCACTTCTCCAGCCGGATCATAAATCCCGGCATTGATCGCCAGCGAATCGGCGTCAGTGAATCACTTCCAGAGATTCCGGTCGAGCATGCGGTAGTTGATCGCTTCGCTGATGTGCATGGACGTGATGGGAGTTGTGGTGGAAGGCGCCGTGAGCGCTTCATCGGGGGACTCACGTCCGCCGCTCGCCGAGGCTGATTCGAGGTCGGCGATCGTGCGCGCGACGCGGAGGATTTTGTCGTGGGCGCGGGCGGAGAGGCCGAGCTCGCTCATGGTCGACCGAAGCAGGTTCATGCCGGCTTCATCGAGCTGGCAGAATTGGCGAATCTGGCGGTGCGTCATCTGGCCGTTGTGGCGGACGGTGGAGCCGGCGAAGCGCGCGGATTGCATCCGCCGTGCCGCCACGACAGCGACGCGCATGTCGGCGCTGGATGTGCCTGTTTGCGAACCGGAGAGCTCCTTGAACGGCACGGCCGGGACTTCGATGTGAATGTCGATACGATCGAGTAAAGGGCCGCTGATCTTGCTCATGTAGCGATCGATCTGCGGGACTGTGCAGTGGCATTCGCGGCGTGGGTCGCCCCGGTAGCCACAGGGGCAAGGATTGAGCGCGGCGACGAGCATGAAGGCGGCGGGAAACGTCGTGGCGTTGAGGGCTCGCGAGATAGTGACCACGCCGTCCTCGAGCGGCTGGCGGAGGACCTCCAGCGTCGAGCGATTGAACTCGGGCAGCTCGTCGAGGAACAGCACGCCGTTGTGCGAGAGCGAAATCTCGCCGGGCGTAGGGATGCTGCCGCCGCCGACCAGGCCGGCGTTGCTGATCGTGTGGTGTGGAGAGCGATACGGCCGCGTTGCCAGGAGCGGCTGACCCGCCTTGAGCAGACCCATTGCGGAGTAAATACGCGTGGTTTCAATCGACTCGTTGGCGGTCAGCTCGGGAAGGATCGTCGGCAAGCGCTTGGCCAGCATCGTCTTGCCGGAACCGGGCGGACCGAGCATCAAAATATTGTGCGAGCCGGCCGCAGCAATCGTGAGCGCCCGCTTTGCCATCTCCTGGCCGCGGACGTCGGCGAAGTCGACTTCGTAACCGGCGTACTGATCGAACCACTCGTTGAGCCGCGCGGGAGTCGGCTCGATCTCGATCTGGCCGGCAAAGAAGGCGACGGCCTGCGAGAGACTGCTGACGGAAATGACTTCGATCTCTTCGACGACAGCGGCTTCCGACGCGCTTTCGGCGGGAACCACGAGGCCGCGGAGATCGCGCTGGCGAGCAGCGGCGATCGCCATCGATAGCGCGCCTTTGGTCGGGCGCGTGAGCCCATCGAGCGAAAGCTCGCCCACGACGGCGTATTGCGCGAACCGCTCCGACGCCAATTGTCCGCTGGCGGCCAGCATACCCAGCGAGATCGGCAGATCGAACGACGCGGCTTGTTTGGGCAACTCCGCCGGGGCAAGGTTGATCACGATGCGGTCCTGCGGCTTGAGGAAGCCGGAGTTGATCAGTGCTCGCTCGATGCGGTGCGTGCTCTCCTTAACGGCCGCTTCGGGCAGACCGACGAGTACCGTTTTGGGCAGGGCGCCCGGCGAGACGTCGACTTCGACTTCGACCGGCAAAGCCTCGATGCCCAACAGCGAGAAGGTTTGCAGCTTGGCGAGCATGAGGCGGGGTTCGGGGTTCAGGGTTCAGGGTTCAGCAACGAATGAGTTACAAGGAGAGGACGGAGATGATGGCTAGGAGAGCCGGGGACGACGAGGAGAAGATGTACGAGACGTGATCATTGTGAAGTGCGCCGGAGGCGCGTGCAAGTTTTTGAATTTGACGGGGGAGTGAACCGCAAGACCCGACTCTGGCCCCTCCCTAGGAGGGAGAGGAGTGCGCGTGCTATGATTTGGGCGATTTGGGCAAGTTACTCTCGCCAGGCATAAAACAACAGGAGCTCCTTCTATGGCCAGGAAACAAGCAGCAAGCGCTGCAGCGCCGCCCGCTCGCCCGCAGTCGGTTGAAATCGGTCTGTTGATTGCCGCCTCGCACTTTGTGCGTGAAGCGGGTGGCTGGCGCGCCGCCGAAGGGCAGTTGCGCGCCGTGCAGAACTTTGTGAACACCTGCGGCGGTTTCGATCGAGCCGAAGAGATGCTCGGGTCACTTGAGGCGATTCGCGGCAACCTTGATGGATTGGCGCCGCCAGAGCCGCGGGAGATGGATAATGTGGAGATGGTGGAATAGCTCTCCAAGAGGCGCGCAGCGAAGTGTGATTGTGAGAAACACGTCCGCCGCTCGCCAACACAAAAGCCCGCCGAGCGGCGGGCTTTTGGTGCTGGAGTGTACGACGGCCTTCCCAGGCCGTCGATTCCTCAGGTCGACCTTTGGAAGGCCGACCTACTTGGAAAGGGACCTAGATTACGCCATGGCCTTGAGGTTCTTCAGCGGCCGCACTTTGATTTTCACACTGGCCGGCTTGGCCGGAACATCGCGAATCTCGCCAGTGAACGGATTCTTGACAGCCTTCTGCGCCGGCTTAGCAGGAACGTTCTGGCGCACGATCTTCACCAGGCCGGGAATCTGAAATACGCCTGGGCCTTTCTTGCCGACGTTCTTGGCGATTTCGTTGCCGAGGGCTTCGAGCACCGCGCCGACGTCCTTGCGCCCCAGGCCCGTCTCCTCGGCAATGGAATTGAGAACCTCGCTCTTCGAAGGAGCCTTGCCGGTCTTGTTCTTTGCTGCTGCGGCTTTCGCCATAGTTCAACGCCCTCCTTGTGGGGTGATTCGAGAAGTGACCACATGTCCGCCGTTTGTACGAACTCGTCCGTCCGCGCGAACGCGATGATTAAAAACAAGATTGCGGAAAATGCAACCCTGAAATCGCGGGAAAGCCGCAAAATCGCGGGAAAAGTCGAAATTGTTGGGTGGTCGAGCGGTTTAAGAGCGGCGCTGGGGCGGTTGGCCGAGCACGGGAGGCGCGACTGGCTCGGTCGCGGACCGGCCCCTGGGTGGCGAACCGAATACGATGAGGCGACGGATCGGGGGGCTTAGGCCGCCCCACTTTCCGGAGTGGCGGGCTACGCCGGGCGCGTTTGCTTGTTGATTGCGAGGGCTGTCTGTAAGATAAAGTTAATAAGGCAGTTACGCACTGGGCCGGGCTGGTGAACTTTGCCCGCAGCTTGTGCAATTAACGCGTACACCGTGCGATTCGCCCGGGCCAGCGCAGAGAAGGAGAGCGATGGAGCGACACCGTCATAGCCGACCTCGCCATTCGCGGCCGCTGGCCGGGCGGGCGTTCCTACGAATCGCAACCCTGGGAACCGCGGCCACGTGGCGACCGATGCTGCTTTTGACCTTGGGCCTGGTTTTCCTGGCCGTGGAGGGGCCCTGGGTTGGGGGTCAACAACCGGCGGGACCGGGGCAATTCGCACAGCTTCAGCTCTTTAACCGCATGCAGAAGCGGCGGGAGGTGGCCCAGCCGGTAGACGGGGTTTTCCTACCGGTGGACCGCGAGACCGCGTTAAAGCTTGCGCGGGCCAAAGAAATGCTCGAGAAAGGTCAGGTCGCCGACGCGGTGATCGAGCTCGACCGGATTCTCGATCGCCGCGAGGATTTTTTCTTTAAGCCGGATGCGAAAGAGACGGTCCATCGCAGCCTCAAGGCCGAGGCGCAGCGCCTGCTCGGGTCGCTCGATAAAGACCAGCGCGGGATCTACGAACTGCAGTTCGGAGCGCAAGCGCGGCGGCTGTTGGACGATGCGACAAGCAGCGGCAGTTTGGAGCAGCTCGCCGAAGTGGTCCGACGTTACTTTCACACCACGGCTGGCTATGAGGCGGCGCTGGTGCTCGCGCGGCGCCACAGCGACCACAATCAGCCATTGGCTGCCGCGTTGGTGTTGGAGCGGATCAAGAAAGCGCCGGCAGCGCGCGAGCAGTACGAGCCGAACTTGTCGCTGATGTTAGCGGCTTCGTGGCTACGCGCCGGCTTGAGGGACAAGGCGCAAGCCGAACTGGCGTCGATCAAGAGCACGTATCCGGGTGCGCGGCTGGAGCTGGCGGGCAAGCGCTTTGACACGGGCGACGACGCGGCGAGCCTGGCGGCGCTGGCAACCATTGTGGCCAGCGCGGAAACCGGCCGGCGGGCGGCGGTCTCGCAGTGGGCGATGCCGGGCGGAAACCCTGCGCGCAATGCAACGGTGTCGGGCGGCAGTCCGTTGTTGAACGAGCGTTGGAGCGCCGGCGTATTCTACAGCGCATCGCTGAAGAGCGAGATCGGCAAAGTCCGGAAGCAGTTTATCGACACTGGGCGGCCGGTCATTCCGAGCGCACAACCGCTAGCGGTGGGTAATGTCGTGTTGATGCGCACTCCGAATGTCGTGTATGGCGTTGACTTCGCTACCGGCAAGCTGCTCTGGCCGTGGCCGCCGCAACCGTCGATTGAAGAGCAAGCCAATCCTGGACGCGACGCTGCTTATATGCAGATGATCAGCGAGCGGATGTGGGCAAACAATACCTACGGCACAATGACGACCGATGGCGAGCGGATGTTTCTGGTCCACGAAGGGGACATCCAGGAGGCGCTGCGGGGCGCGATGCAAACACGCTCGCAGCCGGCGATGATCATGGCCAACGGGCAAGTGATCCAAGGCATGACTCATAACGTGATGTCCGCCCACTCCCTGAGGCGCGAGGGGGCGATTGCGTGGTACGTGGGGGGCCTGGAAAGCGAGATGGAGCCGGAGTTGGCTGGGGCGTTTTTCCTGGGCCCGCCGTTGCCACTGCAAGGCCAGCTCTATGCGCTGGCGGAGATCAAAGGGGGCATCAGCCTGGTGGTGCTCGATGCGGAGACCGGCAAGCTCGAATGGATCCAGCAGCTCGCGATGGTGGAGCAGAACGTGCACCAAGATCCGCTGCGTCGTGTGAGCGGCGTCTCGCCATCGTTTGCCGACGGTGTGCTGGTTTGTCCGACTTCGGCCGGCGCAGTCGTCGCCGTTGATCTGGCGACGCGGTCGCTCTTGTGGGGCTACCAGTACCCACGGACCGCGGAACAGGAGCGGCTCGTCGGGCAACGAGTGGCTATGGGCATGAACTTCAATGGCACGATCGCCGTGCCGGTGAATCCGGGCTCGCACTGGGTGGATAACAATGCGGTGATCGCCGATGGGCGGGTATATGTCATGGCGGTGGAGTCTGACCAGTTACACTGCCTGAGCTTGCTGGATGGGAAGGAGCTGTGGCCGCCGAAGAAGCGCGACGGCGGACTGTATGTCGCCGCGGTCGGAGGTGAGCGGCTGCTGGTCATCCGCGAACAGCAGGTAGACGTGCTCAATGGCAGCGATGGCAAGATCGTGCGGACGACGCCGCTGGGTTCCAGCCGGCCCAGCGGCCGCGGCTTTTATAGTGGCGAGCATTATTATCTGCCGCTGAGCTCGGCCGAGGTCGTCAAGATCGATCCGACGAACGGCGAGATTCAAGCGCGGGCCCGCTCGCGCAGCGGCGCGATTCCGGGCAACCTGATTTGTTACCAGGGGTACGTAATCTCGCAAGGGATTGATTCACTGAACAAGTATTTCCAGATCGAGCCGCTGCGGAAACAGGTTGCGGAAATGGTGGCGGCAAACCCGAATGACCCCGAGGCGCTCGTCTGGCGGGGAGAGCTCGCGCTGGCTGATGGGAACTTGAAGCAGGCGGTGGCGGACCTGCGCACGTCATTTCAGTTCAAGCCCGCGGCGGATGCGAACCGCGAGTACCTCGAACGTCTGGAAGCCGAGCGGCTGCGAACGCAGGGCCTGTTGATCGATGCGTTGACGGCGCTATTGCACGTAGATTTTTCCGGGAACCGCTCATCGTTATCCGAACTGGAAGCGTTAATCGAAACCGATCAGGACCGAGCGCAGTACCTGCGTGTACTGGCCGCAGGACTGCACCGAGAAGGCAAGATTGACGCCGCGCTCGAGGCCTACCTCAAGCTTGCGGATCTGAAGACCGGCGCGAGCGAGCTGGAAGACGTGGAGGCGGACCGTTCCGTACGGCGCGAACGCTGGATCGGCGCTCGCTTGGAGGAGCTGTGGAAATCCACGTCGCCAGAAAACCGGGCGACGATCGACGAGGCGATCGCGACGCGACTTTCGGCGGCCACGACAGCATCGGACTCCAAGGAGGAAGGAGCACGCGCCGACCGGTTGCGCCAGTTTATTGACGTCTTCGCGTTCCATCCGTTGTCGGACAGTGCGCGTGAGGAGCTGTTGGGGGAATTGGCCGAGGCCGAGTCGCCCTTGGAGCGCGAGCAATTGCTCGCACAGTTGGAGAAATCCACAGACCGCACGCGCGCGGGCGCGGCGGTCACGCGGTTGGCCAGTTTGTATCAGAGCGCGGCGCGGAATCGCGAGGCGGCGCGATATTATCGCAAGCTGGCGCGGGACTTCGCCGACGTCCCCTGTCTGGGCGGCAAGACCGGGAAAGAGATCGTCGCGGCGCTGCCGGCCAATGACGAAGTCCGCCGTGCGATGGATCAGCGGAACGAGTGGCCGGCCGGCAAGGTCGAGCACCCAGCTTCGCGATCGCGGACGGCGAGCCGTAACCAGGGTTATCAGCAATATTGGAACGTCGAGCTGCGCGGTCAGTTGGGTTCCTTCTTTGCGGGCCGCAGCGTGCAGTTCGACCAGTCGATGATTCAATTGGTGGGCCGAGATGAGTTGGGGCAGGAAACGTTCCGCTTGCTGCTCAATGAGGCGGCCCAATTTCGCAATTACTTCTACGGGTACAACACGAACTATGCCGTGGTGGATGGGCATCTGCTGTTGATCAACACCGGCTTTCAGGTGCTGGCGATCAATACGCTGCGGCAGGATAACCGGGCGAAAGCCGTCGTCTGGCGGGAAGACTTGATCGACCCGGTGCAATTGCAGATGCAACAGATGAGGGGGTTTGGCGGCTTTCAGAACGCTCCTCGCAACAATCCGTGGGGGCCGATGCGCAATAAGCCTGCGGGCTTCGGCAACCAACCGGCGGCCGGGATGAGCCAGGTGATCGATGGCGGCGTGGCGATTCAGCGGGGACGCGAGCTGTCGTTTGTCGACGCATTGACGGGCAAGCCGCTCTGGGTGCGCCAGAACATCCCCATCGAGAGCGATGTCTATGGAGACGGGGAAATACTGATTGTGGCGCCGGGCGACAGCTCAACACCTGGGCGTTCATCGGATGCACGATCGTCGGCCGTGGCCGCGGGGACCGGCGATGTCGAAGCACTTATACTCCGCACGCGCGACGGTGAATTGCTGGGAAAGCGCAAGGTTCCGGTCGCCGCCAGGCGGTGGACGACGTATGGCCGCAAGGTGCTTACCTGGAACGATCGCGGTCGCTCGATGCAGTTGGTCCTCAAGGACGTGTGGGCCGGCAAGGAGATTGAGTTGGGCGCATATCCTGACCGCTCGAAGGGGACGATCGTCGGCGGCGATTCGGTGGCGATTTACGACGCCACGGGCAAGTTCGTGGTTCACTCGCTCGATGACGGCCGCAAGCTGATGGAAGCGCAGGTCGAGCCAGACGACAGCCTTCATAACATCGTGGTGCAGCGCTCGGATTCCCAATATATTCTCATGTCGAATCGCCCCCGGCTGGCACGCGGAAGCGCGGGACAACAAAACTATCAGCCGGCAATGCCTGATCCGAGTCAGACGGACGGTTTCAACAGCGGGTTGATCTCCGGACGCGTGTATGCCTTCGACCGCAAGTCGGGTGAGAGCCAATGGTCAAAGCCGGCTTTGATTGACATGCAGGGTTACTTCGCAGCCCAAGGCGCGGAGCTGCCAGCGCTGGTCTTCGTGCGGCACATTCAGCAGCGTAACCAAATGAAGGTTTCGATCCTCTGTCTGGACAAGCGAACCGGCCGGGCGGTCTTTCAAAATGAGGATATTAACGGCCAAGCGCATAGCTTTGAGGCGATGGCGGACCTCGATGAACGGACGGTGACGTTACAGATTCCCGGGCAGGAATTCGTGCTCAAATTCACCGATCAGCCGGTGAAGCCGGAGCCCCCGTATCAAGCGGTAGTGGAACCGGCCGCCAAGTCCGCGGGATCGCCGTCGACAATCGGACAGATTTTCAGGATTCTCGGGCAAGCGGCGGATGAGGCCGCGCGAAAAAAGATGGAGAAAGAAGCGGAGCAAAAGCCGGTGCAGGACATTCCTCCTCCCCAGATAGATCAGCCGCGTTGAAGTTTATTTGGGACGAGCGTCTTCTCTGGCCGGCACCCAATACGATTTGACACGTTGAATTACAATAGAAAATCGGAACAGTCTGCCCGCGCCGGCCATCTCTGAGCGGCTGGAGTTCCCGCCGCGGCGGGTCCTCGCAGCCTCAAGGCTGACCTCCAACCCCAAACCCTAAGCCCTTCGATGCTCCAAACTACTCTTGCCGCCGACTCGGCGGCCATCCGCAAGCTCAACGAAGCGCGCGAAAAGATCCTGCACCAGCTTTCGCAGGTGATCGTCGGCCAGAATCAGGTGATTGAAGAGCTGTTGATCTCGCTCTTCAGCCGCAGTCATTGCCTGCTGGAGGGGGTGCCCGGCCTGGCCAAGACGCTGATGATCAGCACCTTGTCCCGAGCGCTCAATCTCTCGTTCAGTCGCATCCAGTTCACGCCCGACCTGATGCCGGCCGACATCACGGGCACGGAGATCATCGAGGAGAACCGCAGCACCGGCAGCCGGGAGTTTCGCTTTCTCGAGGGGCCGCTGTTCTCGAATGTGATCCTGGCCGACGAGATCAACCGCACGCCGCCCAAGACGCAAGCCGCGCTCTTGGAAGCGATGCAAGAGCGGCAGGTCACCGTGGGCCGTGTCCGGCACAAGCTCGCCGATCCGTTCTTTGTACTGGCTACGCAGAACCCGATCGAGCAGGAAGGCACCTATCCACTGCCCGAGGCGCAGCAGGACCGCTTCATGTTCAAGGTCTATGTGAAGTATCCGAACTTCGGCGAGGAATTCGAAATTGCACGCCGCACGACGACCTTGATCGAGGACCACATTGTGCCGGTGCTGGGGGCGGAGGAAATCATCTCACTGCAGCGGACGGTGCGCGAAGTGCCGATCACCGACCACGTGATTCGCTACGCCTTATCGCTGGTGCGGCAGACGCGCGTGGGGGAGCCGGGCGCGCCGGAGTTCGTCGCCGATCAGTTGAGCTGGGGCGCGGGTCCGCGGGCGGTGCAGTTTCTGATTCTGGGCGGCAAAGCGCGGGCGCTGTTGCACGGCCGCACGCACGTTTCGACCGACGACATCCAGGCGCTGGTGCGGCCGGTGCTGCGGCATCGGCTGGTGGTGAACTTCGCCGCGGAGAGCGAAGGGGTCACTTGCGACGACATCGTCGATCGGCTGATCGAAATCACACCCACCAAGGAAGACGAGCTCACGCGTGACCCCCGATTCCAAAAGATTTTTGCATCCTGAGGCGATCAAGCGGATCAGCCGGATGGAGTTGCGGGCCCGTCACATTGTCGAGGGGTTCCTCTCCGGCATGCATCGCAGTCCGTACTACGGGCAGTCGGTCGAGTTCTTGCAGCACCGCCAATATGCCGTGGGGGACGACCTGCGGCACATCGACTGGAAGGTCTGGGCCAAGCGCGACCACTTCTTTGTTAAGCAGTACGAAGAAGAGACCAACATGCGCGTGACGCTGTTGGTGGATGTCTCGAACAGCATGCTCTATGGCCGCGGGCCGCTGAACAAATATGAGTACGCCAGCACGATCGCGGTGAGCCTGGCGTACTTGCTCTTGCGCCAACAGGATGCCGTCGGGTGCGTCGCCTTTGACGAAGCCACGCGGATCACCGTCCCCTTGCGGTCCAAGCGCAATCACCTGATGTCAATCATTCAGTCGCTCGACAACAGCCGCCCGCAGAAAAAGACCGACGTGTACCAGATTCTCCGCGGCGCGGCCGAGAGCTTTCCGCGGCGCGGGATGATGGTGCTGATCTCCGATCTGCTGACGGACCGGACGGGCCTGCTCAAGGGAATCAAGCTGCTCCGGCAGCGGGGACACGACGTGATGGTGTTCCATGTGATGGACGACGATGAGCTGGATTTTCCATTCACCGGGCCAATGCGGTTTGAAGGATTGGAGATGCCGGACCATTTGACGTGCAACCCGCGGGCGCTGCGCGATGGATATTTAGAAGCGCTGAACGGGTTTTTGGATGAAGTGCGGCTGGGTTGTGCGCGACACAGTTGCGACTACCGGCTGATGCGGACGAGCGAGCCGTTGGATGCGGCGCTAGCAACCTATTTGAGCCGGCGGCTGGCCCTCGAGCGACGAGCCTGAGAACTACTACTCGTTCCCACGCTCCGCGTGGGAACGCCGCCGGGGGGGGGGG
>JBBDYH010000060.1:31315-31564 GCA_040901795.1 Pirellulales bacterium
CCCCCCGGCCGCCGTGCCGCTCCGCGGCACGAAACAAAGACACAAACCTTCCAATCCTTGCACAACGCACTTGCCGCAGAGCGGCACTTGGTTCGTTCCCACGCAGAGCGTGGGAACGAGGAAATAGCATATGTCCTTCATCTTCCCCACCCTGTTCTGGACCGGACTCGCGCTTGTCGCGCTGCCCGTGTTGATCCATTTGATCAACATGATGCGGCACCGGCGCGTGCAGTGGGCGGCGATGGAGTT
>JBBDYH010000061.1:0-31499 GCA_040901795.1 Pirellulales bacterium
GGCGATCACATAGACATAGCATCTGACAAGCGGCGGCCGCTTGTCAGTGCCACCCAAGCATGGTGCCACCCAGCCACAGCCGTTCACTCAACTGCCGGAATCTCCCACAGCGGTTCGCCGCGGCCTTCGCTGGTGAGATACAGCGTTTTGCCGTCGGCGCCGTAGCAGATCGACTCGCCATTCTGCCGCGGCGGCGTCGGCAGTCGGCATGGCGAACGATTGAAGGCGGCCGCCCAATCCTCGTCGGCGGCGCGGGAAAACTCGAACGCCGCGCGGTCGGTCAACAGCATCGCCCGCCGACCATCGGGCGAGATGTCCATGGCCGCCGCCAGCCGGACGTCGAGCCGCGCGATGAGCTTCGCCTCCAGCGGTCGCGCGGGCGCCGCAGTGGGCATCGCGAGCTCATAGATCTTCGTACTCTGCACCGGTTCCTTCGTGGCCAGATAAACCTTGCCCGAAGTGGGATCAACGGCGACGGCTTCGCAGTTCTGCGAACCGTCGGGATAGCGAAACGGAATCGTCATGGCCACCGTCACGCGCTGGGGCTTTTTGCCGCCGCCTTTGAGCTGTGGCTCTTCGAACAGGTGCAACCGATATTCCCGTCCCTTGAGATCGTTGTCGCCAGTGTCTGCGTAAAGAATGAAGTGCTTACCTTCGCGGCTAAACGATGCGATGTCTTCGCAGTCCTCGAATTCGGCGTCCTGGAGCCTGATAATGCCGACGATTTCGCCGTTTGTATCGATGCAGTACAACCGGGGCGTATTGCCGTCGTTGTGCGTCCAGAAGCGGTCTTTGTGCAAGAGCGACCGCGCGATGCCGCTGCTCTCGCTAACCCGCTTGTCGTCAAATCGCCCCAACTCGCGCGGCCGGCCATATTTCACGACGCCGCAATCGTCGGCGACGGAAACGGAGGATGCCGTGTCCGAACCGCGCTCTTGCGTTGGGATCGGCAAACCTTCTTCTGCGCAACCAGCCAGCCCAACGAGCAGCATGGCCAACAGCACGACCTTCGTACGGTTGAAGCTATCCGTTGGCATCGACTCTCCCTCAAGATAGTTCCTTGTAGACTGACCGTGCGCGCCTCTCGCACAGCGTGACATCCTACCAGTGAATTCCCACTCGTTTAACCCGTAGCCGCAGGCGAGGCTTGGGGAGCGCGGCCTTCCTCGCCTACGGCTGCGGGTTAAACAATCAACCTAGTCCCGCAAACTCGTCTCCGTATCGCACCAGCCCGCCCTGCGCCGGCAGCGCGTCGGCCTGGAGCAGCAGGACCTGAAACGCGTCGCCCGCATTGTATTCGCTGTCCAATCGATATCGGCTCGCCGGCTCAAACCCGAATCGGGCGTAGTATGCCGGTTTGCCGAGCACGACCACAAACGGCGTCGCGCTTTCGCGGCAGCCTGCGAGGCCAGCTTCGACCAGTGCCGCGCCAACTCCGCGACGCTGGAATACCGGCAACACAGCGACCGGGGCCAGCCCGAGGCCGTGCGAAATGGCCGCATCATTACCGCCAGCGACGTCGTGGACTGTCACGGGGCTGAAGAGCACGTGCCCCGCAATCTTGTCCCCCTCGCGCGCGACCAGCGAAACCATCGCGCGGCCGTTGTCTCGCAAACGATCGACCAGGTCCGCCTCCAACGGTGTTGGAAACGCGGCCAAATGCACGGCGCGGATACCGGCCTGGTCCTCAGAGCGTTCCGTTTCAATGAGCGTCATCCCCGACGTCTTTCTTTGACCATGTGCGATCGTGCAGAACTCTTACCGCAAGCGTTGCACCGACCAGCGCGAAAAGCAGGCAGAACAGTGAGTGCGCAGCCTGTCGTGGGCCAGATGAGATCGGCAGGACCTGCGAAGCGTCCGCCCAGAATTGCGGGCTGCCGTCACCCCAATCCAACAGGTACCTATCGTCATCGACCACAACGATCGTTGCTGGCCAGTACGCGCCCTGCCACTCCGCGAGCATACGACTACCCACACGACTCGAAGTGCTGCGATGCCGCTCAAGTTCGTTAATAAGATGGGACGTCACGAACCGTGCATCCGGCCGCATTGCAGCCCGGCGACTTTGCTCGTGACCTTCGAACGCCAGCAGCCAATAGCCCCACCCAAACGCGGCAAAGCCGGCCCAGAATAGTCGCCGCTCGCCACGCGTAAACAGAACGGCGACGGCGGCGAACAAAAGGAACGCCATGCAGATCGTGTACGTCAGACTCGTCGCCCATGGAAGACTAAACACAAAGCCACTGACGCCAAGGGCAATGACGGGGATTACAAGCAACAGGCTGCGCAGCGAGAAGCTCATAGCGGTGCCGTTGATCTGCGGCCTTGTGTTTCGTCGCTCATCATACTTCAATCGCTGCGAACCTCCAACGCACCCGTTGACAAATGCGGACGTGCTCGGTTGTACTGGCGGTTTGGCATTTTACTGGGCGCTGCCGCCGGTTTTGTCCCGTTTGAAGCGAAATGCGGTGCGCCGCGTGATCGGGGGCTTACGCCGCCCCGCTCGCCGGACGCTTAACTCTGATCCCTCTACATATGCATTTGCTCATCGCGTTTAAAGCGTTTTTTCTGGTGTTGTTCAATGGCGCGGTGGCGCGGCTGGTGGCCGACGTGCTGCGACGGCGGCATGAGGAGCCGCGGCTGCCAGAGGCGAAGCGCGAGGCGATTGCCGAGCTGCCATCGGCGCCGGCAAAGCCGACAGCACCTAAACCCGCGCGGAGCGAGGCGATTACTTTGTTGGCGGCGCTGCAGCGCGAGGGACGTTTCGTCGATTTTCTCAAGGAAGTGCTGTCCGGTTTCAGGGACGCGCAGCGCGGCGCGGTGGCGCGCGATCTGCACCGCGACTGTGGCAAGGTCGTCGAGCGGATGTTTGCCATCCAGCCGATCCTGTCCGATGCCGAAGGAGCAAGCGTCGAGGTTCCGTCGGGTTTCGACGCCGGACGCTACCGCCTGGTCGGCAACGTGAGCGGGACCCCTCCGTTCCGCGGCGCGCTGGTGCATCACGGCTGGCAGGCGACGGCGTGCGAACTGCCCGCCTGGGTCGGCGGCGAGGCGTCGTCGCGTGTGATCGCACCGATTGAAGTCGAGGTCAAATAGTCAACATGGCCAAGTACGTTATCGGTATCGATCTGGGAACGACGAACAGCGTACTGGCGTACACGCCGCTGGACGTGGAACGCCCGCAGGTCGAGGTGCTCGCGATCCCGCAGAACATTGCCGCCACGGTCGAAGGGCTGACGACACTGCCGTCGTTTCTGTATCTGGCGCCCGAGCACGAGCAAGGACTTGATTTGCCATGGTCAAATGCGCCGCGATACGTCGCTGGCGAGGGCGCGCGTCGCCGCGCCGCCGAGACGCCCGACCGCACGGTGGCCGCGGCCAAGAGTTGGCTCGCGCACAGCCGCGTCGATCGCCATCAGCCGATCTTGCCGTGGAACGCGCCGGCAGATGTGGAGAAGGTGTCGCCGGTTACCGCGTCGCAGCGGTACCTTGAGCATCTGGTTGGGGCCTGGAACTTCGCGATGCCCGACGCGCCGTTGGCCGAGCAGCCTGTCGTGCTCACCGTGCCGGCGTCGTTCGATGCGGCGGCCCGCGAGCTGACGCGCGAGGCGGCGCTGGCCGCCGGGCTGCCGCAGGAGTTTGTGCTCGTCGAAGAACCGCAAGCGGCTGTTTACAACTGGCTCGACGATCTCGGCGACCGCTGGCGGCGAGTGCTCACGGTCGGCGATACGCTGCTGGTCTGCGACGTCGGCGGCGGCACCACCGATCTGACGCTCGTGAGCGTGAGCGAAGAGAATGGCGAACTAGCGTTGCGGCGGCTGGCAGTCGGGAATCACCTGCTGGTCGGCGGCGACAACATGGATTTGGCGCTCGCGCACTTTGCGGCCGGCAAATTCGCCGAGCAGGGGGTTGAGCTCGATCCGTGGCAATCGGTTTCGCTATGGCACTCCTGCCGTGCAGCAAAAGAGGAGTTACTTGCCAGTGGCGGGAAGAAGAAGCACACGATCACGGTCGCCGGCCGCGGCAGCAAGTTGATCGGAAAGAGCAAATCGGTCGAAGTCGAACGCGACGAGGCGCTAGAGCTGTTGATGAACGGCTTTTTTCCGCAATGCGCCGTCACCGATCGGCCGGCGCGGCAGCGCGTGAGTGGGTTTCAGGAGATCGGTCTGCCGTTCGAGGCCGACACCGGCATCACGCGGCACCTGGCGGCTTTTCTACAATCGCACGGCCACGAGGGCGAACCTGCGCGGCCTACACAGGTGCTCTTCAACGGCGGTGTGTTCAAGGCCGCGGGTCTGCAGGAGCGCGTGCTGGAAGTGCTCGGTGAGTGGTTTAGCGGCGGCAAGCGCGGAGCGAAAAAGGAGCAGGATGCGCCAGCGCCCCCGCAGCGACTCGCCGGCGCTCACGACCTGGACCACGCCGTGGCGCGTGGCGCCACCGTGTACGGCTGGAGCAAGGCGCGCGGCGGCGTGCGCATCCGAGGCGGGACCGCGCGGTCGTACTACGTGGGGATCGAATCGTCGGGACTGGCGATTCCCGGAGCGCCCCGGCCATTGCGAGCGCTGTGCGTAGTGCCGATTGGGATGGAGGAAGGGACCGAAACCGACGTGCCGAGCGGCGAAATCGGCCTGGTCGTTGGAGAGCCGGCGCACTTTCGTTTTTTCAGTAGCTCGACCCGCAAAGACGATAAGCCGGGCGATCTGGTTGCGTCCTGGTCGCCCGAAGAGATCGCGGAGAGCGATTCGCTGGAAGCGACGCTGCCCGCCGAGGACACTCAAGAGGACTATGTGCCCGTGAAGTTCCGCAGCAAGATTACGGAGCTGGGCATGTTCGAGCTGTGGTGCGTTGCGACCAAGGGTGAGCAGCGGTGGAAGCTGGAGTTTAGCGTGCGCGAGGATGCGGAGAGTTGATTGGACCGCCGAGGCGTGGAGACGCAGAGACACGAGAAGGAGAGGGAGAGACCAGTCGATGATTGCCCTTCAGTCACTTCTTGCCGACGAATGTATCGTAGTCGGCGTGCGATCCAATCCAATACCATAGCCTGGCCCGCGCTCAAGCGTCTCTCCGCGCAGGTGCTGGTCCAAGGCGTCGTCACGAATCTGTATAAGCTGGTCGCCGACGAAAAAGTCCCCATCCGGTGTTAGAATGCCGTCGGCTTCGCGGCACCGATGTTGAAACTCGTCGGCCCCCTTGGGCAAAAAGCCCTCGTGCCGAAGATCCTCGATCGCTGCAAGGACATTAGAACAAGGTGCGTGCCAGCGTTCGAACAAAGCCTGAATGAAGCTATGAAGCACCGGACTGAACCGCAGCTTGCCCCGACTCACTTGCCGACGCCAGTTTTCGTCGAATTCGACAATGGCATCAAACACGCGATTACCAAGCGCGAGGGTTTCCTCGACCTCATAGCACACCATAGCCGACCGATGATCAGCCTTCCATCGCTCGGCACTGCCGACGTACTGCTCGGTTTGACTGGCGACTTCGAGAATATCGGACATCGTGCGGCTCCCGCAGGCAATCTTTTCCACCCTAATCACAGTTTACGCCATAGGGATGCAATTTGCACATTAGAGAAGCGGCAACGGATCACAAATTGACCTGAGGATCGTAGACTCAACCCTTTGAGCCGTCAACAATTGCAAGCAATCGTCACATCCGCGGTCAATAACGGAACCCATGTCCCAAAACACGTCACGAATGGATGCCGATCTTTCGCCCAGCCGCTATGTCGTCGGCATAGACCTGGGTACGACAAATTCGGCCGTGGCGTATGTCGATACGAGCGAAGCGCCATGGCACGTGCGGGATTTTCTCGTACCACAGCTTGTAGGACCGAGCGAGGTGGAGGCCCGCGAGACGCTGCCGTCGTTTCATTACCAGCCGGCGACAGGAGAGATCTCGCCGGGCGCCTTGAAGCTGCCGTGGAGCAAGGAAGAGCCCGGCTACACGGTCGGTTTCTTTGCGCGGGATCACGGGGCGCTGGTGCCGGGACGAATGATCTCGTCGGCCAAGAGCTGGTTGTCGCACACCGGCGTCGATCGTACCGCGGATCTTTTGCCTTGGCACGGCGCGGCGGATGTCGAACGGCTGTCGCCGGTTGAAGCGAGCGCGCGCTATCTGCGGCATGTGCGCGAAGCGTGGGATGCGGCCCACCCGCGCGATTTGTTGGCGGAGCAGGATTTTGTCCTCACGTTGCCGGCGTCGTTCGACGAAGTGGCGCGCGAGCTGACGGTCGAGGCGGCGAAGCGTGCCGGCTTGCCCCGCGTGGTGTTGATCGAAGAGCCGCAGGCGGCGTTTTACGCCTGGATCCATAAACATGCCGATGACTGGGAGAAGTTTGTTTCGGCCGGGCAGAAGATTCTGGTGTGCGACATCGGCGGCGGGACGACCGATTTCACGTTGATCCAGGTGCGCCGCGGCGATGAGACGGAGAAGGTCCATTTTCACCGCGTGGCGGTCGGCGAGCACTTGATCCTGGGGGGCGACAACCAGGACCTGGCCCTGGCGCATCATCTCGAACAGCGAATTCTGAGTAGGGTGGGCTCTGTCCACCAGCAAGCGGCCGAACGGTGGGCGGAGCCCACCCTACAGGAGAGCGAAAAGCTGCCGCCGCGGCAGTGGGACCTGCTCGTGCGCGCGTGCCGGCGAGTGAAGGAGACGTTGCTTGGCGAGGATGCGCCGGAGCGAATGACCGTGAATCTCTCCAGCGGCGGCTCGCGGCTGATGGGTGGCTTGCAGATCGACGTCTCGCGCGATGAGGTTCGAGAGCTGATTGTCGAGGGATTTTTCCCGCGCGTGGCGCTCGATGACAAGCCCGCGGCGCGGCGGAGCGGCTTTCAGGAGTTTGGGTTGCCGTATGCAGCGGATGCGGCGATGACGCGGTATCTGGCAGCGTTTCTGACGGCGCATCGAAACGTCACGGCAGGCGATGAGCCGCTACCGGCGGATCACGATCCTGCGCGGCCGGATATTGTGCTGTTCAATGGCGGGTTGTTCGCATCCCCCGACTTGCGTACGCGCCTGGTAGAGTCGCTGGAGTCGTGGTTTCGGAATCCAGCCAAGCCTGAGCAGCGCGAGTGGTCGCCGCTGGTGCTCGATCACGACCGGCTCGATTTGGCAGTGGCACGCGGCGCGGCGTATTACGGCATGGTGCGCCGCGGCGCGGGCGTGCGGATCGCGGCGGACTTGGCAAGGACGTATTACATCGGTGTGGCGGAGGAGGCTATTGCCGATCGCGCACTTTGCCTCGTCCCAGCCAGCGCTGAGCCGGGGCAGGAGATCGAGCTTGCGGACCGCGAATTTCATTTGCTGATCTCCGAGCCGGTCGAATTTCCGCTCTATACGTCGAGCACACGGTTGACGGACCGCCCCGGTGAATTGGTGGCGGTCGACCGCGAGCAAATGACGGCGCTGTCGCCGATTCGCACGGTCCTCAAAGCCCGCGGCAGGGCGGACGACGCCAGTGTACCGGTACGGCTGCATGCGCGTCTCACGGAGATTGGCACGCTCGATCTGTGGGCGGCGGAGCGCGAGGGCCCGGGGAGCTGGCGGATGCAGTTTGACGTTCGCAGCGCTACGCAGACCAATGTGGCCGGTCATGCCGGCGCGGGCGAGCTGCAAGGATTTATCGATGAAGCAAGCTGGCAGGCCGCGCGGCGCGAAATCGAGAGCACGTTTGGCGGTCAAGCGACGGAGAAGCCCGATGGGATCATGAAGCGGCTGGCGGCGGCGCTCGGCATGAGCAAGCCAGACTGGCCGATGTCGCTGTTGCGGCGGATCTGGGACGCGCTCGTCGAGGACGAACCCGGCCGGCGGCGTTCGGCGGCGCACGAGGCGCGATGGCTGAACCTGTTGGGGTATGCGCTGCGGCCGGGCTATGGCTTGGCGCTCGACGATTGGCGCGTCGCGGAGACGTGGCGGCTGTTGCACGGCAAGCTGGTTCACGCGGCGGCAATGTGTCAGCACGAGTGGTGGATCCTGTGGCGGCGGATCGCGGGGGGGCTGACCGCGGGGCAGCAGCGGGCGCTGGCCGATCCGCTGTTGGCGCCGATTCGAGGGCTGCACAAGCGGCTGGTGACCGGCAAAGGGGGCAGCGGCGACTTGAGCTTTGGGGCCAGCGAATCAATCGAGGTCTGGCGGCTGCTGGGCTCGCTGGAACTGTTGCCTCCGGCCACGAAGATTGAGCTAGGCGGCGTACTCCTCGACGTGCTGCCGAAGCGCAAGATGGAGCCGGTGCGGCCGGCTGTGCTGTGGACGCTCGGCCGCGTAGCGGCGCGCGTGCCGGTGTACGGCCCGCTCAACGTGGTCGTGCCGGCAGAGGCGGTTGGCGATTGGATTGCGCGCTTGTTGGATCTTTCACCGGACGACACGCTTGCGCCATGGGCGATGATGCAACTGACACGAAGAACGGGCGACCGCTATCGTGATGTTTCTGCAAAGCTCCGTTCGCGCGTGGTTGAACGGCTCAAAGGCCGCGAGGCGCCTGTGCACTTCATCAAGCTGGTTTCGGAAGGAGGCGAGCTTGACGTCGCCGAACAGAGCCAGGCGTTTGGCGAGGCGCTGCCGAAGGGATTGAGGATTCTGTGAACCGCGGAGACGCAGAGACGCGGAGAAGAATATTGCAAAATGCAAATTGCAAATTCTAAGAACTAACACAACCGGCACACAGTAACCCGAAGCGTGAGCGAGGAACCGGCAGATTCGGCCTCGCTTACGCGTCGGGTTACTATTGTTAGCGGTTCTAAACTGGAGCGGAGGGATGACCCGGATTTGCATTTTGCATTTTGCAATTTGCAATTGGCTCCGCATTTCTATCGGTATTGCACTGTGGATTCGCAATAATCGCCAACTCCTCTACCGCCACAATCCATCCCCGGCAATTGGCTGCGCCGCAGCGGCAGGGAATGGCGCGTGCGGCGGGCCAGGCGTAGTCGATGGTCAACTCCTCGCCGACGGCGATCGGCCGCAGCGCCTTGAGCCAGAGCCGGTCGGGAGGGTCGTCGTCGGCCGTCAGCGGCTCGTAGTAAAAGATCTCGCAGTTCGGGTTGCAGGAATGGTTGAGATAGCGGAAGACGCCTGCCGGCTCAAGCACGCGATCGGGTCCGAGCTCCATGCAGAACGGCGAATCGTAGGTCTCGTCGAAGAACGCTGCGCCGCAAACGTCGCCGACGATTTGGTACTGCCGAAACCGCTGGCGCGTGAAGACGCCGAGGCCGACGTGCGTATCGCGGAGCTCGACGGCGGGGAAGCGGCGGGGAAGCATGGAGGGCATCTTACCACGTCGCCCAGATCGCGTCGGCAGCGGGCGTGCGGCGCGAGGTGACGATCCGCGGGTTGTTGATGCTTTCGGCATCGGCGGCTACGGCGGCGAGCAGATCGATCAGCGCGGTTGACTCTACTTCGACGATCGGATCCGCGAGGCGGAGCCTCGGGGCAGTGCGTTCCCAGGCGGAGCCTGGGAACGAGGGGGGTGGAGGAGCAGGCAGTGGCTTGTAGAACGCGCCCAATAGCGTTGCGTCGTCGTCGTCGATGAAGCCGTTGTAGTCGAAGTCGGCCAGCGACCAGGAGGCGTTGGGCGTTACCGGGGCGTACGACGCGCCGAGAATCGTTGCGTCGTTATCGTCCACCAGACCGTCGAGGTTGGCGTCGCCCGTGCGCGTGTAGGCGATCAGAATCGATGTAGGATCGACTGGGTGGCCGCGAAACACGGTGTAGGCGCCCAACGGCAGCGAGGCATTGTCGGCGTACCCGATCGAGCGCGAATCGGGTTCAGCGGCGTTGGCCGCGGCTGCGGCGCTGCTCGTGATGCCCGTGCCGTTCCAACTGGCGCCGAGACCAGGTCCTCCGCGGCCGGAGAGGATCGACGCGCGAATCGTCGCCGCCGGCGAGCCGCCGGTGTAATCGATCACGAGTGCGGTGTCGTTGACGTCGAGCGTAGCGCCGCCGGCCAGGTTGAGGCTGGTCAGGACGTTCACTTCGCCGCCGCCGGGCAGAAGCGTCACGCGGCCGTTGCCATTCACGGTCAGACCGTTTTGATTGAGCCGTGTCGTGACGAGGGACGCGCCGGTTGCAACCGTCGTATTCAAAACGCCGCCAGGCGCGACGCCATCCAGCGAAATCTGTCCGCTGTTAACCGTCAAGGTGTTCGTACCCGCGCCGGCGTGGAACGTGTGCGGGACCGTCCCCGAGGAGGTGTTGCCGTTGAGCGTTAACGAGTCATCGCCGTCGCCGCCGGTGAACACGAGCCCACCCGCGCGGAGCGGATAGCCCGCCGTGCCGTTGATGTTGATGTTCAGCGAATCATTGCCGGCCAGGCCGTCGATCTGCAACGAGCCGAGCAGATCGGGTTGAATGGCGTAAGAGGGGGTCGTGTTGGTGGCCTGATTGAGATAGATCCGAATGTAGCCGTTGGTCGTGCTGCGGTTGATCGTGAACGCGTCGATGCCGGCCGTGCCTTGGCGGACGATGTTGGTCAGACGCAAAGATTGAATTTCAGCCTGGCTGAGCACGCGATCGAAGATTTTCAGTTCGTCGAGCCGGCCATTGAAATACTCGTGTGTGCCGGCCGTGTCTTCGATGCGGCCGATGCCGCGGAAGGGCGTGGTCTTGACGCCCGGCTCCGAGGTTGCCGAGCCGGAGAGCTGGCCATCGACGTAGACTTCGACGCGTCCGGACGTCGCGTTGCGTGTGAAAGCAACGTGGTGCCACTGGTTATCGTTGATCGGCTGCGCCGTCTTCGCGCCGGCTGTGTTGCCGGCTTGAATGCCGATGCGGCCGCTGGCGTCGACCCAGCCCCAGAAAACATCGTTTCCGGCGCCGCTCTGCTCGACGCCGGTGATCCCGGGGGCCATCCAGAAAGTGTTGTCGCCGGTGACCGCGGTGCGAACCCAAGTGACAAGCGTCGCCGTGCCGCCGAGGACGGCCGCCAGGTCTCGCGAAGTGCCGATGTAGTCGTTGATTCCGTCGAACGCGACCGCATTGCCGGCTCGTGCGCCGTTAGTCCCGACAATCCGCTGCACGCCGTTGTTGAGCGCGCCGTGGTTGCCGGTGAACGATGTGTCGCGAACGGTGTTATCGCCGGCTGGGTCATCGAACAGCCATTGACCGGCGAGGTTGGGTATGCCGGCTCCGGTGGTCGCGCTAGCTTCGTTGCTGTAGTCGCTGTTGCCGCCGGTGTTGGCGGCGCGGACGCGGAAAAAGTAAGTGGTGTTTGGCATCAGGCCGGAGCTGGTGAACGTGGTCACGTTTGTGCCGACCGTGCCGACTTCCTCCCACGCGCCGAGCGCTCCCGCCTTACGCTCAATTCTGAAGAGCGTCTCTTCCGAAGAGTTATCGGCCCACGACAGATCGACCTGCCCGGCCAACGACGAATCGGCCGTGAGGCCCGATGGCGCGGCCGGCAGCGGCGGGGCCTGCGTCGTCACGCTCACGGGGTCCGTTGCCGCCGACGCGCCTGCGCCGTTAAATGCCCGGACTCGGTAAAAGTACTGCGTGACCGGCTGCAAGTTGTTGTCGCGAAAAGCTTGCGTGCCGGCCGGCAGCGTGGCGACCTCGCTCCAGTCGCCGGCTGTGCCGGCACGGCGCTCGACCTTAAAGCCGGTTTCGTTCGTGGCGCCGTCGGTCCAGGTAAGGTTCACTTGCGACCACAAGGGCGATGTCGCCGCGACGCCCGTTGGTTTGGCAGGGACCGTCACGCCGGAGGCAGGATCCTGCAGACCGGGCGAGCCGAGCGGATTGGTGCTCGGCCGCCAGCTTGCGGCTCTGCTCCAGGCTTGCGACTGGCCGCTGACCGGATCGACTTCAAGCGGCGCCGTGCCATCGACAATAACCAGCGACATCCCAGGCCCATCGGTAGCGGGATACCAGGCGTCGTCATACGTGAAACCCACAACCGGCTGTTCGCCGCCGGTGACGAATATCAATTGCTCACCGGCGTTGTTCAGGCGACCGTCGCTGAACTCCCCGGCCACGCGTGTTCCTAAGCCGTAGCGGAACTCAAAGGCTTGCTGGTCCGCCACGACCACAGTCCGTTGACCCGGCTCAAGGACTATCGACGGGAATGTGAACTCGACTCCCTGCGAGAATTGATAGCCGGCGACGTTGACCGGTTGCGAATGGATGTTCTGGATCTCGATGAATTCGAACGCTTCCTTATCGGTGAAGCCGGCTGCGATTTCGACGGCGGTGGGCACGGCGGGATGAAAGTTCAGCTCGGTAATGCGGATCTTATCCTGCGCCGCGACTAGGGGGGTCCCGGCGACGAACTGCACCGGCTGCGACCAATGGCTCCAACGGCCGGCGGCGTCTTGATAGCGCACGCGCACGCGGTACGTCTCGCCGATGCGGAGACTGTCCCCCGGCACCGTCGCGCTCGAAGAGAACGTTGTCAGGCGGCCGCTTTGCCAGGTGGGCGTCATTTCATAGCTGCGCGGTTCGGCTGAATCGAAGTTCGGGTTGGTCGGATCGCTGACTTCGGCGATCCGCCACTCCAGCCCGGCGAAGCTTGATCCGGCCGGGCTCGCGAAGCCGCTATTGTTAAACGTCAGCCCATCGGCGGGGAAGCCGGCTGGCCCGCTGTAGGTGATCGTGGGTCGCTGGGGGACCTGGCTGTCGTCGGTCAACAGGGTGTTGTCGATGAACGCTCCGCGCGACACGATGTAGTTCTTCAGAATCTGCATCATGCCGGGGAAATCGTCGGTCGCGGCTTGCTGGTAAAAGCGACCGTGGCCTGCCTTGCTGGAGTTGACGTACGACGACGCCAGGATGGGGTTGTCGTCCCACATTGCGCGGTCGGCATCGGTCCACGAGGGCTGCCCAGGCCTGTAGATGTGTTGGGCGAACTCATCGATGATCATGCCGGTCTGCTCCGAGTTGTAGAGCAGGTCGCGGATCTCGCGGAGGCGGTTGCGATATTCGACGCCAAACTCCGGCCGCGGCAGCACACGGTCGCGGAACGGCTCGTCGCCGTTGCCGAACATGTTGTTGGCCCAGGTGAGGTCCAGATCCCAAGCGTGGACGCTCCACTTGCCGGTCTCAGGATTGTGGTAATAGAAGTAGTTCTTGCCCGCCGATTCGTCGATGTCGTAATGGTGGATCGCCTCGACGATGCTGCGATAACTGTAATAGCGCTGCAAATCGAAATTCTCGCGCCACCATTGCTCGCTGGGCGTGCTGTTGATGTACGTCGTCAGAAACTGGTTCAGATCGGACCGGTTGCTGGGCTGCGTCGGGCCCTGATTGTTGAGCGTACCAGTGCCCCCTTCCATCTTGTAGAAGTTGCCGTCAGGCAGGCCGTGCTGTTCGAGCAACTGGCCGTCGGGCTGCTCGATCGCCAGATACAATCCTTGGAAATCGCCGCTGTATTGGTTGGCGCCGTTTTCGTTGGCGTTTTCAACCACGCGGAAGTGGACGTAATGCGTGAGCGGCGACTCGACACCCGCCAGGTTGAACAGCTTGAAGCCGACAGCCTCGAACAAGCCCTGCTCGCCGCGGTGATTGAAGTTGCCCTGCTGGATGATCGCGGAAAAATTGAGCTTCTTCCACTTTTCTTCATACGGCTGGCCGTAGTCGTCGTGCGCCTGGAAATAGTGACCGCGGTTGAAGTCGAACTTCCACATATTTTTGCCCATCGCGTAGCGCCAAACGCCGCCGCGGGCTCGATGGCGGACGTGGTCGTAAACTTCTCCGTTGTAAACCAGGGCGCCTTGCCACAGGTAGTCGCTCCCCGTGTAGCCGGCCTGCGTGCTATTGGGAATCCGCTGCGCGGTTTCGTGGTCGCTACGCGTCGTGATCAGTTGATATGTCGGCAGGCTGTCCAGGAGCACTGGCGAATAGGTCACCGGCGGCGTCACCCCTGGCTGCACGGCGCCTATCCAACTCGGCGTGTTGCCGTAGACGTAGTAGGCGAAGTTGGGTTGCGGGTCGTCGGCATAGGGCCCGGTGATGCTTGCGCCAAGGTTGTCAGTGGCCGTAAGGCGATAGCGAATCAGGCGGCGGTGTTGCTGGAGCGACGCGGGAAGGACGACCGAATAAATGCCGTCGCCGGCTGCCGCATCGCCGTTCAGGCCGTCGTCGCGCATCGCGACCGTGGTCCAATTGGTGTTGTAGGCGGCCGTGTTGATTTCGATATACTGGCCGGGCTCGACGATTTGATACGCCAGCACGACACTTTGCACGCCTTCGGGATCGGTGACCCGCGCGGTGATGGTCACGGTGTCGCCGGGGGCGGCGTACAGGCCGTTGCTCGAATAAGCATGGTCCACTTGCCGCATGGCGGGGGGCGCATTGGCGGCGAAGACGCTGTTTTGCGCTCGCGGCGTTGGAATTGCCGAACGCCAACTTCCGCCCACGCCGTTATCGAGTCCGGGGTTGATCAACTGGATCGAGCGGCCATCGCCAGGCGTCGCGATCTGGTCTCCGACAGTGGGCCAAGGGAAGCCGATCTGGTAATCGACCTCATCCATCTCGACGTCTGCGGCGGTGCGCAGCTCGACGGTTTCGGCCTCGCCATCCAGCCCGCCCGTATACACGCCGTTGGGAGCGAAGCCGAACTTGCTCTGGAACTGAGCGGCGTTCTCGGCGATGACATAATACCCGGCGGCGGCAATTGTGGCGTTTTGCGGAAACACGTACGTCACGCCACGGCTGAACAACCAATTCGACAGGTCGATGGGCGCCGAGGTCGTGTTGTAAAGCTCGATGAACTCGACGAGCTGCGTTTCGATGTCCGGATTGTAGTGCAGCTCGTTGATCACCACTTCGCCGGCCAATAGCGAGCGCGGCTCGAGCGATTCGAAGGGTACAACACTGAAGGTCCGGCGACGGCGGGCGATTGTTTCGTGCTGTCGGTGGGTACGGCGGGACCGAGGGCGGCAAAGGTCGAACCAGGGACGAAGCGGCATGATGGCAGGGCGAACCGGGTAGGCGGTTCGGCGGCGTGGGTCTGTTCCGGAAGAGGGCCTGAGCACGAGGACTGCGCCAGGCTTTAAAAGGAGCAACCTGAATCTTACTTCCCCGGACAGCCCTTGTCGATGCGTTGGCGGGGTTTCCGCAGGTCGCGGCAATGTCCGCTGGTCCGCTGAACGATCAACAACTATCTCTGACTCCTTTCCGATCTCCAGAGCCACCCGATGAGCGCGGCCATGCCGACGCCAACGGCCGCGACCAAGCCTCGATGAGTTGTCGCCCAGAGTTGCAAGCTGCGTTGGTGAGCACGGTCGTCGAAGTCACCATGTGCGCCATGGTCGCCAGGCAGGGGTTGCCAGAGATTGTCCGGCCGGTCTTGATCGGCGGCTTCCTCTAACATTTGCGAGTCATAGCCGGTGCGGGCCAGATACCAGTCGCCCAATCCAGGCGCCAGCTTGTTCCCCGCGACTACGACGGACGTTGACATGCCGACATTCAGTTCGCGGCGCGCGTGCCTGGCGGCCCACATGATGGCGCGGGCGGCAACTTCGGGTTGGTAAATCGGCGGAACGGGTTGCGGTTTGCGGGGCAGACGGCTTTTGACCCAAGAGAATTGCGGCGTGTTCAGGGCCGGTAGCTGCACCATGCTAAGCCGGATTTGGCTGCCTTCGTGCAACAGCTCGCAGCGCACCGATTCGGTGAAACCCTCGATTGCGTGTTTGGCGCCGCAATAGGCGGACTGCAAAGGGATTCCTCGATATGCCAGCGCCGAACCAACTTGGATAATCACGCCTCGATTGCGCGCCCTCATGCGGCGGAGCGCTGAGAGCGTGCCGTGCACATACCCCAGGTACGTGACCTCAGTCACACGCTTGAACTCTTCAGCCGTCATCTCTATGAAGGGCGAGAAGACTGACACCATCGCGTTGTTGATCCAGACGTCGATCGGCCCAAATTGCTCCTCCACCGCGGTTGCCGCGCGGTCCACGGCCTGGCAGTCGGCGACATCAAGCGGCAGCGCCAAAGCACTTCCGCCGGCTTCCTCGATTTCTCTTTTGGCGACGCCCAGCGCGTGAGCTCCGCGCGCGATGAGTCCGACGCTTGCGCCCTGGCCGCCAAACGCGCGCGCCGTTGCACGTCCCACGCCGGCTGATGCTCCGGTGATTACGACGACCGTTCGTTGACCTTGTCGATTCATAGTTAAATCTTCGGTTGCGGGCGCTTTACTGCGGAAGCTCGTAGAAGCCGCCCAGGATCGCGCCAAAAACGAGATGCGCGAGAAAAACGGAGATCGGTGTCTGGACGCCGTAGTGCAAAGCCAGAAAACCCGGCGGCTCAAGTTGCCTGACCGCCGTGGGGCCCTGTTGTTCTGTCGCCATGCGGGGGTGAATCGCCGGCAACAGCGGCATTCCCACGGCCAGCACGAACAGGGCGTGGATGGCGCCAATCGCCATTCCAAAAACGACACTGGCGTCTTCGACCGTGTGAAACGCGGCCACATAAATCAGTGAAAAGAGCCAGCCATTGATCAAGTGCACGACGACGCCGATCGGCTTGGCACGGTCTCGATCCGGCGTAAAGATCGTGCCCAGTAAGAAGGGGATGTTCATTCGCGTCATCCCCGCGCCCTGGCTTCCTGCCATGAGCGTCGTGAGCACCACCGTGCCGGCAAAGCCCCACACCATCCAACTGAGCAGGTTCATGGAACACCCGTAGTTGCTGTCAACCTATCGTTTCGACTCGGTTCGACCGCCCCGCGCTCGGACTCGACGAGCGACAAAGCAGCGTTGATGAGTCCCACGTGGGTATACGCTTGCGGGAAATTTCCCAAGGCGTCACCTGTGTTCGGATCGATTTCCTCCGCAAACAAGCCGAGGTCGTTGGCGTATCGGAGGATCGAATGAAGTAGTCCCGCCGAGCGATGAACTTCGCCGAGTCGGGCCAAATAATCGGCCAGCCAGAACGCACAGATGCCAAAGGCGCCTTCGCCCATGGTGCGGCTCTCTTCGTAGCGGTACAGCAGACCTTCTCCAGCGCAGAGGCGCTCTTCGATGCGCTTTGCCGTTTGCCGCATTCGATCGGCGGCAGGCTCCTCGAATCCGTACAGTGGCATGAACAGGAGCGCCGCATCCAGCGAACTTCCACCGAGCGTCTGCGTGTAGCTGGCAACGCCGGAATTCCAGCCGAACTGTTCGATATCGGCGCGGATGCGATCGCGGACTGCTGCGAACCGTTCACTCGGAATGCGAGGCAGCTTGCCATCCGCATGCAGCCTGATCAGTCGATCGAGCGCGGTCCAGCACATCAGTCGCGAATGCGTGAAGTGTTTTGGCTGCGGACGTACTTCCCAGATTCCATGATCGGGCTCTTGCCAATGGCGGCAGACGAATTCACCCGCCTGGCGGAGCATCGAGCAAGCATCGCGGTCCAGCCGGTTGCCGCGCTCGGCGAGATACCGGACCGCTTCGATGAGTTCGCCATAAACATCGAGCTGCAATTGCTGGCTGGCGAGGTTGCCAACGCGCACGGGCCGCGAATCGGCATAACCGGGCAGGTGTGGCAGCACTTTCTCAGGCAACGTTTGACAGCCATAGACGTCGTACAGCACGCGCAACTTGGGCCGCGTGAGCCGCGTCGCGTGCAAGAGCCAGCTTACGAACGCCTGGGCTTCGTCCTCGTAACCGAGTCCCAACAAGGCGCGCGTGGTAAAGGCGGCGTCGCGCAACCAGCAGTAGCGATAGTCCCAGTTCAGATCTCCGCCGATTCGCTCAGGCAGTGAAGTGGTGGGCGCCGCAATGATTGCCCCTGACGGAGCGAACGAAAGCAGCTTCAGGACCAAGGCGCTGCGAACGACAGCCTCGCGAAAGGGTCCTTCGTAGCGGCACCGCCCGGCCCACTGGCGCCACCAACCTACCGTTGCGTCCATCCGAGTACGAGCGTTGTCGCCCAGCGGCGGATAGACCGCTGGTCCTTCCTGGGCCAGGATCAAGGAGAAATTGATCGCCTCGCCAGCATGGATAGCAAAATCGCAATGCACACGGCCCGACGCATCAATGCTGAAGGGCGCTTCGCTGCGGAGACTGAACAACTGCGAGCCAGCTTGAAAGCAAACGCCGAGCCGACCGCGGTCCTTTAGTCGCAGCGCCTGTGTGGCGAAGCCAGGCCTTGGTTCAAAAATGACCTGAATTCGGCACGTCCCAGCGGTGCACAGCAATCGGCGGATCAGCTCTTGTTCAGCCTGCAGACTGCCCGGCAGGGCACCCACGGGCATGAAATCAGCGAGAACAGCCTGGCCGTCGGCGGTGGTGAACCGCGTTTCCAGGACATTCGTGTGCTCGATGTAGCGCCTGCTGCACGTAAACAATCCAAGGGGACCGATGCGCCAACATCCCCCGTGTTTCGCATCCAGAAGCCGGGCAAAAACTGCTGGCGAGTCGAACCTTGGCCAACAGAGCCAGTCAAGGGACCCATCGGAGGAGATCAAGCCGACCGACCGGCCATCTCCGATCGCCCCATAGTCGCCGATCTTCGGCTGGGCAACCATAATGCTCGCCGGCAGAAGTATTTTGCAAAACTAGCTGGCCGGCATGGTTTCGGTGCGCTCGAAGCGATGGCTCAGCCGCCCCAGAGCCAGGGCGCCCAACGCCAGGCCGACGTCGCGCAAAGCAATGTCATAAAAGTTCTGCGCCAACAACAGGTTGATCACGATGCCCATCAACCAGGCCGAGACGACGTAGGCGAAGAACCTGGGCTTAATCGCCACCCCGATTCCCGCCGCGATCTCGATCACGCCGACCACCAGCATGAACGTGTGACCGTTTCCGCCTAACAGGTCGTTGATCACCGGCGCCAGGTACATGTCCCAGTTGACCAGGTAATGAAAAAACTTGTCCGCCCCAGCCACAATCGGCGCGACGACATAAGCCAACTGGAGGATTCGATAGGCCTGTTGAGCCGGGTTGGCTGTGAACAGACCAACTCGCTCAGGCGCCAGCGCGCCTGCGTGGGTTGCATGAGCCATAAGGCACCTCTTCAAATTGAACGGCCCCGCTTGGGTCATTTCAGCATCGGCGCCTCATCCGGCGCGAAGCGCTGGTGGCACCGGTTGCAAGCTTGGATCAGGCCGCCGGCCGCAGCGCCGACGTTTTGTCCCCCCTTGGCGGCATCGGCCAGCCCCAGAGCCGCTTCTTGAACGCCAACGGCAAATTGCTCCCATTCGCGCCCGCCACCTCCCGGTGGCCTGCGGATCGCGATCAGGTTGGCGATTTCGGCCACTTCCAGCGCAGTCATGTGAATGGCCTTCGGGTCGGCGTCTGGCGTTGCAAGCGCTTTTTTGAGTTGCTTAAAACGCGGCCCGTTGAACTGCGCCATCAGTTCGCCGGTCTTGAGGATCGGCCGTACCGCGCCCGGCCCGCCCGGCGGAGGCGGCGTTTTGGCGGGCGGCTGAGCGGGCAGCAACGCTCCCACGCCAAATGATCCTAACAGCAACGAGCTAAGCACGAGAAAACGGCTTGCGCGGACGCGAGCTGGGGTCATGGCAACATCCTCCGGAAAAAGGAAAGACGACCAACAGGCGCATGGCAAAATCAGTGCCGCATTGCGCCGCTGTCTTTGAGGGCGACCCCTCTTTGGTTCTTGCGTAAGTCGCATTAGGCCAGCCAAACCGGACCGCTGAGCGCGGCGCACGCTTTGCACCGCACACCGGTGGGGAAGCGCAATTCTTTTCCGGCTCATCTGACTTGTGGATCTCATCGTTGCGTCGCGACAGCTTGTACCAGAGTGGATGGACCAGCCGGATCTTGATGCGCGGCTGCACCGCCAGGCGCTTTTGGCATTGGATCGAATTAACTCGGTAAGCCTTACCGCGGGGCAAATCTGGCGCGAGATGATGAAGCGGCTGGCATGGGGGAAGAGCGGGCCTCGTGCACGACAGATTGCCGAGCCAGCGGAGTATTCGGTGCTGGATGTGGCCTGCGGCTCCGGGGGACTACTGCTGGACCTGTGGAAACGGGCGGCACGAGCGGGCGTTCGGCTCCGGCTTGCCGGCTGCGATATCAGCGGTACCGCTCTGGCGGTGGCTCGGCAGCAGGCGGAAACGCGAAACACTAAGGTTGATTTTCAGCAAATTGACGTGACCGAAGAACCATTTGCCAGGCAGTATGACTTCGTGATCAGCTCGCTGTTTCTCCACCACTTGTCCGACGAACAGGCGGCGGCGCTGTTGCGGCGGATGGCCGACGCCGCGCGATTGGCGGTGATCATCACCGATCTTCGCCGCAGTCGGCTAGGCTATTACTACGCCTGGCTCGGCACGCGGCTACTATGCCGGTCTGCCGTGGCCCAGATTGACGGCCCCCGCTCGGTGGCGCGCGCCTTCACGATGGAGGAAGTGCAGCGGCTTGCCGAACAGGCCGGATTAACCAGCGCCACGGTGCAGAGAAGCTGGCCGCAACGATTCATCCTGCGCTGGTGGCGCCTAGGAGATGGCTGACGATGAACGATATCCAGTCTGACGCGCAAGAGGTTTGGGACGTTGGCATCATTGGCGGCGGACCGGCGGGGGCGCTCTTGGCGCATCAGCTTGCCGCGCGCGGCTTGCGAACGCTGGTCATTGACCGCGCGGTGATGCCACGCTGGAAGGTGTGCGGCGCGTGCCTTAATGAGACGGCATTAGAGACACTGCGGCACGCCGGACTGCAAGAGACCTTGCGCGATTTGCCGAGCATCCCGCTTGACGATCTGTATCTGTACTGTGGAGGCCAAACGGCGAAGGTTCCTCTCGGACCCGGCTGCGTCGTGTCGCGCTCGCGATTCGATTTCAGCTTGTTATCGGCCGCGGTTCGCCATGGGGCAAAAGTGCTGACCGGTGTCGCCGCTCGCTTGGGTCCCGTATATAGAGACTATCGAGCGGTACAGCTTGGCGGCGGCAAGTCGGCAGGCACGATCAAGGCGCGCGTGGTGGTGATCGCCGCGGGGCTAGGCGGAGAGAGTCTATTGAACGCCCGGGCCAAGGCGGCGACGTACGAATCCTCGCCACGCGTTGGCGTGGGCGCCGTCATGACGAATGCGCCGAGCAATTACGAACCGCGTCACGTTTACATGGCCGTGGCCCGCGAGGGTTATGTGGGCCTGGTACGGCAAGAGGACGGCTCCTTGAACATTGCCGCGGCGCTCGACCGATCGGCGGTCCGCTTATTGCGGTCACCTGCGGCGGTTGTCGAGGCCGTGCTCGAATCGGTCGGACTGCCGTGCGGCGCGGGCCTGCCAGACGCACACTGGCAAGGCACGGCGCCGTTGCAACGCCGGCCGACACGGCTCGGCGATACGCGCGTCTTCCTGGTCGGCGATGCGGCGGGTTACGTCGAACCGTTTACGGGCGAGGGCATCGCCTGGGCGCTGGATGGGGCGGTGCGCTTGGCGCCGATCGTTGAGAAAGCGACCGTGCGCTGGGACGATGCGCTGCTCGACGAGTGGCGGATGGCCTGTCAGGTGTCGACCGCCCGACGGAAGCGGGTCTGCAGCCTGATCGCCGCAGGTCTCTCGCACTGTCGCTGGGTGGCGGCAGTTACGCGGTTGTTGGGCGCCTTCCCGGCGCTTGCGCGGCCGCTGGTTCGATTCATCGGCAACCAAACACTGGCGGCGAGGCGCACGATATGACGTTTATCATCACGGGCTTGGGTACGGCGATCCCCCCGCGGTCCTTTAGTCAGGATATCGCGCTGCGGTGTTCGCTCGCGGCCAACGGCGCCACCGGCCGGCGAGCGGAAATGGAGCGGCGGCTGTACGAGCTTTCCGGCGTTCAGAAGCGACACAGCGTGCTACTCGACGAGCCGCTGCAAGAGGGCACGATCCGGCAATCGTTCTACCGCGCCTTGGACGGCGCCGGAGATGAGTGGCCCAGCACGGCCGCGCGCATGCAGCGTTACGAGGACGAGGCGGCGCCTTTGGCCGAGCAAGCGCTGCGCGCGGCGCTGGACGAGGCCCATGTTTCGCCGCAGCGGATCTCCCATCTGGTGACCGTTTCTTGCACCGGCTTTCATTCGCCCGGTGTCGATCTGCAACTCATCGAGCGGTTGGGGCTGTCGGCCGAAGTGCAGCGAACGCACCTGGGGTTTATGGGCTGCCACGCGGCCGTCAACGGTTTGCGAGTGGCCGCCGCCTTTGCATCGCAGCAGACAGACGCCTGCGTCGCCATGTGCGCGGTCGAGCTCTGTACGCTGCACTTTCATCCGGCGGAGGATCGAGATAAGAAAGTCGCCAACGCGTTGTTTGCCGATGGCGCGGCTGCGGTGATTGGCCAGGGCGTCACTGGAATGAACGGCGCCCCGCCGCGATGCCGCCTGGCAGCGACCGGCTCCGTCGTGTTGCCGGACTCGAACGACGCCATGACCTGGCGAATCGGTGACCACGGCTTCGAGATGACATTGTCTAACAAAGTTCCTGCATTGATTCGCGAGCACGTGCGCGCATGGTTGGAATCATGGCTGGCGCGGAAAGGACGACGGTTGTCTGACATCCGCTCGTGGGCGATTCACCCGGGCGGGCCGGCGATTGTCGACGCCGTGGTTGACGCGCTGGAACTGCCGGCGTCGGCCGCCGAAACGTCGCGCGGCGTACTGGCCGAGTTTGGCAACATGTCTTCGCCAACGCTGTTGTTCATCCTCCAGCGGCTGCTCGAACCGTTAGCGCAGCTTCCTTGCATCGCGCTCGCATTCGGTCCCGGCTTAGTAGCCGAGGCGATGCTGTTGGAGTAGATGGAGCTGTGCCACTGCTCGCCGCGAGCAGTGGAATAAACAACCTAGCCACAACGACTCTCAATGATCCGTCTGGCTTCACTCTCCACCGCGCCAGCCTCGTCAGCAGACCAGCCCGCGTGTTGTCGCAAGCGCTCGATCCAAATGCGCAAGTAGCGCAGGGGCCGCGCCGCACTTTCGCAAGCTTGCACGCACAAGGGCACCGCCGCTTGAACTTTGTCCACGGAATTGGCCATAGGATCGCCTCGATTGACGAATGCAATGAGATCCGAGCAAGGAGGGGGGCAAACAAAAGCCGCCGGAATCAAAGGTGACCCAAGAAATGAGACTGGCGGCGAACGGGACAAGCAGCATGGATAACGTACGAACAACGCCATAGCAAGCATTGTCCGTATAAACCACAGCGCCATTGGGATGCGACCGGTCCGACGAAGTCAAAACCCTTTTGCGCCCACGTTCTCAAGCGTGAGAGTTGCACTGCTACACCGACGGCATGTCACTTGCGAGTGACTGACGCGTGAATCGTGCTCGAAGTTGCAGCCGCCTGCGTGAAGCAAACGCAGCCGGCCACAAGGCGGCAGGATCGGGCGAATGACGCAGGCTTGAGGCGAACCATGCTACGACCCACCTTTACCGGCGGTCCGTACGACGGCTTACAGCCGATCGACTGGACCAACTACCGCATCGGGGACGAAGTGGAAGTCCCAATCAGCGCAAATCTGCTAAACATGTTGAACGGTGAATTCTGCGGGCCTGCCGCCGCACTGAGCGGGATCGCTGTCTACCGCTTCGACTTGAGCAAATTCGGCATGCGATTCCTGTTCGTAAGGCGGCGCGCTGTTCGCCGCGAGGAGCGCTCGCGACTGGAAGTATGGCATCGTGAAGCGGTGCAGCGAGTGGCCAAAAAGGAGCCGCACTAATCATGGAAAGCAGAGCCAAGCTCCTGGGGCACCCCGTCCATCAAATGTTGATCGTGTTCCCGCTCGGCTTGCTCGGGACGTCGGTCATATTTGATGTCGTCTACTTAGCCACCACGAATGGACGCTGGGCCGATATCGCGTTCTGGATGATTACGGCCGGGATTCTCGGGGGGCTGGCGGCGGCGGTTTTTGGCCTGATCGACTGGCTGGCGATTCCCAAAGCGACGCGGGCGAAGGCCATCGGGATGTGGCATGGCTTGGGGAACGTCGTTGTGATCGTATTGTTCGCCTGGACCGGGCTGCTTCGCTATGAGGCCCCGACCGAGCCGAGCATCGGAGCGATTGTCCTTTCATTTGCAGGCGTCGCGTTGGCCGTGTTAACCGGCTGGTTGGGTGGCGAACTGGTAGATCGCCTTGGAGTCGGAGTGGACGACGGGGCCCACCTCAACTCTCCAAGCTCGCTCTCTGGCCGCCCGGCCAGCGAACAGGCCGGCGTAACGCGGTATGCCGCGGACTCTAAGTCGTAGGGGAATTCGCCAGAATTCCGAAAGAGCGACGCCCGCAGTCTGGCGACTTCGGCTACGCTGAAGTGGAACAAAACTTGCCCGGACGGGTTGGTATGGATAACACCAACTCCAACAGCGTCAGCTTCGTCGGCGGGCCCTACGATGGTTGCGTGCCCGCGAGGCAAAAGAACTGTGTGCTCTGCGGCCAAATTGCGATGCCGGTGAGCAGCAACATTCTTCGCCTTTTGACGGGCGAAGCGGCGGGTGACGAGACGCCGATCCGAGCCGTGGCGCGATACCGGCTCGAGCTCACGCAGCGCGGTCCGCGCTATCGGTTTCACTGCTTTCATTCGGTGGATCGAGGAGAAAGCAAAGAGTTGGCGGTGTGGCACCACGCATTGCTCGCCGCTTGGAACAGGGTCGTCGGGCAGCAACGGCCACGGTAGCGTCGTGGATAGCTACCACCAGAACTCGGTGCGGACGTACCGCATCAGCTTCGTCAGGAGGACCTGGCCAACAGGCTTCTGGCCGCATTGAATGCGGGCAAAGCCAGTCATGCCGGGACGAAGCTCAGCGCCGGCGTCGCTCAATTGGCAGTACACGACAAGGCTGCTCTGCAGTTCGCCGGTTTCGTTCTTTTCAGCAGCCGGCGCAACTCGCTGCACTGTGGTTTCAAAGATCTTGAAAGGAAGCGCCCTCGCTTTCAACTCGACGCGTTGACCCGGCTCCACCGCGGCCACTTCCTCCTCGGGCAAAGTAATATTAATGTGCAAACTCGTGGCACGCTCGACTTCGCAAATCAGTTCGCCTTCTTCCAGATGCTGGCCGATCTTCTCCTTCAGCCGCGGCGTCGTTACGAGTCCCGACACGCTGGTTTGCACGACTTGCTTTTTTTGTAAGTCGTCCAGATAGCTCAGCTCTTCGAGGATCCGCGCGCGGCGCGATTTTTGGGCGTCAATCTCTTCTGGCCGGCTGCCGGCTTCGAGCAGCTTCAAAGCCCCGACCTCGTCCGCGAGCTGTTTTTCGCGCAAGGCGAGCTCTTGTTCGGCCTTGACGGTGCCCAGCGACGCGGCCGAGCCCTTTTCCGCTTCGGCCTGATTTGAGAGAGCCTTGGCCACCTCGACTCGCCGTTGGTTCTCTTCATGTTGCTGAGCAGAAACCAGGTTCTTTTTAAGCAGCTTGCCCGACCGTTCGACGGTGTTGAGCGCTTGCTGAACTTCGGCTTGATACTGGGCGACCTTCTGATCGAGCCGGCGGACATCGTTCCCGAACGCTTCGGTGGCGCTGGCCAGATCGTTTTGTGCCAAGTCGCGCCACTCCCTCGCGCGCTCAATCCGCTTACGCTGCTCGGCCAGCTCCTCTTCGCGGGCGCCGGTTTTCAGCAGGAGAAGCTCGGCGTCGACCTCATGGAGCTGGGCCTTCTTTTGAGCGATCCGGCTGTCGAGGTCAGGAACCTGAATGCGCACGACCAACGCGCCCGCTTGCACCGTGTCGCCTTCCTCGTAGAGGACTTGCTTGATAAACCCCGCTACGGGAGCGCGGACCTCCTCCCGCTGCACCGGGCGGACTTCGAACGTGCCGTTGGCCCGCTGCTCCCACGGAATCAAGCACAGAGCCGCCACAGACACTGCGCCCCCGGCGAGCCAAACGGTCGTCCGCCCTGGCCGCTGAAGCGTCATCTTGTATAGTTCCCCTTGCAATAGCCCGGCGAACAGGGGGCGGACGGCGAAAAGTCCGACAACCGCTACCGCGACCGCGGCCCACAGGCCCACCGTCGAGTATGCAGTCTGAGTGAGATACGAAAACATCAGCGTCAAGAAGCCGATCGAGAACACCCAACAGGCGACGCCGTAGATCAACAGAGTTTTTGATCGCTCGTCACGCGGCGGCCGCTTAGCGCCCCATAAGAGCCAGCGTAGATGCGCGGCGAGATAATCCAAAGCGCGCTGCCGCAAGTTGCTGATCGCCAGCGTGTCGCTCAGCAGATAATAGCCGTCGAGCTTTAGGAACGGATTAAAATTCAAAAAAATCCGCAGGCCGGATACGGTGATGACGATCCAAGCCAGATAATTCACGAGCGAATCTTGCACAGTCATTCGCCAGACGAAGACCGCAAGCGCCCACAAACACAGCTCGATGTAGCCGCCCGCGAAGGTCACCCAGAGGCGCTTGCGCTTTTCCGGCAGCAGCCAGGCATCGGAGACATTGCAGTACAAGCACGGCATGCAGAATAGCAGCAAAAAACCCAGCTCATGCACTTCGCCGCCAAAATGTTTGCACGTTAGCCCGTGGCCGAATTCGTGAATGGTTGTAACCAGCAAAATCGTCGCGGCGACGGCGATCAACGTCTCCACGCCATGCGCAGCAGCGAATTGTGAAGCCAGCGCGGCATGATTCAACACCAACGTCATCACGGCCACACTAATCAATAACGCAGAAGCAATGACGAACGCCGGCGTCCAAAAAAAGGGGATCTTGGGGGCCAGCCAGCCAAACAACCGATCCGGGTCGAATAGGCTTTTGCGCCAGGCCAAAATACTTTGCGGACGTGCGGGAGTGGGTGGGCGTTGCGTGACGTCCGTCGCTGCGCCGCGTGACGCGGAAGGCTGGTGCTCAAGTCCCGCGCCCCTGCGGGCATCGAGGCTCGTGACGCTAAAGGAAAGCGGCGTCGAGTCGCCGCACTCTACGCGAGCGTATTCAAGCAGCCCGTTTTCATTTGCGGTTTTAAGAAATGCCAGCAGTTCTTCGGAGCTGAGCCGATCGGCGAACCGTTGTCGGTAGGATTCTTTGATATCGGCCGCGTTGCGCCTGCCGTTCATCTGCGCGAGCAAAAAGAACTCGCGCTCGCCTATCTCAAAATACGAGGCGTTTCGCGGATCTTTTATGATGTACGTTCCGCGATCATTGTACGGAGCGACAACCAACTCGCGGCGGAAAATGGGCGCCTGTGCAGCCATGGGTTACTACTTCAATCATCGCTAAAGACAAGCGGCAGGGGATGCCCCTGCCGCTTCGTATCGGCGTTGTTAACGCCAGCCCGACCGTCATGCCTACATCGTCGCAACGTTCTCGCTGTCCATGCCGCGTTCCATCGCCGTCGCGTTGGCGTTGGTTCCTGACAAATCGTCGGTGTTAGCCTCCGCGTCGGCCTGTCCGACATCGGCAGCGCCGGCGTTGGCATCGGTTTGAGCACCGGCCTGTCCATCGTCGTCAGCGCTGGCGTCATTAACGGCATTGGCGTCGGCTGGCCCGACGTCGCCACCGCCAATGTCGGTATCATCCAGGTCGCTCAAGTCGGCATTGCTAATGTCGCTCGAGTCGATGCCACTGCCGACATCGCTAAGCTGTCCAACGCTGGCTGTGTCAGTCACATGGCCGAAGTGAATCGGCACATCGTGGCCGGCAAAGTTGCCATCGGCAAAGCCGCTCGCGGCGTCATTCAAATTAGAACCAGCGACATCCACGGTGCTGATGCTGGCGCCGAGGTTGCTATTGTTGCCCAGATCACTATTGGCATCGGTCAAAGCGTCAGCGTCGCCGCCGAGCAGACCACCGGCCAGACCACTGACCAAATCATCGACAGTGTTACCTAGTCCACTGACTGTATCACCTAGACCGCTGACAGTATCGCCGACAGTGCTGACCGTACTGCCGACAGTCCCAATTAGATCACCCACAGTACCGAACACACCGCTCAGCAAGCTGGGAGCGATGCGATCTTCCAGTTTTCGGACGGTAAGTCGAGTCTGAGCAGGCATTCTCGTCCTCCTCTGCGTTCTCGGGCCAAGCTTCGAATTATCAGAACAGTTGTTGTGGCCTACGCCGCCACACTCGCTAACGCGCAGCATGCAGACGGTGTGCCAACGACTTAGCAGGTCAACACCACCACAATTGCGCATTTCCCCGAACGATAAACGCCACATCCACCCACGAGCCGCTCTTCGTTGATGCTCCAGTAGCATCCGGCGGTTGTTCTTGCCGGAGTCAGGGCTGACCAACTGCCGGCCATGCAGAAGATCATGAAGAAAGGAGGGCGACCAATGATCGACGCGGCTTAGCCGCCGGCGTCTCTCTGAGACTTGCTTGGGGGACTCAGCGGACGCGGCACAATTTGCAGGCGCTATGTTTGCTGCGCGGCGCCGGATCTGTTTGCCACACGCGACTACCGCAATCGGCGACCCGTCACGGTGATATCGCCGACGATTGCCCAGATGACCAGGAACATCACGGCTGCGGCGAAGTGGAGTGGATCGACAATCATGATGCGCGCCCTTGGGGAAACCGGGTGTTCCGCGGTTTCTGTTGTCGTCCAACCGCGAGTCATAGCGTGATCGGGGCCGATCGGCGTCGGGCAAGGCGCCTAACCGTCAGAGAATGAACGACTTGCGCTTGCGGCAAAAAAGGTGCAGATTTTTGCGACCACGCGCTTGCAATTGTGCCACCATTTTGTGTACATACGTTCATATTAGCCCGCGCGGTGCTCTCGCGCCGTCAGGGGCTCTTATGTGACACTCGCGGCATAGCCGCCTCTTGAAAACACCCCCCACGGAGGTGCGTATGACACTCCAACCTCACGTTCCGCACTGCGCGCTTGCCACCGCCGAACCGGACCCGCTTGAGCTGCCGGTAGAGGACGACGACTGGGAAGAGTTCGATCCAACGCCGCTCGAAGTTTGGATCCTGGACGACTTCGAATGGGAAGTCGAAGAACCGTATCCGGCCCGCGGCGATCTCTCCGACTGCGACTCGGAGCGCGAAATGGATGAATGACAGTGTTTGGTTCCTTTGCTGAACCCTGAACCTTAGCCTGCCCGCCGTGGCGGGAACCCTCCTATGCTTTCCCCTTGTCTTGTTCAAGAAATCCAGCGCCTGCTCGCAGTCGGGTATTCGCGACGTAAAGTCGCGCGGCTCGCCGGCGTTAGCCGCAACACCGTCAACGAGATCGCCGCTGAACAGCGGCCCGACTATGCCGAACCGCAGGAGACGCCGTTCTCGTCTCCGCCTCGCAGAAAGCCCAAGCGCTGCGGAGGTTGCGGCGGGTTGGTGTATCCGCCCTGCAAGCTTTGCCGGCTACGCAGCCATACGAACAACGATTCAGGCGGAGCGGATCGCGGTTTGCACGGCAATAGAAGACGAGCATGACCGAAACAACGGAGTTTAAGGGAGTACATCGAGAAGGATGGCATGTATTGCCTTAGGTTGCAAGCATGGTTGCGTTAAGCACTCACTTTGCATACCCTAGATTGTGTCCCTAGATTTTTTACCGCCGCCAAGTAACATTGTGCCTGCGCCTGCGAATAATATAGAGGGTGTGTCTCAATCGCCTTGCCGGAGGCTTGGCAGTTAAGGCGGGGTTTGCCGGATCGAAAGAATCGGCTAATCTCCCGTTTGTTTAGTCGCCGATTCCAGTGCATTGGAAGTGCTGGAGCCGGTCCAGCGCCACGGAGGACCGCCCGGATGCCCCCTGTAATGCAGGATCCACGCTTTACCGCGAATTCCTATAGCGCCTTGAATCAGCTCGAGCAGCGGATTCGCGATCGGGTTTACTCGTTGCTTCGAGATCGCCTCGGCGAACAAGGTCGGGCTGTAATTACCGAGAAAGACGTCGCCGAATGCTTTGCCGAGGCATGCCGTCAGTCGACGGAAGCGTGCGGTTCTCCTAAATAGTTGGGGATGCATACCCCCCAAGATCAGTCACCGCAAAACTCCGGGTCACCGTCGGCGCCAATTACAGCAGGCGAGGAGTTTCACGTCGCTACAAGCCAGGCGATTGATCGCTATACGAAGACCTTCCGAGACAATCTTCTCCGTCGCGCTGAGGCTTGTAAGATCACTCGCGGCTCGCAGATGTTGGCGGACTCTGACGTGGAAGACGCATATTGGCAAATCTGCGGCTCTACGAGCGCCTCGCGCATGGCCCGTCTATTCGGCGATAGCTGCATCGGAGCTGGTGGGATCTTTTGGGTCTTGTGGTGAATCTTGTCAGCCTGGATCAAATCCCGATGGCTATTGTACTTGGCTTTACCGGAGTGTTTTTGTGGGCGGTCGGCGGCTACATTAGGGAATGGCTTTGCGCCAGATAGCGGCTGGTCGTCCGCGGGTCTCGGCGCCGCACATTGCTCGGCAGAAGTCTCCCGTTTAACAGTCTCGGGAGACCGTCGATTGGTCTTAATCACCTACCTGCCGCCGCGGGTCAGTGCCACGCGCATCGCTATGCGGGCTGGACCGTAATCGTCCCTGTCTCCGGGCTGCTGGCGGTGGCGTAGAGCCGCTTGGGGATTCGCCCGCTGAGATAGGCCAGCCGGCCGGCTGTGCACGCGCTCCGCATCGCGAGGGCCATGCGCAGCGGGTCGCCGGCATGCGCAATCCCTGTGTTGAGCAAGACGCCGTCCACGCCCAGCTCCATGGCGATGGTTACGTCGCTGGCCGTGCCGACGCCGGCATCGACAATCACCGGGTACTCGGGATCGCCGTCCTTGAGATACTCCAAGCAGATGCGGAGATTGTTGGCGTTGAGGATGCCTTGGCCGGAGCCGATGGGACTGCCGGCGGGCATGACGCTTGTCGCGCCAGCTTCCTTCAAGCGGCGAGCGACGATTGGATCGTCGCTGGTGTAGCAGAGGACTTGGAAGCCTTCTTTGACCAACCGCTCGGTCGCTTCGAGCGTGGCGACGGGATCGGGGAGGAGCGTTTTTTTGTCGGCGAGCACTTCGAGCTTGACCCAATCGGCGCCGGGGTTTTCCAGGCCGAGGAGAATCTCTCGCCCGAGGCGCGCCACGCGGATCGCGTCGTCGGCCGAGAAGCAGCCGGCGGTGTTGGGCAAGAGGGTGTATCGACGGGTGTCGATGAAGTCGAGCAGATTCTTGCCGTCGGCGTCGATCAAACGCTCGCGGCGGACGGCCACGGTGATGCAATCGGCGCCCGAGAGATCGAGCGCATCAGCCATCATGACGTGGTTCTTATATTTTCCGGTGCCGACAATGAGCCGGCTGTTGAGCGTGTGCGTGCCGATGCGTAGCGGCGCTTCGGCGAAATGCAGATCGCGTCCACGGTCGCCGTTCGACGGCGCGCGTGTGGATGCTTGGGAAGACGCAACGTGGGACGTTGACATGTTTGTGCTCTGCTTCTGCGATCGGTTAGCCGCCGCCGACGAGAGTGACCACTTCGAGCCGATCATTTTCGTGCAGGACTTGCTCAGCATGCCGGGTGCGCGGCACAAGCTCCAAGTTCACTTCGACGGCGACGTGCCGGGCTGGAACTTCCAGCGCGCCGAGTAGCTCGGCCACCGTGGTGCCCGGTGCAACGTCGCGCGTTTCGCCGTTGAGGATAATTGTCATGCGTCGTGAACGGACGGCAGGCGGAGCCTGGGCTGCGCGAAATTAGGTGTTTAGGGGCGAAGTGGTATTTGTGATTTG
>JBBDYH010000062.1:0-30156 GCA_040901795.1 Pirellulales bacterium
AGCAGGTTGCCGTCCATCACCTGCGTCCAATCGGCCACGAAGATCGAGCTGTGCGGGTCGCCGATGATATCGGTCGAGACGAGCGGGTCTTCGGTGTAGTCGAGTATCCCTTTGAGCTTGCCCTCCGCGGCCTGCTTCATCGCTGCGTTGACTTCTTCCACAGTGACGTTCCGCTTCATGAGCGCGGTGAGGTCCACGACGCTGCCGGTCGAGACCGGAACTCGTAACGAAATGCCGGTGAGCTTGCCGTTGAGCTCGGGAATGACCAGGCCGACCGCCTTCGCCGCGCCGGTCGTGCTGGGAATGATGTTCAGGGCCGCCGCGCGGGCACGATACGGATCAGCGTGCGGCAGATCCTGGACGCGTTGGTCGTTCGTGTAGGCGTGAATGGTCGTCATCAGGCCCTTCTCGATGCCGAACCGCTCGTGCAAGACCTTGGCGACGGGGGCCAGGCAGTTGGTCGTGCAGCTCGCGTTGGAAATGCACTTCATCTCCTTCGTCAGCTTGTCGTCGTTCACGCCGAGCACGCAGGTCAGATCCGCGCCGTCCTTCGCCGGAGCGCTCAGGATCACCTTCTTAGCGCCGGCTTGCAGATGCGTGTCGTAACCCGGCTTGCCGTCTTTGGCGCGGGCGGTGAAGATACCGGTGCTCTCGACCACAATGTCGGCGCCAAGTTCCTTCCACGGCAACTGCGTCGGGTCCTTCACCGCCAGGGCGCGGATCTTTTTCCCGTTGACCGTCAGGTTCTCCTCGTCGAATTTGACCGTTCCCTTGAAGCGGCGATGGTTGCTATCGTACTTCAAGAGCGTGGCGAGCATTTCGTTGTCAGTCAGATCGTTGATGCCGACCACTTCGAAATCGTTCGGTCGCTCGGCCATGATGCGAAAGACCAACCGGCCGATCCGACCAAACCCATTGATGCCAACCCGAATTGCCACGGCGATGCTCCTTATGCGGTAAACCGCGTATTATACCGGGGCGATCGCGCTGCGTGTAGGGGCGACAACGTATTGAGTACGGAGCACACCGTACGCTGAACGCCGCACTTCAAACTCCGAGCTCCGCACTCCGAACTTCACACTTGCCTCCTTCTCCTCGTCCCACCTGGCAGCTTCCTCCGGGCGTCACGCGCGGTCTGTGGGATTACGCAAACGCGGAACACATCGCCCGCGACTACGACGAATACTTCGCCTACAATCGGCTCTTCGACTTCGACGAAGAAATCCTCAAGCGCCACTTCACGCGGCCGGGGCTCGTCGTGGATCTCGGTTGTGGCACAGGGCGAGCGCTAGTGCCGCTTGCTCGAGCTGGACACCGCGGCTTGGCGGTTGATCTATCGATGGAAATGCTCTCGGTCATCGGTCAGAAGGCTGCCGAAGAATCGCTGGCTATCGACCGCGTGCTCGCGAACGTCGTTGAACTGGATTGCCTGGCCGACGCAATCGCCGATTATGCGATTTGTCTCTTCAGCACGCTGGGCATGATTCGCGGCGGCAGCAACCGCCGCCGTGCAGTCGAGCACATTCGCCGCATCCTCAAGCCCCGCGGCGTCTTTGTCCTTCACGTGCACAACTTCTGGTATAACCTGTTCGATCCCGGCGGCCCGTGGTGGGTGATCAAGAGCGTTGCCACAGCGCCCTTTCGTCGCGACTTTGACGTTGGCGACAAGTTCTTCGATTACCGCGGCATTCCCCAGATGTACCTGCACGTATTCCGCCGCAGGGAATTGCTGAGGTTGCTCAAGAGCACCGGCTTTCACGTACGTGAGCTGATCCCGCTCGACTATCGCCGCACTGCGCTGTTGCGTTGCCCGTGGCTCCTCGGCGGTGTCCGGGCCAACGGATGGATTGTCGTCTGCGACTGAGGGGCCTGCTATAATGACCGTTGATCGGAGAATCCACTATGCCCACTACGCGCGAACGGCTGCAGGCGACGTTGGCTGACCTCCAAAACGAGCTCTCGGAGCTGGCTGAGCTGGATATCGAGACACGCGACCGGCTGCAAGCGACATTGCGCGATATCCGTGCGGCGCTTGAGCAGCGGGCTGAGACGCCGGGCGCCGATACTGCTTTGACATCGGGACGCATCGCCGACGAAGACGACACGACGCTGGACGAGGAGGGCGGCTCAGAATCGCTCGCTGAGCGGCTCAACGATGCGACGCGCGGGTTGGAGAGCACACATCCTGAGCTCTCGACCACGCTCGGCGGCGTCATCAACGCGCTGGCCCAAATGGGCATCTGATTCTTCGCGTGCCACTGCTCGCCGCGAGCAGTGCCTTTAATCTGCCGGCTTTTTTTACGTCTTCGTTAGCACTCGCAACTCGCGCGGTAGCGGAAAGTAGACTTCCTCCTGGCGAATGCTACGAGCTTCCACCGTCGCCGCAAACCGCTCCTTGAGAAACGCGACGCATTCTTCGACGACCGACTCGGGAGCGCTTGCGCCGGCCGTAACCAAAACCGTCTCGTCGCCTTTGAACCAGGCCGGATCGATTTCGGCTGCGCCGTCGATGAGGTATGCTGGCACGCCGTCTTCGCGCGCCAGCTCCGCCAGCCGCTGGCTGTTGCTGCTGTTCTGGCTGCCCAGGACTAGCACGAGGTCCGCCTCGCGGCCCAAGTGGCGCACGGCCTCTTGCCGGTTCTGAGTGGCGTAGCAGATATCCTCTTTTGGCGGCCCGACGATCTGCGGGAAACGCGCCTTCAGTCGCTCGATGATGCGGTTCGCATCGTCCACCGAGAGCGTCGTCTGGGTGAGATATGCCAGCTTGTCAGTCGGCTTGAACGGCAGCCGATCGACGTCGTCGGTCGAGTCGACGAGTACGAAAGCGTCGGGCGCCTCTCCCATTGTGCCGACCACTTCATCGTGTCCCTCATGACCGATGAGGACGATCTTGTAGCCTTGCCTGGCAAAGCGGACCGCCTCCAGATGCACCTTGGTCACCAAGGGGCAGGTGGCGTCGATCGCTTTCAACCGCCGCTCGCTGGCGATGCGGCGAATCTCCGGCGACACGCCGTGGGCGGAGAAGAGCAGATGAGCGCCGACCGGCACATCTTGAAGCCGATCGACGAAAACAGCCCCTTTTTCGCGGAAGGCGTCGACGACGTAGCGGTTGTGAACGATCTCGTGATAGACGTAGATCGGCGTGCCAAACAGCTTGATCGACAGATCAAGCGTCTCGATCGCCATGTTCACGCCCGCACAAAACCCGCGTGGGCTGGCCAGAAGAATATGCATGCGGAAAGGGTTCAGGGTTCAGAGTGGAAGGTTCGGGGTTCAGGGTTCAGCAAGGCAGAGGCGGCGAGGCATTGCACTTTGGACGACTGGCTACGCCCCGTCACTGTGGATGATAATGCAGGGGTCACCTCTCGGCCAGTTTGAACCGAATCGATGTCCACCGCGACGTTCGCCGCTGAGCTTGCATTATACGGCCCTGTGCCGTCAGCGGCTCGTTGTGCGCCTTCGCTGGCCGAGTCGCAGGAATACTGCCGGCGGCTTGCCAAGGGACACTACGAGAATTTTACCATGGCGAGCTTTTTGTTGCCGCGTGAACTACGTCCTCATTTTCACGCCGTGTATGCCTATTGCCGCTGGGCGGACGACCTGGCCGACGAAACAGGCGGCGAGGACAGCCTGCGGCTGCTCGACTGGTGGGAGGGCGAACTGAATTCGTGTTATCAGGGCGAGGCTCGACATCCCGTCTTTGTGGCACTGCGGCATACGATCGACGAGTTTAGTATTCCGATTGAACCGTTTCAGAGTCTGCTCGTCGCGTTTCGCCAGGATCAGTACCGCAAACGGTACGAAACCTTTAACGACCTATTGGGCTATTGCCGCAACTCGGCCGATCCCGTCGGCCGGTTGGTCCTCTATCTCGGTCGGGCCGCTATGCCGGAAAACGTCGCGCTCTCCGACTCGATCTGCACCGGGCTGCAGCTCGCGAACTTTTGGCAGGACGTGGCCCGCGATTATGATCGCGGGCGGATTTATTTGCCGTTGGCCGATTGCCGGACCGCCGGATACGACGAGGCGATGTTCGAGCGTCGCGAGTTTAATCCCGCCTTCCGCACACTGCTGGCCGGGCAGGTTGATCGGGCGGAGGCGATGCTGCGGGCCGGGGAGCCGTTGGTCGCGTGCGTGCCGAGGGGGCTGCAACTCGACGTGGCGCTGTTTATCCGCGGGGGGGTGGCCGTCCTGGATGGGATTCGACGGCAAAACTATAACGTGTGGCGGCGGCGGCCCGTGGTGGGTAAGCTGGCGAAACTACGACTATTCGCCGCCGCCTGGTGGCACATCCATTGGCGCGGAGCAATTGTGTGACTGATCTTGCTCACAGCTACGCCCTCTGCCAGCGGTACGCGCGCGATTCTCAGTCGAACTTCTACTATTGCTTTTATCTGCTTCCGCGGCCAAAACGGCTGGCGATGTGCGCACTCTACGCGTTCATGCGGCGCGTGGATGACATTGGCGATCAGACGCAGGTGGCGCCCAATGCCGCGTTAAATGGATCGACGTTTAGCGGCGACGATCGTGCCGCGCGGCTGGCGGCGCTGCGTGCATCGCTCGATCGAGCGCTTGCTCGACGATTCGACGACCCGTTGTTTGTTGCGCTCGCGGACACCGTCCAACGCTTTAGCATTCCGACCGAGTACTTGTACGCGGTCATCGATGGCGTCGAAATGGATCTTGCCGGGCAGGGATTCGAGACGTTTGCCGACTTGAAGCAGTATTGTCATCGCGTGGCCTCAGTCGTCGGTCAGGCCTGCGTTCACATCTGGGGGTTTACCGGTCCTCAGGCGATCGAGCTGGCGGCACAGTGCGGGCTGGCGTTTCAACTGACGAACATCCTCCGCGACCTGCGCGAGGACGCCGCGCGGGAGCGGGTCTATCTTCCGCTGGTCGACCTGCGACGCTTTGGATACACCGCCGATGAGCTGCGGCGCGGCGTCGTCGATGACCGCTTTCGGGCATTGTTGCGGTTTGAAGTTGAGCGGGCGGAAGGTTTTTACCGCGCGGCGGCCGGACTACCTGAGTATCTGCACGCGGACGGAAGGCGGATCTACAGCGCCATGTTCCGCACCTATCACCGGCTTTTGGAGAAGATCCGTCGCCTCGACGGCGGCGCGCCTGGAATCCGCGTGCGATTGGCTGGTTGGGAAAAGCTGCGTACGGCCGCCGAAGCGATCTTTATGCCGATGCCTTGGCGGTACTCAACCGCGAGCTCAGGGACAAGCGTTTCATGAGCGCTGTCGGGAACCGTGCGCTGGAGCGAGGCGGCGCGTCGCGCGTCGCCATCGTCGGCGGCGGCCTGGCAGGGTTGGCGACGGCGGTGGCGCTGGCCGACAGCCGCACGCAACACGAGTCGAACGGACGCTGTCTGACGATCGAACTCTTTGAATCGCGGCGGATGCTAGGCGGCCGGGCCACCAGTTACCGCGATCCCGAAACCGGCGAACTGATCGATAACTGCCAGCACGTCAGCCTCGGCTGCTGCACGAACTTTGATGATTTTTGTCGTCGCACAGGAATTGATGGTTTGTTTGCCTGTGAAACGGCGCTCAACTTCGTCGGCCCAAATGGGTGTCCCAACGCCGTACGGCGAAGCGCATGGCTGCCCGCTCCACTACATCTGGCGCCGTCGCTCTTGCGGCTGGACTATTTGACGTGGCGCGAACGGTTGGCGGTGGCCGCGGCATTGCGCCGCCTCGCTGGCAGCACCACCTGCGATGCTGCGCCCCACCTGTCGATGGGGCAATGGCTTCGCCAGGCGGGACAGTCGGACCGAGCGATCGAGCTATTCTGGTCGCCGGTGATTGTCAGCGCCTTGAGCGAGGACGTGGATCGGGCGAGTTGCGCCGCCGGCCGCAAGGTGTTCGTCGATGCATTTCTTCGACACAAGCAGGGCTATGAGATGAAAGTGCCCACAGTCGCGTTGCGCACGCTCTACGATGAATATCTGGTTCGCTGGATGGAGCAGCGTGGTGTGAAACTTCATCTCGGGACGGAAGTGCGAGCCATCGAGACAACCGATTACCAGGCGAGTTCGCTGGTCTTCACCAACGGTGACCGACAGGCATTCGATTTCGTCTGCGTGGCGACGCCCTGGTTTCGAATCGGCGAGATGTTTGATCACGAGTTGGCGAAGCGGCTTACTTTTCTTGGGGAGCTGAAGCATTTTGAGCAGGCGCCGATCACCAGCGTGCATTTGTGGTGCAACCAAAAGCTCCGGTTCCGCTTTCGACACGCGGTCTTGCCGGGCAGGTTCAGCCAGTGGATCTTTGACCGCACGAACCGCAGCTCGTCTCCTTATTATCAGGTCGTGATCAGCGCCTCGCGCGAAGTGGCCTCGATGTCGCGCGGCGAGGTCATTGCGCGCGTCTGCCGGGACCTGCAAGAACTGTTCGGCGAACCGGTGAGCGACGCCTTAACGGCGGCAAAGGTGATTACCGAACATCGCGCGGTATTCTCACCAACGGCAGAAGTTGACAAGTATCGGCCGTCGCAGCGCACGCCCGTACCAAAGCTGTTCCTGGCCGGCGATTGGACGGCGACGGGCTGGCCGGCCACAATGGAAGGAGCGGTCCGTAGCGGCTACCTGGCGGCAGAAGCGCTGCTGGAGACGCTGGGTAGCAAAGAGCGCATTCTCAAGGCCGATTTGGCGGCAGCGCCTCTCGCGCGATGGCTGCTCGGTGTTCGTTGACGGCGGTCATTCCGGCAATTGCTGGATCACTCCGACCAAAAACTTCGCCAGCCGATCCGCCGCCGTGATCGCGCTTTCACGCAGCTTCCACAGGTCCTTCGCCGCCGACGGGCGTCGCAACAGGCTGCCGGCCGCCGCACCCAACTTGCGAACCATCGTCGGCCGATTGAGCAGCCGCTCGACATCGCGCGGGAGCTCGTCGTCAACCGTGTCGGTAATCGCACGAATGGCAAGAAACCGTTGCTTCTCCCGCTGGCACACTTGCGCCACGGCGAGCGATTCCATGTCGACCGCGATCGCCTGGTGCTGCTCTCCTAGCGCGCGCTTTTCGCCGGCTTTGTGGATGATTCGGTCGACCGTGAGCAGCCGGCCGACGTGTATGCCGCGACCCAGTCCTTCTTCGCCGCCGGGGAGGCGCAAATCGATCGACAATCGCTCGCCGTGTTCGCCGACGACGCCATCAGCCATGACGATGTCACTGCGCGTGAGCTCTGATTGCAACCCGCCGGCAAACCCGGCCGAGATCAACCACCGCGGACGATGGCCGGCGATGAGTGCTTCGGCGGCCTGGGCGGCTGCAGCTCGTCCATGTCCGCTGATGGCGACGGCAACGCCGCGGCCGTGCAGTCCTCCCGTTCGGACCGTGAAGCCATGCCCTTTGATCGAAATGACGCCAGCGAGCCGATCTTCGAAGTAACCCGATTCCAAGGGCAGTGCGACAACCAAGCCGACGTGACAGGGGAGTAGTTCGCGGTTGGGCGCGGATTCGTCCCTGTCATCGCTGTCTGCGTCCTCTGATTCCTTCTCCTCATTCGCAGCGCCGCCGCTGCGATATTTTTGCTGCGCCGCGCTGCGCAGGTTGTCGGCCACCGTCTGCTGCACCTGCTCGGAGGCCAAACGTTGGAGAAGGATGCGGATAAAGCTGCCAATGGCCATAGGTTGCAGTCGCATCCCGTCCTATTCCGTCCTATTCCGTCCTATTCCGTCCTTCTCCGTCTTATTCCGTCTTATTTCGTCCTATTCCATGAAGTCTCACTTCCTTGGGGAAGGCTTCAGCCACCAACGTGCGCCAGGGCCGCGTCCCGTTCCCTCAACTAACCCCAACTCTCGGAGCAAACGAAGTTCGTCTCGAAGAGTTGTTGCCGGAACCGGCAGCGGGAGTTCTCGAATGATCTCACTTGCCTTCCATTTCTGGCCGTTACCCAAGACGTGCAGAATCCGTCGCTGCCGCTCGGTTAGGTCGTGGCTTATTCGGTGAGGCGGAATATACGCGGAGGGGATAAATCGCACCACGACTTCACCCGCGCGTTCTTCGAACTCGGGCTCTGGGTGCCCGGCTTCGACGCATAGTGACACAATTTTTTGCGTCCCGCGACCCCATCGCTCGATCAGTCCTCTTCGGAAGAACACTTCGGCGAGCAGCGGGTTTCGTGGGTGCGAGGTATGTTCCTTCTTCAGGTCGTCAACGGATAGACCGAACGGGAGAGTACCGGTGCTCGCGATCTCCAACCGATCGTCGAAAATCGCGATGCTAATCGCGCCACCCGCGATCGAGTAATCCCGATGACAAATCGCATTGACCACGGCCTCGCGCAAAGCCAAGGTTGGAAAAAGCGGCTCGTCCAACCGCGTTAGAACGCCCGGCTCGAATCGTCCCGCGACCGGCAGGTGCCGTCGCAGAAACAAGATGGCCTCGTCAAGCAATTCAAACGCATGGCCATAGACCTGACGTTGATCGAGAAACTCGTCCTTTTTAATGCCCCGAAAACGAGCCATTCGAAGCCCGCACTGCGGATACGCGGGCAGCACATCCTTAGCAAAGGCGACTACAGCCGCTTGGAGAACTCCACGACGTTGTAACAGGTGAAGCCTGCGTAGCACTTCTTCTGGACTCTCCACGGAACCTTCCAAGCGGCCTGTATGCAGCGCCTCTCGAATGGTTCGTGTAATCTCCTTTCGGTCCAAATCATGCAATCGGTAGCCAGTGGCGATTTGGTTTTCCCAGCGCTGTTGCGAGTGAGCTCGTTCCAGCAGGCGGCGCTCGTACTCGGCCTGTGGCATGATCGAAGTTGTATTGCCAACTCGCCGGTACGGTCGGCCCTGGTAAGTGTAGGGAGCCAGCGATCAATCGGCTGTTGCCAACAGCAGCACTTCATGGGCGCCTGTCACTTTAACCCGGATTTGGTCAAAGGAGCATGCGGGATCGACTTTGGTCAATTCGTTGGCGACTTCTCGCAAAGTCGAATCGGAAACATTTTGACCAATGATTCTTCCATCGGCGGAAACGCCAAACACCACAGTTCCGCCGTTGCGATTCAGGAATCCACAGAGCGTTTCCATCCCGCCCTTTAGCTCACCAGTCGATTTCTTGAATTCGAGTTGTTCTGATTCTTCGTTTGCGACCAACGACTTCAGTTCTTTGATGGTCATGAGATCGGTGTCCGCTAGATACGCTCCCGATCATCGCTCACGGATTCGCGGCATGCAAGTACGGTGAGTCGCCTCGCGTTTCGTTGCCAAGCGGAACTGCCTGAGCACGATCAAGGGAATAAACCTGAACCCTGTCGCCCCCACAGCGGAAGTCCTTTGGTGGGCCGTCCGGCAGACCTACCGTCGTTGCTTTTGCGGGGAAAAAAGTGATTCTTGCCGTGGCGAAGAGTCCCCGTAGCGAGCCAAACGTAGCGGCAACAGCGGACGGTTCATAACCGCAGTGAACCATGCAGTCCTGGCAACGCGGGTTGCCACTGGCGCGACCATAGCAGTCCCAGGCAGTGGTTTCCATCAGCTCTCGAAATGTCGCCACGTAGCCGTCATCGAGCAGGTAACACGGCTTCTGCCAGCCGAAGAGGTTATACGTTGGATTACCCCAGGGCGTGCATTCGAGTTGCCAGTTGCCTTTGAGAAACTCCAAGAACAACGGCGACTGGTTGAATTTCCAGCGCCGTTTGGCGCCGTTCAACAGCCGGCGGAACAGACGCGTCGTTTGTTCGCGTTTGAGAAAATGATCCTGATCCGGCGCTTTGGCGTAGCTGTAACCCGGCGAAAGCATCATGCCTTCCACACCGAGATCCATCAGGGTGTCGAAGAACGCGCGCAGGCGCTCCGGATCGGCGTCGTCGTACAGCGTGGTGTTCGTTGTCACGCGAAAGCCGGCGGCGAGCGCGGCGCGGATGGCGGCAATCGCCGCGTCGTACACGCCCGCGCGGCAGACCGCGTGATCGTGCTCCTCGCGCGGGCCATCGAGGTGGACCGAAAAGGAGAAGTATTTGGACGGCTTAAACAGGTGCAGTGACTCTTCGAGCTTGATGGCGTTCGTGCAGAGGTAGACGTACTTCTTCCGCGCGACCAGGCCGGCGACAATCTCATCGATCTGCGGGTGGAGCAACGGCTCGCCGCCGGGGATCGAGACAATGGGCGCTCCGCATTCGTCCGCCGCACGAAAACACTGCTCCGGCGAAAGATGCCGCCGCAGCACTCCGGTGGGATGCTGGATCTTGCCGCAGCCGGCGCAAGCGAGGTTGCAGCGGAAGAGCGGCTCCAGCATCAGCACGAGCGGATACCGCTGTACGCCGCGCAGCCTCTGCCGCAGGACGTACGTGACGACGGTCCACATCTGCGAGAGCGGTACGGCCATGAGCGAAGGATGAATTACGAAGGACGAAGGATGAAAGGGACTCTCGTTCCCACGCTCTGCGTGGGAACGTTAGCACTCGCCGCTCTGCGGCGCGTCAGGCCGCGGAGCGGCCGCGGCATCGGTTCCCACGCAGAGCGTGGGAACCAGTTGCGCGTACCTGGCCAGTGCCATGAGCGGGAAATAAATCGGATACATGTGATAACGCAAATAAAACACGCGCGGGAAGCCGGTGCCCGTGAACTCGGTTTCGTCCCAGCCGCCGTCAGCGCGCTGATGTTCGATCAAGTAGGCGATTCCACGCCGCACGGCGGTATGGCGCGCCCGGCCGGCCGCCATCAAGCCCAGCACAGCCCACGCGGTTTGCGACGCCGTGGTCTTGCCTTGACCCCGCTTATGCGGTTCGGCGTAGCTGTCGGGCGATTCTCCCCAGCCGCCGCTCGATTGTTGAAACGCGATCAACCAATCGGCGCCTGCTACGATTGCCGGATCATCGGGGCTCACTCCGATGGCCGTCAAGCCGACAAGCGCCTGCCAGGTTCCGTAGATGTAGTTGACTCCCCAGCGGCCGAACCAGCTTCCGTCCGCCTCCTGCGTTCGGCGAAGATATGCCACAGCGTGATCCACGGCCGGATCACCAACGCGGCGGCCAAGCTGACCCAGCGCCTCCAGCACGCGTGCGGTCAGGTCCGGCGTGCTGGGGTCGATCATCGCGTTGTGATCGGCGAACGGCACGTAACAAAGGAACTCGCGATCGTTGTCGCGGTCGAACGCGCCCCAGCCGCCGTCGCGGTTCTGCATGGCGAGCATCCACTTTTCCGCTCGCTCCGTCGCGGCCAAAACCCGGTCGAGTCGCCTGACACGAGTGTCTCCTGACCGAATAGGAGGAAAGTCGTCAGCGACCACGCCTAGCTCCGGCGGCAAGGCGTTTACGGCGTCGCGAAGGTCGCCATCGAACTGCTTCACGAGCGCCATCGCGACCATCGCCGTATCGTCCAGGTCGGGATAATACTGATTGGCATACTCGAAGCACCAGCCGCCAGGCTCACAATCGACCGTCTCAGCCCAATCACCGCGCAACTGCACTTCGTTGTCCAACAGCCAATCCACCGCGGCAGCGATCGACTCTTGCTCGTTGGACATGCCGGCATCGTGCAAGCCACGCAGCGCGATGGCCGTATCCCACACCGGCGACTTACAGGGCTGCAAGCGGGCGGCATGCTCCTCTTCGAGAATCAAACCTTCCAGCCGCTCGTAGCAATACCGCAGCTCCGGTGAAGAGTCGTCATAGCCAAGGCAGCGAAGCGCGATGACGCTCCAGATCATCGGCGGAAAGATGGCGCCCAGGCCATCGCTGTGCTGGAAGCGGTCGATCATCCACTTCTCTGCCGCCTTAATGGCCCGCTTCCGACCGGGCATCAACTTGCGACGCTGCAAGCGTTTGAGCGTCGCATCAACTGTGCGGAAGAAGCGGTCCCAACTGAAGAGCCCCGTGCCGCCCTTCAAGCCGGGGCACCGTAGCGGCGGCCAGTCGGCCGGCTCACGAATGAACAACTCGCGGATGCCGCGCTCGGACGGTACTTGGCGCACCGGCTGGTGGGCCGACATGATCGACAGCGGCACAATGATTGTCCGCGACCACGCGCTGACCGCATACAGGTTGACGGGAAACCACTTTGGCAAGAGCACAAACTCCGGAGGCACGGCCGGGCATTGCTCATAGCCGACCTGGCCGAGCAATGCCAGATAAAACCGCGTGAAGCTGTTGACCGCGTCAGCGCCGCCGTGGGCGAGAATCGCCGCGCGGGCACGCTGCATCGGCTCACTCGAAGGGTCATGGCCTGTCAGCTTAAGCGCGAAATAGGCCTTTACGCTGGCGCTAATATCGACCGGCCCGCCGGGGTAGATCGCCCAGCCGCCTTCGGCGAGCTGCAGGTCCAGCATGTGCTGCGCACACTTGAGAGCAACCGGCTCTTGTTCGCGGCCCAACCAGGCGAGTAGCAGGATGTACTCGCTTTCGAGGATCGTATCGCCTTCGAGCTCGCCGACCCAATGACCGTCGGCGTGTTGTTCCGCCAGTAGCCACTGGCGCGTGCGCGCGATCGCGTGGCGAAGTAGTGTGGCAGAGCTTTTCTCAGAGGTCGCTGGTAGATCGCCGGAAAGCTGCTTCAGTTCGCCTGCCAATAGCAGGCCGGGCGCGGTTTGCCCGTCGGCGGCGATGAGCTTAAAAGACTTAGCAAAGAACGCGCGTGCGTCGAGTGGCATGGTGATCGTCGTCCCTGACCTTCACCGGGAAATGTCGTAAACAGTTGGAGGGCAAAGCTTAAGCGAAGGCGGTAGCCGCAACAAGTGCAGTTGCCGACCGGTGGGCAACCTCAGCCGTAGGACGGCCTTCCAAGGCCGTTCCTACTCCCGACGGCCTTGGAAGGCCATCGTACTCGTCGGCGACACGCCGAGCGAAATGACAAACGTCGCCCCGCCGCCGGCAGTTTCGCGCACGTCGATTGCGCCGCCGTGGAGCGTGACCAGGCGCCAGGCTTTGGAAAGGCCGAAGCCGAGCCCGGGGGCGCCGCCGGCTTCGCGGCCGGAGAAGAAGGGGTCGAAGATCTTGGGGCGAATGTCGGGGGGGATCCCGGGGCCATTGTCGGCGACGGTGACCTTTGCCCCGCCGGTCGGTAAGCGACTGACACACAGCTCAATCTGGCCGCCCTTGGATATCGCTTGAAGCGCATTCGTGCACAGGACGCGAATCACCAGGGCCAACTGCACTGGATCAGCCGAGATTCGGACCGTTTCAGCCTGGACGACGATGCGTACGCCCGCGGCATCAGCGTCGGAGTGCAGTTCGTTCGCGACGCGCGTCAGAAGATTGCCAACGTCCACCTCCTCCGGCCGAAGCTGCGGCGGGCGGGCGAACAGCATCAGGTCGGCGATCATCTCGTGCGCGCGGAACGCCTGCGCATTGATCGCAGCCAGCTTGCGCCGCTTCTCCGGATCGGTCTCCTCCTGCAACAGTGTCTGCGCCCGCGTGGCGATGTTGGCCAGCGGGTTATTGATTTCATGCCCCGCGCCGTAGGCCAGCTCCTTCATCGCCTCCAGCTTGGCGCGCTCGACCGCCTCGGCGAAGCGATGCTCCAGCTCTTCGAGCCGCATCATTTTTGCTTCGAGCGATTCGTCAGTCATAGAGATATACAAAAACAGCCCAACCGGCGCAGCCGGTGGGCTGTGAATTCGATTGCAAGGTTTCCGTTAAACTTGCCGCTTCGTGTCCCTGACGAAGGGTGCTGCGTCCGGTTCCTTCCGGGCCGGACTGACCGCAGCAATCAGCCGGCCAACAGACTGGTCTCAATTTCTAAGAGTTGGCAGATCCGATCCACCAACTGGTCGACCTCGAACGGCTTCTGCATGAAGTCGTCGGCGCCGCTCGCCCGCAGGTCCTCGATCTTGTCCTGCTCGACCATGCCGGAGATGCAAATGATCTTCACATCGTCCATGGTCGGATCGGTACGGACGCGCTGGCAAACCTCCTTGCCGTTGATGTCCGGCAGCATGACATCGAGCACGATGAGGTCCGGATGGTACTCCTTGACCATCATGCCGGCGTCGAAGCCGTTGTTGACGCTGCGGACCTCGAAGCGGCCGTCCTTGTCGAGCACGTCGGTGATCAGCTCGACCAGCTCCGGGTCGTCATCGACGACCAGGATCTTGCGTTTGCCGCTCTCCAGGGCATCGGTTGGAATGCCGTTTTCCCGCATGAACTGGTACAGCTCGTTGCGGGGAATCCGGCGGAAACGGCTGCCGGGGACTCGGAAGCCTTTGAGCTGACCCGAATCGAAGCAGCGAATAATGGTCTGTTGGCTGACCTTACAGATTTTGGCCGCCTCACCCGTCGTAAAGACTGTTTTCATCTGCGAACCACCCCTCTCCCTAGCCGATGGTGCAGGCTAGTCAAAGCGGGACTTCCGTGACTCTTGGTCGCAAGGTTCACCTGAAGTTCCTAGTCCTCCGTGTGGCGCTTGACACGAACGGTAAAGCGATATGGCTTTCCGGTATCTCCAAGATTACCGACTTTGCCATCTATGCCGATTATATGTACCTTGCGTAATGAGTCAAGGTCGATCTAATCCGCGCAAAGTGCTGAGAAGCAATGCCTTACGCAAAACGCGCTGGCGCATCGCAATTTTCTTGAAAGCACGTGGCCGGGTGCCTCCTGCACGTGGCCGAGTCTCTCCCAGACTCGCAATCGCGTCTCGGAGCGACGCGGCCACGTGACGCGCCTACGGGCGGTCAGCGTCCGTCGAGATGGATCATCAGCAGCGCTATGTCGGCCGGCGTAATGCCGCTAATTCGGCTGGCTTGGGCGACACTGACGGGGCGTACGCGGAGGAGCTTTTCGCGCGCTTCGGCGCGAAGTTGCGTCAGCCGGGCATAGTCAAAACTGTCCGGGATTCGACGCTCGGCCAATCGCCGATTCCGTTCGACCTCCTGATCTTGTCGTACGATATAGCCTTCGTACTTGGCGTCGTACTCGATCTGGCGGGCGACTTCGACCGGGACGCTGGCCAGGTCCGGGAGAAGCTCAACCAGTTGCGGCCAGCTCACCTCCGGCCGGCGCAACAGCTTCAGGTACGAGGAATCGCCGGCTCGCGCCTGTTCCAGCAGTACCTTCAGGCGCTCTATTTCGCCCAGCTTGTGCTCGAACCGCTGCCAGCGCGGCAGATCGACCAGGCCGACGCGGCGGCCTAACTGTGTCAGGCGGCGGTCGGCGTTATCCTGCCGGAGTGAAAGTCGATACTCGGCGCGGCTGGTAAACATCCGGTACGGCTCATCGACGCCGCGCGTCACGAGATCGTCGATGAGCACGCCGATATAGGCCTGATCGCGGTCGAGGATCAGGGGCTCGTCGTCGCGGAGTTTGAGTGCGGCGTTGATCCCCGCCATGAGTCCCTGGGCCGCCGCTTCTTCGTAACCGGTCGTGCCGTTGATCTGGCCAGCGAAGTAGAGCCCGGCGACGCGCTTGGTTTCGAGGGTCGGCCGAAGCTGCTCGGGTGGTGCATAGTCGTACTCGACGGCGTAACCATAGCGCATGATCTCGGCCTGCTCGAGGCCGGGGACAAGGCGGATCATCGCGTCCTGCACATCGCGCGGCAGACTCGTCGAGATGCCATTGACGTAGACTTCGCGTGTGTTGCGCCCTTCCGGCTCCAGGAAAAGCTGGTGCTGCTGTTTGTCGGCGAAGCGGACGACCTTATCTTCGATCGAAGGGCAGTATCGCGGCCCGCGCGATTGAATCTGCCCGCTGTACATCGGCGCGCGGTGCAGGTTGTGGCGGATGATCTCGTGGACCGCGTCGTTGGTATAGGTAATCCAGCAAGGCATTTGTTCGCAGTCGAGCCGATCGGTCAGGAACGAAAAGGGCTGCGGATCGTCGTCGCCGGGCTGCAGCTCGCACTGGCTGTAGTCGATCGTGCGGCCGTTGAGCCGTGCCGGCGTACCGGTTTTGAACCGCGACAGCTCGAAGCCCAGCCGGTTGAGCGCTCCGCTGATGCCGGCGGTGGTCCCTTCTCCCGCGCGGCCCCCGGCGGTCTTCGTTTCGCCGGTGTGCATGATGGCCTGCAGGAACGTGCCGGTGGTGAGAATCACGGCGCGGGCCTGGTATACGGCGTCGCCACGAACGCGCACGCCGGTGATTCTGGTTTCGCCCGCCGATTCTTCAGTCAGCAATTCCTCGACGACTTCCTGGCGCAGCGTTAGATTCTCTTGCTCCTCGACAATCCGCTTGATCTCGAACTGGTAGGCCTTCTTGTCGGCCTGCGCCCTCGGGCTGTGCATCGCAGGGCCCTTGCGACGATTGAGCAGCCGGAACTGGATACCGGTGGCATCGATCGCCCGGCCCATCGCCCCGCCCAGTGCATCAATCTCACGGACGATCTGCCCCTTGGCCACGCCGCCGATGGCCGGGTTGCAGCTCATCTGCCCAACGGTGTCGCAGTTGATCGTGAGCAGGGCGGTCTTCGCCCCCATCCGCGCAGCCGCGAGCGCCGCTTCGACGCCGGCATGGCCGGCGCCGATGACGAGGATGTCGTAGTGGTAGAGAGACATTGCGTTCGTCATTGCGCTGGATCGCTCGCCTCTTCGTCCTCCAACTCGGCTTGCAGTTCGATCGCCACGGCATTCAGAATCTTTTCCGCCTTGGCGACCGCGCCTTCTGCGGCTTTCCTCGTAATGTCGTGCAAGTGGTCGTAGTCGGCTGTTGTCCGCAATCGGCTTAGGTCCCGAAAGTCATTTCCCAATTGCTGTGGCCACGTCCCGTTCATTACGAGATCGCGGTAAGCCGCCGCTTCAACTGCCGAATGTCGCTTGTAGGACTTTTTCGTTTTGTGAAGCAACAATGCCGACACCGCATAGAACGCGGCGTAGTAGGCACGGTTGGCGGCAGTCGATGCGTCAATTTCAAGAGTTCTGTTTGCGGCGTCGAGCGCTCGTTGCGCCTTCTGGAAAAAAGAGCGAAGCTCGCGGGTCATAAGGGGATTCCCTCGGAAAGCGCCTCTCGATACAGGCTCATGATTCCCTTGCGGTAATCGACGACATCCGTCGGCGCCACATCGATCACTCGGCCGCATTGCAGAATGAGTGGAAAGGTTGCTACGGTAGCGGTGTGAATGTCCTCGCCAAGCTGGATCGGGCCTTCCAGGAGCGCGAGAATATCGATATCGCTGTCCGGACCGGCCTCTCCACGCGCCTCCGAACCGTAGAGCACGGCTCCTCGAAAGCGAGGCCCGTAAGCCACGGCCAAGCGATCACGGATTTCGGTGAGGAGTTCTCGCGCGACCATAGACAGTTCCTTAGCCGGGTAGCCAATATTTCCATTGTACGGTGCCGCAGTCGGAAGCGCAACCGCCGTCAAGGCTGACAGCAGAGTCGCCGGCAGTGTCGGTCCTTCGGACCTACACGGTTAGAATTGATACTGATCCCGGCCCTCACGGGCCGGGCTATTCCCTGCCGGCCCTCCGGGCCTGTGAAAAGATCGCTCACCAATTTCCGCCGTGTCTACGACGAAAGCGTTCCCTTCGTGCTGGGCACGCCGGGCATACGGGGGTCCGTTTCGACGGCCATACGGAGACCGCGGGCGGTGGCTTTGAAGACCGCTTCGCTGATGTGGTGGTTGTTGCGGCCGTGGTGGAGGAGGATGTGCAGGTTGCACAGAGCGTTGGCCGCTACGGCTTGCCAGAAGTCTTCGACCAGTTCGCTGTCGAAGTCGCCGATCTTGGGCGATGAAAACGACACGTTGAAGACAAAGAAGTAACGCCCGCTGAGGTCAAGAGCGCTTGTGACAAGCGTCTCTTCCATTGGCAATGTGAAGTGCCCGTATCGGCGGACGCCGGACTTATCGCCGAGTGCTTGCCGCAGCGCCTGGCCGAACGCTATGCCCGTGTCTTCGACCGTGTGATGCTGGTCGACCTGCAGATCCCCCTTGGCCTCGACCGTGAGATCGAACGCTGCATGCTTTGTTAACAGCGTGAGCATGTGATCGAAAAAGCCGACCCCCGTGTTAACCTGCGCATTCCCGCTGCCGTCGAGGTTGAGCTCGACCGTGACGTCGGTTTCGGCGGTCTGGCGTTCAATGCGGGCGTGGCGCGGCATGCGAGAGGGTTCGGGGTTCGGGGTTCAGGGTTCAGGGTTCAGCTCACTTTTCAACCATACCACTGAGCAAGGTAAGCAGGGCGTCGATCTGTTCGTCGCTGCCGACGGAAATACGGATGCCGTCGCCCCAACCGGCATAGTTCATGTATCGAACCAGCACCTGGGCGGCCTTCAGTTGCTCGTACAGATCCTTGGCTGGTCGCCGCGCGTGGATGGCCCAGACGAAATTGGCCTGAGAGTCGACCACGGCAAAGCCCAGCTCGCGCAGCCGCGCGGTAAGCCGTGAACGCGTTGCCAGAATCTTCCCGCGGTTCTCGGCGAGCCACGCCTGGTCGTCGATTGCCGCGGTCGCCCCGGCGATCGAAAGCGTGTCGCAGTTGTAGCTGTCCTTGACCTTGATGAGCTGCTCGATCACGTGCGGCTGGGCGACGATGTAACCAAACCGCAGCCCGGCCAACGCATACGACTTACTGAGGCTCCGCGAAACCATAATCTTTTCGTTCTCGCGCACCAAAGACACGCAATTCGTGTCGGCAAAGTCGACGTAGGCTTCGTCCACCAAAAGCGGACAGGGAAACGCCACGGCCAGTTCGCGCACCCGCGCCGGCGGCACCATAGTCCCCGAGGGGCTATTCGGGTTGGGCAAAAACGCCAGCTTGAGTCGCTCGCGCGGCGCGGCGAAGTCGTCGCCCAGCGTCCAATCAGAGCGGAAATGGATCTCCTCGGCTTCGGCCGCCTGCAGGTGAGCCAGCGTCTTGTAGAGGATGTAGCTGGGGTACGGTAGCCGCAGCAAATCTCCCTCTCCGACGAACGCTCTCGTGACAATCGTGAGAATATCGTCGCTGCCGTTGCCGCACAGGATCCAATCGGGCGGCACACCGAGCAACTCCGACGTCCGAGCGCGAAACGCCGTCGCCATGGGATCCGGATAGCGCTGCAAGCCCGTCTTAATGGCCGTCCCGATGGCGCGCTGCACGGCGGGCGAACACGGATTCGGATTCTCGTTCGTGTTCAACTTGATAAACTTGCCCGCGCGCGGCTGTTCGCCAGGGATGTAGCCCGCGATGCGCTCGATTTCGGGGCGGATGAACATGCGGAAGGGTTCGGGGTTCAGGGTTCGGGGTTCAGGGTCAGCCGGATGTCTATGCTGGCGCGATGCGCTGTCAGCCCTTCAGTGGTGGCGAGCGTGCGAATGTCGTCAGCGACGGATTCCAGACCCTCTTTAGTGAAGGCAGTCACGCTGTTGGATCGCACGAAGTCGGCGGCGGAGAGGCCGCTGGCCCAGCGCGCGGTGCCGCCGGTCGGTAAAACATGCGATGGCCCGGCGGCGTAATCACCCAGCGCCACGGGACTGTATGGGCCGAGAAACACCGCTCCGGCGTGCGGGATCTTCGCCAACAGCTCCTCAGCATTCTCCGCGGCGATGTGCAAATGCTCGCTGGCGATCTCGTTTGCCAACGTGCACGCCTCGTCGGCATCGCGGACGAGGATCAATGCGCCGAAATCTTCCAGGCTCTGCCGCGCGAATTCGCCCCGCTCAAGCTTCGCCATTTGGGCCGTCAGCTCATGCGCGACGGCATCAACGAGTTTCTGGCTCCAGGTGATCAAAATACCCGAGCCCGGCGCGTGTTCTGCTTGAGCAATCAAGTCAGCGGCCACGAAGTCGGCGCGAGCCGCGTCGTCGGCGATTACCACGACTTCGCTGGGACCGGCGATGGAGTCGATATCGACTTCGCCGAAAACATGCTTTTTAGCGAGCGCGACAAACAGATTGCCCGGACCGACGATCTTATCCACTTTTGGGACGCCCTCGACGCCGTAAGCCAGCGCCGCAACCGCTTGTGCGCCTCCCAACCGATACACCTCGGTAATGCCCAGCTCATGGCACGTGGCGAGCATCGCGGCGTTGTAAGCGCCGAACTGCGTCGGCGGCGCGACGATCGCCAATTCGCGCACACCCGCCGCTTGCGCCGGTACGGTGGTCATCAACACGGTCGACGGATAAGCCGCCGCGCCCCCCGGCACGCAGATTCCCACGCGAGCTAAAGGCAAAAAACGCTGCCGCAGATACCCCCCGCCAGGAGCTTCGATCTGCACGTCGCGCGGCACGAGCTCACGCTGAAACCGTAGAATGTTCTCGCGCACGCGCCGCACCGTCGCCAAAAACTGCGACTCGGCCGCCGCATGAGCGCACCGCAGCTCGTCGGCCGGAACGCGGATGGTTTCCGCCGTCAGTTCCGCCTTGTCGATCCGCCGCGAGTAATCGAGCACAGCCGCCAGGCCCCGCTCGCGCACGTCGTGGCAGATTCGCTCAACGACTTGCTGCGGAGTCAGCGCCTGGCCGAAAACCTCGATCGTCCGGCGGCGGCCGGCCTCGCTCACCACGTCGCCCCGCGGGCTGAGGCGCTCGCGCAGCGCCGCGACGGCCTCGCCAACGTTGTCCTGGCGCGTGTCGATGCGACGGATGTTCAAGCCGGAGCTCATGAGGTTTAGAGTGAGAACGTTGGATACTAGTAAGTAGACACAGGCGTCGCAGGCGGGTTCAATGGTAGAGTAGGTGCGGTCCCATTCTGACGTGTGATCGCGGCTTTTTATAGTGCAACAGCACTGAAGCGCGGCGAGCAATGGCACATGGTTGAGTCCCCGGCGAAACCCATATCCCTATGGAAAGACAACTCCTTGATTTCCGCAGCGATACCGTCACAAAACCCACGCAAGCCATGCGGCGCGCGATGGCCGAGGCCGACGTGGGGGACGACGTGTTTGGCGAAGACCCGACGATCAACCGGCTGCAAGAGCGTGTGGCCGAGATGCTTGGCAAGGAGGCGGCGGTCTACGTGCCGTCCGGCAGCATGTCGAACCAGATCGGCGTGCGGCTGCATTGTGCGCCGGGCGACGAGTTTATCTGCGAGGCGGGTTGCCACATCTACAACTACGAGCAAGGGGCATTCGCGCAGCTCAGCGGCGTGGTGGCACGCACGCTGACGGGCGAATACGGCGTCTTGCGGCGCGAGCAACTTGAAGGACAAATCCGGCCGGACAACGAGCATCTGGTTCGCACGCGGCTGGTCTGTCTCGAAAACACGCACAACCGCGGCAGCGGGCGAATTCAGCCGTACGACGAGGTCGAGTCGATCTGTGACTGGGCGCATGCAAACGGACTGCGAACGCACCTGGATGGCGCGCGGCTATTCAACGCCGCCGTGGCCAGCCGTGTCGCCGCGGACCGCTGGGCGCGCCACTTCGATACCGTCAGCGTCTGCTTCAGCAAGGGACTCGGCGCACCGGTCGGTTCCGCGCTGGCCGGTCCGCGCGACCTGATGGTGCTGGCGCGGCGGCATCGAAAGCTGTTCGGCGGCACGATGCGTCAAGCGGGAGTCATCGCGGCCGGAGCCCTCTATGCCCTGGAGCACCATGTCGACCGCCTCGCGGAAGACCACGCCAACGCTCAGCGGCTGGCGGAAATCATCCGCTCGGTCGACGAGTTGGAGCTGCGGCCGCGCGTGGTCGATACGAACATCGTCATCTTCGCGGTCAATCCACAACTCGGCACAGCCAATGAGTTCGCCACAGCGCTGAAAGAGCGCGGACTGTTGATGCTCTCCGTTGGGCCGCAGTTGATCCGGGCGGTTACGCATCTGGATGTAAACGGCGACGACGTGGAGCGGGCCGGCGAGATTCTGCGCGAGAGTGTGCGCGTTGCGCGGAAGGGTGGTCGTAGAGTTTCGGAGGAGGCCGTGGTGTATTAGCGTCTACCCGTTCCTCGTTCCCACGCTCCGCGTGGGAACGTAGCCGTGCCGCTCCGCGGCGCGAGACAACATTCTGACGCCGCTCTGCGATATGAATGATTATGCGAACCCGCTACAAGATCTACGACAACTGTTATCCACATTTCGCGACCTGCTCGATCGTCGGTTGGCTGCCGGTATTTGTCCGCCCGCAGCTTGTCGAGATCGTACTCGATTCTTGGCGGTTTCTCATGACCCATGATCGCATGCAGCTCTACGGATACTGCGTTCTCGAAAACCATTTGCACTTCATTGCTTCGTCCCATGATTTGTCAGATCAAATAGGGGACTTCAAGTCATATACCGCCCGACGGATCATTGACTGGCTCATCGAGCACAACGATCGACGGTTGCTGCACTACCTTGAAATGGAAAAACGCGACCATAAGCAGGACCGTGATTACCAGCTCTGGCAGGAGGGGAGCCACCCGCAGCAGATCGACAGCGATGAGATGATGTGGCAGAAGCTCGAGTACACTCACAACAACCCGGTTCGGCGCGGCTATGTGGACGATCCGCTGCACTGGCGGTATTCGAGTGCGCGGAATTATGCAGGCATGCCGGGACTGGTTCCCGTGAGGACGGATTGGCGGTAGCGGGCAGATTTGTTTCGCGCCGCGGAGCGGCACGGAGCCGTTCCCACGCCGAGCGTGGGAACGAGAGGCGCTGCTGCGCAGCGTCTACCCGTTCCAGCCGCGGAAGAGCTTAGTGCGGAACTCGCTCCACTCGGCCTGCGCGCCGTCCACTTTTTGGCGGAGCATCAAGTCAGTCACCCAGTCGTCCATCCGTCGCATCCGTTCGGCCAGCTCCTCGACCACATTGTAGGCTAGCTTGTAAGCCACCCACACGCCTTCGGCGATCAGGTCGTGGTAATCGACGTGCGAGATCCGCAATAACTTCACGTTGGTTTTCGCGCGCACGTCGGCCGAATGCGGCGCCGGATGGAAGAAGCTCATCTCGCCGAAGTGTTGATAGGGTTCCAACATGGCCAGCACGACCGATTCCGAGCGGGGGTTGTCGGGCAACAACCGCTTGACGACTTCGCAGGTTCCTTCGAGCATCACCCACAGATTGCGCGAGCTTTCGCCTTGACGGATGACCGCCTCGCCGGCCGCGAAGGAGTGCATTTGGATCACCTCGGCAATCTGCCGGCATTCGGTCTCGTTCAATTCCTGGAAGAGCGGAATCGAGCGGAGCACTTGAATTCCAAACGAAATACTCATGCGATGCCTCCTAACACCGTCGCGCGGCCGACGCGTCCGACGCCCAGCACATAGGCGGCCGTGCGGAGTGTGATTTTTCGCTCTTGGGCCAGTTGCCAGACCTGCTCGAAGGCCTCGGTCAGGGCATGGTCCAGCTCCTGTCGGACGCGATTGATCCCCCAGCGGTAGTGCTGGCGGTTCTGCACCCATTCGAAATAGCTTGCCGTAACGCCCCCGGCGTTGGCAAGTATGTCGGGGAGCACGAGGATGCCCCGCTCGTTGAAAATCTCGTCGGCCTCGGGGTCAGTCGGGCCGTTCGCCCCTTCGATGATGATCGAGGCTTTGACGCGGGGAGCATTTTCGGCCGTGAGCACACCTCCCAGCGCTGCCGGGATCAAGAGATCGACATCGAGCTCCAACAACTCGCCGCGGCGCGACAATCGCTCGGCCCCTTTGTATCCGGCGAGCGAGGCCTCGTGATTGCGAGCGTAGTCCAGCATGTCCGCGAGATCGAGCCCGTCCTTGCGATAATAGTCGCCGCTGGCATCGCCGATGGCGACGATCTTGCATTGGGCTTCGTGCAGAAACTGCGCCGCGTGCGAACCGACGTTGCCGAAGCCCTGGATGGCAACGCGCGTATTCTCCAGCTTGCGACCCAGGCGGCCCAGCAGCTTGTTGACGCAGATGCCTACGCCGCGGCCGGTCGCCTCCTCGCGCCCCGGGATGCCGAACATCTCGACCGGTTTGCCGGTGACGCAGGCCGGAGCAAAACCGTGGAACTTCTCATACTGGTTCATAATCCAGGCCATGACCTCGGGCCCGGTGCCCATATCGGGGGCGGGGATATCCTTATCGGGACCGAACAAGTCGTGCGTCTCGTCGACGAACTTGCGCGTGATCCGCTCCAGCTCGCGCCGGCTGATCCCGCGGGGATCGATGGCGATGCCTCCTTTTGCGCCGCCATACGGCAAATTGACGACGGCGTTCTTCCAGGTCATCAGCGCCGCGAGCGAGCGGACTTCGTCGAGATCGACTTCGGGATGATAGCGCAGCCCCCCTTTCATCGGCCCGCGCGAGTTGTCGTGTTGCACGCGATAACCGATGAACGTGGCCAGCTCGCCGTTGTCCATTTCGACGGCGATCTGGACGGTGACTTCACGCTTGGGGATCAGCATCAGCCGGCGCATGTTGTCCGTCAGGTCCAACTGATCGGCGGCACGGTCGAAGTAGTACCGGGTGGCGTCGAAGGCCTTCATTGAGCTCGCATCCCAGGCAAGTTTTTGGTTCAGCGGCAAGGACCACAGATAGACACAGATTGGAACAGATGGCCACAGATCATCAAAGAGCGGTAAATGAAACGGCCTGTCCCCGTCTGTGTTCATCTGTCGTTGTCCCTTCGGATCACCCGTCAAGTTTACCCGCAGCAGAAAGTCATCGAGCATCTCAGCGGCTTGTGCTTGCCTCAATGTGCCGGTACTAGTCGGCCGATACTCTCGCTGGCTTCGACGTGCCGCCTGCTCTTAAGTGCTTTCCAAAGAACTCTAGGATTTCCTTTTCCGCGTCGGCGCCTTGGTCGCGATGGCGGACGGTGCATTCAATGCCGAGTTTGTCCATCTGTTCTTTGAGACGCAGACCAAAGTTGATGTGATGAATGCCTTGGCCGGGTTTGGCCTCGGCGGGCAACACCTGCGCCTCGCTATAGAACGCATAGACCGGCGGGTCATCCTTGGTCAGGTAATTGATGGGCGACGCGGCCTCGTACAGCTTGTATGCTTTGGGCGTTTGGAGTTCATCGGGATTCAAGCCGTAGAAGCCTTCCAGGGCTGGATGTCTGGCCGCTGATTCGCCTACCCACTCCCTGATCATGCGCGGGTCGTAGCTGGACTGGGCGCCTTGCACGCACATGCAGCTCAGTCGTGTGGACTGCTGCAGGACAGGATCGACATAGTCAGAGTCCGCCATCTCGTCGTGGAAACCAATCCACAGCGAGGTGCCGGCGCCCGCGGACCCGCCGGTTGCCCCGACTCGATCGGGATCGAGGTTCCACTCTTTTGCTTTGGTACGAGCGAATTGAATGGCGCGCGCACAGTCCATGTAATGGGCTGGAAAGCTGACCTCGGGCGACAGCCGATAATCCACCGCCACTACCGAGATACCTCGAGCTAACAAGCCTTCCAGGAGCACCGCCGAGAGCGCGTCCTTGCTGCCGCTGTGAAATCCGCCGCCGTGGATAAAGACTACGAGCGGTGTCGGCCGCTGTGACGTAGCCTTCCAAAGATCGAGCACGTTGCGCTGATGCGGGCCGTAGGAAACGTCGGCCAGGTCGGGCGCCGGCTTGGTTCTCCCGCTGTGCGGTTGAGCGTCAGCCGGCGCAAGGAACTGCGTACACACCAGAAAAGCTAGCGCGGCACGGGAGACTAATGCAACGGCATTCATTCATCATTCCTTTCGAGTGTTCGCCGCGGTAATGCGGCCATCAAAGGCGAATGACGATTATAGCCGAGATAGCCATTCCGGAACCCAAGCCAAAACTTCCTGCACGGTAACGAATGACCCTATTCGGCATTTCTTGGCGTCAATTGACACTGCCGGTTGCAGGGTGAACTCCCGCCGCTTAGAATCCCCGCCGCTGGCCACGGCAAAACGCTCGACCGACGCGGTTGCCTGACCGCCAGTCCCCGGACCGGCATGATAAGATACAGGACCACGCATCTTCCCGTTGCCGCCGCGATTGCAGGAGCCGCCCATGACCCGTTGCCTGCTGTTGTCTTGGCTCGTCGCCAGCGTCGTTCCCGCCTTGGCCGACGAGGCCGACCCGCGACGGCCCTCCGCGATCACGACCACCAACGTGCCGGTCGTCCCGGCCGATCTGCTCGAACGGCTGGCCCAGTATCAGAACGTGCGCGAGGCAGCCTTCCAGGGCTGGGCGCCGGACGGTTCGGGCATGCTCATTCGCACGCGCTTCGGCAACGCGCCGCAGCTTCACCGCGTATACGAGCCGGGCGGCCGTCGCGAGCAGGTGACGTTCTTCGACGAGCCGACGTCCGGCCGTCCCGTCCACGGCCGGAAAGGCGAGTATCTGGCGACACTCAGCAAGGGAGGCAACGAGAACTACCAGATCTACCGTGTCGACCTCGAGGCCTTCCGCACGGAGCTGCTCACCGACGGAAAGTCGCGCAATGAACTGGGACCCGTGAGCGACGACGGACAGCGGATGATCGTGGCCAGCAACCGCCGCACGCCAGGCGACATGGACTTGTATGCCGTGGATCCGCGGCAGCCAGGCGAATGGGAGCTGCTGATCAAGTCGAGCGCCCGTTGGATCGCGCACGACTGGTCGCCCGACCGGCAACGATTCCTCGTCGATCGATACGTTTCGATCAACGAATCGTATGCGTTCGTCTTCGAAATGCCCACCAAGGAATTGAAAGCGCTGCCCGTCCCGGCCGCACGCACCAGATCCGCGTTCAAGCCGCTTCACGAGGCAATCGGCAAAATGGCCTTCGCGCCCGACGGCCGCACGTACTATCTCACCACGGATGCGGGCAGCGAGTTCCTGCGGCTGGCGCGGGCCAGCATCGACAAGCCAGCGCACTACGAGTATCTCACCGACGATCTGAAGTGGGACGTCGATGACATCGATGTCGACAACGAATCCGGCCGCGTGGCCTTTACGATCAACGAGGACGGCGCGAGCAAGCTGTTCCTGCTCGAAGACGGAAAACGCCGCGAAATCCCATTGCCGCTCGGCATCGCCAGCGGCCTTGAGTTCTCGCCCGACGGAGCTCAGCTCGGCTTCACGCTGGCCCGGCCCAACGCACCCGCCGAAGCGTATAGCGTGGCCGTCGCCGGCGGCGAGCCGACGCGCTGGACCTTTAGCGAGGTCGGCGGGCTCGATCCGGCGTCGTTCGTCGTGCCCGAGCGAATCCGGTTTGCGTCGTTTGACGGGCGGGAGATTCCGGCCTGGTACTATCGGCCGGGCGCGACCTCGCCCGACAAAAAGACGCCGGTGTTGATCCAGATCCACGGCGGCCCCGAGTCGCAATATCGCCCGAGTTTTTCGCCGACCACGCAGTTCTATGTTAGCGAAGGCATTGCCGTCATCCATCCCAACGTGCGCGGCTCGGCCGGCTATGGGAAGACTTATTTGCGGCTCGACAACGCCGAGCGGCGCGAGGACAGCGTCAAGGACATCGGCGCGCTGCTCGACTGGATCGCCCGGCAGCCCGATCTCGATGCCTCGCGCGTGGCGGTGTCCGGCGGTTCCTATGGCGGCTACATGGTGCTGGCCTCGCTCGTGCACTACGGCGACCGTCTCAAGGCTGGGGTCGACTACGTGGGCATCGCCAACTTCATCACGTTCCTGGAGCGCACGAGCCCCTACCGCCAGGACTTGCGGCGGGCGGAGTATGGGGACGAGCGGAAGCCCGAAATGCGGTCGGTGTTCGAGCGGATCAACCCGACGGCCAACGCCGGCAAGATCGTCTCTGCCCTGCTGGTGGCCCACGGGCGGAACGACCCGCGCGTGCCGTTCTCCGAAGCGGAACAGATCGTCGACATCGTCCGCGGCAACATCACGGGAGGCAATGGTCGCGAGGTGTGGACGGTCTACGCCGACAATGAAGGCCACGGCTTCAACAAGAAGGACAACTCCGACTACGTGCGGGCCGCCGAGGCGCTCTTCCTCCGCCGCTTCCTCATCGGCGAGAAGTAGCAATTCGCTCCTCGATCCTCGCTCCTCAATCAGCGCCGTCGGGGTCGGCCCCCTGGCTTAGACCGTGCAGTGCGAGATTGCGCTACTCGCGTCCAGAATTCCTCGTGCGGGATTCCCCCGCTCTGGTCGATTTGCTTATAAGCTTCCTTGAAGATCGATCGCAGCGTCCGGCCAGGTGAAATCAGATTCTCCGCCTCCGCCTTGTTGCGAACCGCCACGAGCACTGCGACGGGCTTACCTTTGCGCGTGACTAACACCGGCTGCTCCTGGCTGGCCTGCAAGTAGTCGTCAAACTGAGCAGCCACCTTCGCGGCTGTCGCGGTTTTCATAAAATCACCCGAGGTGTGGACCGTGTATGCCGACAACGAAGGCCACGGCTTCGCCAAGAAGGACAACTCCGACTACGTGCGTGCCGCCGAGGCGCTCTTCCTGCGGCGGTTCCCGCTCGGCGAGAAGTAACGCGAACGTCCGTCGGAGCGGACTGGCGAGGCTTTGTCTGACCGGGGGACAGCTTGTTGCGCCATTGCGCTTAATCTCGCGAAAATTAATTAAGAACCGCTAACAATAGTAACCCGACGCGTAAGCGAGGCCGAATCTGCCGGTTCCTCGCTCACGCTTCGGGTTACTGTGTGCCGGTTGTGTTAGCGGTTCTAAATCATGGATTTTGCGCAACAGACCGCTCTGTGCTTGAGCGGCGAGGTGGCGCAAGTCTATGTGCGGGTGATATTTCGTGAATGGGTGCGACATCGGGGCCTGCGAATGGTTGCGCTTTTGATTGCATCTTATTTTGGACGCCCCGCTACGGCCCGCCACGGCGGGTAAACTGGGCAGGCAGCGGTGGCCGGCGGGTGGCGAATTTCTGCACAACGCCGAGTTGTTGCCGAAAAACGGAGGTTGAGCGGAAAAAACTCCCAGCTCGCGGAGATTAAGTTGCAACCTTAAGTCATAGACGCCGGCCAACTTGTGGTGCGGCCATCCGGGATGTGCGGGCAGAGTTTTTGCATTTGGGAACACGCTTTGTGTTTGGAACTTGAGACCGCCGTCAGGGGGATGCGCACCGTCTTCCGCGGCGGGAGGGGGAAGCACTGCGGCACCGACAGCATCGGTCGACACGGCACTGCGGAGACCGAATTGCCAAAAGCGACCAAGCGGACGGTTATGGACAAGCTGTGTATTTATATACACTATCAGGCACCATTTGTCAAGGGGGTAATTTGAGCCACGCCAGAAAGAAATGCGCTTCGCCGAAACGGGCTGGCGTGCGGTTGTCATCGGCATCTAACGCGATTTCGTCACGTCTAAAATGACAGCATGGTTCGTCTTTTTCGGCCCTTGCCTTTGGAAGCCACTCGCCTGTTGGTTCGGATGATCAGCTTGCCTCCTGCAGCGGTAAGCGCCCGCACGAGCTGATCCATCGAAACATCGGATGCGGCGCGTTCCATCTTGGCGACGCGCGGCTGCGTCGTTTTCAGTTTGGCGCCGAGTTCCTTTTGCGAGAGGCCGCGGGCCTGTCGCTGTTGCCGGATTGCCGTCGCCAGCTTAACGCGCGCATCGAGCAGTTGGCGTTCCTCCGCGCTCATCCCCAGGAAGTCGGCGGCGTCGCCAACCTTCCAACCTGCCGCCTCCAATGCTTTACGTTTTGTGGTCTCCATCGCTCTTGCCCTCGTTCGAGGATTATTTTTTCTGGGCTGCTTTGACCGCAGCATCGTAGCGCTTGAGGCGGTCCTTGCAGCGTCTGATGACTTCATCGAGTATCTTGCGAGTCTTCTTGGAGTACACGTCCAAAACCAGGACCGCATCGGAGTCGGCTCGATATATGATCCGCCAATTGTGTTCGCGAACTCGCACTGCAGTTCAAGGAACCTGCCAATCTTCGATCGCCAGGCCCGCAACTCGGCCGAATTCGCCCGTGTTGTGCGTCACCAGGGTGCAGCCGTTGGCCAGCGCAATCGCCGCGATTTGCATGTCCAGCGGACCGATCACCTGGCCGATCGACCCCAGGTGATGGCGGATCGCGGCATATCGATCGGCCGCGGTGTCGTCGAACGGCAAACTCGCGTACGGAGCCAGCAGCGTGTCGAGGGCGCTTCGATTCACCACCGGCTTCGCACTTCGCAGGCATCCGTGGCGCAGTTCGGCCACGACGACGGAACAGATGCGAATATCGGCAGGGGTGAGCGCTTTAAACCGGGCCGCCAGGGACGCGGTCGGGTGACGAAGAACGGTGATCCAGACGTTCGTATCGAGCAAATAGATCATTCAAGCTCCACGGGAGGAGGCGACTCTCCTTGCGGGGGGCGAACGAACGTCTCGTCGTCGATGGAGCCGAACAAGTCGAAATACCCGGGAGGCCAACCCTTCCCCGTGACAGGTTTTGGCCGCGCGGTCACTTCCACCTCGAACTCCGTATCCGGCTGTCCGACCAGCACTTCCAGATGCAATTTCCCGTCGGGACCGCTCGTCGAATTCAGCACGATGCT
>JBBDYH010000063.1:0-30153 GCA_040901795.1 Pirellulales bacterium
ACGCCTTCCATCGAGTTGTTGAAGTACAGGTTGTTCTTCAAGTGCCCAATGGAGAACGCAACCACCGCCATGGCGGTCAAACCGCCGGCGAAACTGGCGCCCACCCGCATGGCGAGATAACAAGTCAACCACAACAGCGCCACCGAGGCGGCCATACTGACAATGAAGAAGCCGTCGCCGGTCGATACGCCATACGCGCGGGCTACGCCGCCCGCCAACATCGGCGACACAAATCGATAGGCGCACGGCGAGACAAGCAGAGGATGGGGGGCTAGTCCGGTTTCGGCTATGACGGTGTAACAGTCGGAGAACTCTTTGACGGAACTTGAGTTCGTCGTCAACTGCACGGTCGCCGTCAGGGCGATTGCGACTGCCAGGGCCAGCCAGGATTTCCAGGATTGTGAGGATTGCTCGTTGGCCATAGGTCGTATGACGGCCTTCCAAAGCCGTCGAGTTGTGATGACGGCCTCGGAAGGCCGTCGTCCAGGCTATGCGGCTTTTTTGCTGTTTTGGCCCGGTGCGGCGACGGTATGCGAGGCCGCGGTCCAATAATGCTCGCGGTGGGCAAGGTAGTAGTCGACTGTCGCCTGCAAGCCTGCGCGGAGCGAAGTCTGCGGTGTCCAGCCGACGATCCGCCGGATCTTGCTGATGTCGGAATAAAAGTCACCGGGCTCTTGCGCCTTGCGTTCCGGCGTGAAGGGAGCGAACGCCCATCGACCGCTGCCGGCGACCTCGATCAAGGTCTCGACGAGCTCCAAGAAATCCGTGGGCTGGTCGATGCCGACATTGAAGATCTGTCCGCGGGCGTCGCTGCAGGCCGCGCACATCAAGAGCGCGTCAACACAGTCGTCCACGTAGAGGAAATCGCGGCGGATCCGGCCATCGCCGAAGAGCTTGATCGTCTCGCCGTCGAGCGCGAGCCGCACGAACCAATTCGCCACGCCGTATTGCGAATGCTTCATCTGTGCCCGCGGCCCGTAGATGTTCGTCAGCCGCAACAGGACCGAGTGCACGCCGTGAATGTCGTTATAGACCTGAATGATTTTCTCGGCGGTGAGATTGGAGATCTCATAGATCCCCTTGGGATTGGTCGGGGCGTCTTCCGAAACCGGCAATCGCACGGCCGGACCGTATTGCCCGCGCGTGCCGGCGAAGACCACCTTGGCACGCGGCGCATGGCGGCGGATCGCCTCCATGACCACCGTGGTTCCCTTGATGTTGTACTCGATATCCGGGAACGGATCGGTGAGGCTCATCACGTGCGACACCTGACCGGCGAGGTGAAACACATAGTCCTTGTCGCGCACCAACCAGTCCATCGCCAGGCGATCGCAGATATCGCCGAAGTTGATCGTGACGCGCTCGCGGACCGGCTCGATGTTGAACAGGTTGCCGCCGTACTCGGGAATCATCGCGTCCACGAGCGTGACGTGAGCGCCCTCTTCGACGAGCCGAATCGCCAGGTTCGAACCGATGAACCCTAAGCCGCCGGTGATGAGCACGCGGGCGCCGTGGAAGTCGTCGCGCTTAAGCGGCTCGAGCATACGCGAGCTCCTCGATCGATTGATTCAGCTCGCGCGCGACGGTCGCTACTTGCTGGTTGGAGAGACCGATATAGAGTGGCAGCGAGAGGATTTCGTCGGCTGTGCGTTCGGTCACCGGCAGGCGCCCCCGCGCGTAGCCCAGGTCGGCGTAGGCCTGCTGCAAATGCACGGGAACCGGATAGTGGACCTGCGGTGCGATACCGTGCCGATGCAGCGCGGCACGCAGCTCGTCGCGCCGTGGATGCCGAACCACAAATAGATGGAACACATGCTGAATCGCCGTTGTGTCGGGGCAAAAGCGCGGCGTATCGACACCGTCGAGGAGGCGCGTATATTCCGCGGCAATCTCGCGCCGCCGATCGTTGTGCTCGTCCAGATACCGCAGCTTGACGCGCAGGATCGCCGCCTGGATTTCATCGAGCCGGCTGTTCATGCCGCGTTCGACGGCGTGATAACGTTGCTCCTGCCCGTAATTGCGGAGCCGGCGGAGACGTGCGGCAAGTGAATCGTCGCGCGTGATGACCGCGCCCCCGTCGCCATAGGCGCCGAGGTTCTTGGTCGGATAGAAGCTGAACGCCGCCAGATCGCCAAAGGTCCCGACAAGCTGGCCATGATAGCGGGCGCCGTGGGCCTGGGCGCAATCTTCGATCAAGAGCAAGCCATGACGACGTGCCAGTGCCGTGAGGCTGTGCATATCGGCCGGATGACCGTAGAGATGCACTGGGAGAATGGCCCGCGTGCGCGGTGTGATGGCTGACTCGGCCGCGGCCGGGTCCATGGTGAAGCTGTCGCGGTCGATGTCCACGAGCACGGGCGTGGCGCCGGCTCGTTCCACGGCGCAGACCGTCGCCACCGCCGTATGGGCGACGGTGATCACTTCGTCGCCCGGGCCAATGCCGACGGCTCTCAGGGCCAGCTCGATCGCATCGGTGCCGGTGGCTACGCCAATGGCATGCGCAACGCCATGATACGAAGCGAATTCGGCTTCAAACGCTTCCACTTCCGGTCCCAGAATGTACCAGCCACCCTGGAGCACTCGTTCGGTCGCGGCGCGCAGCTCGTCGGCGAGCAGTTCGCGGAGCGGTTGCAGATCGTTAAAGGGGATCATGTTGCCGGCAGACGATACGGATGCACGCAAGGTGGGTCAAGGTCAGTGGATGCGTAAGTCGTCTTGGGGATTTTGGATTCGCCCTGCTACCATATCGCGTCGTTCCGAATGTCAGCGAGCACACCTACCGCCCGAGGAGAAAAGCGCTGTGAGTGGAGAACGCCAAGTCAAGCCTGGTGTGGTCGCTATCGCAGCGCTGGCCTTCGCCGCCGCTGTCGTGGCGCCGGTTTGGGCCTTCTTCAACGTGAAGGTGGCATTCCCGCCGATGCTGGGCGACGATCAGGGCGTTACGACGGCTAGCGCGCCTGTGAACATCAATCTGGTGGCTAACGATGCCGATGCCGACGGCAGCCTCGACTTATCGAGCGTCACGATTCTGACGCAGCCGGCGCATGGCATTGCGACCGTGAACCGCGAGACAGGCGCCTGCACCTACGCCCCCGGGGTGGGTTATACGGGCAACGACAAGTTCAGCTACCAGATCTGCGACAACGAAGGCATCCCCTCGAACATTGGCTTCGTGACGGTCATTGTGCAACCGCGCTCGGAAGAAACGCAGAAGCACACCGATTCAATCAGATGACCGCAGATTTCGGTCCAGGAGTTTGACCAGGCGCGCGATCATTTGCTCAACTTCTTCGTCACCGGCGGTCAGAACCGGGTGGTGCAGCACAATGGTATGGTTTGCGGCGGCGGCGCTATGAATCAGCTCGCCTGCCACTCGGCAACGCCGCGAGCTGCGGATTGCAAAGCCGCGGAAGCCGACATCGAGTGGTATCCGCTGAGCCTGTGCGGCGGCAAGGAACTCATCGCGGCTCCAAGTCGGCTGAGCTTGTTCGCCGCGAAAGAGCCACGCTAGCTTATAGAAGCTCGGTCGGACATCCGGACGGTTTTTCAACGGCCGCAGGACGCCATATTCTGCGGTCGCGGTAAGAATCCGATCGACGCCGGCCTGTCGAAGTCGATTGCGTTCTTGTAATCGAGCCAACTGCGGCACAAGTACCGCCGCCTGCAGCTCGCTGAGTGGAAAGGCATCGTTGCCGCGCTCGGTGTAGACCTTGATCCGCTGGTGAACGTCGGCGTGGCGGGTCAGTAAAGCGCCGCCGCGGCCGGCTGTGAGCACCTTGCTGCCGCCGAAGCTCAACACGCCGACGTCTCCCAGCGCGCCTGCCATGCGACCATTGACGGTCGCGCCCGGCGATTGGCAGGCATCTTCGACGACGCCCAGACCGTGCTCCGCTGCGAACGCCATGATCTGCGGCATGTCGGCCATGCCGCCGTGCAAGTGCGAAACGACAATCGCGCGCGTTGTCGGACTTATCGCCGCTGGAAGCTGCGACGGATCAAGGCACCATGTATCGGATTCGATATCCACCAGCACCGGCCGAGCGCCGATCGCCTCGATCGCCCGGAAGTTACCAGGAAAGTCATAACCGGCGAGGATCACTTCGTCCCCTGCCGCGACCTTCAAACCCCGCAGGGCAAGCTCGACCGCCACGGTACCAGACGAACAAAGCCGCACGTGTTCTACGCCGTGCAACTCCACGAGTTGTTCCCGGAGGCGAATCGAGTGGGGCCCGTGGTATCGCCCCCAGCTTCCGTCGGCGAAGCAGCGCTCCAAGGCCTCGTGCACAGCTTTGTCCGCGAACGGCCAGGGATAGAATGAACTCACGCCCGCCCGGTTCTCGTCGTTGGCTGGACCGGTGGCCGCGTCGCCTTGGGACGATTCGTCGCGAGAATGGGATGGATTAAACATGGGTGTGTGGCGATCGCTTGCGCGATGACCTATACTCGTTGCCATCGGTGTGCAATGCAACTAACGAGGAACGAATCGATGTCCCGCGTGCGCTTCCTGATGATTGGCGGTTTTTTGGGGGCCGGCAAGACCACAGCCATTGCGCGGCTCGCCCGACATTTCATGGATCAAGGGCTGGCGGTCGGCCTGGTGACGAACGATCAGGCCAACGACCTGGTCGATACGGAATCGTTGCGAGCGCAAGGATTTAACGTGGGCGAGGTCACCGGCGCCTGTTTCTGCTGCAAATTCAACGGCCTGCTGGACACGGTGTCGCAGATTTCGCAGGACCATCGGCCCGACATCATTCTGGCTGAGCCGGTAGGGAGTTGCACGGACCTGGTTTCCACGGTAATCGAACCGTTGAAGCGGTTCTATGGCGACGAGTTCGAGGTCGGTCCGCTGGCAGTGTTGGTCAAACCTGAGCACGGGCGCAAAATTCTCTCGGGCGATGCCTCGTTCGGTTTTTCTCCCAAGGCGGCATATATCTTCCTCAAGCAGATTGAGGAAGCGGACATCGTCGTGGTCAATAAGATTGACAAGCTCGACGACGCTGAGCGGGCAACGCTGCTTCAATTGGTGCGCGACCGCTATCCAACGAAGATGGTACTGGCCGTCAGCGGCCGAACGGGCGCTGGAATCGCCGACCTGGTCAAGGAGTTGCGGCGGCCGAGCCCGACGCGCAAGGAGGCCATGGACGTGGACTATGATATTTACGCCGAAGGGGAAGCGGAGTTAGGCTGGTTGAATTGTCTGGTCACACTGGAGTCCCGCGACGCGACGAGGGAATTTCCGCTCGACGATGTTGTGTTGGAATTGGTGGATCGGCTCAAAGAAAGCCTGCTCGCGCGCGGCGCTGAGCCCGCGCATCTCAAAGTCTTGGCTGAGGCCGATGGCGAAAGTGCAATTGCCAACCTGGTCAGCTCCGATGCCGAGGTTGATCTTTCACGCAGCGCCGGCATCTCGGCCAGCCGCGCAGAGCTGATCATTAACGCGCGTGTCGCTATCGCTCCAGAGGCACTCACCGAGATCGTCGCCGAAACGGTCGCTGGACTGGCCCGCCAATACGGTTGGGAGCATACGGTTGCAGACCTGCAAAGTTTCCGACCCGGCCGGCCAATGCCGACGCATAGGATCGGCGCTGAATGACGAATGCCGAAGCCAGAATGACGAACGAATTCCGAATGTCGAATGACGAACATTCGGGCCGAGCCGTCGTTCGTCATTCGTCAATGGTGCTTCGTTCGCCATTCGGATTTCGTCATTCGGATTTTCCCGACAGGTCCTCTGGAATGATCGAGTAAATATACGCGTCCTGCTGGACGCCCGCGGTGCGGCAACGATTGCGAGCAAGGGCCTCGCGCTTGGCGCCCACTTTCTCGGCCACGCGCTGGCTGCCGGTGTTCCCAACCGCCGCGACAATCTCGATCCGCTGTAGCTCAAGCTGGCCGAGAGCGAATCCGAGCACCAGTTTTGTCGCGGCACTGGCTATGCCTTGTCCCGCGGCAGCGGTGCGGACCCAATAGCCGAGGTTCGCCAGACGGTTCAGCCAGTCGAGTCGATTGAGCCCGCAACTACCGAGCAGTTTGCCACTCTGCCGATCGAAGATCATAAAGGTGTACGCGCGCCCCTCGCGCCACGCCTGGGGTTGGGAATTGATAAACGTTTGAGCTTGGGCGCGCCCGTAGTCGGGAGTACACCAGGCCATCCAGCGCTGTAAATGCTCGGCCGACTCGGCAACCGCTTCGCAGATCGCTGCGACATCGTCCTCGGTCGGGGTTCGCAGCAGTAGCTGGCCCTCAGTGAGTGTCGTCGAATAAGGGAGTTCGGGGGGCATGAGGACGGGTTGAAGGTTTTGGGTTTAAGGTTCCAGGTTCGAGGTCCGGGGGTTGGCGGGCGGTAGCGTAGGCCGAGTCTGCGCTTGCCCACGGGCGATGCTACCCCGAGGGAGAAAGCCCCATTCGTTTCATGAGGACCTGGATGTCTTCCCAAACTTCCTTTTTCGCGGCTGGATTGCGGAGCAGGTAGGCGGGGTGGTAGGTGCAGAGGACAGGGATCCCGCGGTAATCGTGAAATTTGCCCCGCAGTCGCCCAATTGAGACGTCGGTGTCGAGCAGGGTTTTTGCGGCAACCGAACCCAAGCAGCAAATGTACTCTGGCTTCAAAATGTCCAACTGGCGGTTCAGGAACCCGCGGCAGTTGATTACTTCGTTGGGCGCCGGCGTACGGTTGTTGGGCGGGCGGCATTTGAGCACGTTGAGGATATAGACATCCTCGCGGCGGAGCTTCATCCCCTTGGAAATGATGTCGGTGAGCAGTTGGCCGGCGCGGCCCACAAAGGGCTCGCCTCGGATGTCTTCGTCGGCGCCTGGCGCCTCGCCGAGGAAAACTAGCCGGGCGTTGGGATTGCCGACACCGAAGACCGTTTGTGTCCGTGTCTGGGCAAGCTCCGAGCAGCGAGAACAGCCGGCCACCTCCGCTTGCAGCACCTGAAGTTGCTGAGACTTTCCGTCGGAAGGCGAGGCGGGCGGCGACGTTGCCAAGGCCTCGGCGACTGCGGTCATGTCAAGATGCGTCACACCCGCACGTTGCAGGCTCTCCAACGTCTGCCGCACGGCGCGGGTGATGTCCGAGGCGATTTCCATACGGCCTCCTTTGCGGAACTGGTTGCAGGCATTCAGTATACGGCGGCAGTGCCGATTCGACAGCCCTGTCGGTCGCGACGCGCAGCGAATATCATGTGTTGGAGTTCAAGCTTCAGCTTGTGCTGGAGTTCAAGCTTCAGCTTGTGTTGGAGTTCAAGCTTTAGCTTGCTTCCCCGAAACAGACTAAAGCCTGAACTCCAACGGGACCAGAACTGCGTACCCCGAAACCGTCTCCATGGCCGTTCCACAAGTCGTCATCGTCGGCCGGCCGAATGTCGGCAAATCGAGCCTGTTCAACTGGCTCGCCGGCAAGCGGCTGGCAATCGTCGATCCAACCGCCGGCGTGACACGGGACCGGATGGCGTATCTGATCGAGGAACAGGATCGCTACTTCGAGGTGGTCGATACCGGTGGAATGGGCATCAAGGACATCGATAACCTCACTCAGCATATCGAACAGCAGATTGCAACGGCGATCGATCTGGCCGAGCTCGTGCTGTTTGTGGTCGATGCGCGAGAGGGCGTCGTGCCGCTCGATTTGGAAGTGGCCGAGCGGCTGCGGCACATCGAGAAGCCGATTGTGCTGGTAGTCAACAAGGCGGATGACGCCTCGTTTGACGCGCAGTCGGCGGAGTTTTTCAAGCTGGGCTTCGGCGCGCCGATCTTGGTAAGCACGCTGCAAAACCGGAACCGTGAGGAGTTGTTCGAGGCAATTATCACTCGCCTACCGCCGGCCGCGGCAGAAGCGCCGCCGACCGAGCCGGTGATGAAACTGGCGATCGTGGGCCGTCGCAATACCGGCAAGAGCACGTTCGTCAACACGCTGGCGCAGACCGAACGGGTGATCGTGAGCGAAGTCGCTGGCACGACGCGCGACAGCATCGACGTCCGGTACGAGCTCGATGGCAAGCCGTTCATTGCTATTGATACGCCTGGATTGCGACGGAGCAAGAGCATTCGCACCGACGTCGATTTTTATGGCCTGCACCGCGCCCAACGCAGCGTCCGCCGGGCGGACGTGGTGCTGTTGTTTTTCGACGCGATGCAGCCGATCAGCAAGGTCGACAAGCAGCTCTCCGATTACATTCTGGAGCAGCACAAGCCGTGTATCTTCGTGGTGAATAAGTGGGATTTGGTCGCCGCCGAAGTGCCGACGGGAGATTGGGCCCAGTATTTGCGCGATACGTTCCGCAGCATGCAGTACATGCCGATCGCCTTTATCACCGCGCAGACCGGTAAGAACGTGAAGACGCTGTGCAACCACGCGCAGATGCTCTTTAAGCAGGCCAGGCATCGTGTGAGCACGAGCGAGTTGAACAACGCCGTGCGTGATGTGCTGGAGACCAACCCGCCGCCGATGCATCACCAAGGTCGGCCCAAGATTTTTTACGCAACCCAAGTCGATGTGGAGCCGCCGACGATCGTCCTGTTTTGCAACAACCCACTGGCATTTTCGGCGACCTACCGGCGGTACCTGCTGACAGCCTTGCGCGATCGGCTGCCGTTCGCGGAGGTGCCGATCAGGCTCTATTTGCGACGGCGGGAAGACTCGCGGGGCGGTCGACGGGAGCCGGGCGATAGCGAGCAAGAAGCGCCGATTGTGGAGCGCGGCGAGAATTGAACGGCCCTGAAATCGGCGGTCGTCGGCTTTTCCAACGTTCGTCGTTCCGATAGAGTAGAACGTTTCCACAGCGGAATCGGTAGACGTTACCGTTCCACCAGCAATTACCAATTTGAGCATTCGCGGCGTGAGCCGCAGCCGAGTGTTTGCATGACGACTGAGCCGAACCAGAGTTCTCCAGAGGCTACTTCTATCCCACCTACTGGCTCTCCGGACGTGTCCGAGAGCAACTCCGCCAAGCCGCGGATTAAGATCGGGACGCAACGCGAGGGCGTCGTGGCGCCAAAGCTGCCGCCGCGGACACAGACGGTATTCACGACTCCGCCGCCAGCGGAAGCGCCGTTAAAACCCACCGAGAGCCACGAAGCGCGCCCGGATGCGGCCGCGCCGTCCAAGCCGCCAGTCGAGGTACTTCAGGAATCGGCGCCACGGCAACCGTTGGCGCAGAGTGAGGACAGCGCCGCAACGGCCGAAGTGCCGGCCGAGTTGCGTCCCAAGCCGGCGCCGCTGGCGCCAAGTGACATCGAGAAGCGGCCCGCATTCGGCCGCGAGGGACCGAAGATCCCCCGGCCGAATTTGCGCGCCGAATTGCCCCCCGATCTGGAGCAGGAGCTGGCCGAGTCGCTCGGTGATCTGTCACTGGAAGAAGTTTTGGCGGCCGACGAACGGAGCAAGCAGGCGGCGCTGTCGCTGGAGCCGGAGACAAAGGTGAAGGCGCGGGTGGTGCGCGTTCACCGGGACGATGTCTTTGTCGAGCTGCCGGGAATGAATCAGGGCGTGATCCCTGCCAAGAACTTCGCCGAGCCGCCTGCGCCTGGGGCCCTGATCGACGTGGTTGTCGCGCGCTATAACGCCGAGGAAGGTTTGTACGAGCTGGTGTCTCTGGGCGGAGCGATCGATATCGGCGATTGGTCCGACATCACCGAGGGAATCACGGTCGAGGCCCGCATTACCGGCCACAACAAGGGGGGGCTGGAGTGTGAAGTGAACCGCATCCGTGGTTTCATTCCGGTCAGCCAGATTTCGATGTACCGCGTCGAAGACCTGGAACAGTTCGTTGGCCAGAAGTTTCTGTGCGTCGTCACCGAGGCGAATCCCGACCGCCGGAACCTGGTACTTAGTCGGCGTGCGGTACTCGAACGCGAGCAAGCTGACGCCAAGGAGCGACTGATTGCCGAACTTGCCGAAGGGCAAGAGCGTGAGGGTGTCGTCCGCAACATCCGCGACTTCGGCGCGTTCGTTGATTTGGGTGGCGTGGACGGAATGTTGCACGTCAGTCAGTTGAGCTGGGACCGCGTCAAGCACCCCAGCGACGTGTTGCAACTTGGGCAGAAGATCAAAGTGAAGATTCAGAAGATCGATCCCGCGACCGGCAAGATCAGTCTTTCATACCGCGACACCTTTGAGAACCCGTGGACGACGGCGACGACGCGCTATCCGGTGACTGCGCGCGTCAAGGGAACGGTGTCGAAGATCATGGACTTCGGCGCCTTTGTGCGACTCGAGCCGGGGGTAGAGGGGCTCGTGCACATTTCGGAGCTTTCGCACAAGCGCGTGTTCCGTGTGAGTGAAGTCGTGCAGGAGGGGCAGGAAATCGAGGCGAAGGTGCTTTCGGTCGATCCGGAGGCGCAGCGGATGAGCCTGTCGATGAAGGCGCTCGAGTCGCGAGCCGAGCAGCAAGCGCCAGAGGAGTCGCAAACGGATGAAGAAGAGTCGCAGCGTAAGCAACCGCCAAAACGGGCGGTGCCGCTGAAAGGGGGACTGGGGCGGGGCAATGGCGGCGAAGAGTTTGGGCTGCGGTGGTAATTATGAAGTATGAAGTACGAAACGAGCAAAGTTTGTTCATCCTTCGTACTTCGTACTTTGTACTTCGTCCTTCGTCCTTAGAACTTGTACTCCAGCCCTGCGTTGATTCCCTGGAGCCAGAATTCGCTGCCCACGAAATCAAAGGCCGGTATCGCGCTGGCGTTATCGGGATCGGTGATCTGCCGGGGATCGACACGGAGATCAATCTGGTCGGCCGGCCGGACCACGTCGCTATAGTAGATGACCGTGTAACCGACGGAGAGCTCCACGTTTTGCGTCAAGCAATACCGTAGGTTGAGCTGGCCCTCGGGAATCACTGCGAACTCGTCTCGGACAAAGCCGCCGAGGTTGCTCGGCTGAGTGAGCAGGCCTCCCGCAGCTTCAATGGTTTCTTGTTCCGGCACAGCGACAAATGTGCTGCCGCCGATCGTCACTTGTTGACGCATGTTGCCTAAGCCCACCTTACCGGCGAGGCCAAGCGTCCAGCGGCGGCGGTAGACGTCGATTGCCAATCCTAGTTGTCCGCCGTGGAATTGATTGAACGTTTGGAAGCTGTCAAACCCACCGACGACCGTACCGACAGGGACATTGCTGTTGGGATCGACGGAGTTCAGCTCGTCCCGGATCAGCAGGCTCTCGTCCAATCCAGCGTAACGATACCCGTACAACAAATCGATGCGGCGATCGCAGCACTGGTCGAGCCGCCGGCGGAGGAGCAGTTCTGCTCCGTGCACTTCGCTTTCGGTCGAGATGAAAACGCCGCCGGTCGATACGCCAGGCGCGGCGATAATCTGCACGGCCTCTGTCTGAAGCTCGACGTTGAAGAAGGGCCGCGATAGCAGTGGCTCTCCTTGCGACTGGACTTCGAAGCCCGTAGACAAATCCTCAACGGCGAAGATGCTCGCTTCGATCGCCATTCGATGTTCTTCATCGAGCCAAGCGCCAAGCGTAAAACGGCCTCCGTCGCGCTGGTCATTGTCCACTTTATGACCGCCAAACAGGACTTGGGTATCGGAGTCGCTCAGGATGCCGGAGCCGCTTCCGGTTGCGGTGGTCACGAGCGCCGGCAAGCTGGTTCCTTCGCCCCACCATGTCAAGTATTCCCCGCGCACCCACATGTCCCAGGGGCGCGCACAATCGTGCGACGTGCAAGCAAATTCGCCGGTGTATTCCGAGTAGTTGTCGGCGATCACTTGCTCCTCCATCGGATCGTCGACGATCGTCACGCCATGCTCGTCGGCCTCCGGAGGGACAAGCGGCTGTTGATACACCGGCCGAACCGGGTGGTCGCCGTGATAATACGCGACGGACCCCGGCGGGCGAGGATACTTAACCGGTGTGCTGGGCTGGGCGGCAGATGCCGCGGCCGCAATGCCGGTGACCAGGTAAAGTGCGACGAGACTGTGCCGCTTCATGGGCGTGCCCTTGGCAGATGCGGGGGCCTTGGAAGGCCCTCGTACAGTTGACGAAAATCGATCGCGCACGGAACCACCGGCGCCGTACGCAATAGCCTAACTCGGCTTTACCGGTGGGGAGAGTTAAACCGAAAAGTGAGACGCTGCGGGCTGTAGCGATTATTCGGGCGAGATGGTGAAGTTGGAGAAGGCGGTTCAGCCTGTGGCGAACGCAGATGGATGCCAAGTTCTTGCGGCACAGGTGTTGCTGCACTACCAGACTCCGGCCGCCGACGTCACGAAGTACGGGGGCGTGGGATTTCATGGCATTTTCGGCGGCATTGCATGCGAGTCACGATCCTGAGCTTTATCGAGCGGGAAGACGACCAGCGTCTTGATCCCGTCGTCGAGCAAGTGGCGGGCGCCTTGCGAGCCAGCGGGCACGAGCCGGCCCTGTTGAGCGTCCATGGCGACGTCGAAAAGCTTGTGTCCGGCCTGCGCGACAGCGCACCGGGTCTCGTATTCAACCTCATGGAGATGTTCGGCCAGAATCTCCTGGGCGACGTCGGCGTGACGGGGCTGCTGGAGCTGTTGGAGTTGCCATATACCGGCTGTGGTCCGGGGGAATCTTATCTTCAGCAGGATAAGGCTCTGGCAAAGAAGCTGCTGGCGTTCGACCAGATCCGCTATCCCGACTTCGCCGTCTTTGCCGCCGACTCGACACTGGAGACGGGCGGCAACTTGCGCTTGCCCCTGTTCGTCAAGCCGCTGCGGGCGGACGCATCCATCGGCATCGATGGAGGCTCGTTAGTCCACACAGCCACTGACCTGATGAAGCGAGTGGTCCAGATTCATGAAGAGCTGCACGACTCGGCGCTGGCCGAGGAGTACATTGAGGGACGCGAATTCTATGTCGGCGTGCTGGGGAATCAGGAGCCGACGCCGTTTCCCCCGATCGAGATGGACTTTTCGCGGTTGGACGCGGAAAAGCCGCGAATTGCCGACTCGAAAGCCAAATGGGAGAAAGGAACTCCCGAGTACGAGGGAACGCGCTCGGTCCTGGCGGACGTTTCTCCCGAATTGCTTGCCAAGCTGCAACAGGCGGCGCTAGCTGCGTACCGGGCCCTGCGCGTGCGCGATTACGGGCGAGTCGACTTCCGCGTTACCGACAGCGGCGAGATCTACGTGATCGAGGTGAACGCCAGTTGCTATCTGGAGCGGTCCAGTGAGTTTGCCACAGCGGCACGTGCGGCGGGTATCAAGTACAACGACCTGATTGAGCGAATTGTTCAGCTCGCTCTCGAACGGCACGATAAGCAGCTCTCAAATGTCACGCTTAAGTAGGCGGCTGCTTTCGGCGCCCTATCCCCTGTTCCCTGTCCTCTGTCCCCTTTACGGCAGATACTCTCCGCGCTGCATGCGCGTCATGGCCAGCGCCGTGGCCAGTGCAGTAAGTGCGATTGCCACTTGCTCGCGGCGGTCGGCGGGGTAGACCTGCTTCAGCGCGTCGGCTCGGCGTCGCATCTGGCGGAGCAGTCGTTGCGTCCGTTCGGGAAAGTGGCCGGTCCAACGATACACTTCAGCCATGACCTGCGATTCCGTTTCGCGAAGGATCGACGATGCAGGCACGCGCTCGGCCGCTGTCGAGCGATCCTCTGGCCGGCCATAATCCTCGAAGATTGTCCGCAGAGCCGCATCGAGGTGGTGTCGGAATTCTTCTGGCTCCGTGTTTTGCTCGGTATAGAACTCCGCCAGTGTAAGATCCATCTGGCTCACGTCTTCGTCCAGCTCAGCGGTCGTCACCAGTGGCTCGACGTCGCCGCGTCGCGCGATCGTGCGATCGCAGTATTCCAGCTTTGCCAGGGCGACCGGCCAATCGACGTACTCGCTGCGCCAGTCGCGGCCCGGAGTGAGCCAAACGGCGAATGTTTCGGCCCAGTCTTCATCCGGGTGCTTTTGCGCGTACCAGCCCGGCAAGTGTTGCACGTAGCGGCGGCTGAACGGCTCGGGGCGATACTCCTCCTGGTACGGCTCGTCCATCCGGCCAAACAAATGCAGCCATTCGTCCTGCTCATACAACCGATAACCGTAGTTCACGACATGCCCTAGCTCATGCCGCAAGTAGCGCAGAATGTCCCAGCGGCTCAGCCCTTCGACAAAGCCACTGCGTTGGGCGTGCAATGATGTCAGTTGTGGGTGCGCAAGATAAAACGGGATGGCGACCGCGATTGTCCCGAACGGGACCCCCCACTCGCTGGAGAGATAGAACCGTGGCTTCAGTCGTCGGATGCCTGAGTTGACAAGCTCCTGTTCAAACTCGGCGAGCAACGGCTCCAAGGGAGTGCCGCCAATCGTCAGTCCGAGCTGGCGAATCGGCACCGTTTCGAGGTTCGTTTCCTGGAAGCCGGCTGTCGCTGTCATACATTACGCATGAGCCGGTTCGAAGCCATCACACCCGCTGATCGGCGTAACGACCAGGTGCAACGGAGCGTGCTTAGGATGCCCGCACTCCTCGACCAGGTCATCGGGCGCTTCGTGGCTGCTGAGGATTTCAACAAGCTGGCGCTCCTTGGGATGATCTTCGCCGAAGTGAGTACAAAGGCCGCATTGACCATCGTGTACGTGAACCATTTTGATTCCTCCTTCCAGTTGCTTGCCGCTGCTTCGAAACCGGTAACCCGACGCGTAAGCGAGGCCGAATCCCTCGCTCACGTTTCGGGTACAGGGGTTAGCGATGCAACCACCGTGCCGCAGGGGCTAGAGGTAAACTCCACAGTCGCGGTGCAATTCGGCCCATTTGCTTGACGCTGACCAGTCGGATGTGGCATGCTAATTTGCGCTTTTCTCGCGGAACGAGAACTCTTGGAGGTGGCTCTTATGTCTCGCTCATCTACGCATGGCTGGTTGGCCCGCTGGTTGGGGGGATTGACGCTGGTATGTGGTGTTTCGGTGTCGTCTCGCATCGCGCACGCCCAACCGCAGCCAGGTCCGGATCCGCGCCTGGAGGCGCAGCTTGAGGCGGGCGAGTTTGCTCCGGCGTCACGCGCGGCAGCGGGGATGCCGCGAGGCAACGAGCGCGACGCGACTTTTGCGCGTCTGGCCGCCGCACAGGCCGAGGTCGGCGCGTCGACGGGCGCTTACCTGAGTGCTACGCAGGTGGATAACGATTCGCTTCGCGCCAGCGCCCTTGCGCAGACAAAGCGGGCGGCGGATTCAACGGCGGGGCGATTCGGCGGCACGCAGGCCGACTTCGATTCGCTCATTGACCTGATCAAATCCACGATTCAACCGAACACCTGGGACGATGCCGGCGGGTTGGGTTCGGCCGACGGCTTTGAAGGGGGTGTGTATTGCGACGCTGATGGCACGTTGCGGCGCATATTGCAGGAGGACCGATCGGGCCGCCTGAGCGCGCTGAATCGACATTCGCGGTTGCGAGCCGGTTCGCGGTCGGGTGCTGTAACCGATACTACTCCGCTGCGCAAAGTGTCCCTCACGCGGTTGGAAAAGCATCTGGAGCGCTACCTTGCGGAAGGGAAGGGTCCTCCCGACGAAATGCGCAACCTGGCGGGCCTCTATCGAATCCGTTACGTGATCGTCTATCCGGACGAGCGCGATGTTGTGTTGGCCGGCCCCGCGGGCGATTGGCGGGAGGACGCCGAGGGACGCCGCCTGAACGTCGAATCTGGACGGCCCGTATTGCAGCTCGACGACCTGGTGGTGGTGCTCCGGTCGATGCTGGCAGCCGAGGGGGGCCGGTTCGGTTGCTCAATCACGCCGACCCAAGACGGACTCGCCCGCACCAAGGGTTTTATTGAGGAGTCGAACAAGCGCCCGCTCAAGCCGGGCCAGCGGGGAGCGTGGCTCAACCAGCTCCGTGACAGCCTGGGACTGCAGGACATCGAGATTTACGGGATCGATCCACGGACGCGCGCCGCGCATGTGCTGCTGGAAGCTGACTACCGGATGAAGCTCGTTGGGCTGGGTTTGGAGGACGGCGTGACGGGCGTCAAGAGCTACCTCGATTCGATCGTGGTAAAACCGGGCGAGCCGGCCCCGCCGATGGACGTGCTTCGCTGGTGGTTCACGTTGAACTACCAGGCGGTCGCAGCATCGTCTGAGCGGGACGTGTTTGAGATCCGCGGCCAAGGCGTGCAGGTGCTGAGCGAGAACGAGCTGTTGACGATGACGGGCCAGCGGGTGCACACCGGCGCGGCGTCGCCGGCCAACCAGCAATTCACGGGCAGCTTCACCGAGCACTTTGAGCAGTTTGCGGCGAAGTACCCGGTGTACGCCGATTTGCGGAACATTTTCGACCTGGCACTCGTGGCGGCGCTATTCAAGGCGGAGCACTTGCCCGAGCGCGCGGATTGGCGGATGCCGGTGATTGGCAATGCCGAACGGTATGCCGTGCGGCTTGGCCCAGCGCCCAAGCAGGTGCCGACGGTGATTGCTCACCGCGTGGTGAACCGCACGCAGATCCTGGTCGGCATCAGCGGCGGCGTAGCAGTGAACCCGGCGACGTACGTCGCCTCGGATAAGATCGAGGTAGATAGCTACGGCAAATTAGCCGCCGAGCGGACGCAGGCCGCGGCGAAGGAGTTGCCGCTCGAGGCCTGGTGGTGGGATTAGAACCGCGGCGCAGGCGCGTCTTGCTGACCTTCGGAACGTGAACTAAAATAGAGCGTTCCATTCCCCGATAGCTCAGTTGGTAGAGCGCGCGGCTGTTAACCGCTAGGTCCAAGGTTCGAGTCCTTGTCGGGGAGCTACAGCGAATAGCAACGATTCGCAACCTTCCGCAAGCTCTTGAGATTCGGGCACTTCCGGCGAAGTGCCCGATTCTTTTTGCGGCCCACTCCGTGCATTTCGGCCGTTTGGTGCAGCGCTTTTTTTGCAGCGCGCTTCCCGCTGCGAAATGTTCGTCCGTGACTTGGAGATAGTGCTTTCTCGCCACGGCTTCATCGGCCGCAAGATCGGCCTTGCCTCGGTAAAAGACGGCTTGGACCTTTCGAAGCCAGCGGGTCGCCTGATGGCGAACGTGCTCGCCAGCGTGGCGCAACTCGAGACAGAGGTACGGGCGGAGCGCGTGCTTGCCGGTCAAGCTCGTGCGCGTGCGGAGGGGAAGCGATGTGGTGGGGGCATAAAGGGCAAGCGAATCAAAGTCAAGCCAGAGCAAGTAACGACGATCAAGCGAATGGAATCGGAAGGGGCGAAAGTCGCAGCGATGGCTAGAGCAACCGGCTTGTCGAGACCAACGGTTTACAGAGTGCTCGCAAGTTGACCCGGTGGGGTCAAATCTCAACAGGAAAGCGGCCATCGGCACGGCCCGCGTTTCGCGGCCCTGTCGAATCTTGTTTGCCTGTAATCAATAGACCTTGCCGCGTCATGCCGGTCCCATGCGGCCCGGCGACGTTGTAAACGCCGCGAGCCAGACGCTGGCGTACGATCGGCACAAGGTCAATGAAATACTTCGCGTACTGGCCGCCAAGATTCCGTGGGGTACTTCGAGCCAGCCGTGCAGCGAGCGCTGCGCGTACTGGGCGACAACGAGAATGTCCAACGGTTGGTCGAGGGCCAAATGCAAAGAACCCCACCGCCTTGCGACGGTGGGGTTCATAAGCTGAATCTATCGCGCTCGCGCTAGACCGATTGCCCATACAACGCACTTACGAGCGTCACATCATTGTCATCGACATTGCCGTCGTAATCCACGTCGCCGAAATACCATCGGTTCTCGCCGGGGGTTGGACTAGTAGCTCCAATAATCGTGATGTCGTTGTCACCCACCGTACCATCCAGGTCCATATCGCCCGTCACGGTGTATCGAGCCAGCAACGATGATTGATCGACTTCCTGTCCCATAAACACCGGCAGCGGGCCAAGCGGCATGGCGACGTTCAAACCGTAGCCAACCGATCGGGAATCCCCATTCACGGCATTCATGGCAGCAGCCGTGCTGCTGGTAATTCCCTTGCCAGTCCACGGCGAATTGCCAATTCCAACCCCTCCGCGACCTTGGACAATCCATCTACGAATTTTCGCTTCAAGGTCGTTTTGCTGCTGAGTCGTCCAGGTCGAGGGATAGTCGATCACCAGTCCGCAGTTAGTTAGATCGAGCGTCCCCACGGCATTCCCTGTTTCCGCACCGAGGATCAACGTACTGACGATCAGCACGCTCTTCGGCTGGCCGGTCGCATGTGTTACCTTGGCCAAGGCATCGTTGCCCACGTTGAGCACGTCGATGTTGCTCGTTACGTTGAACTGCACGGTCGATGGGTTGGTTGTCGTCTTATTTACGAACACGTCCCAATTAGCTACTCGCGGCTGCGCGCCATTCTTCGAGATTCCAGGGTCCGCATCGAACCGGCTTGTACCCTCGTTGTTGTTGAAGGTAACATCGGCGCTCCTGTCTGTGATGGTGTTGAAGACTAGCTCGCTTGTGCCGGTTTTCGTCAGCGTGACCGGAGCCGTTCTCCAATCGACAGTCAACGGCGAAGTGCCGCTTGGCTTCGTTCCCCGGATGAAGCCGTTATCGGTGACACGAAGCTTGAACTCCACGGAGTTTGCATCAGGCGATTCGGTTTCCCCGTGGTTCAAGAAGATTGGCAGGATGCCCGAGGCCTGCGAAGGATTTGTGCTAAACGTTGCGTTACTCTCAGCAACTTTCGCTGTGATCCAGTGCTCACCGTTGAGTTGCATCTGCGCTTGGTTTGGCAGAGCCTGAATGCTGTAGTTTGTCACCCCAGGGTCAAGCTGCTGACTCCCGAGTTCGTATGGACCGACCAAGATGTGAACGTAGGACCCAGCGGGCGCTGTGCCTACAAACGTAGGCCGCTTGTTGGCTGTTTTGTTGTCGGTCTCGGAAAAACCCCAGTCGCTGTCAGTCTTTAGGTCAGGTATACCAGGCTTGTAGAGCTTATACGCCATCGCTTCGACGTTCAGTCTGGGCCATATTAACCCGGTGTTTGGCACGTTGTCTTCATCATCTGGTTCCGGGACTTGCCTGTCTACCGCCGGCGTGCCGGTCTCGGTCAATAATGCATCAACTGCATTGGGATGAAGATTACCGGCACCGCCGAACGTGCGATGCATTTGCTGGGCGATTGCCACGGCAGCAGCAACGTGCGGCGCGGCGTAACTGGTCCCACGTGCATCCGGGAAATAGGTATTATCGGGGACTGCAACGTTTAAGAAACCACCTGGCGCGACGATATCCATTGCCGTTGAATGGCGTTGCGAGTAAGCCGCAAGTTTGTCCACATAGGTGACCTTATCAATAGCGCCATGCTCATAGCTTCCCCAAGGACCACCGCGGTCGGCATCGTAGGTCGCTCCAACACCGATGACGACTGGTATTACCGCCGGATATCCAACACCTTGCGTTTGAGTTTGGAGAGGCTTGTAGTTGTTACCCACTCCAACGACGGTCGTCACACCGAGGTTAGCGAGGTGGGTGATCTCATCCAACAATCCATACCCAGCTGGCTCCTGGCCAGGCAAGTAATTCCACGATGAATGATTTCCTCCATCGCTGATGGAGAGATTGATCGCCGCAACGCTATACGTCGCCCAATTATTATTCTCGATGAGCCAACCTAACGCGGCTTCAACATACGACATCGACAGACTGGTACCATTGTGGTTAGATACCTTCAAGTTTACTAGGTCAACGCCCGTGGCGACGCTCGCAGCAATGCCCGCTATGGCGGTGCCGTGTCCTCGGACATCACTTGGATCATCAGGATCAGCAAGGGTGAAGTCTATGAAGAAATCTTTAGAGTATCTGATTCGGCTGGAACCGTATGCGGGATGATCTAAATCGAGTCCGGTGTCGATAATGGCGATGGACCGTCCTGATCCATTGAATGCCGAAAAGCCCGGATTCGTTTGAATCTCGGTTGCCCCGATCACTTGGTTTGCCTCGGCTGATGTAAAATACATCGGTATCGGGCCGGAATTCTTGCGGACTAGCACCGCTGACTCCTGGGCCGCTTGCACTTGTTCAGGCGTAAACCAGGACGGCAGTTCCAACTCCTGGCCAAGTACAACGGCCGTCGCCAAAACGCGGCGTTCCTCAAGGCATTCAAAGGACCAGCGGCGGGCCGGTCTCATTGACCTCCGTCTTCGTTGCCGACCCTGCGAAAACGAATGTCCGAAGAATCGTGAAAACAATCCCATCATCCCTCCTTAAATCAAGAGTCCTTACTGGCCTAGAAACCGACTCACATCGAGTCGTTTAAGATGGCCTTACCAAGGCGCGACGCCGTAGTACGGCGATGGCAAAAAAGAGTACCGTCCCTGCTAACGCGAAAGAGCTTGGCTCGGGAATGGCCTCTAAGACGTACACCGCGCCAGTGCCGCCTGGTGCACCCACCACCATGTTGTTACCGATCGTTGCCACGGAGAACCCAAACACTCCAACCGTGCTAGGGTCTGGGTTGGCAATGTCGAGCAGTAAGTTCCCCGTCACGCTGTCGAATAGATAAGCATGGCCGCCGCCTGCGTTCCCGAAGGCACCAACCAACAAATTGCCGTCATCCGTCAGGGCGATGGATCGACCGAACTCTGCGTTGACACGCGAGTGGGGATTAAAGAGCGTGTGCCTGAGCGATCCGCTCAGGGCGTCAAAAACGTATACGGTTCCGTCACCTTCTACGCCGCTCGTAGAGTCCTCTTGCGCTCCCACGGCGATGATGTCTTGATTGGCCGTGACGCTGAAACCAAAAGAATCGAAAAACGTGGACTCAGGATTTGGATTCTCAAGTGTCAGCAGCACGTTACCGCTGCTCCGATCGAAGGCCCAAACACGGCCAGCGTCGTCGTTAGCCAAAATCGAACCAACAATGGCTCGGTTGCCAGAGATCGCCAACGAAGTTCCAGACCCGAAAAGGTCTCCTAGTTCAGGTGCAGGATTACGTATCGGCCGCTCCAATTGTCCAGTGGCTGCATTGAAAAGATACGCTTCACCAATTCCCTGCGCTATGAAAGGCACGCCACTGAATGCAGGGTCTGAGACAAGAAGCCTCCCTTCGCCGTAGGCCAATGCTGAACCGAAAGCAGGGTTCTGCGGAGTCGGTTGGGGGATCGTTTGCAGCAGTTCCCCGGTCACGGTCCCATATGCATACACTCGACCATTCACTCCCGTTGTGCCGACAAACGCGCGGCCGTCTCCGCCGGCAAGTGAAGCAGCGTAGCTGTCGTTATTCTGTGGCTGGGGATTATTAAAGGTGAAGGTTAACTTTCCTGTCTGACCATCGAACAAATACGCACGCCCCGCTGCGTCGTTTTGGAATGGGCGGACGAATAATTCGCTGACAATAATGTCGTCATCCACGGCGGCCACGACTGCGCCGAAGCCTTCGCCGGGTTGGGAGTCTGGCCGCGTTACCTTGAACAGCATGTCGCCGGGCGCAGCAGCCACCGAACTGACGAGCGCGCACCAGACCATCGCAACGCGAAAACTTTTCAGCATGCCATGCAAGCCTTGAAGAAAAACGCCGGCTCACGGCCGGCGTTCCTACGCCTGCTGACCAAGTGGGCCAGCCTCTCATCCCGATGGTTTTACTCTAGTCATGGTACCACTCAGGGACAAGATGCGGGTACACGCAATCCCGGAATTTTTCAGAAGTTGCGGTAATCCGCAAACGCAAAGAACCCACCGCCTCTCGACGGTGGGGTTCTTCGTTTGGCTGAGCGCTACGCGGCTCTCGAAGTCCGCAGCTATTCTCGCCTCGGGCACCACACTGACACGGCACTCGCAGTCCGCTGGTCGCGCAGGAGAACCGCGCAGAGGTAGGCCGGAGTGGATGCGCCCGAAACGGTGATGGTCAGATGGTTCGCCGAGTGTTGGAGTGGATTGGCGACAGGCTTCGTTAGCGCGTTTAGGACAGCAGCCGAATCACCCAGTAATGAAACTTGAGGTATTAAATCGATGAGGCTTCGATTGAGCCAACGAGCAACGCCACCGCGGCAATGCCACGATACGACGTGCGCAGTCCCGCAATGGCGAGCGGTACGGCGAGCAGACTCACGACCAAGACGCCACCTACGAAAATCGCCTCAAACCAAAGATCAGTTGGCAGCGGTAGTCCGGCCCAGACCAATAACACCGCAACAGGGAAAACCAGAATCATCAAGAAAGCAAACGGGCGAGCATGCTCAATGCGACCTTTCGGCGGCGCTGGCAGAGCAGAGCACGGCGCAGCGTAGGGGTTTTCGGCGGCGTCCATGACGTAATTGTGATGGCAGGCGACGGCGATTGGAACGAGCAACAAGCAAGCCGGGACGGGGCCGAAAATTTCGGCTTTTTTTAACAATTTGTGTCCGGTTTTCGTCCCTTTTTGCGACTTACTAATATGGGGCGATTCACTCGGCACAATCGAGCAACGCCAGTATGCTCTTGCGTACGGGCAGGGGCAGACGGGTCCACGCCTGGGCCACGGCCGCTAGATCATCGAAACTGGGCGGATTTGCAGCGCTTTTTGCAGCGCTGCTTTCGGAATCCCCTGGATTTTCCGGCGTTTTGGTGATATGTTCACGTCCTTGTCGGGGAGCTTTTTGAACCTTAGTAGCACGATAGCGCCGAGGGTTTCGGCGGTCGGCGTTTTGTGCTTTTAAGGCCGAGGATATCGAGGCGGCAAAGATCCAAGCCGAACCACGGGCGGCACTCAGATGAATCCTGAAACGGCTCTAGCGCAACAGATTGAACGTTACCGGTCCATGACTGGTGAAGAGCGGCTGAAGATAGCACTCGATCTCCATGCTTTTTCCTGTGATGTAGCCCGAGAGGGCATTCGCCACCAATTTCCCAACGCCCATGATGCGGAAGTCGACCGCCGATTGCGACAGAGATTGGAAGCCGCTTACCGATGAGAACCGAACGGGAATTGCTCGTCGATTGCTTGAAAGGCTCAATCGCTTAGGTGTTCCTTATTTGCTTGTTGGTTCGATGGCCAGTAACTACTGGGGCATTCCGCGCACCACGCACGATCTCGATTTCGTCCTGGCTCTAAAGTCGACCTGATTGAGTTCAGGATCACCGTTCCAGTAGGGATTTTGCCATGATCGATCCTGCAAACCGGCGCGAGTTTATCAAGAGTACCTCAACAGCTCTGGCAGCCGCCGCAGCGCTTTCGTCGCGGCGTGCTTTCGCAGATTCCAATGCCACCGAGCCGCTTACCATGGCGCTGATCGGTTGTGGCGGGCGTGGTGTCCACGATGCGGAGCTGTTCAGGAACTTACCGGGCATCGAGATCCGATATGTTTGCGACGTGGACGTCGTTCGCCGGCAAGCGGCGGCGAAGACGCTCGGCGTCGATGCAAGCCGGGCCGTGGCTGATATGCGAAAGGCACTCGACGATAAATCGGTCACTGCGGTGATCGTCGCCACACCCGACCATTGGCACTCCCCGGCTTCGATCCTGGCTTGTGAAGCCGGCAAACACGTTTATGTGGAAAAGCCGATCTCGCACAACATTCGCGAAAGCCGCCTGCTGGTCGAGGCTTCGCAGCGCGGAAAAACGCTCGTGCAGCACGGCACGCAAAGCCGCAGCACCTCGACGACGATTGCGGCCATCAAGCTGCTCCGCGAGGGCATCATCGGCACGGTTGTGGCCGCCAAGTGCTGGAACATCCAGCGCCGCGGATCGATCGGCCGCGGGCAGGACACCGATCCACCGGCCGGCTTCGATTATGACAACTGGGTCGGGCCAGCCACCATGATTCCTTACCGCACTAACCGCGTCCACAATCGCTGGACGATGTGGTATCACTTTGGCGCGGGCGAGATGGGCAACGACGGCGTGCACGACATCGACTATACGCGCTGGGGCCTCGGCGTTGACACGCATCCCAGCTACATCGTGGCGGCCGGCGGCAAATTCACCTCCGATGACGACAGCGAATTTCCCGATACGCAGCAAGTCACGTTCGAATATCCCGGCGACGGCAAACCCGGCAGCCGGCGAATTCTGATCTACGAACAGCGGCTCTGGTCGACGAATTACCCGCATAACTGCGACAGCGGCGCGGAGTTTTACGGGACGAAGGGGCAGATGTTCCTCAGCCGTCGCGGCAAGTTGCAAGTGCTCGACGATCAGAACAAACCGGTCGAACTGGCGATCGAGCTGAAGCCACAAGACGACGCGGCTCACGTGCGGAACTTCTGCGATGCAATCCGCACAGGCGCCAAGCTCAACGCCGACGCGCTCACCGGACACCTCTCTACCTCGCTGTGCCATTTGGGCAACATCGCCACGCGGCTCGGGCGGTCGCTGCGATTCGATCCCGACAAAGAACAGGTCCTCGACGATTCGCAAGCCGATGCCTTAGTGCGCCGCGAATATCGCGACCACTGGGGAACGCCGCGAGGCGTATAGCAGGCGGACTACTCGGCGGCGTCCGTTTTCATCGGCCCGGCGATGACGCTTTGCAGGGCCGCGCGGAGCTGTTCGTCGAAGCGCGAGGAGGCGGTGACGAAGAGCCGCGCGACCGCGCCGTCGCGGTCGATGATCACCGTTTGCGGGATCGTGATGGCGCCGTACTTTTCGGCGATCAGGCCCTCGCGATCTAGGGCGACGGCGGTCTTGAGGTTCAACCGCTCGAGGACCGTGCGAATCCGGTCGGGCTCCTCCTGCATGTTAATCGAGACCAGCTTCACATTTTCGCCGGCGAATTCCTGGGCGACCTTGTCCACCTGAGGCATGACCTGCAGGCAGGGCGCGCACCACGAGGCCCAAAAATCGAGCACAATGATTTGCCCCTTTTGAGCGGACAAGTTAAACCGCCCGCCGTCGAGCAGATCGAGTTGGAAGTCGGGGGCGGGTTTGCCGACGAGGACTGAGGAGAGCCCATCCGTGTCACCGCCGTCGCCTTCTTCGGCGGCGAGTGGTTCCAGGGCGGGCTTGAGCTTCCACTGATGGAACGCCAAGGTCGACGCGGACTGCTCGATGGCTGCTCCGATTAAGAGCTGGTCGACTTCACGGACGTCCACGCGGCATTGGCCGAGCAGGTCGCTCTTGCCCGAGAGCGTGGAACCGTCCATCTGCTCGGCGAAGAACGTCAGGCGATTGCCGTCGGCGGGCAACGACTGCACCCGGGTGACCGCGGAGATGTCGGCGAGAGGCTTGGCCTCGGCGTCGATCTCAGGGTGCAGCCAGATGATGCGGGCGATGTTTTCGCGAAGGACCGTGGTCGTTTCGAGGCGGATCTCCACCTGCAACTGTTTGTCATCCATGGCCATGAGGCGGCCGCGCAAATAATCTCCGTTGTAGGCGCGGATGAGATGCGTGGGCGGGTTGTCGCGCTGCATCCGCGGCAATGTGAGTAGTCGTTCTTTCTTGCTCGTGGCGATGGCGACCGCGGACGCTTCGGGCATCAGCTCCAGGACCTTGATCTGTGCATGCGGAACGAACGTAGCGTCGGTAACGCCGGACTTGATGGTGATCCCCTTTTCGTCGATCGCGGCGACGGTGCAGGGGAAGGTATCGCCCGAGCGGAGGTGCAAGACGGACTGGGCGGACGGTCGCCGGCGCGGCACGGTGGGCGTGTTTTGGACCACGCGCCCGTTGAACAGTCGCGGCTGGACTCGAATCATGTTTGCGCGAGCGCGCGGCGGTTGCGCCGTGATCGTGGGCGGATCGCGATAGACGACGCGCGCCGCGACGCCGCGCACTAACGGACTGGCCGTGCTGCTGTGAGTGGGTTGCCAGACCAGGCAACTGGCTTCGCCTTCGCGGCCATCGACGAGGCAACCGCGTAATGCTGCGCCTTCGAGCTCCAGCCGCCCGCCGCGGCCGGTGAGTTCGGGGAGTTTGTCGCCGCGCTTGAGTACCGTGAGGGCATGCAGTGAATTCAAGGGTGAAATCAGCGCCTCCTGAATGCCGTGGCGCTTCATCCAGACCGCTTGCTTTTCGATTTTGACGAGGTCGCCGCTGACGCGCAAACCCGCAAGGTGCACGGCGCGAAGTGAGGGCGAAGCATCGTCGTCGGCAGCGCCATCGTCGGCAGCGGAGAAGACGACATCGTGGAGGCGTTTTTGAGCGAGGCGGTGGTCGCCGGATTCGGTCGTGATGACGAATTCCTGGCTGGCAGAGTCGTAGGATTTGAGCTCGCCATAGGCAATCGTGCCGTTGGTGGCGTGGATTCTGGCCTTGTCCGTATCGGCAATCCGAGGAGCGTCGCCGCTCCAGCGGCTAATGCGCAAACGTTCCAGCCGGACATCGCCTTTGCGGTTAGTGAGTTGCAAGCCGCCCAAGACCTGAGGCTTGGCGCTTTTCACCGTCAGATCGGCAAGCGGCCGGCCGCTGGAGGAGACGACCAGCAAACGCTCCTTTTCCTGATCGAGAAACGCCAGAAAATGAATGCGGCCGGGTCCGGACTTGATATCTTCGAGCGCCGCCACGTCGGCCTCGCGCTCGGTGCCGCGGAGCGCGACAAGCTGGTTTTCCCACACTTCGAAACGAAAGGGATGAGGGGCGCTGTTGGAATTGGTTGGCACGCCCAACGCCAACTCGAAATCGGGGCGCTTGGTCCAGGACAATTCGAACTCCAGGCAAACGCGGGGGGGCAGTGCGAAGTCGCGACGAATGGACGCGGATTTCTCATCGGCGACGAGATGACCGGCTTCTTCGCGCCAACTCGCCTTGCCGATCGATTGCCAGCCACGGAGGCCGCTCGGACCGAAGTACAACAGATCGGCGCCATCCCAGCGGAACATCCGCCGCAGAATGCCGCGTGCGACATGCAGCCGGCCTAGTCCGGCTACGTCGAGCACCGCCGCGTCGCCGTCGAGCGAAGTCAGTCCGCCAAAGAGAATGTCGCCGCCGGTCAACTCGAAGCAATAGTCACCCAGTGGCTGGGGCAACTTGGCCGGAACCGGAAAATGCACGACGTTCACGGCGTCCAAGGGAAAAGTAAACGGGGCGGTGAAGGCGCGCGATTGCCAGACCAGATTGTTGCCGTCTGGTAAATCGACCAATTGGCCGGCGGCATAGCTGCCATTGGCCAGATAGATGGTTGAATCAGCGGATGGGGCGTCAGTTTCGGCGGCGAAGGCGCGCGGCCCGAGGAAGCTGGTATACAGCAGGACCAGCAACGCGAGCGCGGCCGTGAATCGGGATGGCGTCATCGTTCGTAGATAGGCAAGAATCGGTAGTTCAAAGCGACCGCGAGAAGGGACAACGAGGTGCCGACGGTCGTGCCAAACTGGCCCTTGATGCTGCCATCGGGGCCTTGTGCGGACTTGAGGTGGCGGATGAGCAGCTTGTTCCACTTCTCCCAGGCTTCGACGTCGCCTTGAAACAACGCCTGCGACTGGTAGTAGCGGGTGTATTCGAGATAGCTCGATTGGGCGGGAGTCTCCAGCCGCTCGGTGAGGTAATTGAGCGTGGCCTTGTACTGAGGCAGGTCTTTCCGCCGGCCGACGGAGTATACGAGCGTGGCGATCGAAATGCGGGCCAGCGACTCGTCGAACCCGCCCAGTCCGCCAGAGTAGGCCACCTGGCCGGAATCGGAGGTCATCTTCGTGTAATAGTCAATCGCGCGGTCGATGGACTCGTCGGGGACTTCAATCCCTGCGTTCCGCGCGGCCAGCAGGCCGACAAGCACGGCGCCGCTGACCGACGTGTCGGCGTCATTGGCGTCGGGACTGTAGCGCCAGCCGCCAAAGGAGTTTTTCTTCTGCGAGGTCACGGCGGCTCGCACGGCCAGCTCCAGGGCCTGGCCGATCGAACGCTTGTTAGGTTCCGAACTGGGCCAGAGATTGCGATCGTCCACCGTGCCATAGGCCTCGGCCAGCGCGAGCATGGCAAAGCCGTGATGGTACATGCTGTGCCCCATAATCCCGGTCGCGGCATTCTGCTGCTTGATCATCGCCCGCAGCGCCTTGCGGACGTGGTTCCGGTAGAGACCGAAGTTGGGGTCTTCGCCCGACGCCAAAAAGACCATCAACGCCAACCCCGTCACGCCCGGTCCTTGCTCGCCCCCACCTTTCCAATCGCCATCGTCGGATTGGCTTGTCGCGAGAAACTGCAGGCCGCGGTCATAGATCTCGCGCACGTCGCGGGGGACGACCTCGCCAATGCGAATCGCAGGGGCCTGAGCATGCGCCGGTGATGGCGCCGAGACGAGCAGCAAGAACAAGGGAACACAGATGAACACAGACAGATAAACACAGATAGAGATTTGGAACAGTAGGAAACGAAGGAAACGAAGGATTGCTTCGCCGGATTGTGTTTCTTCGTTGCCTTTGTTGCCTTCTGTTAATCCCGTGTATTGTCCGTCGCTGCTGCGGGTACATTTGCATGCATTTCCGATGCATTTGCGGCCAGTCCTTTTGGTTGCGGCAGTAGGCTGCGCTGCGTTCATCTGTGTTCCTTGCCTGTCGTCATTGGATCAGGATGCCGTTTTGGCGGAGGACGGGGAGCATGCCGCGGAATTGACCCACCTGGCGTTGGAGGAGTGCCCACTGGCGCTCGTCCAAGAGTGCCTTAACTTCGTTCTCCGGCAACGTGGAGAGCTGGTGCAGGATCACATAATTATCATGCTGACCGAACGTCTGCGGCGGTTGCGTCTTCTCGAGCAAGAGTTTGACGAGTGCTGTGTGTTGTTCGTGCCGCAAGGGGACCGAGTTTTCCAGAGTGGTGACGCCGACTTCCACCATGGCCCGATAGCGGTACTTGCGCCGCTCCTCCACGTTGGCCTTGTATTTGACCGTTTGCTCGGGAGTGAGCGTCTTGCGCAATGTCTTGGCAAAGAACGAGGTTTCGCCAAACAGTCCGCGAGAGAGCTTCTGTTGCAGCGGCTGGATTTCCTGCCAGATGCCGTTAAAGGCGTTCGCGTCGTTCTGCAGAGCGCCGAACTTCTCGCGGATCGCCTCGACTTGCTCGAAGAACTGCCGGATGTCACCCCGCGCGGCGAGCGAAAGCTTCCGTTTTTGGGCGTCGGTCAACTCGCAGACTCGGTGCAGCTCGTCGATTTGCAGTTGCAGGGCGGATTGGAGCCGCTGACGGGCGGAATCGGCGTTGCCGCGGCCCTGAAAGATCCACTGATCGATGTTGGCCACGTCGACGAATACTTGTGGTTGTTCGTTCGCCTCGGCAGCTTTCGGCGGTTCGACGTCGTCGGGCGCCGCGAAGGCAAATCGGCTGGGGACGGTGAGCCAGAGGACCAGTGCGAGTTGCCAGAGCAGGTTTCGCAATGCGATAAGACTCATTACACCCTCCTCACCTTCCTTAGCGTGCCTCGATGATCAGCGGCGCTCCGAATCCTCCGACTGCGCCAGCCGCGTCGGCCGGTTTGGCCGGTTCATCGCCCCACCAGCCGTCGTCTTCTGGAACCTGCCCCTCGGCACCGCTCCAGCCACCGAAACTGATGCGCTGCAAGCCGCTCCACACCGACCGTTGTTCGTCGTTGAGGTGCGGAACGACTTGCTGATCGGGAATCATGGGAAAGTACTGACCACCGTATCGCTGCAGCATGAGCCATTGTTCCCAACCCGGTTGCCAGTTGGCGGCGATCGAGTCGTAAATCTTTTCGCGCTGCTCGGCGGTGAGCGATAACGTTTCGTCGAGCAGCGAGACCGCACTGAGGATGGCGGCGCGTTTACGCCGGTCGGCTCGTTTGATCGCTTCGCTGGTGTATTGGGCCATTTGTTCGGTAGTCAACGTCAGTTGGAGCGCCTGGTTCAGTTCGTCGGCGATGATTTTGCGGGCATCGGCGGGTTCGTTGCGGCCGCCACTCATTCTGCGATTGTTGCCGAACTGCTGTTCGGCGAGCCCGCGGGCGGCTTTCTCCAAGCTGGCTTCGCCCGCGGCCTTGATCTTGGGCCGTTGCTCTTTGGGCAGGTCGCACATCTGGCGGATGAATGCAAGCTCCGACATCAATGCCGGCCGCAATTGCTGGACGAAATGCGGCGTCATCTGTTTTATTTGGGCTTCGTTTTGATTGAGTTGCAGGACTGCCCGGGCCGGTCGGGGAGCCGGGGCGACGTCATTGACGACGGCTTCGAAGATTTGCAGCACCGCGTCGAGGTCGAAGGGCTCGGCGCTGCGCGCTGCGTTGGGGAGGCACCAAATAATGCAGAACACCGCGTAGAGCGATGTTTGGCAAATACGATTCATTTCGTAATCAGGTCGGCGCTATGAGTGACGTGGGCAAGCGCGGACTCGGCCCACCCTACAGTTCATTGGTGGGCACAGCCCAATGGTACTAACCTTGGATTGACAAAAAGCGAGTCCTCGC
>JBBDYH010000064.1:0-24641 GCA_040901795.1 Pirellulales bacterium
GGGCCGATCGAAAGAGGTTGAACTGTCAACCCAACAGGCCGGAAAGACGGAGAGAGGGGGACGGCACTAACGCCGCCGCTCAGGACTCGTGCGACCAACCTACCGCACGAAGTATACGACATCCTGCCGAAAAGTACAGTCCAAAAAGAGATCGTCGCGAACGGCCTGGTCTATCGCGCGGACGGACTTCCGCCAAAGTTTCCGGTTTTTAGCAGCAAATCGCGTCGCGGGGCCGCTATAATGCAGTCGCCGGCTTTCCCCTTTCAACCCCTGGTTCGCCAGGCGCTGCGGTCGGTTGCAAGGCGCGAGAAGGAGCATTTCCGGCGTAGTTTTCGCTCGCCGTTTGTCTTGCGTCGGGCGCATGCCTTCCTCTCAAGACTAGGAAAGGCTGCCCCTATGGGAGCATCACACGGAAAGAAGCCGAGCCCGCTGTTCGGGTCGCCGGTCGCTGGGACAATCTGCCCGCATTGCGGCAAACGGTCCTACTCGGCCGCCGGCGTCCATCCGCAGTGTTCGCAGTCCTACGCCTCGAAGCAAATGCTGCCGGCGAAAAAGAAGTAGGGGGATAAGGGGATACGAAAGGCGATAGGGGGATGAAAGACAGCGGCCGAAGGCCGCTTTTGTCATCTCCCCATCTCCCTCCTCATCCCCTTATCTCCTTCTCCTACGCCCCTTGGTGATCGACTCCACTTACCTGCGCACTGCCTCCGCGATCGGCCCCAAGAACGGCCGCAGCACGTCATAGTGATCCGCGCCCTCCGTGCGCTTCCACGAAGAGCCCGCGCGCGCGACCACCAGATCAAGACTCGGTACAACGACGATCAGGCTATCGTACAACCCCCACGACCAATAGGCGTCGCGCGGCACTTCGGCCAGCGTCCCGTCGGCGTTGTTCCACCACAACAGCCCATAATGGTCCGAGGCATTGCCGTGGTGCTTGCCGTCGAGCTCCTCCAAATCCTTCAGCTCTCGCTTGGCCGTCGCGGCTTCCTTTACGAATTCCGCGGGTACGATCTGCTGGTCGCCCCACTTGCCTTCGCGCAAGTAGAGGTAACCGATACGGGCCATCGCATCGACGTTGGCGTGGATTCCTGAGCCGAACTCGCGTCGCAGGATGCCTTCAATGTGGTGCGGCCGGAAGGCGTTTTTTCGCCAGACGAGATCCTCGCGCGAAATCGAAAGCGGTCCAAACACACGCGCAAACATCAGCTCGTCCACGTCGCGCCGATAGGCCAGCGTCACGCACTCCGCGATCCAGTTCGGTCCCGCGTCGCTGTACAACCACTTGGTTCCCGCCCGGAACAGAACCTTGCCATAACCCCCCGGCTTCTCGAAGCCCGCGGTCTGAGTCGCCAGGTGACACAGCGTGACCTCGTCGAGCCAGCCGGTCGCGATGTTTTCCTTCGGCGTCGTGCCGAACTCGGGATGATGCTGGCCGGCCTTATCCGTCAGCTTGAGCTTGCCATCCTGAATCGCCAAACCGACCGCCGTGATCCCGATCGATTTCGTGGACGATTTCAGGTCGTATCGCTTCTTCGGGTCTCCCCATTGCATCACCAACGCGCCCCATCGGGTGATGTACCCCGACCCACCGCCAGTAAGTGCAAAGTCGCGCGCCTGCTTGAGCTTCGCCTCATCCAGGTCGACTTCCCCAGGATTCTTCGCGGGCCAGGCCTCGCCAGGGTAGTTCAGCTCCAGCTTTGTCTCGATGACAAAGGCTTGCTTCGCGGTTCCGACGCTTTCGACCCGGCTGTCCTTTGCCTTTTCGATGCCCCACTGAAGCTGCGCGGGGTCAAGGGGGCGATGTTCGCGCTCTAGTGTCGCTGTGACGACGACCTCCTCTCGCCCTGCCCGATTCGGACTGCCTGACAACTGGCCAGTTGCTTCGTCGATTGTCAGCCAGGTCGGCCCTTTCTCGAGCGCAAATCGCAACTGCTCGACATCCCAGTAATTCATCACCTCCCGTCCATCCACAACGCGCGTCCTCACGTCGCCCATCGAGCGGATGGCCCGCACCTGGTAACGATATCCTTTGCCAGTGCGGGCCTGCTGCACCGGCCTCGTGTAGATGACCGGTCGTGGCGCGGCAGTATAGTCTGACGGCCCGCTGCGATTCCCCCTCTCGTCGACGGCAACAACTCGGTAGTAGGCCTTGTTGGCTCCAGGAAGTTCCACGTCCGCGCCGAGAACGGCCAATTCTGCGGCGCTCGTTTCTCCCATAAAGTTCGCCGCAAATCGAGTTGGCGGCTTGCTCGATTCCTTAATACGAAAGTCATAGACTCCGGCCGCGACCTCAAAAGCTGTGTCGCTGATAGAAAACCCCTTCTCGTCGCTGGCGTAGATCCGATATGCGACCGGCCTTCGGCCCAGACGATTGGGCTGCCAGCGTAGAGTCCCGCGATTCTTCTCGGGGTCGTACTCCATCGAGACATCCTGCGGCGGCGCCGGTCCCCGCGGGGTGAAGCGCCACGTTGGGCTCCACGGTCCCCACACTCCCCGTTGGTCCTTGGCACGAACGCGCCAGTAGTACTCGCGATCGGGATTCAATTCGCCGGGGGCTTTCAGCGTGTACCGGCCCGAGCCGGCGTCGCTGGTGCGGGAGATCAACTTGGCAAAGCTCATCGAGAGCGGCCACCTCATATCGGCTCTCGATGAAAGCTCGAAGTGATAGTCGGCGATCGCCTCGCCGTCCGGATCAGCGGCCGGTTGCCACTGGAAGGCAATCGCGGTTCCTTCGGCCTCGCCTCGATCCGGGGGCCAGATCGGCGCCGCCGGCGCTGCGGGAGGCGTGCTCGCGGAGCGTTCCACCCACTCGTGGCTGATCAGCACCTGCCGCTCGCCGGTTGATTCATCGGTGTACGTAAAACGGTTTTTACCGATCCCCATCTCGGGAAGCGACAGTGGAGCCATCTGCAGATCGTTCACGATTAAGAGCCGGCGCAGCCGGGCAGCTCCCTCGAGACGGCAACGCAGGTAGTAGGAGTAGCGGGCAGTCCCCGTCGGCGGGAAAAACCGGTCGAGATCGCTGCCGGCGCTCTCCCATGTCTTGCCGTCCCACGAAAGCTCGAACTCGGCGTCCGCTCCCTCGATCTCGAGCCTGCCGCCGACAATAACATACGGTGCGCGGACCGCCCACACGATTTCACCCGTCTGGCCCGCCTCTGCCTCCAGACCGTCGTCCCCGGAGACGATCCCGCGCACACGCTCGGCGCCTTTTCGCCAGGTCTCGCGCGAAAAGTCCGGTCGGTACTCCCACAATCCGTTGCAAATCCGCTCGGCAAACTTGTGTTCGGTCGGTCCAAAGTACTTCGGCGGCTCGGTGTGTCCCCAGCGCCACACAAGCGATTCGCCAGGACATAGTGTCATATTCATCGAGCTCGTTCGATCCGCGTCGCGGTCGCCTGTCACGTTCCCTTCAAAGACGTAGATCGACGCCTCCCACTCGTCGCCGGCTCGCCCCTGCGGGCGTAGGATGCCCTGCGTGTGCGTGCGCTTGATGAGATCGTGATCGCGCACCAGGTCCTGCTCGCCGGCAATGGTCTCGTTGTCGCGCAGCAGATACAGAGATTGCATGTCGCCGTCGTAAAGATGCCAGGCGCCGTCGTAATACACTTGCGTGACGCAGTGCCCGACGAGGCGGGCGGGCGCCACCTTGAGTCCGGCGGCCTTCCACAGCCCTGCCAGGCAGATCGAATCGTTGCCGCACGTGTTGTGTCCGTAGACGTTGAGTACCTTCACCGGGCTTAAGAGCTCACGGTTGTCGCCGGGATAGTGAAAGCGATGCTGGATTTGTTGGCGCCAGAGTGCCATCGCCTTTTCCCGGTCGGTCATGCCTGGCTCGATGGCCCGCGCCACGATCGCGCTCATGTTGCGCAGGTCGTTCTCGCCGCTGACGAGCCACGGGTTGACTACGTCGGTGTCACCGACGTTTTCCATCCGCACCGATCGGTTCGATTCCCAGGTCTGCTCGAAGGGAGTCCAGACTCCCTGGGGGGACCGGCAATTCCGCCCGTCCATCGTGCCCCCTTGCACGACCGTGTACCCCAGACTTCCCGCCGCGATCTCCCGGACTTGACGCTTTGGTACGTCGGTTGGATGGCGATTGAATTTCCAAGGCGCGAGCTCCTGGCCGCACAATGTCGTCGGCAGGAGCAGCACCACAAGGCTCCAGAAGGCTCGCATGTTGAGTTTCCCCGCGCAAGCGCGATTGGTTTCCCATTGGCCAACGAGAGGAGTATAACACTGGCAACGAGGATTCGCTCGACTTCCGGCAGCACGCACGACACGCCCTTGAATGCAAGCCATGCCACATGACCGACACGACAGGCCGGCGATCGATCGGCGGAGTTTCGTCAAGGCCTCGCTGATTCCCGGCATCATTCCGCTGGTAGCCTCGCTTGCTAGCCCGTCCGGTCAAGGCGCCGAGCCACCCGCTGCGGTCCCTGAGATTATCGACACCAACGTCCACTTGTTTGATTGGCCTTTCCGCAAGCTGAAGTACGCCCGCACCGAGCCGCTCGTTGCCAAGTTAAGAAAACATCGCATCACCCAGGCTTGGGCCGGCAGCTTCGAGGCCGTCCTTCACAAGCAGCTCGACCAGGTCAATCGCCGCCTTGCGGAAGAGTGCCGCACGCGCGGCGAGGGAATGCTCACGGCCATCGGCAGCGTCAATCCCGCCTGGCCCGACTGGGACGAGGATCTTCGGCGCTGCCACGAGCAGTACCGCATGCGGGGCGTGCGGCTCTATCCGGCCTATCATGGTTACTCGCTCGATCATCCTGAGTTTGCCCGGCTGTTAGCCGAAGCCGCCAGGCGGGACCTGCTCGTCCAAATCGTCTTGCGGATGGAAGACGAGCGCGTCCACCACCCGGCAATCGCCATAGGCGCCGTGAATGTCGCGCCGCTGGACGAGCTGCTGAAGAAAATTCCCAACGCGAAGACGCAGCTCATCAATTCGGCCGGGCCGCTCTTGGGCAATAACGTTTCGACATTGATACGCGACACGCAAATCACGTTCGACATTGCCGCCATCGAGGGAAACGGCGGCGTGGGTCGGCTCCTCGACGGAAAAAACTACAGCTACCGCGGCGCGATCCCCATCGAGCGGCTGCTCTTCGGCTCGCATGCGCCGTATTTTCCCTGCGAGAGCGCACTGATGAAACTGTTCGAGTCGCCCCTAAGCCTTGCGCAACTGAAGATGCTGATGAGCGCCAACGCCCAGCGGCTGATCGGCTAGTGCTCCTACCAAAGTACTGCGACTTGCAATCCGATGAATCCTTCCGCTGCTCGTGACTTTGCCTTGGACCCGGCCGCCTACGGTCTGCCTACGCGTGACGACCTGGCGAAGCTGCGGATCTGGGACATGCACTATCACGGCTTTACCGGCGGCATTCGCTCCCACGAAGAGAACCTCTTCTACGTCGAGCGCATGGGGATCGAACGGATGCTCTCGCTAGACATCGCGGGCTCGCCGACCGATCCGCTCGGCGTCACGATTCCGGCCGAGAAGAAACGCGAAATCCGCGAGTATCTGGAAAAACACGCCGATCGAGTCTCAGGGTTGATTCCCGTCGATCCCTCGCAGCCCATCGAAAGTTACCGCAAAATCGAAGAGTGGGTCGCCGACGGACCGTGCATCGGCATCAAGTACTACGGCGGCAATCGCGGCGGGGTCACGGTCAGCCATCGCGACAACGACGTCCTGATCCGGCGGGCGGCGGAGCTCAAGGCAGTCATCTACATTCACACCTGGACGAAGGTCGGCGGTGTGCCGCGACGCCCCGGCGGAGACAACGAGCCTGGCGAATCGACTCCGCTCGACGTGGCAATGTTGGCCGAGCGATTCCCCGACGTGCCTTTGATCTGCGGTCACTCCGGCGGCGACTGGGAGCTGGGAGTCCGCACGGTCAGGCGCCACGAAAACGTCTACCTCGAATTCAGCGGTTCCGACCCGCACTCGGGGCAGGTTGACTACACCGTGCGCGAGTTGGGCGCCAGCCGTCTGATCTGGGGCGGGCATGGCCCATCGCGTTCGTATTCCACCGAACTCTCGAAAGTCTTCGACGCCGATCTGACGCACGAACAGCGATTGCAGATCTTTGGCGGCAATCTGCGGCGGGTTGCCGGACCGATTCTTCGACAACAAGGTTATCCGCTGTAAATCCCCTCAAACCACCGCCAGCTTTGGCACCATCGACCAGATCGATGTGACCGTAGCGAAGCAATCCGCCGCTTCATTATCGCCGGGCCGTGAAACGACGCCGTCACAACTCATCAGTCAACGACCAGATCCAATTCCAAGGGACGCAAGTCAGGCGTAAGGTCCTTGATCGTGATCGTATGCTCGGATCGCTTCGCGGAGTCTTGAAGACTCGGAACATGGAGCGTGTGACGGCCGGCTTCCAGCGGGGGCAAATTGAGAATGCCAGCGCCGTCGGAAGTGAATGTCACTGGCCAAAGCACGTTGGTCAACGGACCGGTCGGGCGTTGCAGATCAACCTGAATTCCTACGACCGGTTTAGCTGCTCGATCGACACAGCGGATCACGCTGCGCACTCCTAACCGACCGATGTCTAGTGTCAATGGTTCCGATCGCACGCCATCGGCCTCGACAACCAGCGACGCGTTGGACGACAGCCAAATACCATCCATCGACGCCTGAATTCGATAGTGACCCGGCGTCAGCCCCGCCAACTCAAAACTGCCGTCCTTGTCGGGAGTGACCAGAATACTAAGCAGCTCGTCGAGTTTCCCTCGTCCCTCGTAACCAGCCAACACGCGGAACTGGTTATTCCACTCCGAGATACTTTTTCCCCCGACGGTCACTCGACCGCGCAGCGACATCGCTTTGGGAAGGATAATCGACCAGTCCTGCGATGGTTCGGTCGCGGGGAGCGGAACGAGAGTCGCTCCGCATTCCCCCGGCAGCATTGCGACGATTACTGGCTCAGTCGAATCTCTCGCCTGTTGCGAGGCGACGTTGCAGCACTTCGCATGGAAACGTCCCAAGGCGTCGGACCGTGTTTGATAGACCGCATGCGCGGTTTTCGGTTCCAGAGATAAGAGTCTCGCTCCGAAGGCGGGTGTTTTTCCATCGGCATAAAAGACGCGACCTGCGTTGTCTGAAAACTTCGCATCGCGCCAACTCTGGTTACGGTTACGCCGTGGTACTTCATCGCGCTCGACCCAGCGCGACGTCAGGACGGTCGGAGGTGCGTTTTCCAGTAGCGGCGAGACGGCAACGACTCCCGCGGCCTCGTAGCACGGGGGATCAACTCGAGTCGCCACCGCTCCGATTTCCCGCTCCCGTACATACATTCGCCAGAGGCCGGGTTGGCCGAAGGAAAAATCAGCGCGGCCCCTTTCGTCGATCCAACCTCCGATCCCCGAGGCTCCTTCGAAGCCCGCTCCATGATCGTATTGATAAGCCGTCGTTTCCCAACTCGCCGGCTCACCGTCGGCCTGGAGAATTTGCAGCGACACGTGGTTCGACTGTTCATAGACCGCTACGGTGAAGCGACGATCCTCTCCCGCACGCAACGGCACTCCCTGGTAACTGGGAGACCGCCTCTGCCCTTCCGGATCGACCTGGACGACATAGAGCCCCTCACTGTCGCGTTCCGCCGCCAGGATTCGATAGGTTCCGGGCGCCAGGTCATCGAACCGGGCAAAACCTTGTTCATCAGTGCGAGCCGCGGGATGAAGTATCTCATCCAACCGCTCGCCAGCGCCCGTATCCCCGTCCGGTTTCCTGTTCGCGGGGTACAGCTTTGGCCAATGTTCATTGGCAATTCTGACGACTGCATCGGCTTGCGGCGCATCTCCGCGCATCGCCTTAACCGAGAGTGTGCCTTTGGTCGATGGCACGACGAGCTCCAGATTGCGCGGGCTTGGTTTGTTTTTATTTTTCGACTCATCGTGAAACAGATACGAAAAGTGAAGGAAATCGCAGCAGTGTCCAGCCTTCTGCCAAAGCACGTACACGTTTTGACAAAGCTGGGTTCGAAATTCTTTCGGTGTCAGTTCTAGCTCGGCACTCCATTTCCCCTGAGCGTTGCTAACCGCAGAGATCAGATAGTTGTTTGCATGCCGTTCCCCTAGATAGGTAGCGACGACGAACACTTCGGCGCCTTCTACGGCGCGGCCTCGAACATCAGAGACCGTTCCGGACCAGATGACCTGCTGCTTGGGAGAATTGACGCGCGATGGCGTCTCAGGAGCCTGCGGCCAACACGAAATGCAGAGAATCAATGAAATTACGGAACCACTGAAAAGGATTTTGCCTGACATAATGTGCGCCTTTGCCGACATACTGCGCCAATTTGAATCCAAGGGTTTTCAGGGCGGCAAACCTTTTCCGGGGCGGGTAAACAACCACACGATCAAGCACAAACCCACGACGACGCCTCCGCGCCAAAGCAGCTCCCAACCGAGCGGCCAATCTTCCCGCGTAAGATAGGTTTTTTTGAAGACTCCGCCGACAACACGAGGAACCAAGTGGTGCCTCCGCGGCAGCGCTGCTGCAAGCGCCACAATGGCTGTAAACCAGGCGAGAGCGGCGATTGAGAAGCGAGCACGGATCATCAATCTGGCCCACATCTGCTTATCAACGCAATGTACCAACAGCTATGCGAAACTGCGGCCGCGATGCGGTGGTCAATGCACTTTTGCCCTTGGGGTCGTTCACCACCTTTCCCCTCCTGTTCGCTGGCCCCCCCGGCGCCAATTGACCATCGCTCAATGGCTTTTGCCGGCCACCGTCTTATCCGCCGGCGACTGGTAATAGAGCCGCACGGTGGAGACGACCGCAATTTCCGGCCGCATCGCCGGCTTGGCGGGCCGTAGGTCCGAACGGCTCTGCAACCCTTGAAAGTACGTCATTTTCGGCCGGTATGCTTTGATCGCCGGTAGGTTTTGCCAACTGCTGTTGTATTGGATCTGTTCTTCCAAGACATTTTCGTAGGTGCGGTAAAGGGAATGCGGCAAGAACACCGCAGTGCTCTCTTGAATGTTGATCACTTTGGGCGGGTCGGCGAAAACCGCCAGCAAGATCTTGGATTTCTCCTTGGCCGCTTCGAGGGCCGCCACCCGAGCTTTGGCCTTCTGTTCGTCTAATTCGGAGCTCCAATAGTCAAACGTCACGATGTCAGTGACGTCTTGCTGAAAAGCGAGCTGGATCGCCGCCATCGCGTCGGTTTCTGTTTTGACCGACACATGCAGGTTCGTTTGCATGCGGTATCCCTCGCGCTGTTGAACGCGGAACTTCTGCCCGTCCCGTTCGGTCAGCCGCCATTCATACACGGGCAACACGTTGATGAAATCCTCGACAATGTTTTCTTCGGCAATTTTCAGATCAGCCCAGGCTTTCAAAACGGCTTGCACTTGGGCGGCATTTTTCTCCTGACAACCATCCGCCGTCTCGGCTTCGCTGGTAATCGCCAGCACGACGCGGATTCCTTCGGGGACCACGCGGAGATCCGCAGTCCCGTCGATCGTAATGAAGTTCAGCGCGTTTTCCGGCGGCAATAACGGAACTTCTCTCGCGGAATCCCAGGCGCCCTCCGCAAGGCCGGCTCGTTCCGGAGCATTCCCCGCGCCGCCGAAGCCGCCGAACCCTTGTGCGCGGATGGCGCTCGGGACGATGCACAGGCAGAAAATGGAGATCATGAATGCGATACCAGTAGAACGAGTCATCGATTATTCTCCTGTAGTTTTGACGACCTTGCCGCCATCAATGTTAACCGGCTGTCGGAGGACAATCGAATCTTTCCCGATATCGTGTACCACGCGGCAGTCACTCACCGCTCATCCACTCACGCTCACCCGCACGCTTCATCACTCGTCATTCGGCCCCCGTTCGTCCTTCGTCCTGTGCATTCGGTGTTATCAACTCCCCTGCAACTCCGCTTCGATGCGCAAGAGCCGATTATACTTGGCCAGTCGCTCGCTGCGGACGATGGAGCCGATCTTGATATGCTTGGCCGTCGTGCCAACCGCCAGATCGGCAATGGTCGTGTCTTCGGTTTCGCCGCTGCGCGCCGAGACGACGTGGCTGAAGCCAGCCCGACGCGCGAAGTCGATCGTCCTGAACGTCTCGGTCAACGTGCCGATCTGATTCACCTTCACAAGCACGCTGTTGGCCGCCTGCATATCGATGCCGCGCACTAGACGCGTTGGATTGGTCGCGAACAGGTCGTCGCCGATGATTTGCACCTTTTGCCCGAGCCGGCGGGTAAGCTCTTGCCAACCCTGCCAGTCCTCCTCGGCAAGGGGATCCTCGATGCTAGTGATCGGATGCCGGGCGACCAGTTGCTCCAAGTGCTCGATCATTTGACTGCTCGAGAGGGGAGCATGCCCGCCCGCGTTCAGGCGATAGGAGTGGCCGTCGTAAAAGTGGGTCGCGGCCACATCGAGTGCAAGGGTCACATCCCCACCCGGCCGCAACCCGGCCGCTTCGATTGCCAACACGACGAACTCGATCGCCTGCTCGTTGCTTGCCAGCCGCGGACCATATCCGCCTTCATCGCCAACCAGGCGACCCTCGTAGCCTGCCGCGGCGAGCAACCGGCCGAGCCGGTTATATACGCGAACGATCCATTCCAGGCCTGTCCGAAAATCAGGCGCGGCAATGGGTATGACGAGCACATCTTGAAAGTCGAGGTTGTGTCCGGCGTGCAACCCACCGGAAATCATGTTGGTCATCGGCAACGGCATGCGCGGTTGGGCAGTCGCAGTGGCGTTATCAGCCACCGCCACGAGACAAGCGTGAAGATGCCGGTAGAGTGGTACGTTGCGAATCGCTGCTCCCGCGTGGGCCGCGGCCAGCGACACACCGAGAATCGCATTGGCCCCCAACTGGGACTTCTGGGGCGATGGGTCCAAGGCGAGCAGCTTGTCGTCCACCGCGAGCTGATCCGACGGGTCAAGGCCCACAAGTGCCGGCGCGATGACCTGGTTCACATTGGCGACCGCGCGCAGGACGCCCAGACCGTCGTAGCGCTGCGAGTCGCCGTCGCGCAGCTCCAGAGCCTCGGCCGCTCCGGTGCTCGCGCCCGAGGGAACGATCGCCCGGCCCGCCAGACGCCCGCCGACCAGGACGTCCACTTCGACCGTGGGTCGACCGCGGCTGTCGAGCACTTCCCGCGCCTGAATCCCGCTGATATGACTCATAAGCTTACTGCCTGCGGATGTCGGCCAAGTGACCGCGTTGGAGTTCAAGCTTTAGCTTGTGCCGGGCGGGTGGGTTGCAACCTGGGCGGCATTCAGCAGCCGCCCGGCCAGCCGCCTGACCTCAGCCCACTGCACCGGCTGGCTCTTGAATATCACTCGGCACAGCTCGCGCATCCAATCGCGCCTAGCCGAGTCGCGAAGGTAATCAATTCTGCTCTTGCCATCGAGCCGTGCCAGGGTGCAGCCCGCAAAATTCAGAATTCCTCGGCCGATGAGCGCGTCGAGTTCATCGGGCGAGACAGCGCCCGTCATCTCCGCGCAATAGCCGTTCCAAAAGGCATCGATGAGGTCGAAAAACGGGCCGTCCCGCGGGGCGTGGTAACAGGCTTTAAGCACCAGGTGACTGAGGAAAAAGCCTACGTCAAAAGCCGGATCACCGTAGTGGCCGACTTCAAAGTCAATCAGCAAGATACGATCGCCGTACACCAGCAGATTCTTCGGGGAAAAGTCGCCGTGCACCAGAGAATGGCGCTGGCTCCATACGGAATCAATCAGCCGCTCGATGTCAGGGGCCAGTTCCTCGTGAACGCCGGCAACCTGCCGGTAGTAGGGGTCGAGGCGGAGGTCAACGAAAAACTGCCTGTCGTCTAATTGGCGCGCCAGGGAGACATCGTGCCACGACCTGCCATGGAGCGTACCGAGCAATGTGCCGCAGGCGCTAGCGACGTCGCTGCGCGCCGTGCCCGACAAAAGCTCGCGTTTCCATACAACGTGATCACTCGGCGCGGCGGACATGGCATACAAATAGTTCTCACGATCCTCGAATAACAGCCGCGGCACATCAACTTTGAACGCAGCATCCAGCCTGCTGCCGTGAATCACGGTCGCGCAATGGCGCAGCACATCGACTTCGCGCCAAATACGTTCGATGCTGCAATACCAGCGCTCCGCTACTTTGAGCTGCCTGCGCACCTGTTTTAGCACCAGGTCGTCGCCACCGGAACGCGCGATGTAAATCACCGTGTTCGACACGCCCCCGCTCAGTTCCCGAGCGGTCGTCGATTCAGCCGGTGCGAGGTGGCCGCGCGAACGTAAATACGCTACGGCGTTCGTCGCAGTCAGATTCATCCAGCGACGCCTTCAGCGCGGGATCCCCACAAACTTGACGCAGACCGGAGTCGGCGCTTCGACGCTGTGCCCCGTGGGCGACAATTTGCCGGTCGTCTGATTGACGCGGAACACTACCACCGAATCGGACGCCTGGTTCGCGGCCACCACGAACGAGCCGGTCGGGTCAATGCCGAAGTTCCGCGGCGTTTTTCCCCCGGTCTCTTGGTGGCCGATGGGCGTCAGGCGGCCGGTCCCCTGGTCAATCGCAAAGATCGCCAGGCTGTTATGGCCCCGGTTGGAGCCATAGAGGAACTTGCCTGATGGGTGCACCTGAACTTCAGCAGTGCTATTTCCCTGCTGTGGCGCCGGCAGCGTGCTGAGCGTCTGCAATTGGACGAGTCTGCCTTGTTTGGAGTCATAGTCGAATGCGGTCACCGTCGAATGCATCTCGTTGATGACGTATGCAAATCGCCCGCTCGGATGAAACGCGAAGTGCCGCGGTCCGGCGCCGGCTGCGACAGACGCATGCGGAGGATCGTTCGCGGTGAGACGCCCTTGCTCGGGATTGAAGCGGTAGACGAGGAGCTTGTCGAGTCCCAAATCCGCGGCAACTGCGAACGCGCCGGCCTTGTCGACGTTAATAGAGTGCGCGTGCGGCGCGTCTTGTCGCCGAGCGTTGACACTCTTGCCTTCGTGTTGAATGAAGGACGACGCCGGCTGCAATCGGCCGTCCTCGCCGATCGGCAACACGGCCACGCTGCCGCCGCCGTAGTTCGCGACGAGTACATTTTTTCCCGACGGATCGACAACCAGGTGGCAAGGCCCGGCCCCGCGTGACGACTGCTGGTTCAACAGCGCGAGCTTGCCCGTCTCGCCGTCGAGCGCAAAGGCCGAGACCGCCCCACCGGGCTTACCCTCGAAGTTACTCAACTCCCCAGCGGCGTAGAGGAACCTGCCATTGGGATGTAACGCCAGAAACGACGGGTTTTCGACTTTGGCCGCCAGTTCGGTCTGTGTGAGTTCCCCACTCTTCAGATCGAGCTGCGCCCGATAAATGCCCTCGCTCTTGCCACTGGTATAAGTGCCGATAAATACCCAGACGCGCCCTGAGTATGGCGCGGTTGGTTGCTGTGCCACAGTCGCCGAGGGCAACAGGCAGAGGCCGACGAGCAGGCCGGAGGCGCTGGCCGCCAGCAGCGAGCGAAAACGGTTTCTGAGGCGCAGCGGCCGAATCGCCGCCAGACAGATTGCAATTGCGAGCGACATAAGTGTTGAGGGCTCCGGTATGGGGGCGATAGCAGCCGCTACGCCCGCCTCGGGTGCGGCAAGCGGAGCAGCGGCCGGATTGTAAAAGACGCCTAGTGCTTTGTCAGATTTTGGTAGAAATAGAGACCGCCGGCTTAAAGCAGGCAGATCGCTCGTGTGCCACGGCCTTTGCCCGTGTTCGCGACATGGCCGCGGCGAGGAGCGATTAGCTACGTGACAATGGAAGCAGATGTGGAGGATTATTTCGCTAATCCAGCCGCTTTGCGCGGATGTTCTTATAGCGGACCACGCTCTTCGGATCATGTGCCTGCAAGGCAAACGTCCCTTCGTCAAGCTTTTTAGCAGAGCCCCTGCCAGTTTTTTGGCCCGGCTCTTGAGTGTACTCCGTCACCGTCTTGCCGTCGATCTTGATGGTCACGGTGTTATCTTTGACGATGATGTGCTGCGTCCACCACTCGTTGTCCTTGGCGGGCGAGTTGTTCATGACATCCTTCACGCCGTACAAGCTGCCGGTTTTTCGCGGATCGGGCTTGTAGGTGTTGTTCACCTGCGTCTCAAAGCCGTTACGCGGCCAGTTGTCTTCCTGAAACCTGGTATGGAAATAGATGCCGCCGTTCGAGTTCGGCTCGGTCATCACGTCCACCTTGAGCTCGAAGTTCTTGAACGGCTTTTCGTCGCCGACATAAAACAGGTGGCTGCGCGGTCCCTTGGCGACGAAGGCGCCGTCTTGGATCGTCCAAGTGTCCTTGGCCTCGCTTGCTTTCCAGCCGTCGAAGGTCTTGCCGTCGGTCAGGCTCTTGAAGCCTGGCTCGTCGTCTTTCTGGTCCTTCTTTTCGGCTTTGTCCTGCGCCCCAAGAGCGGCGGCAAAGACGCCAACGACAATTACAAATGAAACAATCGCGCGGAACATGGGTGGGGCTCCTTGGTTGGACGAATGGCGGCTGGCTGGAGGAAAAGGATTCAGGAGGCGCTGTCCGGTCACCGTTAAAGCGAGATCAAAGCAACTGCGGCCAACATAGCTATCCGCCAAGCGCCGGTCAAATACCCGCGTCGCAGCACTGCTCGCGGTGAGCAGTGGCACACTGTTTCATTAGTGAATCCGCTTGCCCATGCTGATCCGCTCCTCGACGACGTAACCCAGGTGCTCGTAGAACGCGACCACCTGGCAGTTTGTCGCGCGAATCTGCAGGTTGATTTTGGGCGCTCCGCGGGCGACCAATGCCGCCTCAGCGTGCCGCATCAGCGCCGTGCCGATCCCTTGCCGCTGGTGTTGGGGACTGACGGCAACGCGATAGATCCAGCCGCGGTGACCATCGAAGCCTGCCATGATCGTGCCCAACACTTCGTCGCCGCGGGTGGCCACGAAAAACAGGTCCGGCTGCGCCGCCAGTTTGAGGCGGATCGAGGCGACCGCGTCGTGGTGTGGAGGATCGTCGGAAAACACCTCCTGCCAAAGTGCGACCACCGCCGGCTCGTCGGAGGTCTCGTACTGGCGAACGTGTAACGACGGTCCGGTCTGCAATCCTGCGTCCAAAATGAGCACTCTCTGGAGTCAGCTTTTTCGCGGCCCACCGACTTACTCACCTTGAGGTACGTCGAGTCACGACCATGAAAATGATAAACGGACGATGGTCACCGCTCAACCGAGCGACGCGGTCGCTTTGAGTATTAGTAAGCAATCGTCGGCACTGTAGTTGCAGCCGCTTTGAGAATCCCGCCGATCGGCGCGGCATTCTTTGTCCTGCCGCCCGAGGCGATCGTTAACGCGAGAGGCGATACTATGGCCAAATACGGAAAGAAAGCCGGTGAGTCCGTAAAGAAGGCGATGCACAAGAAGAAACGCGGCAAGCTCAAGAGCAGCCGCAGCGGCAAGAAGGTAAAGAGCCGCAAACAGGCGATCGCCATCGGCTTGTCTGAAGCCCGCAAGAAAGGTGCGAAGGTTCCACCCAAAAAAGGTTCGAAGAAAAAGACTGCCAAGAAGAAGTCCAGCCGCAAAAAGAAGAGCTGACCTGCTCCTCGTCCCCAGGCTTGAACTACAGTATCAGCACGCTCGGCATTCCATTTGCGCGCCGCCAGGTGGAGAGTTGGCCGAGATGAAATGCGGGATGCGTCGTCATCAAATGAGCCACCAGTTCGCCGACCGTGGTGAGCGAATCGCGTAAGTAGGCCAGATCGACGACGTGCGGTTCCTTCATCCGCTCCGGAGTCGCCGTTTCGGCGGCGTGGCTTACGCGCTCGTGCCCGCGGTCGAACGCATAGAGCAGCTTCTCCTTCTTCGGCCGCGGCTCGTCGGAGCGCGGCGGTGTCGATCCGGGACCGAAACGACGATGCCACTCTTCGGGGCAGTCCTTCGACATTCCCAACAGCATCGCCGCATAGTCCGTGCAGATTGCCAGATGACCCAAGATCCACACCGGCGGGTTGATTCCCGGCAGCGGCTGATGTGCCATGTCTTCCTCGGCGATGCCGTCGGCGAGCTTATGGCAATAGTCGAGCACGAAGGCGTAGAGCTTAATTTCGTAGTCGAACATGGCTGGGCCTCGCCAGAAGGTACAGACGGGCATTCTAACGCATGAAACTCGTCCTGCCAGACGCTGTAACTCGCAAAAAGGGATTGGTCACTCGCGGTCGCCGATTACGTCCCCAATGACCTTTCCTGCTTTTGAGACCTCGGCACGATAGTCGAAGCCTAAGAGCCCCGCCATCGTCGCCGCGATCTGGTTCTGGCCGAACTCAACGTCGCCTCGCTCGCCAAGCGCGGGCGTGTCGGGGCCGAGCACGCCCAGCCAGATGAATTCGGAGCCCGCCGTTTTGGCGTCATGGTTTTTCCACTCCACCGGCGGGTCGCCGCGGCCGTGGTCAGTGGTGATCAGCAGCGTTGTCTTGCCGCGGTACTGGGGCATTTGCTGCACGGCTTCCCACAGCTCGCGGATAAATGCGTCGGCCTTATGCGCCGAGGCCAGCACGCGGTCGTAGCGGCCGTAGTGGGCCTGCGTGTCGGTTTCGTCGAAGCTGATGAATAGCACGCGCGGCTTTTTCTGCTCGATGAGGATCCGCGCCGCATGAAACGTGAGCGAGTCGGGCCGCGTCGTTTCATCGAACAGCGGCGTCTCGACGCTCAGGCGGTTGAGCAGCTTGACTTCGGACGTTTCTTCGACCCCCGTGAGCGCCGCCGCGCCGCCGTTCACGGGAATGCCGCTCCGTGGGGCGTTGATGATATAAGGAAACACATCCCAGGACGTGGCCGCAGCGACTTTGCCTCTGAACTCCGGTTTGCGGTGCAGCCATTCGAACACGGTCACGTTCGGATTGAGATTTTTATCGTTGCTGTCGATCCGGTCGTCGGCGAACCCGCAGAGCACCTCGCTGTAGCCGGGGTAGGAAAAGTTCTTACCATTGGTCACTCGGCCGACGCTTTGTTTGGCGTGATTTCCCAGCAACTGACCTTCTTTGGCTACGACGTTCCACAAAAATGGCAAAAGCGCCGTGCGTTGCTCTTCCATCGAATTGCGGACGAACCGCTTCCGCACCTCATCGACCTTATCGACGCCGCCGCGCTCCTTGTTGATCAGGCCCTCGTCCGCGCCTCGAAACAGCTCCTGCCACCGCAGGCCGTCGAGCATCACCCAGAGGACGTTTTCGGTGCGCGTTTGCGCGTCTGCCTCAAGGGCGGGAATTGACCAGAGCAATACTACCGCGACCGCCCAAAAGTACCTCAGCAATCGATCCACCGCACTCTCCTTGACTGGTATTGGATGTACCGCGCGTCCAAGTACTGGCAAGTATCGAGGTACAGAGTACCAAGTACGAAGAAAGGATGCACGGTGGCCTGAGGGCGTCAATCGAATGGACCCCCCGCGTCATTTGTCACAGCCGCCGCGGCTACACCCGCACGATCAGCCCTTCCGCAATTGCGTCGCGAAGAACGTTTTGCGTCGTGCGAATTTGCGTCTGATCGTCGAAAACGAGCACCGCCGGCTCAAGCGATTTGAGTGTCCCGGTGATCCAGTCGCCATTGTCCTTGTAGCGAATGCGGATGCCGACCGCGTAGTCGCTGGGAAGTCCGCCGTTGTGTCCGTTCGACTTCGCGGCGGCCACGGCGCGGATGGCTTCGACGGCCGAGCCGCCTGCTGGTTTGGTGGGAAGTGCGGCCACGTCCAATATCTTTGACGCCGGCTTCGCGGCCGGTCCCGCTGATTTCTGCGAAGTCAACATGCCGGCCAGCTCCTGCAGCACGTGCCAGTTCTCCAGGCGGTCCTGCCGCGCGGTCAGCAGCGTCTCGCTCGGGTTGCCGTTCTTGTCGAAGTGCTTTTCGAACCGCCCTTCGCTGCGGGCAAAGTCGATGAAGTCCACGACCGCGCCGGTCTTCGGGTTCAGCCACCAATCGTCTTTGACGGCCGGGTTGCCTTGCAGCGACAACCGCTCGCGGATCGTGTTGCCTTTGCGCGGGTCGTAGACCAAGAGCGGAAACGCCCGCGTATCGACCGCCAGGCGCGCCTGATCGGTGGCCATGTTGTCCCCCACGCCGTGTTCCGGCTGGCAGGTGGTGTAGCAAGTGACGATCGCCGGCCCGTCGAATTCCAAGGCGTCGATCACCGCGCGATAGAAGTGGTTGATATGGGCGCAGGTCGTCTGAGCCACAAACGTCCGCGGGTGCATCATGGCGATCTGGGCGATTTCTTTGCGGCGCTCCTGTTTGCCGTCAAACTTCTTGCCGTGGACGCTCATCTTTGTGTTCTGGCCGGTGAAGCTGCTGGTTGAAGCCTGACCGCCGGTGTTGGAGTAGACCTGAGTGTCCAGGACAAAAACCTTGATCTTCATTCCGGAGGCCAACAGCCGTGAGAGCGACTGGAAGCCGATGTCGAACATCGCGCCGTCGCCTCCCAAACACCATAGCGGCCGGTCCTGCCAACCCATCTGGTCCCATCGCATGCGCACGCCCATGGCGTAGGCCGGGGCGTTTTCGAAGAGCGAGTTGGTCCAGGGAATCAGGTACGGGTTGTAAGGATAAGTCGATGTATAAACCGTGTTGCAGCCGGTGGCGGCGATCATGCCCCACTGGTCGCCATACTTGGCCCCCGTGGCGGCGCAAAGCATCCGCAAGGCCGTCCCCTCGCCGCAGCCGGCGCAGCTCCCCGCGCCGCCGACGTAAACGTGCGTCTGCTCCTTGAGCATCATATCGACCAGCAGATTGTCGCTGACGTAGCGCGCATCCGACGGGCCGACCTGCTTGAACATCCGATGGCTCTTGCGGATGCTGGTCATCAGGTCTTCGGTCTTGTTGACCATTTTGAGCGCGTCGTCATCGCAGACCGTCACGCACTCGGCGCATCCCTTGCACTTGCTGGGGTCGATCATGATCACGAACTTGCCACCGTCCTGACCCTTCTTCTTGGCGCCCTCATAGTATTTGCGCGTGTCGGCCCATTGCAGGCGGAACAGCTCTCGGTCGGCCGCTTCGGGGATCGCGGCGAGCTTTTGTTCCCACTCGGTCTCCGAGATGACTTTGCCGAGGATCGCCGTGTCGGGACAGAGCGTGACGCAGTCCATGCAGCCGGTGCAATTGCCGGGGATGTACTCCGGGATCTCCGGCGCGACATAGCTAAAGTCGCGGAGCGTGGCCGTACCCGCGGGGATCAGCGACCGCGCGAGCGACAGATCGGCGGGCAGTTCCTTCTCGGCCGTGCCCTCCTCATAGCCGCGGATGATCCGCTCGTTGAAGTCGCAGACGTCCAGCACCGGCAATTGCACGAGCTTGTACGGGCTGTCCACCAACGTGCCGTAACTGCTGTTGTTATACGGGTCGCGCGAGTTCGCGGCGTTCATCGACTCGGGAACTCTGGTTGGTTCGGTGACGGTGGCCATAAGGAGGGTTCAGGGTTCAGGGTTCAGGGTTCAGGGTTCAGAGTAGGTTGGAGTTCAGGCTTTAGCCTGTCGGCACAAGCTAAAGCTTGAACTCCAGCGAATGGTTACACCGGCGGTTGCATCAGCTCCGCCGGGATCTCTTGCAGCTCTTTGAAGCCGCGCTTGACGCAGGTTAGGTTGTCTAACACGACCTGATCGCCGCGCTTGCCGAAGTATTTCCGCAGCGCCTTCTCCACTCCGCCAAACACCTGCTCGTCGGTCATCTGCGCCTGGCACGAGTACGGCGTCAGCTTGAGAAACGCGCCCAACAGCACAATCCCCTGCATGCGCATCTGCAGGTCGGCTTCGCTGGCCACCTCCCGCGCGATCTTCACCATGTCGATGTAGAAGATCCGCGCCCGCTTGTCGGCCAGCATTCGTTTGGCGTAGTTGGGCAGGCGGTTCCACACGTCGCTCGGCGTTTCGTACGCCGACTGCAGGATCACCGCGCCTCCGTCGACCAACCCGATCAGCGGGTTGCCGCTTTGGATGGCGTTTGCGTCGTTGAGCACCACCAGATCGACGATCTCCAATTCGCTGTGCGTGCGGATGTGCTCGTCGGCGATGGTCAGGTAATACGTCGTTGGCAGGCCCTTCTTCTCGGAGCCGTATTTTGGGTACGCTTGCACGTCCTTGCCGAACACGTCGCCGGCGATCGTGGCGATGACCTTGTTGGTGGTCACCGAGCCGAAGCCGCCGACCGAATGCCCGCGCATCGAGAATCCGCCGGGCGGCCGCAGGTCGGGATCGTCGGTCACTTTCAAAGCCAGTGGGTGATCGATTCCCACACAGAAGTACTCTTGCCCATCGTCGATCATGTTCTCGAAGACCGCGATCAGGTCGCCGCCGCGGACGTCGCGGCTGCCCAAGCCGACCGCGCCGTGAAACACTCTGGGCATGTTTTCCAAGGGATCGTGGCCGCCGCGGCCGGTGGCAGCGTCCCACAACGCGGCCTTGATTTCTCGCGTCAGGTGATTCCCCGTTGTCGAGAGCGGGTCATCCATGCGCTCCAGCACCGCAAATGCCTTGCAGTTTTTCAAGACATCCACAATCTGTCGCGCCGGGAACGGGCGGAAGCAGTAAACGGTCATCGCGCCCGCCGCGACGCCGAGCTTATCGCGCAGATAATCGATGGTGGCCTCGGCCGTCTCCATGTAGCAACCCATCCCGACAATGATGTACTCCGCGTCTTCGCAACGGTACCCGCGAACGAAATCGTACTTGCGGCCGGTCTTCTCTGCGAATTCGGCAAACGACTCAGCCAGCGCCGGGGCCACGCGGTCGTAGTACCAGCGCTGCGCGATCTTGCCTTTCATGTAGGAGTCCTGGTTCTGCACCACGCCCGACATCATCGGGCTGGCCGGGTCCATCAGGTTCATGAGCTTGTCTTCCGGCCGACCGACGAACTCCTTCATGAAATCCAGCTCGGGCAGGCGGACTTTTTCTACGGTATGTGTGGTGAGAAAGCCGTCCTGCGCGCTGAAGAATGGCGTTTTCGAAGCTTCGGCCGCTCGTCGCGCGATCAGGCACAGGTCGCCGGCCTCTTGCGCGTTGCGCGCGAAAAGCATTCCCCACCCGCAGTCGGCCACGCTCATCAGATCATCGTGGCCGGCATGCACGTTGAGGCCTTGGCTGGTCAGCGCGCGGGCGCCAATGTTGAAGACCACGGGCAATCGCTTGCCGGAGATCGTGTACAGGACCTCCTTCATGAGCACCAGACCTTGGCCGCTCGTAAAATTGGTCACGCGGCCGCCCGAGACGGCAAAGCCTTCGCAGAACGAGGCCGCAGAGTGTTCGCTCTCCGGCTCCATGAAGATGAGCTGATCGCCCCACAGGTTGGGCTGGCCGTTTTGCGCGGCGGCGTTGAAGCCGCCCCCCATCGTGGTCGAACTGGTGATGGGATAAGCACCAGTGCCTTGCGAGATCCGCGTCTCGACATGCACCACCGCCTCGGCCCCATCGCAGGTGGCCGGCAAGCCGGGATACTGGTGCTTTGTTTCGACCGGCTGCGGCTCAGCCGGTGGCTTGACGGACGGTGTCTGGGGAGTAGAGCGGGCCAGAGATTTGGTGTCATCAACGACGATGCTCATCACGGGCTCCTGTAAAGAAAGCGCCCTAGGACCGCACCTGCCGGCGGGTCCATCGATCAGTGGAAGAAGTGGAGCGTTTCTTTTGCCCGTATGTAGCCCGCACAATCCGTGTGCGGTAGTGTAGCCATCACGCTCCGCGTGATGATGCATCCTCTCGCGGAGCGAGAGGGCTACACTACTAAAAGGAACGGTCCTCTCCTTCGACTAAACATGCATCTTCATCGATCGTCACGAGGTCGTTCGCGACCTCGAGCGCCTCGACGCCGTTGACTTCGCTGGCGAGCGGGTCCGCGGAATGGATCACTTCGGCCACAATCAGCCGTCGAGCCGAGCCGTTCTCACAGTGCGACTGGTACGAAGCCTCGCGCAGCCGCGATCGCAGCCATTCCAGATCGGTGGATCGCAGCACCATCGCCCAGGCCGAATGGCCCGCGTCGTCGGTTTCAAAGCCGAGGACCTCAACCTGGTCCTCCGCGGCGCGGTCGAGAATCAACCGAACTTCTTCCCGCGTTTGGGGGTCGTGCGCGTAGTCGTCGTTGCCAAAGACGACGGCGGCGCCGGCGTCGGACAACAGTGTGACCCCTCGCAACGTCCCCAGACGCTGCGAACGCAGCGAATTCGCAATCCGCTTTGCGGCGACGCAAGGATTCATAGCCCACCTCTGGGTGGGGAGGTCGCCAGCTCGAATACGCGCGTGACCAGTCGCAAGCGGCTGAGCACGGTTCGAGCGGGGGCCTAGCCCAGTCAGGTCCTCGTCCGGACAGCCAATACCGTTATGGTGAGACCCAACCGAGCCGTTGTCAAGCATTTCGACGCTTGGCAACAAAATAGGCGTTCGAAAAATCGAGGTTGTGGGGTACGTCAGTTGCTCGCGCTGGAAAACCGTCAATGCGCAGATTCACTTCGTTGCAACGCGCCGCAAATGGATGCCGGGCGTTCAAGGCGCTGGCTGATAGATCGCGCCCCTGGCGCAGAGAGACTCCTGCACGAGAGTTTCTCTGCCACGCAAAACGAAGCTGCCACTATCTCTGTGAGGCGCCTGTTAGTTCCTGATCCGCGGGATCGCCAGCTAGGCACGACGTATGCTCGTTCGCCGAATAAATGCGCTGTGGTAGCGCAAGTCATGTTCTTTTAATCCCAGGAGACCTTGCGATGCGAACGAATTCCTGCTGGCTGACGCGCCGACTGATCGCAGGTGCGATGGTCCCGCTGCTGGCCTTGGCGTTGGCCGCACCCGACGTCTGGGCGCAAGAAACGTCCAGCGAAGAAAGCTCAACCCCGACAACAACGACCCAGTCCACCGACGAAACCCAAGCGGATTCGGACACGGATCAAGAGAAGAATCAAACCACAAACCAGACGACAACCTCGACCACACAATCCGACCGCGATGCTAGCACGCTTAGCCAAACGCGGGAGTCGGCGCGCGACACATCGCGCGAAGGCCGTCAAGACGCCCGTGAAGGTGTCCGCGACACCCGCGACACGGCGCGTGAAGCAATTCGCGACACGCGAGGTCAGGCGCGTGAAACGGCGCGCGATGCTCGTCAAGGCGCCCGCGATACTGCCCGCGACACCCGCGATGACACTCGCGATGCGCGCCGCGATTATCGCGATGATTGGCAAGACGCCCGTCGGGACACACGTGACGCCCGTCGCGACCTCCGCGCAGACCGCAGGACCGACTTCCGCGATGACGTCCGGGACTTCGCACGCGACACCGCACGCGACACCGCACGCGACGCTGCCGATTATGGCCGCCGCACGGCAGGCGAAGCGCTCGATACAACTCGCGACGCCCGCCAGCGAGGCCGCGACGCCGGGCGTGAGTGGGATCAGTACGGCCGCGAAACCGGACGCGAATGGCGCGATTTTGCGCGCGATACCGTCCGCGATACACGTGACTTGACGCGTGACGACGACCGGAACGAATGGCGGCGCGATGCCTTCGACGACCGGGATTCATTCGAACGCCGCGATTCCTTCCGCGATTCGCGCGATGAGTTTGCCCGCGACCGCTTCCGCGACCGCGACGACCAACGGTCCATCGCGCGCGATTCGTTTCGTGACCGGCGCGACCTGCGCGACGACCGAGACTTCCGCGACACGCGCGACGATTTTCGCGCCGATCGCGACAGCCGCTTTACGGATTCCCGTAGTCGGGACACTCGCGACACGCGAATCAGCCGTTCGCAGATCGACAATTTCCGCGCCGCCAGCGTCAGCGCCCGCGACTTGGGCTTGAGCTTCGCCCGCACGTCGCGAGGCTTGATCGTGGAGGACGTACGCGCAGGCGCCATCGCGCGGACCATTGGCCTGCGTCCGAACGACCGCATCGTGGCTGTGGAAGATCATCGCGTCACCAGCGAAGATCAGTTCGTGCGGTACCTGTTTGATGAGGACTGGCGGCACGACCGCGTCACGGTCATCGTCATTCGCGATGGCCGCGAGGTGCCGATTTACGTCGAGCCGGTGCAATTGATTGAGCGGTTAATCGTCGTGCAAGACGACCGCGATCCGCTTTCCACGCTCGGGCTGGTGCTCGATGATCGCTACGACGACGAGCTCGTCGTTCGCAGCGTGTGGCCGAACACGGTTGCTCACCGCGCCGGGTTGCGGCCGGGCGACGTAATCGTCCGATTCCGCGGTCAACGGCTCTCGACGCCGCGGCAGTTTGTCCAGGCGCTCACCCGCGTCGACGTCGCGCAGGCGCCCATCGTGGTCGAGCGCGACCAGAACTTGCGCGAGTTCATTGTCAGTATGCCCAGCGACCTGCGAACGTCGAGTCAGCGGCGCACCACCTATCGCCGTGAGCTCCAGGACGATCGCCTCGGCAATTGGAGCGATATGCAGTGGCGCGACCAGCGCGGAGCGCCGGTCCAATACGGGGGCGAGATCTACCCGGATACCTTTGGCGCCCCATCGGGCGTCATCACGACCCAGCCCGGCGAACCGACTTTCCCGGGACAGTTTCAGCCGGCGCAGCCAGTGCAACCGCCGACCCGAATCGAAGACCGCTCGGAGCGGCCGGGGATTTTACCACGCCTATTTGGACGGTAGGCTGGCTTTTGAGTCGTAAATGAGTACTCGAACGCCCCCCGC
>JBBDYH010000064.1:24651-134544 GCA_040901795.1 Pirellulales bacterium
CGAAAGAACTCCGGCTGCCGGCGGCAACCTTTTGGAGTGCGGGTCGCCGTGGCGACTCGCCGCTTTCTTTTCAATCAGCGATCAACAAGCAAACGGACCTCCCTGTAAGGGGGTTCTCTGCGGCTAATGGGCGAGCCGCACCGTTGCCCGCGCGGGTTCTGTATTACTCCACATTTTTTCGCCGCACCGGACCGTACTCTCCAAACCTGAAACAGGCACGCGAAGTGCTTCAACTTCGGTAAGACGCGCCCCTCGAAGCGCACCCTTCGTTTTCCCCTTTGGAGACAGATCATGTGTAACACCTGTAAGTCGGCGTTGGGCCGACTCTTCTCGTTCGCGGCCCTCGGTGTGGTAGCGGCGGCGCTGGCCGCCGGCCCAGCCTGGGCCCAAAGCGAGAAGAAAGAACCGAGTGGGACCGACGCCAAGGCTCCCGACAAGGATGCAAAAGACACTGCCAAGGACACCGCCAAGGACACCACCAAAGACGCCAAGGACTCGGCGAAGGATATGCCCAAGAGCACCAAGGATACCGCCAAGGACTCGGCAAAGGACACCGCCAAAAGCACAAAGGATCGTGCTCAGGATACGGCTAAGGACGCGGCCGATCTGAAGGACCGCGGCAAGGAGACCACGAAGGCCACGAAAGACAGGGCCAAGGACACGACGAAGTCAACTCGGGATACGGCACGCGATACTGCCCAGGAGACGCGCGACTCAGTCCGCGACACTGCCCGAGACACGCGGGAAACGGCTCGCGAAACTGCACGTGACAAGCGAGACACCGCTCGCGACACGCGCCGCGAAGTCCGCGACCTCGACCGCGATGCCCCGGAACTTCGCGATGCCCGTGACGGCCGCGACATTCGCGATGACGGCCGCGAAGTCCGCGACGACCGCGACGTTCGTGACCGCACCGATGTCCGAGATCGCGATGTCCGTGATCGCACCGAAATCCGGGACGACGTCGATGCCCGGGATGTTCGCGACCGCCGAGACTTTCGCGACGAGCGCGATGCACGCGACATCCGCGACGAGCGCGACATCCGCGACACACGCGAGCGCGACACGGTACGTGACATCGATCGTCGCGACTTCCGTAGTGACGTCCGTACCAGCCGCGATCGTCGCGACGTCTCTCGCACGCGGATCGAAAACTTTCGCGCCGAGAGCATCACCGCCCGCGAACTGGGGGTGACGTTCGGCCGCGCTAGCAATCGAGGATTGGTAATTGACGATCTCTCGCGCACCGCCGTGCTGGCCAACATCGGCCTGCGGCGGGACGACGTGATTGTCTCGGTCGCCGATCATCGCGTGCGGAGCGATCGCGACTTCATCCACTGGCTGTTCCATCCGGACTTCCGCCATGAGGTAGTCACGATCATCGTGCTGCGCGACGGCCGCGAAGTGCCCATCGAAGTACGACCCGTAATTATCATCGAGGAGTTGGTCCTGGTCCACGATGACTTCGACCCGTTGCACCATTTCGGCGTCGTCATCGACGATCGCAGGCCCGATCAGATCTTCGTGACCCGCGTCATCCCCGACTCGCCGGCGTTCGTGGCCGGCATGCGTGCGGGCGACGTGATTACGACGTTCCGCGGTGCTCCGGTGCGTGGCCGGCGAGAATTCGTCCAGGTGCTCGAACAGGTCCAACCAGGCGAGGTCGCCATCCAGGTAAACCGAGACCGGCGAGTCCGCGATTTCACGGTGGAAATGCCTCTCGTGGAACGTCGAGCGACCCGAGCCGACTTCGACATCGATCGACCTGCGATCGAACGGCGTGAGGAGCGCCGCGAGAACCGTATCGAGCGCCGCGAGGAACGGCGTGATGGAGCGCTGCCGATCGCTGTACCGGTCGAACCAGCCCCGCCAGTGATCCCTGCGCCGCCCGCGCGGCCGTTACTTCCGCGGGTGCTGCCGCGAAATCGTTAAACCGCATCGCAGAACTCCCCGGTTCTAACCGAATCCGCGGACCTTGCTTTGCAAGGCGTCTGGAGCGCGACCCAAGCGTGCTCCAGGCGTCTTTTTTTTGCGCCCGTTGGAGGACGCCGTCATACTGAGCGGAGCGAAGTATCCGGGTCTAGCGCTTTGCTTAGCAGAGCGAAGCATTTGGATGGAACAGAGATCCTTCGCTTCGCTCAGGATGACGAGGCCAGCGGCGGCGAATTCTCGGATACCCTTCAAAGACTTTACTTGATTTAATCCCCCACTTGGCCCCATAATGACATACCCTGGAACGAGCAAGAGGCGGCCTGAACTTATTGCCGGTTTACCACTTACCCTCTATCGCAGGCGAGCGACCCATGTCCCAGCGATCGGCGGTCGGGCTGATGCTTCGTACTATGGTGCTCGCGCTCGTCGTGTTGGCGGCGATGTCGCAGGCCTCCGTATGGGGCCAGGCGCCCGACAATACTTCTGTCGCCGCGAAACCGGCCGGCGTCGATGAAACCAGAATCGCGGCCGTCGCACGCAACGATTCTGACTCCAAGCTCTCACCGGCCGACGTTAAAACTGGCCATGGCGCCAAGTCCGGCAAGTTCAAACACGGCGACTGGCCCTTTACGCCGCCACAACGTCCGCAAGCTCCTCGCGTCAGCGACTCTTCGTGGGTGAAGAACCCTGTTGACTCATTCATCCTCGCCAAGCTGGAGGAGAAGGGTCTTCGTCCGAGCGGGCCGGCCGACAAGCGAACGCTCCTGCGACGCATTACGTTCGATCTGACCGGCTTGCCGCCGACGTTCGAAGAAATCGGCGCGTTTCTGGTTGACGACTCGCCCGAAGCGTACGCCAACGTCGTCGAGCGTCTGCTCGCCTCAGCCCGCTACGGCGAGCGCTGGGCGCAACATTGGCTGGATGTCGTCCGCTACGCCGAAACCGACGGCTTTAAGCAGGACGCGATTCGTCCGAACGCCTATCGCTATCGCGACTACGTCATCCGCGCGCTCAACGACGATTTTCCCTACGATCGCTTTCTGCAGCAGCAGCTCGCCGGCGACGAGCTGGAGCCGAACAACCCTGATGCAATTATCGCCACAGGCCTCAATCGGCTCTACCCCGACGAGTACAACGCGGCCAACATCAAACAGCGCCGCCAAGAGATCCTCGATGAAGTCACCGACGTCACCGGCCAGGCGCTGCTTGGCCTGACGATGGGTTGTGCGCAGTGCCACGACCACAAGTTCGATGAGATTCTGCAGACTGATTACTTCCGCCTGCAGGCGTTCTTCACGCCGATGCTCCCCCGCGACGACGTGGTAGTCGCGAGCGCAGAAGAACAGCGCGAGTTCGCTGAAAACCTGGCGGTCTGGGAAGAGGCGACGCGAGAAATCCGGACCGAGATCGATTCGATTCTGAAGCCCCACCTTGAGCAGAGTTTCAAGGACACTATAGAGAAGTACGAGCAGGACATCCAAGCGATTCTCCTAATGACGCCCGAGGATCGCGACGCGCAGCAAAAGCAATGGGCTGTCCAGGCAGAAAAGCTGCTCGTCGGCAAATCTGAGGAAGCTCTCAAGAAGCTCAAGGGCGACCAGAAGGAACGCTACGAAGCGCTGCAAAAGAAGCTTGCCGAATTCGATCATCTCAAGCCTAAGCCGCTGCCGACGGCAATGGCGATCACCGACGCGGGTCCCCAATCACCGCCGACGTACCGACTCGCAACGGGCAACTTCACTAAGCCGTTGGAAAAGGTCGAACCTGGCTTCCCCAGCTTCTTGGGCGCAAGCGAGCCCGCCGTCCAGCCTTCGCCCAGCACGCCCGAATCGACCGGCCGCCGTTCGGCCCTCGCCCGCTGGCTCACCCGCGCCGATCACCCGCTGACTGCGCGCGTGATGATGAACCGCGTCTGGCAACATCACTTCGGCGCGGGCATCGTCGGCACTGGCAACGACTTCGGCGCGATGGGGGACGAGCCAACGCATCCTGAATTGCTCGACTGGCTGGCCGTCGAGTTCGTCGAGCGCGGCTGGAGCCTCAAAGCGATGCACCGGCTGATCGTCAGCTCGGCCGCGTATCAGCAGTCGTCCTTCGTCGATCTGGATCTGCCCCAACATCAGCAGGCATTAGAGGCAGACCCGGAAAACGACTTGCTCTGGCACTTCCGCCGCCAGCGGCTCGACGGCGAATCGATTCGCGACGCGATGCTTTCCATCGCCGGGCAACTGAACCTTAAGATGTATGGCGAAAGCGCCCGCCCTGAGCTGCCCACGGGCTTAAAGTCCACGTACGCCTGGAAAGCCGACGAAAAACCCGAGGACCGTAATCGACGGTCGATCTACGTGTTCGCCCGCCGCAACCTCCGCCTCCCGCTCTTGGAATCGTTCGACCTGCCCGACATGCACAACAGTTGCCCCCGCCGTGCCAACACCACCACGGCGCCGCAGGCGCTGCACTTACTCAACAGCGAGTTCGCACTGGAGCAAGCAAGGCGTCTGGCCGGAAGACTGTTGAACGACTATTGCGAGTGTGAAGGCGAAGAGGCGCGAGTTCGCGTGGTCTACGAGCTGGCGTTTGGCCGCGTCCCCACCAGCGAAGAAGCCGCGGCCGCTGTCGCCTTCGTCAATCGACAAATGGAAACCGTCGCCAGGCACGACGGCGACGTAAGCCCGGAACTGCGGCCGATCCCCGAACCCGAAGCCGGACTTGAACCCGCGCATGCCGCCGCCTATGTGGACCTCTGCCATGCGCTCTTAAACTCGAACGAATTCTTGTTTGTAGATTGATATGCATGTAGGGTGGGACAAGCCCGCGAAGTGTTCCGGTGGGCCGTCGCAAGCAGAATGAGTCAGAATTCACGTGAGATAGCGGCGAACGTTTGACGAGCGGGCGCCGGCCCACCGCAATACCGGCTTGCTTGTCCCACCCTACAGCCTGTCCCCTGTCCCCTGTCCCCTGACAAATGCTCCACTTCGAACGTCCCACTTCCCGTCGTGATTTCCTCGTCCGTGCCGGCGGTGGCTTCGGCGCCTTGGCGCTGTCGTCGCTCCTTAGGCGCGACTTGGGAGCCGCGGAAGCCTCGGCCAACCCAGGCAACCCCGTCGCCCCGCGCGCGCCCCACTTTCCCGCCACGGCCAAAAGCGTCATCTGGTGCTTCCTCGATGGCGGCCCCAGCCATATCGACCTGTTCGATCCCAAGCCCGAGCTCAACAAGCTCGACGGCCAGCCGCTTCCTGCCAGCTTTAAGCGCCCCATGACAGCCATGGGGAAAACGGCCTACACGCCGCTGTTGGGTTCCAAGCGAAAGTTCCAGCAGCACGGCCAGTCGGGCACGTGGGTGAGCGACTGGTATCCGGAAATCGCCACCTGCGTCGACGACATCGCCGTTTTGCGAAGCTGCTGGGCCGATGGCCTCAACCACGTTGGCAGCATCTGCCAAATGAACACCGGCAGCATCCTCGGCGGCCGCCCCTGCCTCGGCTCGTGGTCGTTGTACGGCCTGGGGAGCGAGTGCGAAGACCTGCCCGGCTACGTGGTGCTGACCGACTATCCGGAAGAGCCGCCCGGCGGCAACCGCAACTGGGGCACCGGCTTCATGCCCGCCTCCTACCAGGGGACGAAGTTTCGCGAAGGCGATTCGCCCGTCCTGCACGTCGAACCCGCCGGAGTTGTCGCGAACGAGCAACAGCGCTCGAAGCTCGACTTCATTCAACAGCTCAACCGCCAGCACCGCGCCCAGCGTCCGCTCGACGACCAGCTCGAAGCGCGGATCGCATCTTACGAGCTTGCCTATCGCATGCAGGCGGCCGCCCCTGCGGCGGTCGATCTTGCCGACGAAACCGCCGAGACGCGGGCGCTCTACGGCCTCGATGACAAAGACACCGCCAAGAACGGCCGCAACTGCCTGCTCGCTCGCCGGCTCGTCGAGCGCGGCGTGCGTTTCGTGCAGATCTACATGGGCTCGGGCAGCAAGTGGGATGCGCATGCCAACGTCGAAGGCAACCACACCAAGCACTGCCGCGAAAGCGATCATCCGATCGCTGGCCTGGTCAAAGACCTCAAGCGCCGTGGCATGCTCGACAGCACGCTGGTGATCTGGGGGGGCGAGTTCGGCCGCACGCCGATGAGCGAGAGCGGCAACGGCCGCGACCATAACCCGTACGGCTTCACCATGTGGTTCGCCGGCGGCGGCGTCAAGCCGGGCATCACCTACGGCACGACCGACGAGATCGGCCTTTACGCCGTCGAAGGTCGCGCCCACATCCACGACATCCATGCCACGATCCTGCACCTGATGGGCATGAACCACGAGCTCTTGACCTACCAGCACAACGGTCGCGACGAGCGGCTGACCATCGTCGCCGGCCAGGTGGTCAAGGGCATTCTCAAGTTGGCGTAGCCATCTTACTCGTTCCCAGGCTCCGCCTGGGAACGCACTGCCGCGAAGCTCCGCTTCGCAAGCCACGCGGGCGACCTTGTGACCGCACGGCCGTCTGCTACAATCACTGTCTCGCCGAGTGCCGCGGTTGCTTGCTACAACGCACGCGCGACACGTCCTTCCATCCCGTTCCTAACCGGAGATCCATGTGGGAGTCAAGAAAACTGGTAAAGGCCGGCGCAAGCTGGGTCGAAAGAAGCGCCGCATGCGTTCTAAGATTCGCCATCGTAAATAAGAACTAAGTCGAGGTGGCGCGCGTGCCACCTCTCTGTCGCCACACCTCTTTTCATCACCCGGTCGACCTTGCGCTTGCCGCCAATGTAGGGCGACCGGTAGGTCCCGCGTGTGGTACGGGACCTCAGAGTATTGGCTTTGAAAGCTTCCTGCCTGTGGCATCGTACGCTTATCCGGCCTGTGCCGAAGGTAAGGCCGACGATCGCCGCTCGCCAGCGGAACGGCACGCAGCAAGCCTGTCCTATGCTTTTGAGGGTCGGCAAATCGGTCGGTCCTGGAAACTCCATTTCCGAGGGGACAAGCCATGGGCAAAGCGCGGTTCATCGATGACGAGGCCTTTCGCAGCTTGCGCGCGGGCGACGCCCCTGCGTTCCATCGACTGATCGAGCGCCGTGCGGTGGTCGATTTCAGCGACGCTGACCTCCGCGGCACCGACTTCCGCAATGCGGATCTTTCCAAGGTGGTGCTCCGCGGCGCGTATCTCAAGGACGCGGACCTGCGCGGCATGGACCTGCGCAAAGTCGACTTGGAAGGCGCTTCGATTCACAACGCCCGCATCGGCGGCACGTACTTCCCGGCCAACCTTCCAGCCGCCGAGATTGAGCTCAGCGTCAAGCACGGCACGCGGATGCGCACACGGCGGGATCTGTAGCGGGAACTCGCCAGAGTTCGGCGACCTGTAGCGGAACTCGCCAGAGTTCCGGTGATTTGTAAACGATCCCGAAGTCTGGGGACTTCGGCTACGCAGCCGAATTATCGCCGACGAGCGCTAATAGCTCCGCGTGCAGCTTCGCCGAGCCGGCGGCGATGAACTTCGGCCGATCGACGGAGAACTCACGGCCGTCGATGCCGGTGATCGTTCCACCCGCTTCGCTTACGAGGAGCGCACCCGCAGCCACGTCCCAGGACTTCGTCTCGCGCGCGAAGTAGGCATCGAAGCGGCCACAGGCGACGTAACAGAGATTGAGCGCGGCCGAGCCCGTGCGGCGAACGGCGCGGGCGCGGACGATGACCTTCTCAAAGTCCACCATCGGCCGCGACCCCGCGACGACACGCGCGGGGAAACTCACGGCGACCAGCGCCAGTTCGAGATCATCAGTCGCACTCACGCGGAGCGGTTCACCGTTCAATCGCGCGCCCTGACCTCGGACTGCGGTGAAGCACTCGTCGGTCGACGGATCGTAGACTGTGCCGACCAGCAACAGGCCCTCGTGCTCCAGCGCGATTGACACAGCATAGTTGGGAACCCCATGGACGTAATTCGTAGTTCCGTCCAGCGGATCGACGATCCAGCGGTAGGGCGAACGGCGGACCAGCGGCGCCGTGTCTTCTTCGCCAAGGACGTCGTGATCGGGAAACGCCGCCAGAATCACCCGCCGCACCGCCTCTTGCGACGCCTCATCCGCCTCAGTCACCAGATCGGAGGGGCCCTTTTCGCGCGCCCGGAAGCGACCTTTCCACTCCCGCAGCACGGCCGCGCCGGCCCGCGCCGATTGTTCACAAACCGTTGCAAATTCGTCGTTTATGCTCATTAGCCGGTCGCTTGGAATGGAGTGCGAGAGACTATTATAGGGACACGCCAGTGCGGGCGCAACCCTGCCATGCCGTTCCGCTGCCGACGTCGGCCGGATCCCGGCTGAAAACCGGCTGGGCGAAGGATTTGGGGAGTTTTTGGAATTAAGAGGAAAAAAGTTTGTCCGGGTACTAGACAAGCGAAATCACTTTGTTATGATGAGGGCGAGTGAGGAGTTGCCAGCAGGAGAGATGGTCCGGCATACGATTCTAGTGGTCGCGGTTGCCTGATCTTTTCATTCCAGTCGGACAGAACTTTCCAACTCGGCCTCTTCTCTGTTCCGGCCCCGCCGTCTTACGCAAGTGAGTCGGCGGGGTTTTTTTGTTTCTGTTCTTGCTGCGGCCACGATTTCGCCGTGGCCATTGCAGGATCTCTACTGTAGCGTCGGGCTGTTGCCATGACTGCGTCTCGTTCGCCCTGGGAATTGAACGATTCTGAGGCTCGGCTGACACTTGGCGCACTGGTTGGCCAACTCGATATCCGCCATCCATTCGCCGGCCTGTCGGCGACGTTCGGCGGCGCGAAGCTGCACCTGTTCTACGTCGAGTTGCCTCCGCCGACGAATCCGGCGCGCGACGAATCACCAGACTGCTACGTGCGCGGACAGGACCTCGTCTGCACTTACCTGCAAGATGAACAGCGCAAGATACGCGGACAAGTGTATTGGCGCGCCTTTGAATGGGGACCCGACCGAGCGCCATCTCTGGACTTGATCGTCAGCGTCCAGACAAGCCTTCTCGACAGCGACCCGACGTTGAACTTGCGCTCGAGTTTTCCAGCGCTCGAGGTTCTCGCGATCAAGAATCTTGAGCAAGCAACAACGGAAGACACCACACCCAGAAGCAGCCACGTTGTAAAGCTGCGAGGTGAGATTGCGGCCTGTTGGCTGTTTCGACTGAACGCCCAGAACGCGACCTATGTTGAGATGGTGCACCCGGCGGACTTTGTCTCGAGTCGTTTTCAAGAAGTCGCCGCCGGCGAGGTCGAGCACTCCACGCAGCTTTTCCGCGGTTCGCTGGAAAAAGGAGTGATCTTGCGCTCGCGATTACGGGGCGTCGTACTGCCGCGATCCGACGACGTTGCGGCGGCGATTGCCTGCTATCGGGAGTTTGCCGCGTCCGAGCCGCCGCTAACGGCGTGATTCTCACCTAGCGCATGTTCGGCAGCCGTCAACGTTCGATTGACTAGCGGCAAGACAAGCCAGCAACCGGCCGTGAATCCGGCGCCAATCGCAACCAGTAGATTGAAGCCGTGGACCGCTCCATACGTCGCTTCCAATTGCTCGTACCACGTCCCACCGACCCAGGTCGCCAGCGAAAGGCTCAGGTTCGAGAGCGCCATCAACAGTGCGAACACGGTTCCGGCTGACAGCAAAGGGCAGGCCCGAGCGGCCAGGTCAAGCTGCACCAGCGTCGCCGACATGTACGTGAAGCCAACCACCAGCGAGATCAGGACGGCAGTCGTTTCATCGACCATCAGCCAATAGGCAATCGTACTGCCGATGCCCAACACAATCGAAGCGTGCAACAGTGCGCGAAAGGAGAACCTCCGGCAATAGAAAGGGTATGCAATGCTCGCCACGATACTGCCGATGGCCTGTAGCGAGAGCGTATCCCCGTAGAATGCTTCGCTGAAGGCCAACCGATGTGTCATGTGATACTGGAGGATCGCGGTCAGAAAAGGATTGAAGTTCCATAAAAAAAGAAACGCGCCGGTGCTCCAGACGACGGGCAGCCGGAGGGCATGGCCCAGTTCCCGGGCGGCCGACCGCAAATCCGGCCGAGCCGTCGTGGGGCGTTCTCGAACCGCGAAGAGACAGACGAGAAACGACACGGCCAGCGCCGCTGCGCAGATGCCAAAGCCGATCTGTTGTTGTCGGCTCTCACTCAGACGGCCGCCTAACCAACCGGCTAGAAGTGTTCCGGCGTAGATCGCCCCCCATTGCACAGATTGCAAGCTCCCGGTCAAGCCGAGTGGCCGGCCGCGTTCAACCATCAGCGCATCGACCACCACATCGGCAAAGGCGACGCCGAGCGTTGGGACAAGCAAACACCAAAAAAGGAGTCGGCTCGCGCTCTCGTCAACGTCTGCCACGGCCAGGTAGCCCAGAAATACCGCGGCAGCGCCGGTTGTCAACAATAAGTAGCTTTTGCGCCGCAGCCGCAGCAAGGGAACATGATCCGTCAACGCTCCATACAGCGGCTTCAGCCACCACGGCGCGGCCAAGAGTGCGCTAAATGCGGCGATTTCTTCGATGGACCGGCCCCATGAGGCCAGCAGCGACCGCACCGGCTGCGCGATCAGGCCTTCGGTTGGTTCGGCGATCCCCTGGACGAAGTACAAAACGCCGAAGAGGACGCCGAGCGGGACAACATCGCGTAGCTGACCACTTGCACGGCGCCGATTCACGATAGGTTAATTTGTCTCACAACAGGGCGTGAACTCTAACGGGAACAAGCGGAAGCTTGAACTCCAACTTACGCCCCGGCCTCGTTTGCCGATTGAATAAAGCTGAGGTTATCTGTTTCTGTCCCCTCGTCACGGATCAGCGTTTGGATCGAAGGGTCAATCAGGTTCTCCAGCCACTGTCCCAGCCGCAGCGATTCAGGCCGTCGTTCGTATTGATCGAAGGCGTTCAGAAACACCTCTTCAGCGATCTCCGAAATCAGCAGGCTGTCTCCAATCCGGGCCGCGATATCGGGATAGCGCTCGATCCAGCGGCCGACGCGCTTTTCGAGCGGATCCTCGTAGACGTTCATCGCGGCGCGGAACGCGCCATAGTCCGGCTGCCGCACGGCCCGCTCGATCGCGGCGGCGTCGGGTGGCATCGAAGGGACGATTTCATGCAGCGTCCCTTCCGCCTCCTTCTGACGCTCCGGAACACGTCCCAGTTTCTCTTTGTAAGCCACCACCTTGTCGATCAATCGCCGGACGGCCCAGTCCCAGGCTGCGTGCAAGGTATTGGCCTCTCCCGCCGTGAACAATGTCCGCCCCGCCAGACGGAGACAGGCCCCGACGCGAAGGATGCTAGGCGTCTGATTGCTGATTTCCAGTTTGAGCTGCGGCGATGGGAAATTGGCGATCAGCTTCCGCAGCGTGTTGAGATCATGGTCCATCTTCTCCTGTTCACCGTCCGAAATCGTTACGTTGCCAGAATCGGTCTCGATCTGCATGTCGTACAACTCATCACTGAATGGCATGGCTTTTCGCTCCTCTAAAGGACTAATGAAAGCACGGAGCCGCGGTCTCGATAAGAGGCAAACGCCGTGCCCTCCGGAGGCGAAGGACCGACGAACTAGCCAATACATCCCGGATTCACGGCAGTCTACCGTTCAAGCCGCATGCGAGGAAGCTGCCGATGGACAAAAAGCTTTGGAAACGCCCAGGCGGGCGGACGAATATGCGGGCTGTCGCAATCGCTGTTCGGCCATTACCGTCGCACCCTATCTGTCCGTTGCTTGTCCTGACTCTCTGGCTGCCGACGTTCGACTAGCCGCGGAATGCGCCGCATGGCGCGCCACGCGCATGCGGTGTGTCACTTGGACGAACTCGGCGCCAAAGAAGAGCACCGTCCAGGCATAATAAAACCACAACATGATCGCGATAAACGAGCCAATCACGCCATACGCGTCGTATCCGCCCCGCAAGAGAAACTGTGTCAAGGCGTAGCGGCCGACCTCCCAGAACGCACCCGCCAATAAGCCCCCCTTCACACACTCCCACCAGCTCGTCTTGCGCAGCGAGAACAGGCGATACGTGATTGTGAACAAGATCACGTTCAATCCATAGCCAATGGCGAGCTGGACCCAAGTCCAAAAGGCATCGTCAAGTGGAAAATCTCCGACGAAGCGACGCACCGCCGAAAGCACGATTCCGGCAAAAAACGTCGCCACGATAAATAACCCCAGGATCAACACCACCAGAAACGCCTTCAGCCGCACAAACAGCACCTGCCAGATGGTGTGCAGCCAGCCACGGTGCTCGCTAGGTAATTCGTGGATCTTCCAGATGCGTGCAAAAGCCACCTCCATGTTCGCGAAGATTCCGATGGCGCCGAAAAGCAGCGTGGCCAGGCCCAGAGGACCGCCCACAGTTGCAGCCGTTTTGACCTGCGTCATTACTTCCGCGAGCCGGTTGGCGATCTCGGGCGACGCGTGCAGCGCGACCACTTCGATCAACTCCCGTTGGGCTTGTTGTGCCTGCGGCGAGAGCCGAAGTACGAATCCTGCAATGGACAATAGTACCAGCAGCAGCGGGAAAAACGAAAACGCCGTGTAAAACGCCAGTGATGCGGCCAACAGACCGCCGTCGTCCCCGTTCCATTCGCGGACAGTGCGCGAGATCAGCGGCCAGACTCGGTCTTTCAACCAACGAATCATGCGTCCTCAATGCAGTAAGGGTGACCCACGTGGCCGAGTCTCTCCGAGACTCGGATGCGCGTTTTGGAGAGACGCGACCTCGTAACCGATCAGTATACAAACTGGGCAGTTTGGCGACGTGGCGACGTTGGCCGGCAACTCTCCGCTAGACGCATGCCACTGGGGCAACTATCATGCGGCGACCTGCCTCTCATTGCAAAAGGAACGCCCACGCATGCATGGTTTTGAAACCGCGGGGCCTGCCAATCTGGGCGACCCAAATGATCGGCGCCCCTGGTACAAGCTCTTAAACGGATATCACTGGTTCGTGCTCATTGTCGCGGCCCTCGGCTGGCTGTTCGACTGCCTCGATCAGCAACTCTTCATCCTTGCCCGACAGCCGGCGATGGCGGAGCTGCTGCCCGGCACTCCGACACAGGCCACCATCGACGAATTTGGCGGCTATACGACCTCAATCTTTTTGATGGGTTGGGGGATCGGCGGCCTGATCTTCGGCGTAATGGGCGACCGCATCGGCCGCGCCAAGACGATGATGATCACCATCCTGATGTACTCGGCTTTTACGGGACTGAGTTCATTGAGCACGAGTTTCTGGGACTTCTCCGTGTATCGCTTCCTGACGGGCATGGGCGTCGGCGGCGAATTCGCCGTCGGTGTCGCGCTGGTCGCCGAAGTGATGCCCGACCGGGCCCGGCCGTACTGCCTAAGCCTCTTGCAAGCGTTATCGGCGATTGGCAACATCAGTGCCGCGTTGATCGGCATGTCGATGGGAGCGCTCGTTGAGCGCGGCATCGTCGACAGCGTTTGGCGGCCGATGTTCATTATCGGTGCATTACCGGCCCTCCTGGCGCTGGTCATTCGCTGGCGGCTGAAAGAGCCGGAACGCTGGCAGCGGGCGTCGCACGAAGGCGACGTCGCCCGCAAACTCGGCTCCTACCGAGAGCTGTTCAGCCATCCGATCTGGCGAAAGCACGCCTTGCTGGGACTGGGCTTGGCCTTCTCGGGAATCGTCGGACTATGGGGCGTCGGGTTCTTCACGTTCGACCTAGTCGGCAACGTGCTCAAGGACCGCTTCGTCGCCGATGCCATCAAAAACCAGGCGCCGGAAGAGATGGCCACGGCCCTGTCGCAGGTGTTTTCCGCCGCCGAAGCGGAAGCCCTCTCGCAGCGGCCTCCGATTGAAATCGCGCGCGCCCTGGCCGACAAGCAACGGGAATTGTCCCGGCTAGAAAAGGCACAGCAAACGGAGCAGCAGGAGGAGAGGAGCGCGCTGTCAAAGAGCCAAGAGAGTGCCGAAGCGGGAAGCCCGCCACATCAGGCTTCGGTGCTCGATCGCGTGCTCACCGATGCCGAGTCGAAGGCCGTCGCCGCCGACACGAGCTTTTGGAAGGGGATTGCCTCGATGATGATGAACATCGGTGGGGCGCTGGGCATGTACGGCTTTGCCGTCCTGGCGCAGCGGGTGGGCCGCAAGCCCACGTTCGCGCTGTGTTTCATCGCGGCGCTCGTCACCACGGCCTCGGTGTTCTACTTCCTCTCCGAATTTCACCAGGTCTTTTGGATGATCCCCGTTATGGGGTTTTGCATCTTATCGCTATTTGCCGGTTATGCCATTTATTTCCCGGAGCTGTTTCCCACACATCTGCGGAGCACGGGAACGAGTTTCTGCTACAACGTCGGTCGGTTCGTCGCCGCGGCGGGACCTGCCTTGTTGGGCTGGCTGACTGGCGTCGCCTATGCCGACACCGCCGCCCCGCTGCGCTATGCCGGCCTGACGATGTGCGGAATTTTCGTGCTGGGCCTGCTGGTGCTTCCCTTCGCTCCGGAAACCAAGGACCGCCCACTGCCGGAGTAGTCGCTCACAGCGCAAGTAGTTGGGCCAGAATTGGCCATTCGTCATTCGGGTTTCGTGATTCGTTTGTCATTCGCATTTCGTCCTTCGTCATTTCTTGCTTTCTTGCCATGGATTGGTTTCACTGGCTCGTCGATCAAGTACTGTGGCTGATCAGGCTCGCCGACCCCCAGCGCCTCGGCGAACTGCTGCAGCAGATCGGCCCCGTATGGGTCTATGCCGTCCTGTTCGCCATCATCTTCAGCGAAACCGGCCTGTTGGTCGGATTTTTCCTTCCCGGCGACTCGCTGCTCTTCGCGGCCGGATTGCTGTCGAGCCAGCCAGAGGTCGGCATCAGCATTGTAGTGCTCAATGTCGGGCTGATGGTCGCGGCCGTCGTAGGTGACGCAATCAACTATTCGCTAGGAAAGCAGATGGGCGCGCGCGTGTTCGAAAAAGGCCGCCTGCGGTTCGTCAAGCACGACCACTTGATGGCGGCCAAGGCGTTTTACGAGCGGCACGGCGGCAAAGCGATCGTGCTGGCGCGGTTTGTGCCCTTGGTGCGGACATTCACGCCGTTCGTGGCCGGCGTCGCGCGGATGCGCTACCGCGACTTTGTCTTCTACAACATCGCAGGCGGCGTCGGCTGGGTGTTCTCCATGACGATGATCGGCTACCTGCTCGGCAATGTGCCGTTCATTTCCGAGCACTTCGAGAAGGTCGTGCTGCTGATCGTCTTCATCAGCATCCTGCCAATCCTGATCGGCGGCTTTCGCCACTGGTCAATCAATCGAGCTCGCGCGCCGCATCGCACTACGACGGACGACGAAGCAGAGGTGAGCGAAAAAGTAACGCTCAGTTAACGTGAGGCCGGATGATCTCACAGCAAGATCTTCTTAGAATCGCACGGGCTCGCTTAGCTGACGCAGAGGTTCTGCTCGAACGTAAACGGTACGATGGCGCTGTCTATATCGTCGGCTATGCCATCGAGGCGGCCCTCAAGGCGCGAACCTGCAAGACGCTAAAATGGATAGGGTTCCCTGAGACCAGAAAGGACTTTGAGAACTTTACCAGCTTCAGGACCCATAACCTCGGCGTGCTATTGACTCTTTCCGGCCGAGAGCAAACGATTAAAGATCGCTACTTGTCCGACTGGTCGAACGTCGCTACCTGGGAGCCAGAGCGTCGATACCGTCGCATCGGAAGCGCTTCGAAGTCCGATGCGGAAAGCATGATCAATTCAACAAAGATTATTCTGAAAGCAATATGGAAGAGCTAATCGGAAAACTCGCCGCCATTGAGCGCGACTTTGCGAACAAGAAGGGCAGCTTTTCGCTTTTTGCGCTCTTGTTGCGGGAAGACGCCCTCCCCGATCGCTGGGACCTCGTCGTTGCGGGACCCTGGATGGACGACGACATACATGCCGGACAACGAGAGATTGCTGAAGTCGTCCAGTCACGGTTAAAATCTGAAGAAGTTATCCGGCTGTCGTTTGTGGTGGCCGTCAACTCGACCGACCCAAGAGTTCGTGAGATTAATCGCGAGATCAGCGTCGAGCACGGGCTCGAGAAGTTTTACCATCGCGAGTTCTTCGAAATGCCGATGGACAAGGCAATCTTTATCACTTCAAGAAACCTGGATTCTGGTGTGGCTGCGTAGAGACGGTTCAGAGTTCCGCGTTCGGCGTTGAGCCACGCGTTGTTTGAGTCACGATGACGTTGCTCGTGACCGCACTGGGTTGACTAGTCGCCCCGTTCTCACTCGTCGCAGCCGATAGCAGCCGCGCCTGCTGGATTTGCGAATCCGGCACGACCACACCGAAGCTCAAAATGAATTGAAAGGCCTGATCGATCGTCATCGGCAGGTCGATTGTCTCGCGCCGCGCGACGATTTTCGTGTTGCCTGCGATCGGCGTCGGCGATGTGGGAAACAGCACCGTCAACATCGGCTCGCCAGTGATTTTTTGCACGTCGGTCAGCCCGTCGCCGGTGACGAACGCAATCGTCCACACGCCGCGACGAGGGTATTCAACCGCCACCACTCGGTGAAACTCCGGCTCGTCCTGCCCAAACATATAGTCCGTCACTTGTTTCACGGGCGCATAGACGGCACGCACGATCGGCAGCCGCCCCAACGACTCCTCGAACAGCGACCAGAAGACACGACCAAACCCCACGGCGAACAAGCTCCCCAGCAAATACATCAGCCCCAAAAAAAGCATCAAAAACAGGGGCACGACGATCCACGGCCGCAGGTACTCCAACTCCACAAAGCGGCGGTAGAAATCGCGCCCCCAGATTGGCACTTCGTCCGACCGCCGGACCACGGTGTTGTAAACCTCGCGCGGGATCAGCTCGTCCACTTCGAGCCGGTAATACTCTTCGCCGTCGATGGTAAAGACATTCGGCTGCTCAGGGTGCGGAACCGCGTCGGGCGGAATGTCGGGCTTAATATCGGCGATCTGCCAGGCAATGAAGTTGCGGCTAGCCGTCTCGACCGGCTGCAGGATGTAATACTTCAGCGTCTGCCAAACCCAGAGCAGGATGACGATCGTCAACAACGGCGCCAGAAAACCCCCCAGTCCGCGCAACACTGCCGTGCGAAACGGCCGCGCCGGGCGTGCGGCGCTGACAGGATTTAGCTGAAGGGGCTCCATGGAGCATGTCCCGGTTGTTCTCGGCACGCACACCGAACCACAGCCAAAGCGAGCGTGTCTTCTTTCGAGTTTAGGTGCTTTAAGTGAACGACGCCACTGGACTGTCGGGGCGAACCGCGGATGCGGTTGCGGCGTTATGACGTGCGGGATAATCTATTGATCCCTACCTACGATGCCACTTATCGCTCAGTAGCGACTCAGGAGTTACCAAGATGGTTCGCACGCGACCGCGTACACGCCGCGCCAAGTTGATCAAAAAGCGCCGTTGCCCCAAATGCGGCTCGTCGTTGCACCCGTCCGACAAACGGTGCAAACGCTGCTCGGCGCCTCAGCTCTAAGGGCTTGATAAAGCGGGTTACTTTTCACGCATGGACAACTGGCAAGCCTGGTTTACCGTGGCGGTGCTCGGGCTGGTGTTCTTTCAGCTCGCGTTTACACATGTCGCGACCGACCTGGCGTTGATCAGCGGCGTGGCGATGCTTTTGCTGACGGGCATTCTTACGCCGGAACAAGCCTTGGCCGGTCTGGCCAACGAAGGCATGGTCACCGTGGCGCTGTTGTTTGTCGTGAGCGCCGGCATGACGGAAACCGGCGGCATCGCCTGGATCGCCGAGCGCATCTTTGGTCGCCCAAAAACTCCCGAGCGGGCCATCGCTCGGCTAGCAATTCCGGCCGCCACAGCCAGCGCGTTCATGAACAACACGCCGCTGGTCGCCATGCTCATTCCGGCGGTGAACGACTGGGCGAAGCAAATCCGCGTCGCTTCCTCGAAGCTGATGATCCCCCTCAGTTATGCCGCGATTCTCGGTGGCACCTGCACGCTCATCGGCACTAGCACCAACATCGTCGTCAACGGCCTGGTGATTGAGAAAGCACAACTCGGCAATGCAGCGCTGCCGCTGGGCGGGCTCAATATGTTCGACATCACTTGGGTAGGTCTGCCGGCGTGCATCGTCGGGCTCGGCTTCATTCTGGCCACGAACCGCTGGCTCTTGCCCGACCGCCGGCCGCCGATCAGCGACCGCGATGACCCGCGGCAGTACACCGTCGAAATGTCCGTCACGCCCGACAGTCCGCTGATCGGCAAGACGATCGAAGACGCCGGGTTGCGACACTTGCAAGGCGTCTTCCTGGCCGAAATCAACCGCGATGACCAGGTCTTGCCGGCAGTTTCGCCTCAGGAGCGGCTGCGCGCCAACGATCTGTTGGTCTTCGTCGGCGTGGTCGATTCGGTGGTTGACTTGCGGAAGATTCGCGGGTTGGCCCCGGCCACCGATCAGGTGGCGAAGATCACGGTCCCCTCGCGCGATCGCTGCTTGATCGAGGCGGTCGTCTCAAACACGTGCCCAATCGTCGGCAAGACCATCCGTGATGGCCGATTTCGCACCCGGTACGATGCGGTCGTGATTGCGGTGGCGCGCAACGGCGAGCGGATCAATAAGAAGATCGGCGACATTGTCCTGGAGCCGGGCGATACGCTGTTGTTAGAATCCGAACCGGCTTTTGCGGACCGGCAGCGTAACTCGCGCGACTTCTTTTTGGTGAGCCGGCTGGAGAACTCCGCTCCACCGCAACATGAGAAGGCGATTATCGCCATCGTAATTCTCATCGGCCTGGTCGTGGCTCTCACCGCGAATGTACCGACCGTTATCGCAGCAATGGGCGCAGCCGCTGCCATGTTGTTGACTCGCTGCACCAGCATTGGCGCAGCTCGTCGTTCGATTGATTGGGAAACGCTCTTAGCGATCGCGGCCTCGTTTGCCATGGGCAAGGCGCTCGAGGTCACCGGAGCGGCTGCGGCGATCGGCCAAAGCGTGATGGATTTGGCAGGTGGCCACCCCTGGATCACCCTGGCCGTGATGTACGCCATCACCTTGGTTGTAACCGAGCTGATTACCAACAACGCCGCGGCAGCACTAATGTTCCCGCTGGCAATCTCCACTGCCGATTCGGTCGGCTCAAGCTACTACCCGTTTATCATCGTGGTCATGATGGCGGCATCGGCGGGTTTCGCCACACCGATCGGCTATCAGACCAACCTCATGGTCTACGGGCCGGGCGGTTATCGGTTTTCGGACTATTTGCGGATCGGCGTGCCGCTCGACATTCTGATCGGCATCGTGTCAGTAGGTTTGGCGCCGATCTTTTTTCCGTTCTTCCCGTGAGCGAACCGACACCGCCGCTTGTCGCAACCATAAGCAATCCTTCTAGTTAGACCGATCGAGCCGCCTCAAATGATTTCGCGGCTGCAGTGCGTTTTTTTCGCTTGCCGTCCATCCGGGGGTGACGCATTTGATTGCTCGGTATAGACTTGGGGCTTCCGGCCAGCCGTTTCTTCGTCCTCAGTAAGGAACTCGGGCCAAGGATTGGCGTGGAACGCGATTCATCCGGCGCAAGATTCGCCGCGCGGGAGATAGTGGACCGCTCCGACACGACGTCGTTTGCGCATCTCCTGCTCTGAGCACGGCATCTGTATGAAACAATCGTTTTACGCCCGATATTCGATTCTCATCGCGGCGATCTCCATCTTCTTGCTGCCGTTCGCGGTCGTCGGTGCGCTCAAGGCCAAGCAGGCCAACAAGAACGACGTCAAGAACTGGATCCCCGAGGAATACGAAGAGACTCAGATCTATCGCGCCTTTCGCGACCAGTTTCAGGGCGAAGAGTTCATTCTGGTGAGCTGGGACGGCTGCACGCTCGGCGACAATCGGCTGGAGCTGCTCGCGCAAAAGATCTCGCCCCCCGTCGAGGTCAATGTCCGCGACGGCGACGACTTCACCGCGTACGATCTGGCCAAGGCCGAACGCATCCTCACGGACAGTGAGGGACCTTACAAATACGAAAACGCCTACTTCGGACGTTGGCGCACGAATGGTGAGAATCGGGAATCCATGCTCGTATGGGCGAGCGAGGAAGACTCCGGCGATCCGAAGAAACCGAACGAAGACGCCGCCATCGCCGAGATCGTGCGGCCCAACCACCCGCTGTTTAAGACCGTGCTAACCGGCACACGCGTGGTCGATCAGATGACTGCCGCGCCGCTGAACCTCTCGCGTGACGAGGCCGTCGAACGGCTCACGGGCACGCTCGTGGGCCCCGATCGTCGCGCCGCGGAGCTGCGCGAGCTGGCGGAGAATCCTGCGATCGAGGATCTGGCGCTCTTGCGTCGCACGACACGAGAGCTCGCCGGCCGCGGGCCGATGCAGGAGGAGATCGACGCATTCCTCGACGACAATTCGCCGAGCAAGCGCGCCGATATGATCGACACGCTCTTGGCCGAGAACATGGAGCCCGGCCTCGATGATCGGCAGACCTGCCTTGTCGCCACGCTTACGCAAGACGCGCTCAACAACAAGGCCGCGGCGGTGACGGCCCTGCAAGACCTGGCCGTCGATGAGTGCGCGATTCCGCCTGACGACTTGCACATGGGCGGCCCGCCGGTCGATAACGTGGCGATCGACAATGCCGGCCAAAAGAGCTTAAACACGCTGGCGGGTTTTGCCGTCTCGATCGGCTTCGTCATCTCCTGGGTCAGTCTGCGAAATGTCAAGCTCGTGGCCATCGTCATCTCGGCGGGCATTTATAGCGCCATCTTGAGTCTTTCGATTGTTTGGTGGACGAACGCGCCGGTCGACGCGATTCTGTTCACGATGCCATCGCTGGTTTACGTGGCGACGACCTCGGGCGCCATTCATCTGACAAACTACTACCGCGACGTGCGCGCCACGGGCGCGCCGGCCGAAGGCGCCGCCGGCAAAGCACTGCACCATGCGGCCCTGCCGCTGAGCCTGGCCACCGGCACCACAGCCGTCGGCTTGCTCACGCTCTGCTACACCGAGCTCATTCCGATTCGCACGTTCGGTTTTTACTCCGCCGTGGGCGTCGTCGTGAGTGCGGTTTTACTTGTGTTCTACATTCCCGCGGCGCTCGAAATCTGGAAGCCCAAACTCAAGCTCAAGCCCAACCCCCATCGCGACGACGAACCGATCCACAAGATGATTCAAGGGAGCGGGTTCTGGTGGCGTGCCGGTGAAGGCGTGCTCAGGCATCATCGGCTGGTGGCGGCCGCCTGTTTTCTGGTCATGGGGCTGATCGGCTGGGGGATCTTCCGCGCCGAAACATCGGTTCAGCTCATGCGGCTGCTGTCGCCGCGCGAGCGGATTTTTGCAGATTACAGATTCCTCGAAGAAGAGCTGGGACCGCTGGTGCCGATGGAAATCGTCGTCACCATTCCGCGCGACGAAGAGGCGGCCGGCTTAAACTTCCTCGAGCGGCTGTACCTGATTGAAGACATCGAATACGAAGTCCGCGAGCTCGCGCAAATCGGCGGCACCATGTCCACCGTGACTTTCGCCCGCTCGCTCGATGATGGCCCAGCGATCTGGCGTAAAAGCGTGGAGGCCGGCATCAACAAGGCCCTGCTGAGCCATCGGAACGAGTTCCTCAACGGCGATTACCTGGCCGAGCAGAAGGATCTAACGACTCAGAAAGACGAAGAGCTGTGGCGAATCAGCGCCCGCGTCAGCGCACTCAAGAACGTAGACTACGCCGCGTTTATCAGCGAACTTAAGGGGGCGGTTGAGCCGGTGATCGATGATTACCGAAAGCAGGGCGCCAAGGGTCTCGAAGTGATCTACACCGGCGTCGTGCCGCTGGTTTACAAGGCCCAACACTCGCTGATGGATGGACTCGTCATCGGCTACCTGACCGACTTTGCGTTGGTCGTTCTGGTGATCATGATCGCCTGCCGCGACTGGTCCGCCGGCATGGTGCTCCTCTTCCCCAGCGCGCTGCCGGCCGCCGTCGTGTTTGGCGCGATGGGCTGGATCCACTCTCTGATGATGCAGAACGGCTGGGGCGATTTGTACATCGACATCGGCTTCGTCATGGCCCCCTGCGTGGCTTTGGGCGTCACCGTCGACGACATCGTGCATTTCATGCTCTGGTACCGCAAGGGCATTCGCGAAGGGCTGAACCGGCACCAGTCAATCATGCTCGCTTATCGCGGCTGCGCGCGGCCGATGTATCAGAGTTGGGGCGTGATCGGCATCGGCCTGGCCATCTTCTCGTTGAGTGCGTTCATGCCCACGCGGAACTTCGGCATCATGATGGTTTCGATGCTGACGGTGGCCTTGGTCGGCAACTTGTTGATGCTCCCCGCCATTCTGGCCGGTCCCGGTGGCGCCATCTTTGCCTGGGGAATTCGACGCAAGCAAGCCCGCAGCGAAGCCCGCCGGCACGCCGCCCACGAACGCGCGCCCGCCGAGCCGGTGCGACAGCCGGTCGGCGCCGCAGCCCACGAATCGATCCCCGGGCCACACCACCAATCCGATTCCATCCGCCGCTCCTTCAGCGGAAGCTAACCCCAGTTGGAGCTCAAGCTTTAGCTTGCCTCATTCCTATGCTCCGCGCGGGAATTCCGGCGCTTCGCGGCTTCGCGTCAAGTCCGCCGACTCGCAAACGAATATGGCCAACGAAATCATCCTCACGCTGTCTCCAATAACATTGCCTGCACGAGCGCGGGAATTCGTGGATGCCGGGCTGGCGCGCGCGAAGAGCATTGACTGGTTCGATTTCGTGCCCAGCGACTACGATGTGGTCTACACCCTCTTAATGGCGCTGGCGCGGGGCCGCTTTTGCGAATGGGGCAGCGGCGTAGGTATCGTCACGGGGCTGGCGGAGATGCTTGGATACACGGCGCAGGGCATTGAGATTCACGAGCCGCTGGTCAAGGCGTCGCACGATCTGTTCACACAGTTTGGCCTGCAGGCGCGGACGGAGGTCGGCGACTATTTCGAGCGCATCGATTCGGCCGATCTGTACTTCAGCTACTGTTGGCCGGGCGTCGTCGAACGGATGCAGGACCGATTTCTGGAGATCGCTGCGCCAGGAGCGCGATTGATCGTGTATTACGGGCCGGCCGACATCCGCTGGATCGTCAAATAGCACGAACAGTTGCTGAGGTCAGGCCTAGGCGCGCCGCAACCAACCAAAGCGCGGCCGGCGGCGGCGGAAGAGCGACGGAAGATACGGAACGACGACGCTTGCCGCGACGATCAGCCAGCCGAGGGCGCTGGGGAAGAGGAAGAGCCACCAGAAGAGTCCCAGGGCGATGCCGGCGACTCGCGGGCGATGCGGGAGCCACTGGAATGCGCTCGTGTAGTGGACAAGAAAGACCGTGGCTAGCAGCAGGACCGCCGCGACGAGAACATGTACGATGCGCGACGGTAGATCACTGGCGTATGGATTGCTGTACGTGACCTGAACCATCGGCGCCTCGCCGAGAAACATCGCGCCCAGCGCCCCGTGCGATCGGCCAAGCGACGTGTTGAAGATTGCCGCGGGCGATTCGTCGAGCGCCGGTCCGGCCGAGAGTTCTGACAGCACGTCGCGCATTCCAAGCCGCTCGGCCAGCCGCTCTTGATCCTGAATGATGAGGTCCGTCGTCGGAGGTAACCCACTGGCGGAGCCGGGGACTAAAGAGTCCCAGTCGGCGTTTGGGACTAGCATCCGCAAGCGGGCAAGCGTTTCGCGCGAGGCAATCATCCGCCGGGCCCAGGCTGCGTACCAGCGGGGTGTTTCGTCGGTGGCCACCTCCAACAGAGTATTGGCCGCGGAGTCAATCAAACCCACCAACGTTTCGTAGCGCCGGGTCTGCAGTCCGCTCGGCGTCGCCCGATCGGCGTTGGCAGCGGTGGCCGCGCCGGGCCACCGCGGACCGGACACCGTCCACAGCGTGCGTTCGACGGGCAATCCGATCAACCTCGGCCCTTCGATGACTGCGGGAGTGGCCGATTCCATCGACCAATGACCGGTGAAGACGACGCTGATGCGCTGTGGCAATCGGCCGCCGAGCGGCACTTGCCAGCGCCGGTCGCCCGCTGGCGTTACCCGCAGCGGGCGGTCATCGACGCTGGCGTGGATGAGGCGGTAGCCGGCTGGCAGCGCGAGCCGGCAGCTCGCACGGCCGGCCGGCTCGACGTCGAAAGTAGCCACGCCGTAGCACGCGCCGTCGCTGCTCCAACTGACCGCGATGTCAGCCAGGCGGACTTGGACGTCCTCGGCGATTTTTTCGACCGAGCGGAGCTCCGCGCGAAACGTATCGGCGGCGCGCAAAAACGTCTGCGCTGTGTCGGGCGCAGTGGTGGCATCCACGAGGCCCTCGGGGAGTGCTTCGGGCTTCAGGCCGCTGGTCTCCCAAGCCAGCGTTTGCAGCTCTTGTTGCAGCGGCAGGACGAAGTATTCCTCTAGCGCTGTGGCGCCTACCAACCGCGCATCGGGCGCTCGAACGCGCCCGCCGGCGGTCGGCGAGAGGCGACCTTCGATCCGAACGCGGGCTTCGCCGGCGAGCGGCTGCGGTGGATAGAGCACCAACTGCCGGCGGCTTTCGCCCGCGACTTCGACTATTTCAGACGGCATGACGGGATCGATGCGCAGCGGCTCCGACCACGACGAAGGCATCTCGATGCGAACGGTATCCAGGACGCCCTCGGCAATGTCCAGCTTCAGATCGAGGGCGGCCTGCCACGAGTCGTTGGGCCGGCTCAGCGAGATAGCTTGGATCGCCGCAACGCGCGGCCGGTTGCGCTCAACGGCAAGCACGATCGTTCCCCGCGCTTCCTGGGCTTCGAACGCGGCGACAAGGTACCCGCGGTGTCCGGGCGACGGCTTAGCAGGCGAGCTTTGTGCGGCGCCGGTGAGGAGAGCCTCGGCCTGGTCCGCCTCCAGCTCGCGGAGGTCGGGATGGTTGTCGATCGAAACGAGCACGTTGGAGCGCCGCGCGATCGCGACTTCGGCGTGCTCCTGAGCACTTCCTTCGATGTGCAGCAAGGGGACGACGATTCGGCCGTTGGCTGCGGCGGTCACTCGGGCGCGTACGACAAGATCCAGCTTGCCAGTCGCGGCGGTGTCGAGGAACACGGTCAACGATTCCCGATCGCCGAGCGCCCAACGAGCGGAGCGGACACCGACGGCGTCGCGAACATCCACGCGATCGATGGCAACCTGCGGAGGGACCTCAAGGCGAACTTGAAAACGTGAACCGCCGGAAACGTCGAGTGACGCGTTCCAGCGGAGTTCGGCGTGATCAACGTGCGCTTGCACGATCGATTGGTAACGGCTCGTCAGCTTCGCCTGATGGGGCCGGATCTCGAGTTCCCAACGAGGCGTCGCCGCCGGCAGTTCGAAAGCTGCGGGGCGGGCGTCCGTCTCGCCCCACAGCGTGGCGAACTGGGCGGCATTTACCGGTTTGATCGCCGCGGGTGGCAACGACAGAAGCTCGAGCGATGGATCGACTGTGCAGGCGATGTAACGGCGACTGCCTTGCGAGCCGGCTAACTCGACTTTGGGCCACACGAACTTGCCCGTGCCGCTTACGCCTTGAACAATGAAGGCGAGATCGAACACCGAAGATTCTGTGAGCGGCTCGGCGAACCGCAAATGCAACTCGCCGGCCGACATGCGGCGAATACTCTCGATCGGCGAGTCCGCGGCCGGCGGCAAGGGCAGCAAACGCTCGTCGACCATGAGCGTCGCTTCGTTCACGGCGCCACGGCGGACCTGGATCGTAAACCGAGCGTTGAGCACGGCCGACCCGGGACGCACTTTAAGCCACGCCAGCTCTTCGCTGTCGAACTGGGAAGGCGGCGGAACTTCTGACGGTCCGCCGCTCCCTCTGGCGGTCGCCTGGCCAAGCGGGCCGAGCTCGGCGACGAGCTGCTCCGAGTCGGACGCGACGGTGGTTCCTCCCAAGGCAGTCACACGGAGCAAATTCCGCGCGCTAGCGCCGGACAATAATAAGCGGGACTCGGGGACGCTCGGGATATCGAAAGTGACGCCGCGCGAGTGCGAATCGTCCCGCCGCTTGGGTCTGAACTCGAATTGGACTTTGGCGATCCCCATCGCCGCAACGTCGAACGTGATGGATTGCCGAGCTTCATCCCATCCGAAACGGAGCGGCTCACCATTGAGCCTGCCAGTATCGGGGATGATCTGGCCACCGTCGGAACCGAACGGCAGGAAAACTCGTGCGGGCGTTAGAAGTGGCTCGACCATCAACGTGGCTTTCCAGTTCTGTGGCAGAGTCGGGCGGTCGTCGTTAGAAACGGCGCTGGCGGGCCCTTCGTAGGTGGCGCTCGTGATGAGATACCGCTGCTCTGGAGTGGCGTCCTTGTCGGTCATTAGCGCTGCGTACAACGCCTCGGGGACGTACACTTTGTCCCCAACGATTTTTTCGTCGACGTCGATCGGGATCAGGACGTCGTAAACCGGCCGAGACGCGCGTTGGTCGTTGGTCTGCGATGATTCTTGGGCAGTCAAGAAAGACGCCCACGGGAATGCAACCAGCATCAGCGACGACGCCACTGCCGCCACGCTCTGCGGCGCCAGCTCGATGTGACGAACCGTCACGGCAATCGGAAACAACCATCGGCAACATTGGCCGGCAAGAAAGCCAAGAACGGCAGCCGCTCCCAGCGGCGCCAACGCGGCGGGCAGCAAGAGCGCCGCGATGATCAGCACGCCCAAGGCAACGATCCGATCTGTGAGTCGCCGCGCCGCCAATCGCCAGGCAACACCGGCGCTCAACAGAAGCAGGCCAATGCTCAACGCGATCAACGTGTGCCGGCTGACGATCAACAATCGGATCGGTCGGTCATTCTCCGGCCAATCCAGCGGGTAGGCCACCCAACCCTCGTGCGGCATGTTTTCGGCATGGACGCGGTCGATCGGCGGCCACAGAGAACGGATGTCATCCCGTAAAGTGATCCAGGTCTCGAGAGGCACGAATTGCCGCGCGGCATCGTCGGTGGAAATGAACGGCAGCGCCTGGAAATCGCCGGACTGGTTTTCGATCACCATATCGCGCGAGCTGGCGATCTCGCGATCGCACCAGGTTGTGGCCCACTGCCGCGTAGTTAGCAGGACGGCGCGTTGAGAGACCAAAAGGACGAGGCCGTACTGCTCGAATACATCGCGGACGCGTGGTGGTTCCCGGTGCTTCGCCGCCGTTGACCGATCAATCGGCGCTGCGGGTCGGACGCCCGCTCGTTCCAGAGCCTCCCAATGGACCAAGAGCGGCACCGGTGGCGAAGGCTCAACGCCGGCCGCGCGGTACCAGGCGCGATGGAGTTGGTCTCCCCAGGAAGCACTCGTTTGCCGCGTCTCATTGGCATTGTCATCCGGCAAAACCTCATGCGCGGTTTGTTCGATGAACCGGTTTGCCCATTGCAATCCAACGTCAGCACCGCCCGTCTCGCCGCTGATGCGCGACCAATCTCCCATCTGCCACGGCTCGAAAGTGTCGTTGCTGTTGGGACGGCCCAGCACTCCGAATAGCCGCTCGCGCCACGATTTTTGGGAGATCGGGCCGGCATGCCGCGCAGGCCCGTCGTCGGCGAGAATGTAATTGGTGGGAACCCAAATGGCGGCATGACGGCCCAGAATCGGAATATCGGCCGTCGGCCACTCCAGAGATCGTGAGCTGATGCCTCCCAGCGAAGCCTCGCCGCCAGTCCAGGTCACTTCCACCAGGCAGAATCGGCGGCCGGTAGGCAGCGGCACTTTCAGATTCCGCGTCTGCTCATCCCAGGTCACGTCATTTGCGGGAGCTCCGTCCCGTTTGACCGAGGGGAACGCTCCGCCTGGTACGGTCATCGACACATGCGATCGTCCCTTGTTTTCGATCGAGAACCTAGCGCGCTGGTACACCTGGCGCGAGGATGAAAACCAGGCATCGAGGATGCAGTGCCACACCCAAGCGGACCGCCGATGCTCGGCTGCGCGGTCGGTCTTCAGTATCAGCGCCGGCTCCTTGGCAAGGAGTACATGCTCAGTCGGGTCGTATTCGAATGCCGCCAATACATTCTGGTACGCGCCGCTGGGCGGCGGCTCGACTACCAGCGGCTTCAAACGGCGCTCTTGTAACTCGGGGATAAAGTCCGCATTCAGTTCAACGACGACGCTGCATTGCTGTGAGGCCGCGTCGCGCACGGAGGGCAAAGACACCGGCATCTCGGCTTGCAGTTGCGTTGCGCGTTGGCCCGTGAGTACGAAGGGAACCTTGCGGGCCGGCTTGAGGCTTATCTCCCAGGTTTCACCGACGTCTCCTAAACCTTGCGCGAGTTGCTCGGTGAGTGAGAGCCGGCGAGCCGAAACTTGTTCGACTGCGCCGTCTTCCAGAGCCCAGTTGAGCTCGCCAGTCCGCGTCTGAGAACAGTGCACGAGAATCCGGTCCAACTCGTTCGCTTCGGGACTAATTCGGAGCCGATACGATTCGATCAGCTCGCGATTACCAACCACGGCGCGGGTCTGCAACGAGGCGGCGATACGGGGCCGTTCGGGCAGTAAGCGGATTTGCAGGTCGCTGGCGCTGTCATCCATGACAAATAACAGACCCTCGCGTACATCGCCAAGCAGACTGCGGTCGGCAGCGTCGAGGCGTGAGGGATTGAGCCGCGCCAGATCATGGCCGTGACGAACGTCGAGGCGATAGGGAGCAGCGGTCTTCAACCGTGCTAGCCGCCGCACCAGCGCGATGTTCTCAAACGCAAGCAACCGTAGATCGTTCATCTCCAGTGTGTCGCCCAAGGGGGCACGCCGCCGAGTGGCCGCGATACGTAACCGCATGGGCCGATCGCGGTTGAGCGTACGCGAGAGATGGATAATCAGGCGGCTGTCAGTTCCTCGGCTGCGCTCGAGGTCCCAGTCGGCGATCATGCCTGCGGGCAATGATTGCACCGAGTCGATGATCCAATCAGGCGATATTTCCGCCGCAAGCTGGAATCGTTCACCCTGCTGGGCTGTGATCTCGGCGACATAGGCGGCGACCGCTTCGTTTCCAAGCAACTCGATCGTAGTGGCGCTTACCAACTCGAGACGCTCGGCAGCGGGCGAGACATGAACTTGTACGGCGGCGCTCGGCGCAAGAGCCTGGATTTCGATCGCCTCGCCCGCCGCCGGCGCGGGCAATGTCTCGCGCTTCGTCTGTCGGCAATTCGTGAGATCAAGGCGCCTCAGCGACAAGGGCGCGGCGACCACCAGCACCGTCGCGCCATCCTGCCAGACTGCGTCACGGGCCGACACGTTGGGCAATTGCCAGCCGGCCTTCGTCTCGAGCGGCCCCACGGCAACGAGGCGCAACAGGTGGTTCAGTCCTTGGAGCGGTTCGGGAAAATCGACAATGATGCGTTGCGAATCGCCGTCGACTTTACCGCGCGCGACCGACCATGAGATTGGCGTGTCTCCCGCTTTTGCCGACAGCAAAGTCAGCGTCGGGTCAAGATCGAACTCCAGTCGCTGGATCGACCCGCCGTGGACGTCTAATCGGCACTCGGCAGAAAGCTGCAGGCCGCGCGACGACAGTTCGTAGGTCAGCCTCGGCTTGAAGAGCACGAGCGGTTGGGAGGCCTTTGCTCCGTCGTTTTTCAAAAGCCGCAAACGACCGGCGCTTTCGCCCACCAGGTCGATCGTCCACAGGCGTTCGGCTTCGCCGTCGGCCTGCGGCTCGGAGATGATGGCGCCTTCCATCGAGGGGGTCATGTCGGCCGGCAAAGTCAACTCAATACGACTTGCGGGGGAGCGTGGAAACGATAACTCGTAGGTCCAGGGCTCGTCAGCCACTTGCGAATTGGCTAACGACCAGTTGAACTCGACCGTTCCACTCCGGTCGGCATACAGCGCCAAACCACCATGCTCCGTAGCGCCCAGCTTCGCGGTCACGGCAGTCGCGGATTGGCCTTCAGGAGCCGTCCAGCGCGGCTGGTGGAGTGCGAACCGCAACCCGGTCAAAGGGAGAAGCACCGGCGGTTCGCCTGTGAGCTTAATATGCCAAGCGCCGTGACCGATTAAGCGAGATGCATCATCGAGTCTGGCAGTGTAACGTGCATGAACGATTTTGGCCGCTGGTTTGTCGGGAGTTTGAAACTCGTTGTGTAGGCGCCCCAGTCGAGCATCGAAATCTTCCGCAGCCATCGGAATATAGCGCTGGCCTTGCTTGACGCGGTCGAGCAATTCAGGCTCAGGTACATACACGCGGCGGAACCTGAGCGGGAGCACCTGATCATCCGCCGGCCGCGCCGCTGGGGCGGAAGGAGGCCGCGTTGCTCGTGTCGCTTTCGAATTGCTCTCGCCACCAGAGAGCGGACGCGCAATGTCGGATCCTGGATCTTGTGCCGCGCCAGTCGCCGTAATCAGCAGTATCGCCCAACAGAGCATCGCGCGCATCATCGCACCTGAGACTCTGATGTGGAACGATCGAGGGCTACCGCCACGCTGGCCGTCGAAGAGGGAGTAGCGGCGGGCGCTTGCCGGTGAAATACTTCCGTAGAGCTGCGTTCCATGATTGCGCTGGACGGCAGCCGCGCGAGGTCGTCGCCGCTTGTGTCGCGCGGCAGAACGCGGTGCAACACCGCGGCAACGACCGCTAGCCCGACGCCCAAGAGCGCCGCCTGGGCCAACACGATCGCCGGCTCGGGGTAGGCCAGCGCCAGCACGCCAAGCCCCACACCGATTGCCATGAGCCAGCGCGGCCGACGCAGCGGCGCCGCATAGAGTGCCAGCAACACAACCGCCAATGCGATCGAAGACGCGATAAAGACAATCGTGCTGCGGCGAGCGATTCGAGCCGTCAACGACTGGCCGTTGCCGATGACGCTGAACAGGTAAACGTTCATCAATTCGGGCGCCTCCGGTTCGCGGAGCGTCTCGGTCCAGTCCTCCAAGTCCGCCTGGTCGAGTAAGTTGGATCGCGACCAGTGCAGCCCTTCCCACATCCATCTGAACTCGGGAGTCAAATTAGAGCTAGACATGAGCAAGTGCTGGTTCCGCGGCACGATCAGTTGCCAGTACAGACGGCGAAGTGGAATGCCTTCGCCAAAATCCGGAACATTCAGCGCCACCGACGAACCGCTGGCACTGTTCAAATACGGGTAACGCAGCTCCAACGTGTGCGTTCTCGCCGTCGTGGGCAGGGCGACAATCAAGATGTTGCCGTTGTGGAGCGTTGGTCGAACGGATTGGGCGTCGAGGAGCGCTTCAAGTTCGCTGGCATCTACCTCGGGAGGCAGGCTCAATGAAATCCGCGGCTCAGCGGTGCTGATTCGAAAAACAGCCCGCTCCTGCCGCGACCGATCGGCGAGCCAGGTTTGGATCCAGGCGCGCTCCACGACCGCCGCGCCTGCAGAGGGGCGTTCTTGTACGACGACCGACAGCGGCACGGTACTGGCTGCGGTGGCCGCCGTCAAACGAAATTGTGTGTCGCCGGGCTTTCCTGGCTCGATCAGCTTCCAACTACCGGCGCGCACTTCAGCGGCCATGCCCGTCGCGCACTCGACTTCCAGAGTATTGCTCGCAAACTCGCCCTGGAGCGGCATGAGGAGCGGAATGTCGAGCGGAACCGTGGTCGCCGGACGCAGTTCGTCCAGCGGAAGATGGAATCGGCTGACCACCTCGACCGAGCCGATGCAGGGTTCGGGAAGCTCCAACTGCATCCGCAAGCTTTGGTCGCTTTGTTGATCATCGGCAGTCACTTCCGGTTGAATCCGCTCGTAATTGACATACATCTCGATACCGTTCGCCGCCGCTACGCCAGACGGCAGCGCGAAGCTCAACCGATCGATCGGCTCATAGAACACCTGATACTGAAAGCGCTGTTCGACGTCCACACCGCTGCGACCGATGGCCGCCGAATTGGCCACACTTACCGTGATCTTCTGCGGCTGGACGGCCAGGCCCGCGACGTACTTGGCGTTGGCGCGCTCAGCACGAAAGATCTGCGAATCCTGACGCCGTGAGGGAAGCCTGAGCGTCGCCGGCGCGCGCTGCCTGCTGAGAGCCACAAGCTGGTCCGTTCTGGTCGCCAGTTCCACGTTGTCGTCCGGCACAATGGCCACGGTGGCGGGTCCCACGATGGCCTCTTTGAGCACGGGCAGGTGGAGCTCGATATCGCCAGGATTCGCCGAGTGCGATCGGTGGGCGCGAACGGTGATTTCGACATCGCCGACCATCGCCTCCACGAAGGGCAGCTTCATCCGCGCGTCCTCGCCGCTTACGACCGACTTGAGATCGACGATCGACGCCGGACCGATCTCATCGACTTGCCATCCGGGAATGTCCAGTTCGAGCGAAAAAACTTTAGCGCCGCGAATGGAGTACTTCAACCGCGCTTCGAGCTTCGTCTGAAACGCATCGACGTAATAGATGTATTCCGGGTCAACCGTGATGCGCGGCTGACGCGGCACCACACTCGCCGTAAGCTCATAGGGCTGGCCAACGTACTCGAACGCAGCCAGCAAGTCTCGCCGCTGAAGATCCTCGGTCGGCTCGTCGATCTGCCGCACGCGAGAGCGGTTCTCCCAGACCACTTGCCAATCACTGGTGACCACCACGCCGATCTGCCCGCCCTGTCGATGAGCCACAGCCTCGATAACTTCGAATCCGGCCAGCTCCAGCTTCTCCGGTTGCGTAATGTCAAAAGCGCGCTCGGTGACCAGATTGACTTCAACGGGCCCCAGGGTCGGCTTATCCAGCTTGACTTCGACTAACGAGCTGGTGGCATCCATCGTCGTGACGGTGTAACCCGGTTTCGGTCCGCCGGCGAGCGATGCGCCTTTGGGAAGCCGCACACCAAATCGCTCGAACGCAGCGCCGAAGCTGCGCACGTTCAATGTCGCATCGCTCGTGACGCTGCGGCCGTCGATCCTGATCAACACCTGGCCGCTGCTTTCCAGAACCGGTCCGGCAATCGCCGCGGAGCGGTCCCCCGCAGACCAGGTCAGGGCGAAATCGCCGCCGATACCGAGCAGGTTGATGGTCGACGATCCGTCGGCGGTTGTGACCTCCGGAACCAGGTCCGCGGGCGTCGCCGAGGCAATAACTTTCGCGATGGGAACCCGTAGCGAAAGCTCGGAAGTTGCGGCCCGCGGCAACGAGAGCGAGAGCTTTTGGATTCCGCCGATCGCCGTCAAGGGCGCCCGGAGTTTGAGCGTCAGTCGATGAACGCCGCCGTTGGTGCCACGCAGCCAGGCCTTGTATTGCCGACTCGCCTCATCGTAGTCGATCAAAGAATCTCCGTCGCCCTCGTACTCGATCGGCCCTTCCAGCACGACGCGACCCAAGCCTAAGGGCACTTGGACCCATTCGGATCCGACCACTTGCACGTCAAACCGAGCCGTCAAGAGCGCCTGCTGGCCATTGGTCTCCCCCTCGATGAGGGCCTGTTGCAGGCTGTACTTCGGGAGCTCATGGCCTGGTGGGACTGGACCCTGCTTGAGCCGCAACAGCTCGAGGAAGTCCTCGTAGCTGAACCCCGGCACGGGCACCAGCTTGCCGCTCTTATCGCGGAGGTACATGACCTCCGGCCGAAGCTCCTCGACGGCAGGCGGCCGGCTGCTGCCGGAGACGCCTTTCTCGCTTTTCTCGCGGTCTCCGGCGACCGAAGCCGTCTCGGGCGTTCGCTCAGTAGGACGCTCGTTTTGGGTCTCTGCAGCCTTTGTTGATGCGCCCGACTTTCGCGCGTCGGTGGGTTGATTCCGTGTGCCGGCCGATACCGCGGTGGAAGTCTCTGCGTCCGATGGCTCAAAAGTAGTAGGCGATTGTCCAAAAGCGCCCACCAGGGGAATACAAATCACCAGCAGCAGCATAGACAACCGGATGCTGTGCAAGACGAAAACCCTTTTGCCTGAAGGCGATGCGCACACAGAATATGCGCCCGGACCGGAACTGCAGATGAGACGCGAAGCGGAGCTACTCCGTATTCTAGCCACCCCGGCCGCAAACTTGAAGCCGCCATCAAAACCGCTCCGACCGGCAATGTCGGTGACAACCTCGCTCGGAATGTTGCCAAAACGCCACCGTTGCGTTTGCACAACATTCCCCGTGGGGTAGGGTTGCCAGACGGACACGCGTCAGGCATGTCATTTCGGTATGGAGTAAGTAGTTATGCGTCGCATCATCTATGCTAGCGCGGCGGCAGCCGTGCTGGCCAGCAGCACGGGTTGCCAGCAATGTTGGGATTCGTTCCGGCGGTTTGAGGCCTGGAAGTTCCACACCGTCTTCGGCCGATCACCCGAAGCCTATGACCAGGTAGTGGCCATGCCCGCCACCCTAGCTTCGCCGGTCTGCGATCCGATCACGACTTATTCGCCGATTGGCGCCATCGCATCACCCGCCGCGACGATTTCACCCTCGCCGGATTGTGCCTGTTCAAGCTCGACGGTCACTACCGTTCCTTCGCTGCCGGGAACACTGCCACCAGGGACGACGTTTGGGCTGAGTACGCCCGGGCCGACGGGGCAATAGCCGCTACCCAAAGTACTCCACCGCATTCTGAAACAGCCGCAGGCCGTCGCCGGGGTCGCGGCCCTCGCCACGGGTCCAGCGGGGATGGTGCGTGCGGTCGATGTGTCGCTCAGGATGGGGCATCAGACCGAGGGCCAGGCCGGTCGCGTCGCACACGCCGGCCACGTCGCTGGCTGAACCGTTGGGATTGGCCGGATAGGCAACTTGCGGGTCGGTCGAGACGGAGAATGTCCAATTCTGCTCGCCGGGCGATGCTGTGTAGCGCAGCGCGATTTGCTCGCGATCGGCCAGGTCTTGCAGAATCGACAGTGATCGCGCCACGAACCGTCCCTCGCCGTGGGCCACAGGTACGTACATCGATTCGATGCCGCGCAAGAAAACACATCGCGGCGAGGTGGTGTTCATCGACACCCAGCGGTCCTCAAACTTACCGGAGCGGTTCCAATCGAGTGTGACCGGCGGACCATGCACCGGGTCGTCCTCCAACAATAGTCCGCACTTCACCATCACCTGAAAGCCGTTACAGATGCCGAGCACGAGTTTGCCCGCATCGCGAAATGCACGCATCTGTTCGCCGAGGTGGTGATAGATCTGGTTGGCGAGGATGCGCCCGCTGGCGATGTCGTCGCCGTAGCTGAAGCCGCCAGGCAGGCAGAGGATTTGGAAGCCGTCGAGCAATTTCGGTTGTTCGAGGAGACGGTTAACGTGGATGAGCTCGGTTTTCGCGCCCGCGCGCTCGAAGGCAAACACGGACTCGCCGTCGCAGTTAGTGCCGGGGGCTCGAAGGACGATGCAGCGGGGAGGCATGGACTAAGGGTTCGGGGTTCGGGGTTTGGGGTTCAGAGTTGGAGTTCAGCCTCCAGGCTGTCTGGGGCGTGCACAAACAAGCTCAAGCTTGCACTCCAACTATCAGGCGGCCAGTGGCTACCACCTGAGCGGGCGCTGCCAGGCTTCCTTCAATTCCTCGAGCGGTAAATCGATTACGTGATCTGGGCTATCGGGATCAAAGTCGACGATCTGCAATCGACCGTTCGCCGTCACTTCGCCGATTGCGGCGTGCGGTATGCTGCCGATCGCCTTCTCGAAATGCAGCACCTCGTCGGCCCGCACCTCGCAGATAAATCGGGTATTCGACTCGCTGAACGAGAGCAAGGCATTGACCGCATTGGGCCGATCGGCGAATTGACCAACATCGATGGCATGTGGCACTTGTGCCAGGTAAACTCGCGCGCCCAGTTCGCCCGCGAACGCCATCTCTGCCAACGCCACGGCCAGTCCGCCTTCACTCAGGTCGTGGCAGGCGCGGACATAGCCGGCTTCAATCGCCCGATGGATGCCGGCGAACGTCCCTTTTGCACGTGCCGGATCAATGCCCGGCACGTGGCCGCCCGCCAAATCGGCGACTAGCGCCAGGTGAGAGCCGCCCAGCTCGTCGTTGGTTTCGCCCACTAAGTACAGTACGTTGCCCGCCTGCTTCAGGTCCATCGTCACGCAACGACGTACATCGGAGACGTGCCCCATAGCGCTGATTAGAAGCGACGGCGGAATGGCGATGGTGTGCTTCGCGCCAATCGAGTCGGTGTAGCGAAACTCATTGTTGAGGCTGTCCTTGCCGCTGATGAAGGGCGTGCCCAGCGCCACGGCGACGTCATAGCAAGCAATCGCCGCACGGACGAGCGACCCAAAGGTTTCGGCGCGCTCGCAATCGCCCCAACAGAAGTTGTCGAGGATCGCGATCCGCTCAGGATCGGCGCCCACGGCTACGCAATTGCGGATCGCCTCGTCAATGGCGCTTCCGGCCATGTGGTAGGCGTCAAAATCGCCGTAACGCGGGTTCATGCCGCAGGCGATTGCGAGCCCGCGCTGCGAGCCAAGCACCGGCCGCACGACGGCGGCGTCGCCAGGCCCGTCATTGTTTGCGCCGACGAGCGGCTTAACGACGCTGCCGCCTTGCACTTCGTGATCGTATTGGCGGATCACCCATTCCTTGCTACAGACATTGAGCGAGCCCAGGATTTGCAACAGCGCGTCGTTGCAATCGAGCGTAACCTCGCTCGACCAATTCGTCGGTATCTCCGGCGCTGGCGAGTACGCCGCTTCTCGCACGACCGGCGGGCGGCCGCGGTGGAGAAACTGCATGGAAAGATCGGCAACCCGCTGGCCCTGATAGAGCAACTGCAGCCGACCGGTGGGCACGAACCGGCCAATGATCGTCGCCTCGACGCGTTCTTCGTCGCAGAGCGCGCGGAACTCGTCCCACTGGTCCGGACCGACCGAGAGCACCATTCGCTCCTGGGCCTCGGAGATCCAAATCTCAGTGTACCAAAGACCCTCATACTTGAGCGGCACGCGATCGAGCCAGACTTCGGCGCCGATCTCCTCTCCCATTTCACCCACCGCGCTACTGAACCCGCCGGCGCCGCAGTCGGTGATGGCGTGGAACAAACCTCGGTCCCGGGCGCGCAGCACGAGGTCGAGCACCATCTTCTCGGTGATCGCATTCCCGATCTGCACGGCGCCCCCGGAAAGCGACTCGCTTTCGCTGGTCAATTCCGCGGAGCTGAACGTCGCGCCATGGATGCCGTCTCGGCCGGTGCGGCCGCCGAGGGCGACGATATGGTCGCCCGCGCGCGGCTCTTTGTGCGACTTGTCGCGCGGAATCAGGCCCACGTTGCCGCAATACACCAGCGGGTTACCAAGATAACGCGGGTCGAAGTAGACCGCGCCGTTGACTGTGGGAATGCCCATGCGGTTCCCGTAATCGCGGACGCCCGCCACGACCCCTTTCATCATGCGCTGAGGGTGTAGCACGCCGGGGGGCAACGAGTCGGCCGGCGTATCGGGCGGAGCAAAGCAAAAGACATCCGTGTTGCAGACCGGCTTGGCGCCCAGGCCGGTGCCGAGCGTGTCGCGGATGACGCCCCCGATGCCGGTGTTGGCGCCGCCGTAGGGTTCCAGCGCCGAGGGATGGTTGTGCGTCTCGACCTTGAAGCAAACGTTGTAATCGTCATCGAAGCGGACGATGCCGGCGTTGTCTTTGAAGACGCTCACGCACCAATCTTCGTCGCCCAGCGTTTCGCGGATTTTTGAAGTGGCGGCGAAGATTGTTTCCTTGAGCAGGTTCTCGAATCGCCGCTCCCCTTCCGGCCCACGATACGCCACGCGCCCGCCAAGCGTCTTGTGGCTGCAATGCTCGCTCCACGTTTGTGCGAGCGTTTCAAGTTCGGCATCGGTTGGATCGCGGCCCAGCTCGCGGAAATGAGCCTGAATCGTTTTCATTTCCGCGAGCGAAAGGTAGAGCTGCCCTTCCCGGCTGAGCTTTACAAGTGCCGGTTCGTTGAGTTCGCGAATCGGCACGGTGACTAGCCGAAAGCGGTACTCCGAGCCAAGCTCGAGCCGATCGAACAGCAGCGGGCCCACGATCACTTGCTCGATCGCATCGTTCGCCAGAACTTTCGAGGCGAGCTGGCCAAGCTGCTCATCGGTCAGGCCCGCGATCCAGTATTTTCGCAGCGTGCGAACCGCGGTGGCCGCAAAGCCGAAGTCGCCTATAGCGGCCAGCGTGCTTTGGGCGACCGGATCCATGACGCCGGGCTTCAGCAACAAGTGGACGAGGTGCGCCGTGTTCGCTGCGGCATTTCCGTTCGGATCGAAGGCGAGACCTGGATCGCGCGCTGGGGCCACGACGGTTGTTTCGACGACCCGATCGCTCAACAGCTCGAGCGCCAGGCGTTCAACCTGCTCGCGATTGAGGTCTCCCTCGATCAAATAACCATGTGCAGCCGTAACGTTTAGATTCGCGGCCAGACCGAGCTCCGCGACGTCGGCGGCGACGCGCTCGGCTGCGCGGTTCGGCTGCCCGGGCGCAGGATGAACATCAACTTCCCACAGCATCACGGATTCGCTTCGCCTCCTTGAGTAGTCGGTCGAGCCGACGCTCGTTGCCACGCTCGATCGCCGCGCGAAACCCGGCCAGCGATCTTTCCAACCGGCCGAGAGCTTTCAACAGGTTATCCGGGTTGTCCAGCAGTATCTGTGTCCATAGTTCGACGTCGCCCGCTGCAATCCGCGTGCAATCGCGCCAACCGCCCGCCGTAAGCGGCAGATCCTGCTCGGATGTCGAGCGGGCCAGCGCGGCGGCGACCAGATGCGGCAAATGGCTGGTGGCGGCCAAGGCTCGGTCGTGCGCCGCCGGCGACATGACCATCACCGAGGCGCCCAGCGCCGACCAAAAGTCCGCCGTCCGTTGCAGATCCTCTTCGCGGGTCTTGCGCGTCGGCGTTACCACGACGACCCGGCCGTCGAACAGGTTCGCGCGGGCATGTTCGCAGCCGATCTTTTCGCTGCCGGCCAAGGGATGACTGCCGACAAATGCGACCGAGCGGGGCAACGCGCCGTTGAGTTGACGGACGATCGACGATTTCGTGCTGCCGGCGTCGGTCAGCAGGGCGCCCTCCGGGCAAGCGGCTGCGGCTTCGCGAACGTGGCGGGCAATCGATCTCACCGGCGTACAGACGACGACGAGCTCCGCGTCGCGGACTCCCTCGGCCAGGTCTTGGGTCGCACGCTGAACTGCGCCGGCGGCCTTGGCCTTTTGCAAGCTTTCCGGCCGGCGTCCCACGCCGACGACCTGACGGGCCAGCTTTCGCTCGCGCAGCGCCAAGCCGATCGAGCCGCCGATCAGCCCTACGCCGACAATTGCAACCGTGTCCCAATGCTTCATGAGCGCTACTGCCGGCCTTGTAGCCGAAGTCGCCAGACTTCGGGGTTTCTGCGCTGAAAACGGCCCGGAACTCTGGCGAGTTCCGCTACGGTGGTTGCCGTTCTTGTACCATATTAGGCGTTCGCTGAGCAGTGGGCGGCTATAATGCGGACAGTCGTCAGGATTTGTACATCTCTGTAGGGAACGGCCTCCGTGCCGTTCCGTTAGGCGAGTTGATGTAGCTATGTCTATTCGCGCTTCCGGAACGCCGCAGAGGGCGTTCCCTACGGAGCTGCCTTGAGGTTCCCATTTGTGTCACTTTTCAGCCCGCGCGTTAAGACGAAACAGCTTGCCGGCCTCTGCCGGCGGATGGCCACGTCGCTGGGCGCGGGGGTCGATCTGCGGCGGACGCTCAACCGCGAGGCCGAGACCACGCGCGGCGGATTGCAACGACGGCTGGCTGAGGTCCGCGACGTCGTGGCACGGGGTATTCCCCTCGCCGATGCGTTCGCCGCGACGGGCGACTATTTTCCGCCGCTGTTTCGACAATTGGTCGAGGTCGGCGAGCAAACCGGCCACACCTCCGAGGTCTTTGGTCAGCTTGGCGAGCACTATGAGCATCAGCTCGCGCTAAGACGAGTCTTTCTCGGCAGCATTGCTTGGCCGCTGACTCAGTTGATCATGGCGGTCGCTGTGATCGGCCTATTGATTTGGATCATGGGCTTTCTCGGCACGCGCGGCGCGACGGCCGACATCCTGGGCTGGGGATTGAAGGGGACGAGTGGGCTGGCGATTTATCTTCTGATTGTGGGATCGATTGCATCGGCGATTTTCGTGTTGATACAGGCGGCGCTGCGGGGGGCGCTGTGGTGGAAGCCAATTCAGCGAGCGCTCAACCGAATGCCCGTGCTCGGCCGCGCATTAAGGACCTTGGCGATCGGTCGCGTGGCCTGGACATTGCACCTTGCGCTGAATTCTGGGATGGAGGTTCGCCGGGCGCTGCGATTGGCTCTTGGACTTAGCGGCAATGCCAGGTTCGAAGACGTCGCCGAGCCAATGTCGGCGGTCATTTCTCAGGGCCGACCGATTCACGAGGCGATGATCGCCGCACGCGTATTCCCTGGACCGTTTGTCGATGCCGTGGCGGTGGGCGAAGAAAGTGGACGGCTGGTCGAAACGCTGGCAATTCTTTCGCGGCAGCAGCAGGAAGAAGCCCGCGGCGCTCTGGCTGTGCTGGTGCGAGTGGCGGGTTTTGCCGTCTGGCTGTTGGTGGCTGGGCTGATCATCACGATGATTTTTCGCTTGGCAGGTTTTTATGTGGGGACCATCCAAGACGCGGCGAATTGGAAGTGAACGTTTTGGAGCGCGACGACTTGTCGTCGGTTTGGATCTTTTTGGAGTGCGACGACTTGTCGTCGCTTTGGATTTCAAAAGGCCCAGCTTCTCGTTAGAACCGCTTACAATACTAACCCGACGCGTAAGCGAGGCCGAGTTTGGCCGCTTCTCGCTCACGCTTCGGGTTACTGTGTGCAGTTGTGTTAGCGGTTCTTAGTCTTAAACCCAGAACAAGTTTGGTTTTTTAAGTCCTTTGAAAAAGAAAGCGGTAACAAGTTACCGCACTCCAGATGTTCCTCCACGAATTCCTCGCTGCCGCGCCACTCAACCCGTTGGGCCCTGGGCGGCCAAATAGGGAGCTTTTGAGCCGCCTCGAGAATCGGCCGCTTGACCAAATCTTCGCCGATCGCCCGATTCCCGACCGCGCGATGGCGCAGGCCACACTGGCGGGCCTCTACCTGTTGGCCGACGACTTAGACGCTTCGCATGAGATCAGCCAGTCAATCCACACGCCGACCGGCAGCTATTGGCACGGCATCATGCACCGCCGGGAGCCGGACTACGGCAACGCCAAATACTGGTTCCATCGCGTGGGTCGGCATCCGGTCTTCGAATCGGTCGCCGCGGCGGCTAACGACACCCGTGCCAAAATGCGTGCCGAAGATGAACGTCTAACCACGGCGTCGAGCGACCTTCGCTACCTTGAAACCGTCAGCGAATGGGACTCCGACCGCTTCGTCGATCTCTGTGCTCAGGCAGCCGAAACTGGCGGCCCGCTCGAGCAACTTTGCCGGTTAATCCAACGGCGCGAGTGCGAGCTTCTCCTGGCGCACTGTTTTGCCGCGGCGGTCGGCAGCTAAATACTTGCGACCCACCATAGCCAGAATCTAGAATCCAATTCTTGGCTTATTTCTCGATATGGGGGTTGGCATGACATCGCGGTCCCGATTTGCGTTGCTGGCGCTGCTACTGACTTGGACTCTCGGCTGTGGCGACAGCGGCAGTTCGCCGAAGCAAGGCGCCAGCGAGGGTGTGAAGCGAATTGTCTTTCTCACGAACGGCGACGACCCGTTCTGGGATGCCCTGTTGCAGGGCTTGCTCGAAGGGGAAAAGAAATTCGGCCTCGCCAAAGCCGGGCTGAAAGTGGAGCGCGACGTGAACAACGCCACTGCCGAAGGGCAGATTACACGGCTCCAGCGGTACGCCTCATCTGGCGACATCGCGGCCGTAGCGATTTCCGTGATTCAGGCCGACAATCCGGCCATCGTCGAGGAGATGCGGAAGCTCCAATCGATGGGAATTCCCGTGATTACGGTGGATGGCGACGTAAACCGCAAAGAATTCCGTGACGCCAGGTCGTTCTACATCGGCACCGACAACGTGGTGGGCGGGCGAACGCTTGGCACGGCCACCAAGGCGCTCCTCGAAGCCAGAGGGATCAAGGACGGGGGCTATGTGCAATTCGCCGGTTTTACAGATAACGACAACGCCCGCAGCCGCATGGACGGATTCAACGAAGCCATCGGCGATGCGTACGCCGAGAAAGACCGCATGCCTGACCAGATGGACCGAAACAAGGCGCAGGACAACGTGCGGACCGCTCTGGACAACCACAAAGATATCAAGGCTCTCATCGGGATTTGGGCCTACAATGCTCCGGCCATTGCCGAAGTGGTCGACGAGCGCGGCGTGCACGATAAGGTCGTAGTCGCCACGTTCGATGCCCAGGCCGCCGCCATCGACAAAATGGAGCAGGGGCTGATCGACGTCCTGGTGGTGCAAAACCCCTTTGACATGGGCGTACAGACTGTGCGGCTGCTGCGTGCCATGATCGCCAAGGACAACACCACGATCGCCGAAATGTTCCCCAACAAAGATCAACCGGACGGGGACGTTTACACGACGGGCCTGCGCTTGGTCGTACCCGACAACAAGTCGCCGATCGACGAAGAGCGGTTTAAGAAGCTATTTGACGAGAACGTCGTGGAGTACATGACACTGGTTAAGTTCAAGGAGTGGCTGAAAGAGTACGATCTCACCAGCTCATGAACCACTCCTCTGCGCCGTCTCGGTGGTTGGCCTATTCGTGGCTTCGCGCCAACGAATGGATTCTTGTGGGAGCGATTCTCGCCGTCTATCTGCTCACGGCGGCAGTCGACAAGGATCACAGCTACATCGATCCCGAAAGATTCCGATTTTGTCTGGAAGATATCGTCCGCAACTTCGCCCTGTTCGGCATGCTGGCGTTGGGCGCGATGGTGGTGATCGTCGGCGGAGGCATCGATCTTTCGGTCGGATCGCTGGTGGCGTTGTGTGCGGTTGTGCTGGCCTCCACGATGATGGCCTTTGCCGACCCTGCCGACCGCTTTTTGTCCGACCTTGGCGCGGGAGCGGTGACCGTGGCCATTCTCGTGACGCTGGCGACCGGTCTGATCGTGGGCACGCTGCACGCCTGGCTGGTTACAGCGATTGAGCTTCCGCCGTTCATCGCCACGCTGGCCACGTTGGTTGGACTGCGGAGCTTTGCGCGCGTTCTGTGCGACTACGCCAATCAGATCAAGTACGACAAGCCATCGGCATCGGACATATACGTCACGCACCCATTCCTATCGGCGATCAAGGATCCCTGGGTCATGCTGGGCGTATTCCTGTCGATGGCGCTTGTCACGGGCGCAATCCTCAAATATACGGTGCTGGGACGGCACACCTACGCACTGGGCGGCAACGAGAACGCTGCGCGGCTCAGCGGCATCCGCACGGGCGCGATCAAATGGTTCGTGTACTGCTACGCCGGGCTGATGGGCGCGATCGCGGCCGTTTTCATTCTGGCCCGCGGCGGCGGCGCGCAGCCTGCAGGGCAAGCCATGGGCTACGAATTGACCGCAATCGCCGCCGCGGTGGTCGGGGGCTGCAGCCTGCGGGGAGGCGTGGGGACCGTGACGGGAACGGTGCTGGGAGCGCTGTTCCTGCGGCTGGTGATCGATGCCATCAACCGCATCATCGATTCCAGCGCTGATAAGCCGGAGGGAATGATCGTCGGCGTGGTTGTTGTGCTGGCGGTGACCTTTACCCAAATGCGCGACCTCATGCATTCAGGGCGGCGGTTCTTTCCGGGATGGCAGGGAGTGTTCTCGATTCTGGCGATATCCATCGCCGGCGCCATGCTGGTGATGATGTTCAGCACGTACATACCGGAGCTAAAGCCGCGCGGAGGCGCCGTAGGTGCGATCACATTTGCCGCTATTGGCCTGGGCCTGGCGGGACTCAAGTATTGGGAAAGCCGGCGGGATCGCCTCGCTTGAGTCGAGGATGCCCTTGAACAGGCCTGAGGGATGTCTGACCATCCACGATCAGTCATTGTCCCCACGAGTGACACACATGACCGACGCGAATGCAATTATAGAAATCCACGGGGTCACCAAGCGTTTCCCTGGCGTCGTCGCGCTCGATGACGTCTCGTTCGAAATTGCCAAGGGAGAGCTGCACGCCATCGTCGGCGAAAACGGCGCGGGCAAGAGCACGCTGATGAAAATCCTCTCTGGCGTGATCCCCGACTTTGAGGGCGAGCTCCTGTTGCGCGCACAAAGCGTGCGGTTTCGTGGGACCCGTGACGCCGAGCGCGCGGGCGTGAGCATTATCCATCAGGAGCTGAACCTGGTCGAGCAGCTTTCGAGCGCGGCAAATATCTTTCTCGGCCGTGAACGGCGAACGCGCATCGGGCTGCTCGACGACCGGACAATGGAACGCGAAGCTGCCAGGCTGTTCGAGCGGCTCGAGTGTGCGGTCTCGCCGCGCGCGGCTGCGGGCACATTGCGCGTCGGCGATCAGCAGTTGATTGAAATCGCCAAAGCGCTTTCGCTCGATACCGAAATCCTCATCATGGACGAGCCGACCAGCGCTTTGACCGAGTCCGAGGTCGCGCGCCTGTATCGTGTGATCGAGCGCTTGCGTGAGCGGGGCGTAACGATCCTTTACATCTCGCACAAGATGGACGAGGTGTTTCGGCTGGCCGACCACATCACCGTGCTCCGCGACGGCAAGCTCGTACGCACGCTGAACCGTGGACAAACGACCGCCCGCGAAGTGACCCATTTGATGGTCGGGCGCGAGATCGAAGCCGCCAAGCATCATGCGCCTCGCGCGCCGGGCGAAACCGTGCTCGAAGTTCAGAGTCTGTCGCTTCCCTGGCCCGGCCATGCGCGCGGTTGGCGGCTGCGCGATATCAGTTTTTCCTTGCGACGCGGCGAGATCCTGGGCATTGCCGGCTTGATGGGCGCGGGGCGCACCGAGCTCTTGGAGACTCTCTTCGGAGCGGCTGACGAACGGCCGCTCGGCGGCTTGCGGTTGAACGGCCGGCCGGCACTGTTCCGTCACCCGGCCGAAGCGCGGCGCGCCGGCATGGCACTGGTTACCGAGGACCGCAAACGACTGGGACTGTTTGCCAACATGACGGTGCGCGAGAACATCACTGTCTGCACGTTGCGAGCGTTGGCCAACGGTGGCATTATCCGGACGCGGCGGGAACGGGCAGCGGCACGGACGTCGATCGACAGCCTGGCTGTAAGAACGTCCGGTCCCGAGGCGCCGGTGACGACGCTCAGCGGAGGCAATCAACAGAAGTGCATCATTGGCCGCTGGCTACTGACGCGGCCGGAGGTGCTTTTGCTCGACGATCCCACACGTGGCGTCGATGTCGGGGCGAAAGCAGAGCTGTACCGTCTGATGGACCAGCTCTGCCGCAATGGCATGGCGATCATCGTCACCTCGAGCGAGCTGCCCGAGCTGCTCACAGTCAGCGACCGGATCCTCGTGCTCTGTGAAGGGCGGCTGACTGGAGAATTCAGCCGAGCCGAAGCGACCGAGCAGCGGATCATGGAGGCGGCGACGAAACGAACGATGAATGATGAACGATGAATGATGAACCGCTCATCGTTCATCGTTCATCATTCATCGTTTTCCTCAGCTTCCCACATATTTCGCATACACGCTTCGCGCTACGCTGACGTCGTCGGTGCCGCCGACGATCGCTCGCCCGTCAGGAAAGACGGTCAGCGAGTACCCGTCGATCGTCGCGCGCAAGAGGAACCTGTTGCGGATCACCTCGCCCAGCGGTTTTAGCTTGACTTCGAGCGACTCCAGCGAAACGCCCCCGTCGACCAGCGTCCGAAGCTGGACCGCGTTGCGGCCGCAGAGCACCGCCGTCTGGCTCATGCGATCGCCAGAGAGCCATGGATATTCCTCTCCGCGGCACGTTGGGCACCCGCCTTGTTGGCCAAGCTGTTCGAGCCGCACCTGGCGGAACTGATTGTCCCAAACGTCGATGACGGTCCAGCCGCGGTTGATCGCCTCACGTTTGCCAGCCAGCAGCTTCATCGCCTCGGACGCTTGCAGCGAAGCCACGACGTTTACGACCGACCCCAGGATGCCTGCCGTATCGCAGGTGGGTGTGCTCCCCGGCGGCGGCGGTTCGGGAATCAGGCAGCGCAGGCACGGCGTTTCGCCGGGCACAATCGTCATGATCTGCCCTTCGCTGCCGATGCACCCGCCATAGACCCACGGGATGCCGAGCTTGTGGGCCGCGTCGTTGAGTAAAAAACGCGTCTCGAAGTTGTCCGTGCCGTCGACGATCACATCGACATCTTCGCAGAGCGACGTCACATTTGTGTGATTCACGTCCGCGACAATCGGCTCGATCTCGATCGACGAATTGATGCGGCGAAGCTTGTTGGCGGCGGCAATCGCCTTGGGTAGTCCGGCGGCGAGATCATCCTCGTCGAACAGCACTTGCCGCTGCAGGTTGTTCAGCTCGATGAAGTCCCGATCGACGATCCGCACCTGGCCCACGCCGGCACGCACCAGCGTGTTGGCGATCACCGTCCCCAGCGCCCCGCAGCCGCAGACTAGCGCGCGGCCGGCGAGCAGTTGCTGTTGGCCTGCCTCCCCCAACGGCGCGAAGCGCATCTGCCGATCGTAGCGCGCGAGACTCGAGTTGTCCAACGATTCGGCCACAGATAGGAAACCAGGGAAACGGTCCGTCATGGAATACCGACCAATATAGCGGCTTTTGCGGTGCGTCGCTTCGGGCTCCTGTCAAAATGGCAATCCGTGTCGCGGACGAGTGGTTGGCGAACGCTACGTTAAGGGGCCATCTTTGATCTAACTTGTTGGAGTAATAGGTCTTATCGGAAACATCCTGTGTGAGTGGCACACACTTTGCCTTTACCAAGCAACGGCTAATTTGCGCCTGCCAAAGTGGCGACCGCCTAGGTGGCATCGTGTCAGACTATTGGCGGCATTGGCATCCTTTACGGCACACGCCGATCGACTCGCAAATCGTCGGGCTACAACGGCCCGATCTACGACTTCTCGACTAGACGTTTTCCTGACCCACTCCGGAGGATTTCCCAGTGGCAAAAAAGATGGTGTTTGACGACGAAGCACGGCAGCCGTTGGCGGCCGGCGCGGCCAAGCTGGCACGTGCTGTGAAAAGCACGCTCGGCCCTCGCGGCCGCAACGCGGTGCTCGACAAGGGCTGGGGCTCCCCCAAGGTGACCAAAGACGGCGTCACCGTGGCCGAAGACATCGAGCTGGACGACCCGAACGAGAACCTCGGCGCGCAGTTGATCAAGGAAGCCGCCAGCAAGACGAACGATGTGGCCGGCGACGGCACGACGACCGCCACCGTGCTTGGCGAGGCGATCTTCAGGGAAGGCCTCAAGATGATCGCCGCCGGGGCCGACCCGATGGCGCTCTCGCGCGGGATCAACAAGGCGGTGGAGACCGTCTCGGAGAACATCCGCAAGATGGCGACTCCGATCAGCGACAAGAACAAGAAAGAGATTCAACAGATCGCCACGATAGCCGGGAACAACGATCCGACAATTGGTGCGGTTCTGGCCGACGCGTTCCTCAAGGTCGGCAAGAACGGCGTGATCACGGTGGAAGAAGGGAAACAGTCGGAGACGACCGTCGATGTCGTCGAAGGCATGCAGTTCGATCGTGGCTTTCTCTCGCCTCACTTCGTGACGAATCAGGACGAGCAGACCGTTGAGCTGGAGAATGCGTACGTCTTGATCTATGAGGAAAAAATCTCGAGCGCCAAGAACCTCGTGCCCCTGTTGGAAGCGATCAGCAAGTCGGGCAAGCCGCTGTTGATCATTGCCGAGGACGTCGAGGGTGAGGCGCTGGCGACGCTGGTAGTCAATAAGATGCGCGGGATCTTGCAAGTCTGTGCGGTGAAGGCGCCCGGTTATGGCGACCGCCGCAAGGCCATGCTGGGCGATCTGGCAGTGCTCACTAGTGGCACGGCGATCTTCAAGGACCTGGGTATTTCGCTCGACGCGGTGAAGCTCTCCGATCTTGGTCGCGCCAAGAAGTTCCGCATCACGTCAGAAGAGACGACGGTGGTCGGCGGCACGGGTAAGAAGGAAGAGATTGAAGGCCGTGCCGAGCAGATCCGCAAGGAAATCGAAAACACCGACAGCGACTACGACCGCGAGAAGCTGCAAGAGCGGCTGGCGAAGCTGGCCGGTGGTGTGGCGCAGATCAACGTCGGCGCCGCGACCGAAACCGAAATGAAGGAGCGCAAGTTCCTGATCGACGACGCCAAGAGCGCCACCAAGGCCGCTCTGGAAGAGGGCATTGTGCCCGGCGGCGGCGTGGCGTTGCTGCGCAGCGAAAAGGCTCTTGACAGCCTGAAACTCGAAGGTGATGAGGCGCTGGGCGTCCAGATCATTCGGGAAGTCTTGCACTATCCGTTGGAGTGCATCGCCGACAATGCCGGTGTCGATGGCGCCGTGGTCGTCAATCGCGTGCGCCAGATGAAAGGGAAGAGCGACGGTTACGATGCTGACCGAGATCAGTACACGGATCTTGTCGCGGCGGGCATTATCGATCCGGCCAAAGTGGTCCGGATCGCGCTCCAAAACGGGGCCAGCGTCGCCGCGCTGTTACTGACCACCGAGTCGTTGATCACCGACATCCCGTCCGAAGAGAAAGACGACCATGATCACGGCGGCCACGACCACGGTATGGGCGGAATGGGTGGCATGGGCGGCGGCATGGGCGGAATGGGTGGCATGGGCGGGATGATGTAAACGAGAATGACCATGACCAAATAAGAATGGCGAACGACCTTTGGTCATTGGTCATTAAGGAGTTGGTCATTCGGGAACTCGAATCAAACGAACCATTTTACAAAGACCAATAATAAGAAGGATTTCGAACATGGCAGCTAAACTTCGTCCGTTGGATGATCGCGTCGTGGTGGAACCGGTGGAAGCGGAGGAAACGACGGCAGGCGGCATTGTGTTGCCGGACACTGCCAAGGAAAAGCCGCAGCGCGGCACGGTGCGGGCCATTGGCCCGGGCCGCCTGCTCGACAACGGCAATCGAGCCGATCTGTCGGTGTCCGTGGGCGATGTGGTGATTTACGGCAAGTACTCAGGCAGCGACATCGAAGTCGACGGGCAGGAAGTGAAAATCCTTCGCGAGACCGACATTCTGGCGAAGGTCTTGGCGTAACGATTCGGTCTTATCCTAAGACATTCCACCCACAAACAATCGCAGGTGCAAATACCGTGGCTAAACAATTACTCTTCGAAGACCCGGCTCGCGCAAAGATGCTTAAGGGCGTCGAAAAACTGGCCGACGCCGTGGCGGTGACCATGGGCCCGACCGGCCGCAATGTGATTATCGCCAAGTCGTTTGGCGGACCGACCGTGACCAAGGACGGTGTGACCGTCAGTAAAGAAATCGAGTTGGAAGACCCTTTTGAAAACATGGGGGCCAAGCTCGTCAACGAAGTGGCCAGCAAAACGAGCGACGTGGCCGGCGACGGCACGACGACCGCAACGGTGCTGGCACGCGCGATTTTCAAAGAGGGCATCCGCAGCGTCGCGCGTGGCGCCAATTCGATGGCGGTGCGGCGCGGCATTGAGCGAGCCGTCGATGCGGCGGTCGCGCATCTCCAGAGCATGGCCAAGCCGGTGTCGAAGAAGGACGAGATCGCTCAGGTGGGCGCGATCAGCGCCAACAGCGACATGGAGATTGGTAACCTGCTGGCCGACGCAATGGAGAAGGTCGGCAAGGACGGCGTGATCACCGTCGAGGAAGGCAAGCAGATCGAGACCACGTTGGAGCTGGTCGAAGGGATGCAGTTCGACAAGGGCTTTATCTCGCCGTACTTCATCAACAAGCCGGCCGAAATGGAGTGCCAACTGCAAGACGCCTATATCCTGATCCATGAGAAAAAGATCAGCAACCTGCGCGAGCTGATTCCGCTATTGGAGCAGACCGCTCAATCGGCTAAGCCGCTGTTGATCATCGCCGAGGACATCGAAGGCGAGGCGCTGACGGCGCTCGTGGTCAATAAGCTCCGCGGCGTGCTCAATGTTTGCGCGGTCAAAGCGCCTGGCTTCGGCGACCGCCGCAAGGCCATGCTCGGCGACATTGCCACCTTGACCGGCGGCACGCTGATCAGCGAGGACCTGGGCCTGAAGCTGGAGAGCTTGAATCTCAGCCATCTCGGCCGCGCCAAGCAGATCACCGTCAATAAGAACGACACCACGATCGTGCAGGGCGCCGGCAAGCAAAACGAGATCCAAGCGCGGATCCAGCAGATCAAGAACCAGATCGAGGCCACCGAGAGCGAGTACGACAAGGAAAAGTTCCAAGAGCGGCTGGCCAAGCTGACCGGCGGCGTGGCGATCATTTCCGTGGGCGCCGGCACCGAGACGGAGATGAAGCAGAAGAAAGCCCGCGTCGAAGACGCGCTGCATGCAACCCGTGCGGCGGTCGAAGAGGGCATTCTACCCGGCGGCGGCGTGGCGCTGCTGCGTTGCCGTGAAGCGGTCGAAAAGGTACGTACCTCGGCCAAGGGGGACGAGAAGATCGGCGTCGAGATTGTGCTCGATGTGCTCGATTCGCCGCTCAAGCAGATCGCCAACAATTGCGGCACCGATGGCAGCGTAGTCGCCGACGAAGTCAGCCAGAAGCCGACCAACGTCGGCTACGACGCCAACAAAGGCGAATACGTCGATATGTACAAGGCGGGAATTATCGACCCGGTGAAGGTCGTTCGAACCGCACTGTCAAACGCGGCCAGCATCGCGGCCTTGATGCTCAGCACCGAGACGATGGTCACCAATATCGACAAAGAGGATAAGGGACGCGGTCGCATCGAGAGCGTCGTGCGGTAGGCTCCTCGTGCCGAGGCTCTGCCTCGGCACGCACTGTACCGCAGGCTCCGCCTGCCGGAAACCGAAGCGCGGAAACAGGAGAAACCTGCGGCTTTCCGCCGTGAACTTGGCGGCTGCCACAACGTACAATTGACAGAACCGCCACGGGCCATTCCGGCAGCCGGGATGGCCCGCTTGCGGCGCTGCCGACGATGACGCTTAGAGATTCGAACACCCGCCATGGCGACGATGGCCGAAAAACGAGACTATTACGAGGTCCTGGGTGTGGCTCGCACGGCCACCGCCAAGGAGCTTGCGGACGCATATCGCAAGTTGGCCATCAAGTATCACCCGGACAAAAACCCGGGTAACGAGGACGTCATTGCGCACTTCAAGGAGGCGGCTGAGGCGTTCGAGATCCTCAACGACCCCGAGAAGCGGGCGCGATACGATCGCTACGGGCATGCTGGAGTTGAGGGCGGCGCGCATTTTCACGACATTAACGACATCTTTTCCGCGTTCGGCGACATCTTCGGCGGCGGCGTCTTCGGTGACATCTTCGGCGGCGGCCGCGGAGGTCGCCGTGTCCGTAAAGGCGCCGACGTAGGAACGCAGGTCACACTCGACTTGCTGGAAGCCGCGCGCGGCGTCACGAAGTCGGTTCAATTCGAACGTCACGAGCGCTGCCAAGAATGTCACGGCTCGGGCGCTCGGCCGGGGACGAAACCACAGCCGTGTAACTACTGTGGCGGCCGCGGCCAGGTCGTTCAGTCATCGGGTGTGTTCCGGGTGCAAACAACCTGTCCGGTTTGCCACGGTGAAGGCACGGTTATCAAGGATCCATGCGCCAAGTGTAGTGGAAACGGCGTAGTCGGGCGTCGCGTCAAGCGTGATGTTGTTATTCCGGCCGGTGTCGATCATCAAATGCGTGTCCGGCTGGCCGGCGAAGGAGAGCCGAGTCCCAACGGCGGCCCCCCCGGCGACGCCTACGTGTTGATCGAAATACGCGACCATCCGCTGTTCCAGCGCGAAGGGAACCACCTGATCTGTCGCGTGCCGATCACGTATGCGCAGGCGGCTCTTGGTGCGTCGGTCGAAGTTCCGACGCTCGATGGCCCAGATACTATCGACATTCCGGCCGGGACGCAGCCGGGCGATGTATTCAAGCTGCGTGGCCGCGGCATGTCCGATCCGCGTGGCCGCGGAAAGGGGGACTTGCTCGTGCAAGTGAACCTGGATGTTCCGAAAAAGCTCTCGCCCCGCGAAAACGAGCTGCTGCGCGAATTGGCGAAGGAGGAAAACACCAACGTCAGCCCGCATCGGAAGACATTTTTAGAGCGACTCAAGAATTATCTGGTGCCTAGCGAGTGAGTAGAGTTCGGAATGCGGAGTGCGGAGTGCGGAATTGTTTAGCAGTCGGCGGAACGCCGACGTAGGACACCGAACGCGACTTGCCACATCCTAAGCCGAGGCTGAACGCGTTTGCGTTACCGCAAAAGGACGATCATGGCGGAGAAGAAAAAAGATACACAGGCTGCCGATGGCCGGTCTGAAGCGCAGACCAACGGTGTGCCGCCAAACGAAGCCGAGACGTCAAACGACGTGTTCGATGGCGCAACTGGGGCGCACAGCGACGAACTGGAGCAGCTTCGCTCCCAGGCCACAGAAGCCCAAGAGCGGTACCTGCGCAGCCAGGCGGAACTGGAGAATACCCGCAAGCGACTGCGGCGCGAAATGGACGACGAGCGCCGCTACGCCGAGCTGCCGCTGTTGGCCGACCTGTTGCCGGTAATCGATAACGTTGATCGGGCCATCGAAGCCGCCGAGAAGAACGCCGATGCCGCAACGCTGTTGGCGGGCTTCAAGATGGTCTCCCAACAGTTGAACAACGTCTTCGACAAGCATCACTGTCAGCCGATTCAAGCTGAAGGGCAGCCATTCGACCCGGCGGTCCACCAGGCGATCATGCAACAGTCGAGCGCGGACCATCCGGACAACACCGTGATCGCCGTTGGCCAGAATGGCTACACGCTTTATGACCGCGTGGTACGTCCGGCGCAGGTCGTGGTTTCGAAGAAAACAGAATAAGACCTCCGATACAAAGACATCGTTTATTATTAGACGCTTATGCCAACCTACGATTACCTCTGCGATGCCTGCGATCACAAGTTCGAGCTCTTCCAGTCGATCACCGAGCCGATGAAGAAGAAGTGCCCGGAATGCAAGAAGCCCAAGCTGCGACGGCTGTTTGGGACCGGCGCGGCGATCATGTTCAAAGGCTCCGGCTTCTATATCACCGATTATCGCAGCGAGGGCTACAAGAAGAGCGCCTCGGAAGACAAGCCCGCGTCTTCCAACGGCTCGTCCGACCCGAAGTCGAGCGGCGAGACGAAAAGCGAGAACAAGGCCGCCAAGTCGGAGTCTACGGCTACCGACAAGTCGCCGTCGAAAAGCAAGAAGAGCAAATAATCACGAATGCCTTGCCTCATCGGCCCATGCCTGTCCTCCTCTGCCCTGTTTGCGATCAGCCAATTAATCCCCAGACGTCGCCGCCGCTGCCTTTTTGCTGCGATCGCTGCAGGCAGATCGACTTGGGCCGCTGGCTAGACGAGCGTTACGGGCTACCGTACGAACGGCCGTTCGACGCCGAGGACGCGGAAGAAAGACTGCCGGAGAAGGATTGAGCCTAGTCGGACGCTGTGGCGTTCCACAGTACCGGCTGCTGGATACTGTTATTGCGTCAGAATTGGCGCAATCTATAATTGCCGACGTTCGCTCTACTCCCCAGCTTAACGCTTTTCTAAGGGACCCGGCATGGTCGATCAGGGCCGCTTGCGTGAGATTTCGTGGCAGGAATTATTCCCCTGGCTCCGCATCGTGTCGGCCTTGAGGCTGGCGCTTTCGCCATCCCTCTTGGCGCTGGGTGCGATTGGCATTCTGGCAACCATCGCCGGCTGGAGCGCGATCGGAAGGCTGTATTCGGAGAGCGAAAACGACACCGCGCAGGCGATCGCTGCGGATGTCGGCGATTGGCCGTGGGAAGAGGCGCTGCCTAATCTCGGCCTGCCAGACGATGTCGAGGACATCTACGTGAGCCCGTTCCTCGGAGCTTGGCGGACGTTGAGCGACCCCTTTGCCCGGATGTTCGACGCGGACCTGACGTTCGTTCCCTTCACGCTGTTGCTGCTCTTGGCATTCTGGGCGTTGTTGGTCTGGTCGCTATTTGGGGCCGCGATTACACGAATTGCCGCGGTGGCGCTTGCGCGCGGCGACCGCTTAGGTTTTCGCGCCGGGCTGGCACACGGCATTCGCCGCTGGCCGCTTTATTTTGGAGCCGCGGCGATTCCGCTGGTGGGCGTGTTTGTGATCGCCATCCCACTGTTGTTGCTGGGGCTGTTGATGCAGCTCGATTTCTTTGTGTTCCTGGGCAGCTTGATTTGGCCGTTGGCGTTGTTGGCCGGATTTGTGATGGCTCTGTTGCTGGTCGGCCTGTTTGTGGGCTGGCCCTTGATGTGGGCGACGATCAGCGTCGAAGCCACGGACCCGTTCGATGCGCTCAGCCGCTCGTACTCCTATGCTTTTCACCGGCCGATCCGCTATTTGTTCTATGTGATTGTGGCCGCAGTGCTCGCCTTGTTGGGATGGTTGATCGTGGCGCTGTTCGCCCATCTGATCATCGAATTGAGCTATTGGGCTCTCAGCCTGGGCGCGACGGCCGATCAAGTGCAAAAAATCCGCACGGCGGGCGCCTTTGTGACCAGCACGGCCGAACGAACGGGCGACTGGGATATGTTCACGATTGGCGCGAGCATCATCGGCTTCTGGCATGCCTGCGTGAAGACCCTGGCCATCGGCTTTTTCTTCAGCTACCTCTGGTCGGCGGCCACGGCGATCTACTATGTGCTCCGCAAGGACGAGGACGGCACGGAAACGAGCGAAGTGACGTACGAAGACGCCGGCGACGTGCGCGGGTTGCCGCCGCTGTCGGCCGATGCGTTGGGCGTTCCGGCGGTCAGCGATATGCCGCCTTCGACCGCTGCCACGCCGCTGCCGCCGGCGGAACCGCCGCCAACTTCGCCGGGACCATGACGACGGTGGATCGAACTTTTCGCGTAGCCGAAGTCGCCAGACTTTGGCAAACTGGCACTGGAATGCCGCCGCCGGGCGAATAGAATGACAACAAAGCGTTCCAAACGGCTTAGCGTCTGCCGAGGCCGGTTCGCTTGCCGGTTTTTCTACCCGCTTCGCGAGAAACAAGTTGGCAAATTCGATGGCAGGTCGACCGGCTGCCGCGTCAGAACGCCCCGACCATAGTCGAGAGCTCGCGCTGACCGCGGCGCGCATCGCCGATGAGAATCGTGGGCGCGACATCGTCATTCTCGACATGCGCCAGCTCACCTCGGTGTTCGACTATTTTGTGATCGCCAGCGGCTCTAGCGTGCGTCAGCTCCACGCGATCAGCGACGAAATCGAGCTGGCCGTGAAGAATTCGCTCGGCGACCGTAAGCTGGGCCGCGAGGGCTACATCGAAGGGGGCTGGGTGCTGATCGACTATGGCGATGTGGTGGTGCACCTGTTCGACGACAAGGCGCGCGACTACTATGGTCTCGAGGATCTCTGGGGCGACGCCAGCCGCATCCCGTTCACGCCGGAGTTGAGCGTGCGATCGGAAGAGTGATTCGATGAAGGCGACGGCTTTATAGAGAATTCCGCGACGACCTGATTTTTCCTCCGGCCGCTTGACCCCGGTTTCGGCCGCATGCTATAAGCGCATCCGGGGTTCGCTTTGCCCCAGGATGCCTCACGCTTCACCTCCGCATGGCGACAACGAGAGTATGGCCGAGATTACATTGCGGGTGCTGGATGGAGCCGACCGAGGCAAAGTCTTCGATGCTCTTCCCACTCCGGTCTCGATCGGCCGCGAGGAAGGCAATTCCATCCAGCTCAACGACGAGCGGGTGAGTCGCTTCCATCTGAAGATTCAGACCGACCGCGACAAGGTCGTGCTCACCGACCTGCAGAGCACCAACGGCACCCGGGTCAACGGCGAAGATATTCAGCTTCGGATCTTGCGCTATGGCGATTTGATCACCCTGGGACGCTCGACATTATTGTTCGGCTCGCGGGACCAAATTGCCGCTCGCCTCCGCGAATTGCGGCCCAAAGGTCCCGCCGAGCCCGACACTGCCCGTGAAGAGGACGGAAATGGGGATTCGCCGGGCTTCGAGATGGATCCGGATTGGGAAAACGATCCGGAGGTGCAGAAAACGTTGCACATGCTGCGTCCGCCCGCGTTGCCCGAAGGGCTCAGTCCGGGTCAGGCGGCCGAGGTCAGCGAGATCATCGAGTACGTCCACGTGCGGCTGCGGGAGCTGATCGAGAGCGCGACCATCAAAACGCCCAAGGAACCGATCGCTCTGGACTTCCAACCGTGGCAGCACCTGCTGGACTTGCAGGCGCTATTGGCGGGCTATCTCCGGCAGATCGGCGACCCCGGCGAGACGATGGGTTGATTTCTTGAACGGCGAGCGGGGTGACGTCAGTCCCGCGATCGGTTGCAATTCGAATCCACTCCGCCTTATCGGCCGGTTCACACCGGCCGCTCGCCGCGCGGCGTCTCCTCTCCGTCGCTAATCATCACCAGCCGCAGTAAGTCCGCCAATGACTCGGCTTCGAGCTTGCGCATCAGGTTCGCGCGGCGCGCTTCAATGCCGCGGCGGGTCAGCCCCAATTCAATCGCAATTTCCTTATTGCTTTTGCCGGTGCGTAGCCGCTCCAGCACGTCGCGTTCTCCCTCGGTGAGCCGCGACAGTTTCTCCCGGGCCTCTTTCAGATCGCGCAACCGCTGCCGGTTGCCGCGATCCTTTGCCAGCGCCTGTTGGATCCGGTCGAGCAACACCTGTTGGCTGTACGGCTTCTGAATGACGTCAATCGCGCCGGCCTTCATCGCCTTAACCGCAATGGGCACCTCCGCGTAGGCGGTGAGCAGGATGATGGGGATCCCGACGTTCATCTCATTCAGCCGCTCCTGCAGCTCTAAACCGCTCATGCCCGGCATCCGCAGGTCAAGCACCAGACAGCCGGCGCTCTCCACGTCCGGCGACGCCAGGAAGTCGGCTGCGGAAGCATACGAACGAATATTGAGGCCCACGGACCGGATGAGGAACTCCAGCGATTGCCGCGCATCGGCATCGTCGTCGACCACCAGGACCGTATCTGTGTCGATTTCACTCGCTATCGCCATTGCTCGTCTCTCCATGTCTTATGGGAAGAGTGAAACGAAAGCAGGCGCCGCGATCCGCATTCGGCTCCACCCAGATCCGGCCGCCATGCCATTGCAGGATCGAACGACTGATCGGCAGCCCCATTCCCAATCCGAAGGGCTTTGTCGAGAAGAACGGTTCGAATAACCGCTCGGCGGCCTCGCCCCGCAGGCCGCGACCGCGATCGCATACGGCGACCTCAATTTCGTTACCAGCGCTTGGCGCGCCGCGAATGGTCAGGCGGCGCTCCTCAAGCGGCGTGTCGGTCATGGCTTCCAACGAGTTGCGCACTAAGCCGACAATGACCTGCTCGATTTGCGATTCATCCGCCAAGACCGGCGGGAAATCGGCGTCAAATTCAAGTTCGACTCGGACGCGCGATTGCCGGATTTCCGGCTCGATGAGATCCAGCAGGCGGCGAATCAAGGACTCCAGATCGATTTCAACCTGATGGGGTCCTTTCCGCCGAACAAAGTTCCGCAAGCGATCGACGATCTCGCCCGCGCGCAGCGCCGCGTCGCGGATCAGCTCCAGGACGCTGGTCAATTCCGGGCTGTCGATTTGGTTCCCCTGCAGCCGGTTGGCACAGCCTTGAGCGTAGTTTGAAATCGCGGTCAAGGGTTGATTTAGCTCGTGAGCCAGCCGTCCCGCCATGTCGCCCAGCGTATTGAGACGGGCAATGTCCGAGAGCTGGTCGTTGAGGCGCTTGGCTGCCTCAGCCGGCGCATGCTGGGCCGCAACGTGGCGATAAAATTCGGCGTTGATGCGGCTCGGCGCCTCCGCATTCCGTTGAATCGCCACGTAATGCGTGGTCTGACCGTCCGCCGCACGGACCGGGCAGATGCTCAACTGCATCCGGAATTCCGAGCCGTCCTTGCGATAATTGTACGTTTCCCCTCGCCAGCAGCCGTCTTGTTGTACGTCCCGTTTCAACCGATCCAGCACCGCCCGCTCGGTGCGCGGCCCTTGCAAAAGGCGCGGCGAACGGCCGACAACTTCTTGGGCCCGGTAGCCGGTCATTTGCTCGAAACCACGATTGGCGTAAACAATGTGTGGACCTGGCGCATCCAACTGAGCATCGGTGATGAGCACCCCCTCTTCCAAACAGTCTAGAGCCGTCTCGAGCAAGCGTGACAAAGGGGCGTCATTCCGATGGGACAGCAGATCCATAACGGAAAGCGACGTTAATGCGCAGCAACTCCGGTGCCATCAACCTGCTTGGGGTTGAGACAGACCGTTCCAGTTGCCACATATTTCTTGCAGCGCAAACTGTATTCCGGCCAAGAGTTAAAGGGAATCCCGAATTCGATGCTCACATAGGCAGTTTAATTACCCCATGTGGACTTCCGCAAGCGGACAGTGGGAAGCCGACTTGGCCGTTTATCGTTCGCTCCATGTGTGTTTCATCGCGAGAGTCCCAGTGCAGGTGCGATGCCGATGGTGGCGATTAGCTTTGCCCCAACGATGTCGCGACCTGAATCCCGGTCAGAAAGCGGCTAAGAATCGAATCGCTGACCAGTAGACCATCCCGCGTCAGTCGAATCCGCTGGTCGTCGTCTGAGATTAGTTGCAGCTCGACAAGCGGCTGCAGCATCTCCCCCACGAGCGAATCAAGGCTCATACCCGTCTTCTTTTCAAACCACACCCGGTCGATCCCTTCTCGCCGCCGCAGAGCAAACACCAGCACTTCCAACGCGCGCTCGCCGTCGTCCAACCGTTCGCTCTCGGCCAGCGGCGACCGACGGCCCAACACGCGTGCGATGTACGTTGTTGTACTGCGGTGGTTCATCGAGCGAACGCCGTTCAGGTAGCGAGCCGCGCCGGGTCCTGCGGCGAAGTATTCCTCACCCAACCAATAGGCCTCGTTATGGCGGCAGCGTTTGCCGGCCCGCGCGAAGTTCGAGACCTCATAGTGCTCAAAACCGGCGGCATCAAGCCGATCGATGGCGGTCTCGAACATCGTCCGATCAAGCTCTTCCGCGACAGGGTACATGTGCCCCTGCCGGAGGCGATTCCAAAACTGGGTCCCTCGCTCAAACGTCAATCCATACGTCGAGATATGACCGGGCTGCAGCTCGATCGCCATCTCGAGGTCGGACTTCCAGTCGTCGAGCGATTCGCCAGGCGCGGCAAAGATCAAGTCGAGTGACACGTCGATGTCGTGTAAGCGGACGAGCTCGACAGCATGGCGAATGTCGGCCGCCGAATGCTGGCGCTCGAGCGCGCGGAGCTTTTGTTCGTCAAACGACTGGGCGCCAAGGCTGATACGCGTGACGCCATTTTCGGCCAGCGTTGCCACCGTCTGTGGACTCAGATCTTCTGGATTGGCCTCAACGGAAAATTCATGCTCACGATCTAGCGGATGCCACTTCAGCACGTGGGCCAACAATCGGCGCAGGGCCGGACCCTTAAGCTGCGTCGGCGTCCCGCCGCCCAAGAACAATGTCTCCACGGGCCGCGGCGTCTCCAGCCAGGACAGCTCGCGCGCGAGCGCTTCGAGATACGGCTCGATCAGATCGTCGCGACCGGCGACCAGCGTAAAACTGCAGTAGCCGCAGCGACGCGCGCAAAACGGAACGTGAATGTAAGCGGCACGGGCAGTTTGCGGCTGAGCGTATTCTAACGGCGACATTGCCCCATTATACGCGTCTGGAGACCTACGCACTTAACTCAATGCTCCTGGCGCCTGACTGCTGACCCCCTGACGCCGAACCCTGAACCCTGAACCCTCCTTCACACCCACAGCCGCAACCGCCCATCGAGCATGTCGGGCAGCTTCCGCTCCACCAGCCGTGTGACCTGCTTGGCGGTATATCGGGTGCTCAAGTGCGACGCGATGATCAATTCGTTTTTAAAGCGGTCTCGCCGCTCCGCGATATCATCCAAATGGATATGGCCGTATTTGTGGATCTTGTCCTTCTTGTGCGAGCGGTGCACGAAGGTAATCTCGGTGATCAACACAACGGCATCAAACATCGCCGGGCAGTCGTCGAGCCCCTCGGGAGCGCTGTCTCCCAGATACGCCACCAGCGGCATGCGGACCTCGTCGGTCACTTCCTTCCCCGACAGCCGCAAATCACGGATCTGTTCACCTGGCAGACCAAAATACTCAGGCTTAAGTTTCTTGCGCCGCTCCCAAACGACAAAACCCAACGACGGCAGCGTATGCTTGGTGGCGGAAACCGTCACCACGTGCTCGCGCGATAGTTCGATCTCGTCGCCCGGCCGCGCCGCCACAAAACGGCAGGGCATCCGCCCACGATCGAGCCGCGTGAAGAGCTTGAGAATCTTTTCCAGCGGGTCGATCGCGTGCTCGGGAAGATAGATCGTCGGCGGCTCCATCTTCATCATTCGCCGCCGCGCCACATAGACCGGCAACGCGGCGATGTGATCCAGATGCGTGTGCGACACGAACCATGTGCCGGTCCCCATGAACGACCAGGGCTGGGCGCCAAAGTCGAATCCGAGCTTCAGCTCCGGAACCCGCCAGTAAGTCTGCACGGCGGCGCGCGAGTAGCCTTCGATGGTCAGTCCTTTGTGGACCAACGTGTGCACCGGCGCGTTCTCGACCATGGGGGAGTTCAGGCTGTTGGAGTTCAGGCTTCAGCCTGTTCGGCGGCCAGGAAAGTTGCGCGTTGCCTGCAAGCTAAAGCTTGTACTCCAACATGCTAAGCCTTGTACTCCAGCCGTCAATGCGGCCCGTTGGAGTTCAGGCTTTAGCCTGTCGGCACAAGCTAAAGCTTGAACTCCAGCAGGCATTAAACCCAGCTCAATGTGGCTCGCGCGGCAGCATTCGCGCGTGGGGGGGCAACTCCTTAGGCGGCGCGATTCCGTGTGTTTCCTCGGCCCACGCCTCGCGGTCGGCATCGCTGGCATAGAACCGCAGCCACACCGTTTCGTCGCCACCGGCCTCGGAACAGTCCCAGTGCAGGAACGTGCTCGAGTTGTCGATCTTCTTTTCGGGCGAAGGCAGGATATCGCGGTAGATGAGCGTGTAGAGCTGCCGATCGGTTAAATGGTCCGTGAAGTCGAGCACGATCCGCTTCTGGTAAAGCACGTCGATAGTCGCCCAGAGCCTATCGTGCAGCGTCGCATCGTCGAGCTTATCGGGATGGACGAGCGTCAACTCTGGCGAGAACCACTTGCTGATTTCCAGCACCGGCGCTCGTTCCCAGGCCAGCATCGAGGCCAGCAGCTCGTTCTCAACTGGCGTGGGCAGCTCGCGACGGTTGACAAATTCGATCGATTCGTCGAAGAACGGCTCGAGCTGGTCGCGCAGTTGGGCGTTGCGCAACAAGTGCTCAACCTCGTCGGATTTCGTCGGTCGAACGCTCGACATCGCTCTCGCTCCGTCACTGCAAAGGGAATTGCCCCAGTAAAAGCGGCGCGCGCAAGCGAACGTGGGTGCACGCTTGTGTTGCCAGTACAGCGCTCCCGCTTTCAACCCACCGACGAGCGCCTAAGTATCGAATCTACTTGGGATGCGATTTGTCGCAAGTGGTGGCACAAGCGAATGCCGGAAAAGAACTTAGTGGCGCCTTTTTACGACCGCTACGCGTGGAGAAGTCACCCGGCAAAGTCGGTGCAATCGTCACAGGCAGCGGCGCGAAGGAGGAGGGACGTCTGAAAGCGTCACTCATCCTCACGCCTTGTGCTCCAGGTCGGCGATCTTCTCGACGCGCCGCGCATGGCGGCCGCCCTCGAACGGCGTGCTCAGCCAGATCTCCACCATCCGGTCGATGAGCTTTTCGCCCAGCATGTCGGCCGAAAGGCAGAGCACGTTCAGATCGTTGTGACGGCGGCTCATTTCGGCGGTCAGATCATCGTGACAGGGCGCTGCGCGCACGCCGGGAAATTTATTGGCGGCGATGCTCATGCCAATCCCTGTGCCGCAAATCAGAATCCCGCGATCGACTTCTCCTTTGCTGACCAGGCTGCCGACGTGTGCCGCGATATCCGGGTAATCCACACTGGCGCCGCCATCGGTTCCTTCGTCGAGCACCTCGTGACCCAGCCGGCGCACAAGATCGATGATCTTCTGCTTGACCTGGTAGCCGCGGTGGTCGCTTCCCACAATGATTCGCATAACTTTTCCTCGTGGCGATTCTCGCCGCTCGCTAGGGCTCATGGCCCCTTGCTGTTGCAGTCGCAAGCTCCGCTCTCGCGATTCAGATCTCCAACTGCTTCAATCGCCCTTCCAGTTCCGCCTTGATCTGCTCGGCGCACTGCTGATACAGCTCGACCGGGCCGCCGATGGGATCCGGCACGTCGCGCAGATCCAGACACAATAGCTCGCAGCGCTTCGCCGCCTCCGGCCACTGCGCAAGGATTGCTTGTCGATGCGAGCGCGTCATGGTCCAAATCACATCGGCATGCCGTACCAACTGCGCCGTCAGTGGCTGGCTCTCGTGCTGCGTCAGGTCCACGCCCATGGCGCGCATGACGTCCACCGCCTCCGCCGCAGGCCGACCTCCCATATAGGCTGAGAGACCCGCCGACATCACGACGATACCCTTCTCTTCCAACTCGTCGATACTGCAACCGACGCGTTCGGCGAGCAGCTTGCGACACATCGCCTCGGCCATCGGGCTGCGGCAAGTGTTGCCCGTGCAGATGAACAGCAGAAACAGGCTCGACAGCCGGCGCAGCGTCTGTTCCGACACGACGCCGGACCGCAACACCGAGAACCCCTCGTCGTCCACCTTGACCACCGAAGAAGCTTGAGCAAAGCGGCTGCGACCGTCGTCCAGCACTAACGCGACGTCGTCCCCCAGAGCGCTCACCACCTGCTGCGCGCTATATGGCTCGGGCTCGCCGGTACGGTTCGCGCTGGTCATTGCCACGGGGCCGGCCAGCATCCGCAGCACGTCGAGGAAGGTTTCGTGGCCTGGCACGCGCAGGCCAACCAATCGCTCCGGAGCGACCGCTTGTTGCACCGATGAGGGGAGTTGGTTGATCAGGCTCTCCGGATGGTCGTCCGGGCAGACCAACGTCACCGGTCCTGGCCAACAGCGTCGCGCCAGCCGCAGCGCCAGCTTGCTCATCTTGGGCGCGTAATCCAAGGCGTCGTCGGCGCTTTTCACCGCCAGCGTCAGCGGTTTCTCGCCGGCCGCCCGTTGTTTGACGGCCAACATCTCTGCGATTGCGTCCTCGTTGAGCGCGCTGGCGGCCAGCGCATACACCGTTTCGGTCGGAAACACGACGAGCTTTCCCTCAGCCAGCGCCTGGACCGCGCGATGCACCACGTCGCGCGAGTCTTCCGCGCTGCGAACGTCGATCACCAGAGGCGCCATCGAACTACTTTCCAGCCTCGCGGCTTGCCGGTCGGAGAAGCGAACGCTATCAGCTACGAGCAATAGTCGCGACCAGTGCGCGTAGCACCGCTTCCGGCTCGCTCAATAGAAGGGAACATCGCGGTCGGACAATCCAGTTTTATACCCCAGCACGGCAGCGTTCGTCAAGAGTTGCACCAATCATGATCGTCGTAAAGGATACTATGGCAATGCTTTATGCGGCATCACCGTTTCAACGGCACTCTGTGCGATCGCTAGCACACACCATTGAGAGGCGGCTACAATCGAACGTGTGAGCATGCCAGCGAACCAGCGGCTTTGCTGCCGCCTTTAGCACCGCATAGATCAAGACGCGCAAGACAAGGCATAACTTGAAACGCACCATCGGAGTACTGGCGGTTGTTTTCGTCGGGGGATTGTTCGCCGGCTGTCAACGTGGTGGCGAGAACACCGGTGAGCTGGTCAACGTCTGGGGCCGCCGCGGCATCTCGGAGGGGCGGCTGCAAAAGCCACGGGCGATCACGATCGATGGCAACGACGAAATCTACATCGTCGATATGACTGCCCGCATCCAGGTGTTTGACCTGGATGGGAACTATCTCCGGGGCTGGCAGACGCCGGCGCACGACGTTGGCCGCCCGACGGGGCTCTCGGTCGATCGCGACGGCAATATCCTGGTCGCCGATACGCACTACCATCGGCTGCTCATCTATTCGCCACAGGGTGAATTGCTACGGCAAATTGGTGGAACGCACGGCCTCGGACCGGGGGAATTTGGTTTCCTCACCGATGCCGTCCAGGACTCGCGGGGAAATTACTTCATCTCTGAATACGGCGAGTTCGACCGCATTCACAAGTATAACCGCGATGGCGAGCTGATTAAGGAGTGGGGCGGGCACGGACGCGCGGCCGGCGAATTCCTGCGCCCGCAGTCGCTAGCAATCGACGAGCAGGATCATCTGTGGGTGGCCGACTCGTGCAATCATCGCATCCAAATCTTCGATAGCGACGGCAAATTGCTCCGCACGTGGGGCGAAGCCGGCTCGGCGCCGGGACAGCTTTACTATCCCTACGGTGTTGTGCTCGATGGAAAGGGGCACCTGTATGTCGTCGAATACGGCAATCACCGGGTACAGAAATTCACGCTCAAGGGAGAGTCGCTCGGCTGCTGGGGCGAAAGCGGCCGCGAGCCGGGTCAATTGTTCAACCCCTGGGGCCTCGCCCAGAGCAGCGACGGCAGGCTCTTTGTGCTCGATACGAACAACCATCGCGTGCAAGAAATACAGTTGTGAGCCAACAGTTTTGTTTAACCCGCAGCCGAAGGCGATGATCTTGACTGCCTCGCCTGCGGCTGCGGGTTAAACGAGGCAAGTTTCTCCCGCAGAATCGTGCTATTAACGACGTCAGAATCGCCGTTGCAAAAAACGGCGGGTCCGACGATGATACCGCCCTCCGCATCGAGCAGACCTAATCGCATGGAGGCTTGAAAGGTCAATGCGCCGAACGTTCTTGCTATCGCTTGCTTTGGTCCACGTTCTTACGCTGGCCTCGCTGACCGGCTGCGGCTCGGAAGAGGAAGCGCCGCCGGTCGCCAGCATCAAGGCCAGCGAGCCAACCAAGACTGAGCGCCCTAAGCTGGATCACCTGCATCCGGTTGTGCAAGTCCGCACCACGGCGGGCGACATCGTGCTTCAACTGGACGCCGAGAACGCCCCCGTCACTGTCCACAATTTCCTCGCCTACGCAAACTCGGGACACTACGACGGCACGGTGTTCCACGATGTTGAGAAGGGGTTCATCGTATTGGGCGGCGGGTACGATGCCGGGCTGGCGGAAAAGCCTACGGATCTGGCCATCCGCAACGAGGCGCACAACGGCTTGAAGAACGCCCGCGGCACCGTCGCCATGGCCCGCCGTCCCGACGTGATCGATAGCTCAACGTCGATGTTCTTTTTCAACGCGGCCGACAACACGATCCTCAACCACAAGGGTGACGAGGCGGCGGACTACGGTTATTGCGTCTTCGGCAAAGTGATCGAAGGCCTGGACGTAGTCGACAAGATCGCTAAGACGCCGACACGGCAAGTCGATCAATTCGAGCGCATGCCGACGGAGCGCATCGCCATCCAGTCGATCCGTCGCGTACGGTGAGTGTAGTCCTCTCGCTCCGCGAGAGGTAACATCGGGCAAGCTTCAAGCCGTTTAATCTTCTTCACGCAGATGATAGGGCTACGGTTTATTCGCCGCCGCGTGCAACTTCCCCAGCTCGCCTAGCAGTTGCTTCGCCGTGTAGATCCTGCCCGTCGGCCGATTGAAATCGGCGTCGTGCGCGGTCCGGCCCAGCATTCCGCCCAGTTCCTGCCCGCCTCGACTCTCGGTTAGATAGCCAATCAGCTTGTGCCCGTCGGGACCGTTGATTAACCGCTCCACGAGCTGCTGTCCGTTGGGAAGGCGGCTCAGCCGATCGACGCGATCGTATCCACCGCTCATGTTGGCAACCGTCCGCATAAATTGGATGCCCTTCTTGGTCGATAGCGCGCGGACAAGAAACTCGTTATCGGCGGGAACCCGCGCCGCCAGCTCACGACTTTGCGGCACGTCCCAACCGGCCGCTTTAAGCTGGCTGAACACGGCAGCCACTCGCTTCTGGGAAAGCAAATCGCCCGGCCGATAGTCGCGGTCCTGGTTAAGCGTCCCCTCAACAGCCGCCTTTACAGTCGCCAGCGACGGCAGCTTGTTGCTGGCATGGACCGGCTGCGGCGGCGCCCCTTCGCTCGATTGGGTCATGGCGGCCAGCACCAGAGCCGCCTGGATGGCTGCGAGCTGGCAAATTCGGCTCAGGCAATGAAAGCTTGGCATTGGTTCCTTCCTCCGACAAGCTGACAACGTCCCAGCGAACCTGGTCGTCACCTCTTTGTCTCTACCCACAGTTATCGGCGCAAACTGCTGTGGAGAACCACATTTACGTCGATTCGCCACTCGTTTATTTCTAGAATTCATCGGGTGGCGGGGTAGTTTTTGATTGCTAATCCTGAGGCAACCTCCTATCATGATTTCTCTCGTTGGGCGGGGGTCGCACAACCGGTAGAAGGAGATGCCGCATGTCGAACTCTGTTTATTACTACACTCAAGAGTGCCCTACTTGCGGTCGTTCGTTGCGGGTTCGCGTGGGCTACCTGGGTAGACAGGTCGCCTGCCAGCACTGCGACGCTCGCTTCACCGCGATTGATCCGGCCAGCGCCTTGGACGACCCGGCTGATAGTGGCTCGTCGTTATTGGAGCGTGCCGATCAACTGCTCGAATCGGTCGACCGCCGCCGTGGGCTGGCGGGCTAAGTGGGCTTTGCTGGATCTCCAGCTTAAGAATCTCAAGAGACGTTCTGCGATCCAGCGGAACGTCTCTTTTTTATTGAAGTGCACTAATTGGTTGTCGAAGCGGCCCTCGCGGTTCGCCGAACTGCAATTAGCAGGACGCCAAAAGCCGATATGAGAAGCAAATGGCTTGCGGGCTCAGGTACCGCCTCCGGTTGGCTTGACATCTCGGACATGCTCAGGGCGATCGGGGTGGCGGCCGGGTCATAGAACACGCCCAAGAGCGTCACATCATCGTCGTCCACGAAGCCGTTGTAATCAAAGTCGCCCAAGGCCCAATTCGGCTGAGAAACGCCGGGAGCGTAAGTCGCGCTGACAATCGTCACGTCGTCGTCGTTTACCACGCCATCCAAATTGGCATCGCCGGTTCGCGTAAAGGCCATGAGGAGCGCGGTGTCGTCTACCGGCTGGCCGTGGAAGGACGTATATGCTCCTAACGGCAAGGCACTGTTATCGGCGTAACCGATCGAGCGCGTCTCAGGCTCTGTGGTATTAACCTCTGCCGCCTCGCTGCTCGCGATCCCTTTGCCGTTCCAACTCGCGCCCAATCCCGAACTGCCGCGGCCGGCGAGGATTTGCTGGCGGATCATAGCCGCGGGACTTCCGCCACTGTAATCGATTATCGCGGCGCCGTTGTTCAAATCGAGCGTCGCGGTAGGCGCAGTGCCCCCGGCGATTGCGAGAGCGCCGAGCACCGACGGGCCTGATCCCGGCGCGCCCGGATCCGGCGCGATTTGCACCTTGCCTGCATTGATTGATAGTCCAGCGGCTTGGATTCGGTTCACCGCCAAAGTGCCGGCGCCGGTCTTCGCCACGTTGTTGCCTGCGGAGTTTACACTTCCACTGATCGACAGGCTGCTGTCGGCGGGCGAAACGCTGATCACGGTATTGTCAGCCAGCGTGACTGGTGCGCGAATGGTGTGACTACCGCGAGTGACGTTGATCTGCGCGTTGCCGGTCGTGACGTCAAGCATAAGCGAGTTTGCGCCTGCGACGGTGTAAGCATTGGTGCTGTCGAAATCAAGACGGCCCAACGTGATTGGGACATCCAGGGTCACAGTTCGCGGCTGGTTAATCACGCTGCCTAAAACCGCTCGTCTTCCACGGGAATTCGGAACCGAGCCAATCCAGTTGTCCGCCAGCGACCAGTTTCCGTCGGCATCAACATTCCAAGTTGGCACGGGCCACACAGAGATGTTGTCGACGCCGATCTGCGCGCGAATGGGATCGCCCCGCCATGCCGGGCCAGTACGCGCGCCGAGCACGCGGAGCGTCGTGACGTTCGCAAGCACTGCGTCGAGCGTTCCGGCGCCACCGATGCGCGTGAGGTCACTGCCGGAAAGGCCAAATAGCGCGGTGTGCCAGGCTCCGTCGGTCGGAAGCACAAATGGGTCGGTGGAACTAAACTGTGTCCCGCCGGTGCCTTCTAGAGCAATCCGCATAAATACCGGGTCGGTGGAACCCTCGAAGTTTTTCAGGTCCATCTGGATCGCTTCAATGTCCGCCTGTGGATAATTTCCTCGCCATTGTTGCTGGTTGTACATGATCAGCCTGCCGCCTGGAGAGGTCGAGCCCGACGATACATTTTCGAGATAGCCGCCGGGGTTGCCGCCGGTAGCGACGCGCCGTGGTTGATTGGGGCTACGTCCAGCCTCGCCCCACCCCTGTGTACCTTGCTCGAAGTCGTCGACTTGCCCAGGAGACACGGCGAACGCCAAACAGGGGTCCAAGGCGATGATTACTGCGAACACCAATCGGCAAGCCGTATTTGAGGTGGTCATAGTCTAAACTCCGCTTTGCGACGCCGAATAACGTGGTAAAGAGAAAAGGTGGTTGCTATTGCGATCAGGCCGAGCAGGCCCGTCGGTGGCTCCGGGATGATGTTCAATGGTCGCATCATTTCCTGGTCTTCGTGCTCCAAGATGTGACAATGCCACACATACGATCCCTCAAACTGCTCGAAGGGGACAATCGCGCGCACGCGCTCGCCCGAGTTCACGACGATCGTGTCTTCCCACCCCAATTCCCACTCCTCCAATGGAATCGGGCCGGTGCGCCGATGCGTCCGATCCAACAACTGGAACTGCGTTGCGTGCAGGTGGATAGGATGAGGAGTTGTCGTGAAATTCTCGATCGTCCAGATTTCGGTGGTTCCTAAGGTCGCTACCTCCGTCACTGGATCGCTAAAATGTTTGCCGTCGAGCAATAGCGTCGGCCGGCCGTGATGGTCGATGCTTTCGATAAGGCTCAAGTATCGGGTGGTCGAGGCGTTGGCTTCGCTCAACCGATCAAAGTTCGTCAGGCGCGCAGGCAACGTGCTTGTTTCCGGCCCGCGCGGCGCACTCACGCGAAACTGCATCACCTGTCCGGTCGTATTTGGGTTCGCGGGGTGACCTGTGTGCTGCATCGAAAAGTCGTCCGGACCGACGTTGCGCATCAGCACCTGATCACCTACCGTAAGACCCGAGAACGACGCGCGATCGTATTCCCACACGGTGTAGTCCTACGAAAGCACGTCGCTGTCCCCGGCGCTAGGCGATGGAATATGGCCGTTAAGCTCGTCGGTACCTAGTCGTCATCATCATCATCATCGTTATCGTGGTTGTCATCATCGTCCTCGTCCTCGTCATCATCGCCGCCCCCCTCGTCTCGATCGGTGATCCTGTCTCGCACCAGGCCGCTCGACGATTCCAATTGCGCAAAGAACCAATCCTGGCCGGAGGATCCCGTGAGGATGTCATAGGCGCCATCATCCTGGACTGGCGGACTGTGTCCCGTAGTTGTCAAAAGCGCCGCGCCCAACGTGGCGGTTCGCTCGTTAAAAGAGCGCGTGCTAGTCCATTCGGCCATAATGGCGTCGATCTCAGGGGCAAGTGGGTCGTAGCTCAAGAGGCCGGCGATGAGAATGTCGTCGCCGCTATTCCCGACGATCCGATCCCTCGACAAGCCGCCGACCAGCAAATCGCGACCTTGACCGCCCAGAAGCAGGTCGTTCCCGTCGCCGCCGAGGAGCACGTCGTCGCCGCTTCCACCCTTCATATGATCGTCCCCTGGTCCGCCAACAAGCAGACTGCTGCCAGCCAGGCCGCCGAATAAATGGTCGTTGCCGTCGTCACCGTGGAACTGGGCGGTGAGGTGCGAGAGCAAAAGCTTCGAGATGTTGTCGTTGCCCTGCTGCCCGAAGGCCACGAGCCGGCGCGTCGGTTGGAACGGGCCAAACGGATCATGGTTCAAGCGCACCATGACCTGGCCGTGGCGGTCGGGGAAGAAGTCGATGCGATCGTTCGCCGCAGTCCCACCGACATACAAATCGCCGCCGATGAGCGCCACGGTGCGGATGTCTAGCGCGTGGGTCGCTGGATCGCTCGTAGCCCCGTTGCGATCAGTCGCGCTAGCCACGACGTTGAAGCTACCCGTTTGCGGAAAGATCCGGTTGACCGTAGTGCCCGACGCAGGGCCGAACACCATCTCCTCAAAGACACCGTCGCCATTCCAGTCGATTCGATAGGTAAACGCGGCAGCCAGATCGTCCGGCTCGGCGTCGGTGGCGCTCAGACGGAACGTCAGCGGCTGTCCTCGCACGGCGATTGGCGGACCCGATACTGTCACGCTCGGCGCATCGTTCACCGGATTGACCGTGATCGTCACGGTTGCGACCTCGGAGTCCAGCCCGCTAGCGGTAGCTTTGTAGGTGAAGCTGTCAGTTCCGTTGTAGTTCGGCGCAGAAATATAGGTCAACGAACCATCGGCTTGAAGGGCGAGTGTGCCATGTGCCGGGCCGCTGACAACTATCGCTGTAAGCGGGTCCCCAGTTGGGCTCGTGTCGTTTCTAAGCAGTCCTGCGCCGGCGGCCACGCTAAGTGCGTTGTCCTCATCGATGGCGTAAGAGTCATCGGCGGCGACCGGTATCAGCACGAACACCGGCCCGCCCGGGTCGACGATGTTGCCGTTGACGGTCAGGTCCGAGTCGCCGAGGCCACCATCGGTGATCTCAAAACCGATACTCAGAGAATCTTGAAACTCCGTGACAAAGGCGGCCACATTGTACCAGTGATCTGTCGGATTGTCGGGTGTCGGTCCGAACTTGTAGTAGTCGCTGAATCGACCATTAAAGTCCGATGGTTTGGGGAGCTGGATAGTCACGTAGACCGTTTCCCCTAGCGGCACTCCGGTCACGATAAAGCTGAACCAACCGTACGGTGAGACAAAGGAATGATTTGCGACCGGTGGCGGCACACCGCCGGAAACTTCATCGAGCGTGAGGCCAGTGACATTCAGCAACTGTAAGTCTCCGGCGGGAGGACGCCAGAAGCCGCCTGTGCTGACTTCAACGACGCCGAGAACCCTGGTCACCGCGTCGCGCACTGGAGTGACGTTCGGCTGCCGATGATCGAATTCGCCGTCGCGATTCATATCACCGTCATTCGGCAAACCGCGACCTTCAGGTTCGCCGTCCAGGTCAAAATCGGACTCGGACGTAACGACGATTGTGGCTCGGACAATCGCGCTTGTCGCTCCGAGGTAGTCGTTCACCTGGTAGAAGAACGTGTCGATTCCACTTCCGCCCGTGTAGTGATACAACAAGCCAGACTCTGTATCAATGAGTCGCCCGAATTGGGGCGGCGTGACAACCTGAACGAAGAGCGAATCTCCGTCGGCGTCACTGTCGTTCGCCAGCATTCTTTGCTCGATAAACTGGTTGAAGTCGAATTCCGACGGAACGCCGATATAATCCTCATGCGCGACGGGGGCATTATTCTCCACCTCGAGGTGCGCGATGCCGGTTTTAAGGCGGCCCAGGCTATCCCGGATTGAGTACTGAAACGACGTGGAAATCAAACGATTGTCGGAGCTTGAAGGGTCGAATATGAACGATCCATCCACGTTGATCGTCACTGTGCCAAAGTCGACAAGGCGCCGCTCGGCGACGATCTCCACGGCATCGCCTTCATCGGGATCGGAGGCGCCGGCAAGCAGCCCCGGCGCGCCGACGGTGAACAAACCGGTGAATCCGTGTGGAACTGTAAACGTGAGATCCTCGGCAATGGGGGGCGAGTTGACGGTAACGCGTACCGTCGCGGCCGAACTGTTTCCAAAGTCGTCGCGGATTGTGTAGCTGAACGTGTCGCGACCGTGGAAGCCCGCACGCGGGGTGTAAGTTACGAAGCCGTCACGGATTGCGACGTGGTCCGGATCGGAGGTCGTGACGATGACGAGCGGGAAGAAGCCGCCGGGGTTGGTGTCGTTTTCCAAGACGGGGATATCAACCGGTTGGCCCGGAAGCGTGTCGGCCTCGTCGTCAAATGCGGTCGGCGCTTCGACCGAGATCGATACCGTTCCCGTGTCGGTCCCGCCGCGGCCGTCGCTAATCGTGTAGATGAAAGAATCGGGTCCTAGATATCCGGGGGCCGGGGTATAGCGAATGAGCCCGCTTTGAACCACCGCTGCCGCGCCCGGCGTTGTGGTGATGTTCGTAATCGTGAGCTGATCGTTATCGCCATCGGCATCGTTGCGCAGAACGTCGATATCTCGGTAAGTCCCCGCTCGGACGATCGCTGAATCGTCAACGGCCACAGGTGGGTTGTTGGAGAAGCCAGCGTCGAACACCAGCATTGAAATATCATCGATATTGAGGTTATCGCTTCCCCCCGTAAAGCGGACGCGCTGGATCGCACCGACCTCGCCGCCCGCGTCCGAGGGATCATTACTGACCACCGCCAGGCCCGACCACGGGGTGGTGAAGTCCTCTACGTCGAGCGTCTTGACACCGTTGTCCCCTTCGACCACGACCTGGCCGTGCCCGCGAAAGCGAAATCCGACAGTGACCACTTCGGCGTCGGGGTCCAGGCCGCCGGGCTGTTCACGTCCGGCAGCGAAGTCGATGACGTAGGAGGTCCCTCCGCCGATCGTCAGGAAATGGCCGGAATTGCCGAACTTGTTTCTATTAATGGCAAAGAGTGGGCCTACTGCGTGCGGGATGAGCAGCTCGTCGGGTCCCTGCACAGTCGCCGGATCGGCGTCGGTGTCGCCAAAAGGAACTGTCAACGGATCGGCATCCCAAGAGTCGAAGCCGGGCTGCGTGGGATCGAAATCGTCGCTGAAGTCCTCGGTGTGGATTGCCAAGGCGAGCCGGCGTTCCAGTGTCTCAAACGTGAATCGCGAGCGGCCGCGGCGTCCCCCGCGCGGTGTCAATCGGCGTCGAGAGCAGGCGACAGATGAATCGTGATCGGTCATAGCACAGATTCCCGTTTTTAGAGTGAGCCGCCGTTGGACCTTCAGCGCCAAACCCGGCGCTAATCAGCGTGTGAAGTATTGTCCGCGGTATCGCCGCCAAGCGACCAGGCAAATCAGCCCACAACATGCGAGTGCAAACGTCGCGGGATCCGGCACGAATTGAAACTGCACAACAGGAGCGGCATTTGAGAGACCGCCTGCCGTGCCGTTGGGATTGTCGACAACGACATTCCTTACTTCGGATGTCGATTGAAGATCGACCGATGCTACTGATCCGGACGCGCTATTTGCGAAGACAACGCGTTCGATGAGGAGATTTCCTTGCGACGGGTCATAGTAGAACGGCGTTTGCAGCGGCAGACCGTCGGCGAACTGGGCCGGACCTGGGCCTGGCCCGGACGGCAGAAGCGGGAAAGACATCGGGCCGTCATGCACGAGCGTCTTGTCGGAACCTTGGTTGTTGTCAAATACATTCGTCAAACTGTTGAGGCTGGTCGTCGACATCCAGATCCGCTCGTCGCCAAAGTGCAAAGCGCCGGGCTGGGTCTGGGTGCGGTCTGCGCGAAGGTTAAACGCGGTGATTAGCCGGTGCGTCTCAGGAAGATCGGCGAAGTCGGATGCCGGAAAGAGCCATTGAAGGCGATGGCTGACAAGTCGCGGGGTCCGGCTCGTGTTGCCTTCGATGTTTTCCGCCGCCGCCGGCGAGACCGTGCGGATAATTTCGGCGGGCGCCGTCGAGCAGACGATCAGGACGAGCATTATGCCCAGACCGGTGGGCGGCAGCGCGGCTCGTGTCGTATTCATGTTTAACGCTCCTTTGGGTGGATCTTGCCAGACCACGAGCACGGGCGTTCGTATAGCACGTGCGATGACGGCGCCCTTGCAATCGCCGGCGGCCGCCGCGCGGCGTTAATCGGCGCCGCGAGGAAATGACCGACGAATGGTTAGGTCTCATGGCAGACGTTTCCGTTTTCGTAGCGGTCTGCGGTATACTGAAATGACCACGACCTAGGCGCGCAGACCGAGCGCCGTGGCGCGTACAGGCCGGTGAGGACTTTGCTTGGCGGCGAAAACTCACCGGCCGCTTTTGTTTTGTGTGGCACTGACAAACTTGCTTGTCAGTGCCGCGTGCCACGAGGCCGCTGACAAGCTCCGCCTGTCACTGCGACCCAATGCGTGTTTGGGCCTCGCGCACATAAGCGTGAACTGAGTCGTCTTCTGCGTCGTGCTCCTTGTTCCGCGACTCTTGCAACCGCGCCAGGGTCGCGCGGGCCTCGTCCGTGTGTCCCAACTCGTGCTGCGCGAGCGCCAGGAACGCCAACGTCGTCGGTTGCTCTTGATCGCACTTGGTGAGCGTGGCCACGGCTTCCGCGTACCGCTCCTTCTGGAACTTGCCGTGGCGATACTGGGCTACGCCGAGGGCAATGCGATACGCGGCATTGTCCGGAGCTAGCTCGCAGGCGGTCTCCATTTGGGCAACGGCGAACTCGCACATAAGCGCGTTGGAATTCGGATGCCGGATTACCGGTTCGGCGGCGTCGTGGTATGTCTTCGCGTCGGTTTCTTCGTGATAGCGCTCGACCCAAGCCAGCGCCATTTGCCGCGCCTCGGGCCGAATCGCCGGCGATTTCTTCAAGTACTCAATGACGTCGGCCTTGCGTAACGGCTTGGCAAAGAGGGAATCCAACAGGCCGACCGCTTCACGTTCTGCTGCGGCCTGCACGGTCCAGCGGCGCGTATCCCAGAATCTCAGAGTTCCATCACCGCAGCCGGCCGCCAGACGCTTGCCATCAGCGCTGAAGGCTAAGCTCCAAACCCAGCTCGTGTAGCCTCGCAGCGTAAGCGCTTCCTGGCCGGTCTTGATGTCCCAGATCTTAACGGTCTGCTCACCGCTGGCCGAAGCAAGGCGGCTGCCGTCTGGAGTGAACGCCACAGAAGTCACGAGATTGTTGTGCCCGCGCAAGGTCTGAAGTTCCGCGCCTGTTCGCGCGTCCCATATCTTCACCGTCGTGTCCCAACTCCCGGAGGCGATGAGACTCCCGTCCGGGCTGAAACTCACGCCAATGACACTGGCGGTGTGACCCTGGAGCGTGAAGGCTTCCTTGCCGGTCGCCGTATCCCAGACGCGGACGGTTCGATCGTGGCTCGCCGTGGCGAGCCGCCTGCCGTCGGGGCTGAACGCAACCGTCACAATGGCGGCCTTGTGGCCGAGAAGCCTCTGCTCGACTTGAAGGCTACTCACGTCCCAGATCACGACCTCGCTCGGTCCCTTATCCCCGTCCCCAACGCCACCCGTGCCGGAGGCAATCTTCCGGCCATCGGGGCTGAATCCGACGCTTGAGACTCCGCTCTGGTGACCGGTGAACGTGGAGTATGGCTTGCCTGTCACCGTGTCCCAGAGACGTACCGTCCCGTCCTCACTGGCCGACGCCAGTAAGGCACCGTCGGGGCTGAACGCTGCGCTCCAAACTCCGGCCCGGTGACCGTCGAGAGAATACCGTAATTGGCCGGTCGTGGTGTCCCAGACCTTGACCGTCGCGCTCCCTTTGCTTGTCGAGGCCAGCAGCATGCTATCGGGGCTGAATGCGACGCTGGTAGCCCACTCGGCGCCGCCGGAAAAGGGAAGCGGCTCCTGGTTGGTTGTCACATCCCAGACCTTCGCGGTTCCATCCAGACTGGCTGACACAAGCGCGACGCCATCCGGCCTGAATGCCACGCTCGTGACGTTGCTCGTGTGGCCCCGGAAAACGCGCGTTTCCTCGCGTGTTGCCACGTTCCAGACGCGCATGGTCCGGTCGTTCTGGCCGGCAACGAGCCAGCGCTCGTCGGGACTGAACGCCAGGCTTTCCACACTGCCGTGGCATCGGAGGGCATAGACTTGCGAGCCGGTCGTTACGTCCCAGACTCGCAGGGTGTTGTCATCTCCTCCGGTGGCCAGGCGCGTGCCATCTGGGCTGAACGCCACAGCAAAGGCCAAGACTTTGCCAGCTTTCAAACTGTGCAGCTCGCTGCCAGTATCTGCATCCCAGAGTTTTGCGAAACTGTCTGTACTCGCTGAGGCGAGCCGCGTTCCATCGGGACTAAACATCACGCTTCGGACCTCGCCGCTGTGGCCCGGGAGCATGCGCAAACGCCGGCCCGTTGCAATCTCCCAGACCAGCACGTTGTGATCCGTACTGCCGGAGACGACGCGCGTGCCGTCGGGACTGAACGCCACACCTAACAGTCCGCCCCCATCGCCGCTGATCGTATGCTCTTCCTGGCCGTTGGCTGCGTCCCATATTCTTAGAGTCTTATCCGCGCTGGTGGAGGCAATCGTGCGGCCATCCGGGCTGAACGCCACTCCATAGACTCGGCCCGAGTGACCTTGAAGCAATCTCAGCACGCGGCCTGTTCGCGCATCGCAGACCTTTACGTGGTTGCCGCTGGCCACGGCGATTCGCGCGCCGTCCGGACTGAACGCCACACTGTGCACCCCGTACCAGCCGGTGTGATCGGGGATTGTGAGGAGCTCGCCGCGGCATAGTCGATCGAGGCACGCCCACTCCCAGCCCCGCTGGTCACGCGGGCAGTCGTCGAGAAGTTGCCGCGCGCGGCCCAAGTTCGCTTCGTACCATGCCGACTGCGCGACCGCGATGTGATGGAAGTACTGGAACACCTCTGCCTTCTGCCGTTGCGACTCGGCATCGTCGAGCGCCACCTGCAGCCGCAATGTAAAGGCGGAGCCAATAAAGAGAGCAAGCATCGCCAGGAGCGCCACCAGAGCCAGGCTGCCGGTGGCCAGCAGCCGCTTATTGCGCCGCACGAATTTTCGCAGCCGGTAGCCGGCCGACGGGGGACAGGCCAAGACCGCCTCACCTTCAAGATATCGCTGGAGGTCGCGGGCCAGTCCGGCGGCGGTCTCGTAGCGGCAGTTGCGATCCTTGTCGAGGCACTTCATCACCACCCAATCCATCTCTCCGCGGACCAGCTTGGCCAGCCTGGCCGGCTCGGTCTGCCGCTGCGCCGCGATCGCCGGCAGCGTATGCTTCGATCCGCTGAGGCGCGTGCTCGGTTTGGGCGGTTCCTCCTCGCGGATCACTCGCAACAGTTCGGCAAACGCTGTCTGCTTCAGCCGCGTCCGATCAAGTGGCGTCGTCCCGGTAAGCAGCTCGTAGAGCAGCACCCCCAGGCTGTAGACGTCGGAGCGCGTATCAATGTCCTGGTTATTGAGTTCGGCTTGCTCCGGGCTCATGTATTCAAGTGTGCCCACGACCGCTCCGAATTCCGTGAAGAGCGTTCGCTCCGTAAGCCTCTGCCCGGTCGCCTTGGCGACGCCAAAATCGATCACCTTGACCACAGGAATGCCGTCATAGGGGGCGACGAGGACGTTGCTTGGTTTCAGGTCGCGATGAATGACGCCTTTCTGGTGTGCATGCTGCACTGCCTGGCACACGGGAATGAACAGCTCAAGCCGCGCTTTCAGCGTCTTTTGCTTTTCGTCGCAATACATGGTGATGGGTACGCCCTTGACCAGCTCCATCACGAAATAGGGCCGGCCGTCGGCGGTGGCGCCGCCATCAAGGATCTTGGCGATGTTCGGATGGTCCATGAGCGCCAGTGCCTGGCGTTCCGCCTCGAAGCGGGCCAGCACCTGGCGGCTGTCGAGGCCCGGCTTGATGATCTTGAGGGCGACGCGCCGCTTCAGCGGCTCGGTCTGTTCCGCCATGTAAACGGCGCCAAAGCCGCCCTCGCCGATTTGCTGGAGCAGCTTGTAAGGCCCAATCACGGAACCGGCCACGTCGTGGACCGGCATGTGATTGACTGCCCGGTCTCGTGAAGAACCGGCAGTTGCGAGAAAGTTTTCTGCTCGCTCGTACGCGACCAGCAGGCTTTCGACCTCCGCGCGCAGCGCCGCGTTATCGCCGCATTCGGAGGCGATGTATTGGGCGCGCTCGGCCGGTTCTGCGAACTCCACAGCTCGGCCGAAAATCGCTTGCACATCGGCTGCTGGAAGGCTCATGGTGGCACTCCAATGGCTCTACTATTACAAGCGACATCCGGAGGCGGCGACTGCCAAAAAGTTTGGCCGCTTATTGACGCGGGGCGGCGCCATCATAAACGCCGCCCCGTTGGTATGCATCCACCTCTAAACGAGAATCATCTGCCTCAATCGTCGTCTTCATCGTCCTCGTCGTCGTTATCCTCGTGCTTGCCGCGCCGGGCCGTGAACGTGAGATCATCGACGGTCGCGCTGACGGTAACCTCCGTCAAGTCGTTATTGTCTTCGCCATCCGTGAGGGGCTCCGGATCGAAGAATGCGACCACTGCGAGCCCTGTTCCGTCCTCGGGGGCGAACTCATCGTGGTGCACTTTCAGGATGGGCCGGCGCGGCTTGCGAGCTCCTTCTTCCCAAGCCTTCAGCGTCAATTTGTCTCCTACGATGCTGGCTTCGAGAATGTAAGTCTTGCCTGCTTCGAACGGAAAATCATCGGGATCGGCCATGGCGAGGATTGTCTGGCCGCGGGCATCGGGGTCAAAGAAACTAAAACGCTCGATGTAGAAGGTGCCGAAGCTGGTGCTGCCGAAAAACCCGTAGTGGATCCGGTCCTCGTGGTTTTCGCGGAGCGCGAACCCGACGGTCGTCCCGTCGGTGTTGGCGCGGATCGTCCCGCGCATCGTCCCATGGCCAAACACCGGATTGTCTTCCGCCGGCGCCCAGTCGGCGTCGAGCTTTCCCACGGTGGGTTCATTCACGGGAATCGCCTCGGTCGTTTCAAGCACGTACTCGCCGGAGCCGGCATCGAAGGAACCCCGGCAGGGGCCCGTGAGGCAGGTGATATCAAATTCCTCCCACCCCTCCGAATCGCCGTCGTTGAAGTTGTCGATCAGGATGGTCCGGCGGCCTTCACCGGCCGACAGCGCGGTCACGGCCAACAGCATCAAGGCAATCGCGGTCCACATGCGCTTCATGGGGAACCTCCTTTTGAAAAGAGTGAAACTACAGAGCACTAGTCCTCCTCGTCTGCCGCTGATTCGGGCAGCGTAAACTCGTGCAGCGGTAAGCCGCTGGGCAACTCGCGCGGCACCAGCCGCAGCAGCCGCCGCGGCGTGGCGCGAGGATCAAGTAAGCCAGTGCGGACAAATTGCACCAGGTCGTTAAACTCGCGATCCGTCAGCTCGAGCGGCTCGGCAACCAGCGAATCGAGGTCGGCCAACAGGTCTTCCGGCGAGACGCTGCTCAGCTCTAGATCTGCGGCAACCCCTGCCTCGTCGGGGTCGTACGTCCACAGCGATAGCTCGACGTCGAGATGATGCCGCACCGCGTCCTCCAGCCGCGTAAAACTGCCGTTGTGAAAGAACGTTGGCGCAAGCGCGATGTTCCGCAGCGGCGACGTGCGAAAGTGATAGCGATCGGCCGAATCGCCGCTGATCTGCTCCGCTCCAAAGTCTTCGTCGTCATTGGGACCGTCGAAGTGAACGTTGCCGGTCTCCAGGCCAAAGGCCGGTGCAAGCTGCGGCACGCCGATGTTATGGTTTAGAAAATCGCTGAACATCTCGTTGGCGGCGCCTGAAACCTGATGGCAGGCCACACAGTTGGCCTTGCCAAAAAACAGCATCGCCCCGCGCTTTTCGGAGTCGGTCATCGCGCCCCGCCGGCCGCGGGCAAAGCGGTCGATCGGCGCGTCGGTAAACGTGAGTGCGAACTCAAATTCAGCGATGGCCGCGCCCACCATGGCGAAGTCAATCGGCGCCCCTTCGGCCACTTCGGGGAAGATGCTGGCGAACAGCTCGACGTAGTTCTCATTCGCGTTCAGCTCCGCAAGCACGCGCTCGCGGATCGGCTCGTTGCGAAAGCCGCTCTCGTCCGGGTCGGGTACTTCGATGCCCACGTCGTCGTCGAACACATCGAAGCTGTCGTCGATGTCGTCGTCGCCGGTCACGCCGTTGAAGCCGGTCATTTCCACAAGCTCCGTCTGCGGAAGGTGCCCTTGTGCGGCCAACAGATGGGCGAAGCGCTCATCCCCCTCCGGAAACCGCATGGTCCCTTCGGGTAACGGAAAGACGAAGCCGCCTGAGCCATCGGAGTTGTCGAACGGATCGCCCGAAGCCGCAAAGAAACGGCCATTCCACATCAATGCAGGGAAGAACGCCGAGTTGAGCAGCGTTGGCGAGCGGCGCTGATTGCGCGGGCCAGTCCGCTCAAGGCCGACGACATTGTTGCTGAAGATGCCGATGGCAATCGATTGCGAATCGGCAAAACCGAATTGCGGCGCATGGCAGCCGGCGCACGAATTGTCCTTGCGCAACGCCATGATCGGATCAAAGAACAGATGCCGCCCTAAGTCGGCCAGATCGGGATCGAGCCGGCGGCCCAATCGTGCTTCGAGCTCTTCCTCGATCCGGCCGGTGAAGCCGTGCTCGTCGAGCAATTCCGCGAGTTGTCCGTCGAGCGATCGGCCTCCCCTTCTGTCCTCGCTCAGTGCGACCGAAAGACCGGCCGCAATCAAAACGGCACAACAAATGGACCAACGCAGGAAGGTATTCATAGTTCACCCCTGTATGTTGCTGCCATGACTTTGCTCCTACGTTTCGGTCCGCGGTAAATAAAACGACATTCCGCTAGCGCGCAGACTGAGCGCCGCGGTGATTCCGTGCTGGTGAATCGGACAGCCGCCGAAGGCGAATCGGCTCGGCGGTAGAATTCGCCGGCCGCTTGGACTCCACTATTACAAGCGACATCCAGACGCGGCGACTGCCAAAAGAATCGGGCCGCTCACTGGGGCGCGGTAGAATCGTCGCGGTGCACGTGGCGATAAAGCCACGCCCGGGCGAATGCCCACTGGCGGTAGGCGGTCCGGGTGGGGAGGCCGAGCGCGTTTGCCGCTTGTTCGGTCGTCAGGCCGGCGAAGTAGCGCAGCTTGACCAATTCCGCTGTCTGGCTATCGACCTGGGCGAGTTGTTCCAAGGCCTCGTTGAAGATCAGCAAATCTTCGGGCGGATCGTCGATCGCTAATGCCTCTGGATCGAGCTCCACGCGCACCAGACCGCCCCCGCGCTTGATCCTATGTTTATGTCGCGCGGCGTCGACCAGAATTCGCCGCATCGCCTCGGCAGCGGCGGCAAAGAAGTGGCCGCGACTGTCCCAGTTTCGGACTCGGTCACTGTCCACCAGGCGCAGATACGCCTCGTGCACCAAAGCCGTGGCCTCGAGCGTCTGTCCCGGCTTCTCCTGGCCGAGCTTCTGAGCGGCCAGCTTCCGCAGCTCGTCGTACACCAGCGGCAGGAGCTGCTCCGCGGCGTGCGGATCGCCCTGTTCAATTGCGGAAAGGATCTGCGTGACGTCGCTCATCAGGCCCCCGGCGATACAAGACAGCCGCTATTGTAACGTCGGTCGAGACGAAATGCCCCTGCTGCCGGCCCGCAATCTATTCACGTTCAGCGCCGCCTGGCGGGTAGGGCAACCCCAAGCCCTTGTTCGTCTTGCTCGACGTCCATCAACTCGTCGAGTGCAGAGAACAAGAACCAATCCAGACCCGCCCCACCGATCAGTCGATCAGCGGCAAAATCATTGAACACGGTGGTGTCGTTGAGCGCCGGCGAAACCGCGTAGCGGAGGTTTTGCAGTCGCTCGGCGTAATTGGCCGACGACTGCCAGCGGTGGTGAAGCGACGCGAGCAAGCCCGGATCGTACTCCCAGGCGCTATAGTCTGAGCAAAGCAGGTCGCTGTCCCCGGCGCTGGGAGATGGGCCATGACCGTTGAGCACGTCCGCGCCTAATCCGCCAAAGAGCAGATCCCGAGCTGCATAGCCAAAGAGCTGATCGTCGCCCGCGCCACCCACCAATACGTTCGTGCCAGCACTGCCGACAAGAATGTCGTTGCCGTCCTGGCCGAAAAGCATGGCGCTGCGCGTGAGTCTTTGATCGACGCGGATCGTATCATGCCCACCCTGGCCGAATGCGACGATCGAGCCATCGAACGCAAACGGGCCGACGCCGTGGCCGTTGAATGAAAGGTGCACGCCATTCGCGCCAGGCTGAAACACGATTTGATCGTTAGCGGAATCGAAGCCACCGACGACCAGCGATCGCCGAGTGGAATCTAGCGGGTCAGGCTGGAACGTGACCAACTGCACCGTCACCGGCAGGTCAGCCGTGCGCACGTTGCCATTGGTATCGCGAAGCGTGAGCCGCACTATTCGGTCGCCGAGCGCTTTGTAAGTGTGCCAGAACGAGACAGCGCCTTCGGTGACGCCGCCGAGGGAACTGATCGACACAAAGCCGCTATCGATCGTGCCGTCACCCCAATCAATCACTGCGGTGTAATTGCTCGCGGGTGTGCCGTCGGTGAAGGAAACCGAGTAGCTTCGCAACTGCCCCGGCACGGCGACGGAAGGGCCATTGATCGGTAACAGATTGAAAAGCGGTTCAGTCGCAGCAGTCTGTTCGAAGGCCGGCCCGCCGGGGTCGTGTATTATGCCATCCGCGACTAGACCCCCGCGCGAGGTGTCTCCGCGCTCACCGTCAATAAAATGCAGTACAATTCGGTCCGTGAATCCATCGCCGTTATCGTCGAGGATCAGAGCGCCTGTGCCGTTGCGATAAGAAAACTGATGCCATCCTAAAAATCCGAACTCTACACCGAATTTATAGTAATTGTGGATTACTAGCCCCGGGGGGAGCGTCATGGTGACGGTTGCCGACCCCCGCAGAGGCAACCCAACGAGTTGGAAGTCGAAGAATCCAAGCGGAAAGATCGCGGCCGATGGGGCGATATCGAGAAACGGTGGGTTGGTAGTCGCTATTGCGTTGTAGATCAACGTCCCTGGCGATGCGGTCAACGTTACCGATTGCCCCGATGCCGTTGGCAGCGTGACACTCTGAGTAGCGTTGCCGTCTCGTTGGCCGTCTTCATCCAAATCACCAAAAAGGCTCTCGAACTCGATGACATAATTTCCCCCTGCCAAACCATCGAGGTCACCGTCGAGCGGCACGCCGTACCAGCCGGTGAATCGACTGCTCTGCACGGTCAGCCGATAGTGGCCATCGGGCAGACGGTCCGCACCCATTCCATCGCTTAAAGTAAATTCGACCTCGGATCGCTCGGCGGTGCTTCCCGAACTGGGACGTTGCACCACATGAAAACCTGAGGGAAGCCAATTGCCGGCGTCGTCGCGCTTGTCTATTACGAACGAATCCGCACGTTCTCCGAATTGCATCTCACGATTGAGCACGACGGCGTCGAATTCTCGCACGAGACCGTCTCTTCGCATGGGGGTAAGAGCCGCAATCTGCGGCGGACCAACGACAGTGATGTGTACTGTGGCGACGTTGCTGTCGAGGAATCCGTCGCTGACTTTGTACGTGAAACTATCGGGGCCGCGAAAACCAGGATTCGGCCGATAGCTCCAACTGCCGTCCGGATTGACCGTGGCCGAGCCGATCGCCTCATCCACAAGTTCAGCGAAGATTGGATCGAAGTCAGGGTCAAAGTTAAGACTAGAGCGAGTGAGATCAAGTAAATCGTTGTTCGCAACGTTCACTCCGGCCGAGTCGGCCGGCACAAGGATGCGGCCGTCAAACTTTTCCAAAGGATTGGTAAAATTGAACTGTGGCAGATCTTGGGCCCTCGGGGGCCGATTGGGGACAGAAAGCGAATAAGTCGACACGTTACTATTGACATATCCGTCGTTGACTCTGAACGCAAAGCTGTCGCTTCCCAACACAGCGCCTACAAATGGAACATACGTGAAACTCTGATCCTCGATGGTAAGCGTGCCGTGCTGGGGAGGCGTTACGACGTGGATTGTCAATGGATCGCCGTCGTCATCGTGAATGACGCGATCCAAACTAAAACTCCCGATGAACGGCGCTCCGCGCTCTACTTGATCGTTCACAAAGTCTTCTGTCGTTGGTGGTTGATTTGCCACCGTGATACGAATGATCGCGGAATTACCGGTCACAAATCCATCGTTGGCCGCAAACAAAAAATGGTCGTCCAGAATTCTTCCGTCGGGCTGATTGGTTGTGTACCTGAACGATCCGTCTTGGTTGATGGTGACGTTGCCATGTTGTCCGTCTTGTGTAAGCACTAGCGTGAGCGGATCGCCGTCGTGGTCCTCGACCAAGTCGCGCAACCCAGGCGCAGGAATCGTGAATTGCCCTAGCTCGCCATGAGGACGTACAAACCGTTCGTCAAAAGCCAAAGGCGATCTATTAACCCTGACGATGACAGTGCCGATGGCGCTGCCGCCGCGCCCATCGCTGATCGTGTACGTGAAGGTGTCGACGCCGTGGAAGCCGGCGTTGGGCGTGTAGGCAACATCATCGCCGCGGTTCACCGCTGTTCTGTGCGTAGCCGATCGAGCGCGACTCGGGTTCTATTGCATTGGCCGCTGCCGCAGTGCTGCTGGTGATCCCCCTGCCACTCCAACTCGCGCCCAAGCCGGCTCCACCGCGGCCGGAAATGATTTGCTCGCGGATCGTGGCCGCGGGACTTGCGCCACTGTAATCGATTACCGCCGAGCCGTTGTTCAGATCCAGCGTCGCGGTAGGCGCAGTGCCGCCAGCGATTGCAAAAGCGCCAAACACCGAGGGGCCTGATCCTGGCGCGCTGGGATCAGGCTTGATTTGCACCGTGCCGGCATCGATCGATAATGCGCCGGCTTGGATCCGGTTCACGCTCAATTTGCCCGGGCCGCTTTTCCCTACGTTGACCCCTGCGGCGTTCACTACCCCGGACATCGCCAGAGTGCTTTCGGCGGGTGAAACGCCGATCACCGTGTTATCGGCCAGCGTGAGCGGTGCGCCGATAGCATGGCTGCCGCGAGCAACGTTGATTTGCGCCTCACCGCTCGTTGCGTCGAGCGTAAGAGCGTTTGATCCAGCGATCGTATAAGTGCTTGTGGTATCGAAATCGATTCGGCCTACGGTGATCGGAACATCGACATTCACCGTGCGCGGCTGAGTGATAACGCCGCCCAACACCGCCCGACCGTCTGCCGAGTTGGGGACGGCGCCGTTGCTCCAGTTGGTCGCTTGCGACCAATTTCCGTTGGCGTCAACGTTCCAAGTCGGAATCGTCGCCACGGCGTTGAGGCGGACGTCGTCGAAATGGACAAAAGCAAATTGCGAAACTGGGTCCGTATTGACCAAACGGATTTCCAAGCTTTCGCCGAGCAGCGGATCATTCGCAGCAGCCATGTAAGTCGTAACCGTTTCAACAAACTCGCCGTGAGTGGGAAGTGGCGAGCTGGACTGAGCCAGCAGATTGTCGCCGGCGAGAAGTTGAATTGCGAATGGCGGCACTGGAAGCGGGCTATTTCGAAAGTGGCCAACGTATACCGAAAGTTCGTACTGTGTGTTCCCTGTCAAGATGGCTGGGAGCGGCTGCGACAAGTGCCCACCGCCGTTCTTTATGCCGACGACTTGTGAACCGTCAGGAATCAGCGAAAAATCGTTTGGCAAATTTGGACGCCAGATCCCTGACGCTTGGGGAGTTAGGTCCGAACGAATCCATCCAGGAGTAATTCCGGTCGCCGCGCGGCCGGTCACTGGATCTTCAAAGCTGGAATTGACGATCGGAATCGGAACCGCGTGTGCAGTTCGCGAAAGGGGCAAGCCGCAAAGGCAGATGATTGCGGCAACAGATTCAAAACTACGGCGTTTCATACTTCTTTCTTCCTTTCGCGGTCTGCGTTAGGATGAAAATGCACGTCCCCGGCGCGCAGACCGAGCGCCGCGGCGGGTATAGGCCGGTGAGGAGCTTGCTTGGCGGTAAGACCTCACCGGCCGCTTTCACCTTCAATCAGGCCGTAGAGCTTCTTATTACGACGGCAGCATGCCGACCTGTCGCATGAAGGAAGCTGCATCCCAATAGTCAGACTCACGCCGGATTTTTTCGGAATCCAGCTCGAGAATGCTCGAGCCACAGACGGACGAGAAGCACTTGCCAGTCGCGGGCATGCCTGGGAAGTCGCCTTGATGGGTGCCAGACATGACCCACTCGATGGCTGCCCACTTCTCAGCGGCAAACGATCTTGTCAATTCAATTTTGAAATCGGGGACCGCCGCGAAGGCGACGCTCGCGAAAGCACGAAGTTCCTCTTGCCCGCAAGCGACCACGCCGAACGGAACATCCTCGAAGATGCAATCGGTGGTGAAAAGGGCAAGAAGCTGTTCGGGATCGTGCGATGACCACGCCGCCGCCCAACGATTGAACAATGGCTGCAAATCAAAACTTGCCATCAGCTCTCGCCTTCCTCAACTGAAGCCCTACTTGGCTTGTTCTTTGGTGCGCGAGACGTTCTCCATTTTCCTGGTCGCCGCTTCGGCTTCCTCGCGGAGCAATGCATCCAACTCTTCCCGCTTGCCTGCCGATTCCAGGGCGAATTTCAACGCCTTGTTCGCCATTTGGATGTACTTGTGATCCTCGGAGTAGTGGCGGCGAAAGATCGCTAATGCTTCGCGTGCCGTGGATTCCGCTTCCTCGTACTTTCCCTGATTCCTCAACGGCACCGAGAGGGTTATGAGCGCCCATGCCAGCTCGGGATGGTAGGGTCCACGCAAACGCCGATGTAGCCTGACGGCCTCGCGAGCGTGCTTCTCTGCTTCAACGAATTTGGACTGCCGGTTTTCGGCTCCGGCCAGACCATGCAGCAAACTCGCGACTTCCGGGAACTCGGTTTCAGGCGTTCGCGCCGCCAGCAGGAGTGCCTCCTTCGCGACCGCTTCCGATTCGGAATATCGCTGCGCATTGCTGAGGATGAGCTGCAGCGTCGAATAGGCGTACAGGACCGGTTGGCCACCAGTGCCGAGCTTACGGTAAATATCTAGGGCTTCGCGGACGTTGGCTTCCGCCTCCGCAAGTTGGCTTGTTTGACGCTGGTTCGAAGCAAGTTCGGCCAGGCTCTGGGCCACCAGCTCGTGCTGCGTGCCATAGACGCGGCGCCGCAGCGCCAATGCCCGCTCCAAATGGCTTTGGGCCTTGTCCGCAATGCCCAGCTTGCGGTACGCCAGACCGATCGTGGCCCGCACGTGGGCCTCCACTTCAGGTTTACCCTCCAGCTCGTTGCCGATCTCGGCCGAAAAATCATCCAGAAGCTGACGAACCGTGTAATCAATTCCCTTGACTTCATCAGGATTGGCCGACGCGATCATCTGTTGAAGCAGCTTCAAAGTCGCTTGCGCCTTAGCGCTCTCGGCGGTGACTTGGGCAAGTGCGGTCGCCTTCGCGTCGCGCTCCCGCTTGATCGCCAGGTTGCTGATGCCCAGCGCCGCCACACTGACGAGCAGCAATGCTACAAAGGCCGCCGCCACTTTGTTCCGGCGCACGAATTTGCGGAGGCGATACCGAGCCGACGGCGGATACGCCTGCACTGGCTCATTGTTCAAGTACCGCTCGATGTCCTCTGCCAAGCTGCTGGCTGAGTCGTAGCGGCGGTTGCGATCCTTGTCGAGGCACTTCATCACGATCCAATCGAGGTCGCCGCGGATCATCTGCCAGAGGCGGCGGGCGTCGGTGCGGCGGCGCTCGGCCACAGTGCTGGTCAGATCGGCCGCCAACGTGCTGAGGCGTTCGCTGGGGCGCGGCGGCTCCTCCTCGCGGATGATCCGGCGCAACTCATCGAACGGCGCCGCGTGTAACCGCTCCTTCTGGAATGGCGTGGTGCCGGTGAGCAGCTCATAAAGCAGCACGCCCAGCGAGTAAATGTCGGCCCGCGTATCCACACCCAGCGCGCTCAGCTCGGCCTGCTCGGGACTCATGTACATGGGCGTGCCGATCACTTGCGCATAGCCGGTCGCGAGCGAGTTCTCGGTCAGGCGCTGATTGATGGCTTTGGCTACGCCGAAGTCGATAATCTTTGGCGCGGGCCGGCCGTCCTGCATCGACACCAAGACATTGGTCGGCTTGATGTCGCGGTGAATGACTCCTTTTTGATGCGCATGCTGCACCGCCTGGCAGACCGAGACGAACAGCTCCAGTCGCTCGCGCGTGGTCAGGTTGCACTGGTCGCAGTATTCAGTGATGGGAACGCCTTGCACCAGCTCCATTACGAAATACGGCCGGCCGCTCGTCGTTTCGCCGGCATCGAGCACATGCGCGATGTTAGGGTGATCCATCAGCGCGAGCGCCTGCCGCTCGGCCTCAAAGCGGGCGACCACTTGCCGGCTGTCCATCCCCGGCTTGACGACCTTCAGAGCCACCTGGCGGCGCAACGGGCGAACCTGCTCGGCCATGAAGACGATGCCGAAGCCCCCTTCGCCGATCTGCTCCAGGAGCTTGTATGGTCCGATCATCGCACCCGGCCGTTCGGCGAAGGAATTCTCATCGAAGCCGGTGCTCCCTTGGCGGGTGAAAGCGGCGCCGTCCAGGAATTTGCCGGCCTCGTGGTGGGCTCGAAGCAAACCTTCCACGCAGGCGCGCAGTTCCCGATCGCCGGCACACGCACGATCGAGGTGGGCGACGCGCTGTTGCTCGGAGGCGCACTCCAGCGCTTCGGCAAAGATCGTCAGGGTATGTGGGCTGGACTGGCTCATGGGGAACCCACGCCGGTTGACACACTACTATCAGTGCCCCGTTTCGCGGACAAGTGCGCCGGGCGGTCCGAAAGTTTTTCTAGGGTCCTTCGCGGTCCTGGGGTTTATCGCCACTCAAACTCTTGTAGATCCACGCGCGAGCGTAGGCCCAATAACGGTCGGCGGTTCTCCGCGCCAGACCAAGGGCCGCGGCGGACTCCTCCAAAGTCAATCCAGCGAAGAAGCGGAGTTTGACAAGCTCGGCACACGCAGGATGATGACCGGCAAGCTGTTCGAGGGCCTCGTCGATCGCGATCAGATCGTCATCCGCGGCGTCGTCCACGCACTCTACAGATTCCAACTGGACCCGGGTCCTTCGGCCGCCGCGTTTTTCGCGGTTCTTATCGCGTGCCCGATTGATAAGAATGCGCCGCATGGCTTCCGCCGCCGCGGCGAAGAAGTGACCTCGGCTGTTCCAGTGCCGCGCTTGATCGACGTCCACTAGCCGGACATAGGCTTCGTGGACCAAGGCCGTGGCCTGCAACGTCTGACCGCCTTTCTCGACCGCCATCTTGCAGGCCGCCAACCGACGCAGCTCGTCGTAGACCAAAGGCAGAAGCTGCTCCGCGGCGTGCGGGTCGCCCTGTTCAATGGCGGTCAGGATGCGCGTAACATCGCTCATAAGCCCCCCGGCGATACAAGACAGCCGCCATTGTACCGTCGGTTGGAACGAGATGCTCTCAGTAAACAAACGCCCTAATCTGACGTGCCGCCGGCGGCTAAACCGTTGCGGCTGCATTCTTCCAAACCGCTGCTTCCTCCCCATCGAGCCGGAGCGTGAGGCACTTGGCGCTGCCGCCGGCTTTGACGAATTCGAAGAGCGGCGTTTCGCGAGGCATGAAGCCGGCCTCGCGGAGTGCGGCGTGCAGCTCCGGGCAGCCGGTGTTGGTGACGACCGTCCGGCCGACCACCACGGCGTTGCAGGCGAAGCTCCGGGCTTCCTCGTCGCGTACCTGAATGAGCCGCGGCACATGGGCGGCCAGTGCCGTGCGGCCGTATTCATCGAACGCCGGCGGGTAATAAATCGCCACGCCGGGCGCAAGCGGGCAGAAGCACGTGTCGAGATGGTAGTAATACGGATCGACCAATTCCAGCGGGATCACGCGGCAGCCGAGCATCTCGCCAATCTCTTGATGTCCCCGCGCGTGGCTGCGGATGCGATAGCCGGCGAAGAGAGTATCGCCGCAGAACAGCGCGTCGCCGGCCCCCTCGAAATGCAGTTCTTCGGTGACCTGCTGGATTTCAAACCCGTCGGCGCGGAGCCAGGCTTCGTCGAAAGGCGCTTCGCCTTGCCGCTCCGGATGCCGGAATCGCGCCATCACAGCGATGCGGCGGTAGATCATCGCCGCGTTGGCGGTAAAGACCATATCGGGCAAACCCTCGACCGGCGGAAGGATTGCAATCTCCGCGCCGGCCTCGACCAGCAGGCTGCGCAGGCCCTCCCACTGCACGCGCGCGACGGCCGCCTCGCTTTGTCGCTCGCGCGACATCCACGGATTGATTTCGTAGTGGATGCCGTAGTAATCGGGCGGGCACATGAGGATGCGAGGCATTGCCGAGGGTTCGGGGTTCAGGGTTCAGCAAGTCTAGCCGCCGCCGGTACGGCGGCGGGGGGGGGGGGGGGGGGGACGTTAGTCCCCCGCTCACGTTGCACTTCAAAAGAGTATCGACGAACGAAGGTAAATGGCTGCGACTCACAAGTCGCAAATGGAATCGCGGAATCACGTCGCCGCCGCGGCGGCTTCGAGCGACTTTAATTCCAAAACCAGCGCACGCAGGAAAGGCTCGACATCCGTCACCAGGCCCACCGTCTGAAACGAGCCGCGGTCGTTGAGTTTGATCACCGTCGAGGGGTTGATATCTACACAGACCACCTTCACCCACGCCGGCAGCAGGTTGCCCACCGCAATCGAATGCAGCGTGGTGGCGATCATTAGACAAAAGCTCACGTCGCGAATCGCGGCGCGCATCTGCCGCTGCGCAACGAGCACGTCGGTGGTCACGTCCGGCAATGGCCCGTCATCGCGAATGCTCCCGGCCAGCAAAAACTCGACGTCGTTCTTCACGCACTCGTACATGATCCCGCTGGTCAGTTCGCCGCGCTCGACCGACTGCTTGATTCCACCGGCGCGGCGGATGCGGTTGATCGCGCGCAAGTGATGCTCGTGCCCCGCCTCGGCCAGGTCGCCGCGGTCGAGATGTACGCCGAGGCTCGTGCCGAACAGCGATTGTTCGATGTCGTGCGTTGCCAGCGCATTGCCGGCGAAGAGCTTGCTGATGTAGCCGGACCGCAACATTTCGCAAACGTAGTCGCCGCTGCCGGTGTGAATGATCGCCGGGCCCCCGACTAACAGCGACTTGCCGCCGTTCTGCCGGATGCGGAAAAGTTCCTGCGCCACCTGGCGGATGGCAATGCCTTTCGGCTTCTCGGTCGAGACCGGGCTGTTCATGAACTCGAACGCCTGCCGCTCCATCTTCCGGTCTTCGGGGAAGACGCGCACTCCGGCGTGCCCCACCACCAGCGGCATGCCGACTTCGACATCGGTCATGGCGATGCAGCGCGCTCGAGGCTCTGCCCGATCGACGACGATGCCGCAGTCCATTTCCTGGTCGTCCACGCCAATCCACTCTCCGCCCCTGCGAATCTCGGTCCGCTGATTAGTCGTGCTGTAGAAACCCTCGGGGAATGCGCCGCCGATGTCGGCCTCGACGAGCAGACAATCGTTCTGCGCGGTCGGCACAGCGCCATGGTCGGCGATCTGAGCCATGATCCCGCTCAACTCGGCTGCCGTACGAGCCCGGACTTCAACCAGGGCGTTGCTCACATCGTGCCGGCTCTGGCCGATTGTAATGTGTTTGATGGCGAACGCGCCGCCCCCTGCCGTGATCACGTCGAGGATCTTGGGCAGAATCAAGCTGTCGATGATGTGACCGCGGACCTCGATCTCTTCGACGAACTCGCCGGCCTCGCGCGGGCGGCCATCATGACCGGTCGCGCCGCGTTCAACGGTTGAGCGGGCCGTGTTTTTTACTCGCGCAGATTGGCCTTCCATTTGGCCTCCATCGGTGAGCCAGGGGGCGGGCGGTGTTGGATTGTCCAATTATCGACCCGCGACGAGAACACGGCAACGCCGAACGTTGGAGTCCAAGCTTCAGCTTGCTGCGGTTGGAGTTCAAGCTTTAGCTTGCTGCGGTTGGAGTTCAAGCTTTAGCTTGCTGCGGCCACGCTAAAGCGGTGACCTCCCACCACTTGCCTTTCCAGCCTTTTCAACAAGTCGTATACTGAGGCTTTCCAAGCGGCACGCCTGCCGCCACGACACTTTCTTTTGCAAACAATGAGCCAACCATCTTCGCAGGACCCCTGGTCCTCGCTGGCCGACACGCTCGGCGTGCAACCCGCTCCACAGCCGGCGCCGATTCCGCCTCCCCCCGTGCCCGAACCTCCGCCGCGGCCGGCTGCCAAAGCCGCGCCGGCGCCCAAGCCGCCCCCGACAACCAACTGGGGAGAAATCGCCGGCCAGTTAGGCGTCGAAGTGCCACCCGAGCCCGAGCCGCCGAAGCGCGCCGAACCGCCGACGCCGCCCACCCGACCACGGCCCGCCGAATCGCCTGTCCGCGGCGCTGCGGACGAGGACGCTGGCCGCGGGGCACGTCCCCGCCCCGAGCCGCGTGATGTTGATCAGGCTGGGCCCGCGCGCGGCGCCGAACGAGAGCGCGGTCAGGAGCGCGGGCGCGGGCGTGGTCGCGACCAGGGTCGCGGTCGCGGCGGACAGGGAGACCGAGGCCGGCGACCTGCCGAACGGGGCGAGCAAGGCCGCCCGAGCCGCGAGCCATCGCGCGGCGCACGTCCGTACCGCGAGGAGGGCCGCGGCGAGGCCCCGCGCCAAGATCGTCCCCAGCGCGATCGTGGTTACCGCGACGAGCGCCCCCCGCGCGATGTGCGCGAGCCAGCGGCGGACGACGAGCGAAAGTCAGAGCTGCCGGCCGAGGATCGAGAGCGCGCGTTTGCACCGCCCTCGTTTGAGCTGCAAGATTCCAGGCTGCAAGCCGAGGAAAGCCGCTTGGAGCTGGAACAAGAGTCCCCCGATGCCGATTTCGGCGACGAGCAAGACACCGTCCGCGAGGCAGGTGGAGCAGAAGGCGCTCCGGCATCGCGGCGGCGGCGACGGCGGCGCGGACGTCGCGGTGTGACGCGCGAAGACGCGTTTCTGGGCATCGAGCGGCTGGCGACGGACGACATTGTTGGTCACGAGGCTGTTGAACCGCGAGCGGAGTTGGACGATCGCGTAGAAGAGCGCGACGACTCCGCAATCGGCGAGGAGATTACCTCCATCGAAATCGGCGGCGACGAGGAGCTGAGGGATCGGGACGGGACCGACGAATCGGACGCACAGCGAAGGCGACCGCGGCGTCGGCGACGCGGCCGCAGGACGAAGGAGCGTACCGGCGATTCGGTACGTAGTGATCCCCAGAGCGCCGAAGAAGTGCTGCCCGAGGGCGAACGGGACGAGATCGACGATGACCTGGAAGAAGGTCGCACGGAGCGGCCGCAACGGTCCAGTCCTCGTGCCGAGAAGCATCCCGACGAGCAGGAAGACGACGAGGAAGACCTCGACGACGGCGAGGAAGGCGCCCGACCGAACAAGAACCTGCACCGCGAGGTGACACCGTGGGCCGAAGCGATCGGCTACATGGTCAGCGCAAACATGGAAGCCCGCGCCCGCAGCCCCGGCGGCGGCCAGCGCGGACGTTGGGGGAAAGGCGATCGCCGCTGAGGGTTCAGGGTTCAGCGAGTGGCGCCGTTCAACCCCGCCGCGTGCCACTGCTCGCCGCGAGCAGTGCAACGCCGGCGTTTTGGTAACGATTTTGAAGGACACCACCATGCGATTGCTGGCGTTGCTAACGCTTCTGGCAGTGCTGCCCGGCTGCGGTCAGGACGGCTCGGATCAGCGCGGCGTGCTCTTACTGCGGTACGCCGAAGGGAGCGAGAGCACCGAGCAGCGCGAACGCGGCTTCCTCGAGACGATGGCCAAGGAGTTTCCCGAGATCGCGGTCATCTCGCAGGAAGGATATGCCGGCGCGACGCAAAACTCGGCGCTCGGCAAGTCGCAAGGCCTCCTCAACAAGTACGGACCGCGGCTGGAGGGCGTCTTCGCCTGTAATGAATCGAGCGCCAGCGGAATGCTCCGCGCGCTCGATGAAGCGCGCCTGGCCACCAAGGTCCTGTTTGTCGGCTTTGACACCAGCTCCCGGATGATCACCGCGCTCGAAGATGGCCGAATGCACGGCCTCGTGCTGCAGGATCCGGTCCAGATGGGTTACCTGGCAGTGAAGACGATGGTCGATCATCTCGACGGCAAGCAGGTCGAGAAGCGAATCTCGACGGGCGAAGTGGTTGCCACGCCCGAGAACATGGATGAGCCCAAGATCAAAGACCGCTTGAGCCCGGAGCAGCACACAGGGGATGACGTCAAACCGGACAACGCGAAATACCGTATCGCGGTGATTCCGAAGGGAACAGCGCACGAGTTCTGGAAGTCGGTCCATGCCGGGGCGGCCAAAGCCGGCGCGGAATTGAACGTCGAGATCCTGTGGATAGGTCCCCTGTACGAGGACAACAAGCAGGAGCAAATCAAAGTCGTTCTAGACTTTGTCACGGAAAAGGTCGATGGCATCTGCCTGGCCCCGCTCGACTCGCGGGCGCTTGTCGAGAGCGTGCGCTATGCCAAAGAGCAGGGAATTCCCACCGTGGTCTTCGACAGCGGCTTGGCTGACGAAAGCAACATCGTCAGCTACGTGGCCACCGACAACTATAACGGCGGCCGGCTGGCCGCGCGGCGCTTGGGGCAGCTTGTCGAGGAGCAGCGGAAGCGAGGGGATTGATGCTCTCTCGCCGCGGCTCCCTGGCGTTGCTGACCACGGCCCTCGGGCCTTTCGTGGCCCTGTTGATCATCATCGCGTTCTTCGCCATCGCCGATTGGGCCAGCGGCGGCGACACGTTCTTGACCGTGCAGAACCTCCGCACCGTTTCCAGGCAAATGTGCGTGGTCGCGGTTGCGGCGCTGGGCATGACGGTCGTCGTGATCAGCGGCGGCATCGACCTGAGCGTCGGTTCGGCGATCGCGCTGGCCGCCACCGTCCTCGCCTGGGGCATTCACAACGACGCGGCGCTGTTGGTCACCACCGGCAGCAGTTTTCGCAGCGCTTCGATAAGGCTGGCCGACGCGCAGGCCCGCGCGCAGACAGCGCACAGCGATGACCAGCCGCATTGGCAAGCCGAAACCGCACATTGGCGCGACGTGCTCCGCGGCATTGTCGAGCGAAAGCTCGCCACCGCCGAAGCGGCCGCCGAGGCTGAAAGCGAGTCGGCAAGCGACGCCAGCGGCCAGCGCCGTCGACAAGCCGACGTTCGCCGCCTTCAGGAGAAGCTGATTCAATTGGCGAATACTGAGGCGGACATCGAAATCGACAACCAGTGGTTCTTGGGCGTTCATAACCATCGGGCCACGGCGCCGTTGGCGCTCTTGCTCTGCATGGCCACCGGGGTCGCGGCGGGATTGATAAACGGCGCACTTATCAGCACGCTCCGCGTCGTGCCGTTTATCGTCACGCTCGGCACGATGACGGTCTTCCTCGGCTTGGGCAAGCTGATCCCCGAAGTGCCGATCCGACCCGAGATCGCCGAGATCCCCGGCTGGGTGGGGCGGCTCACCTGGCCTCAACCCGAGCCGGCGTGGATGCTGGTGGCCAGCGGCGTCTGGGTGGCGCTGGTGTTGTCGGCGACGCTTGCGCTGATGTTGCGGTTCACCGTGCTGGGCCGGCACATCTTTGCCATCGGCTCGAACGAAGCGGCCGCGCGTCTCTGCGGCATCAACGTGCGGCGCGTGAAGCTCACGGTCTACGCCCTGGCTGGTCTCTTCACGGGCATCGCCGGCATCTACAACTTTTCGGAGCTCAGCCAGGGGGACCCCACTTCCGGCACGGGTTTCGAGCTCCGCGTCATCGCCGCGGTCGTTATCGGCGGCGCCAGCCTCAGTGGCGGACGCGGCTCGGTCCTCGGCGCGCTCACGGGCGCCGCCCTCATGGCCACCATCACCTCCGGCTGCACGCAGCTCGGACTCCCCAACCCAATTCAGGACGTCATCGTCGGCCTGATCATCGTGGCAGCCGTCACCGTCGACCAACTCCGCCAGCGCAGGCTTAGAACGGCGTGAAGAGCGGTTGGTTCGACACAAATTGTGGGCCTTGCCGAGTACGCCTGCTGTCGTCTTCGTCGGGCTGAATGCCCGATACTCGAAAGTCCAGGGCGAAGTCGCCGCTGCGGCGACGAAGCCCTGGGTTAACCGCCCTAATAGTCCATCCCAAGGCCCAAGGGGCCATCACTCGATATCGAGCCCTGCAGGTCCAGATGATGTAAAATAATGGTGGCGACGATCGGGATGGACGCTCGCCGGCCGACTGTATCATCTGAGCCCCAAAATCATGACAATCTCCCAACTCACCACTCATCGCGAGCGTATCCTCGATGTTGCTCGCCGTCACGGCGCAACACGGGTGCGTGTATTCGGCTCTACCGTTCGAGGTGACGCCACGCCGGCCAGCGACGTTGATTTTCTGGTCGATCTCGAACCGGGCCGCAGCCTGATCGACCTCGGTGCATTGCTCATGGATTTGCAGGACCTGCTTGGTTGTCGCGTCGACATGACGACCGAGGAGGGCTTACACGCATACGTCCGGGACCGCGTCCTGCGCGAGGCGGTTGCCTTATGAGCGACGACCGCTTGTTCTTGACCCACATTCAAGAGTGTCTCAAGCGGATTGCCGCGTACACCGTCGGCGGCGAGACCGAGTTTCGTGCGTCCACACTTGTTCAAGACGCTGTATTGCGGAACTTACAAACCCTCGCCGAATCGACTCAACGTCTCTCCGACCCGTTCAAAGCCGCCCATTCCCATGTCGATTGGCGAGGGATTGCCGGCTTCCGAAACATACTGGTTCACGGCTACTTGGGTATCGATATTGGTCGTGTATGGGCAATTATCGAGCGCGATGTGCCCGAGCTGCACGCAGTGGTTGACGCCGCGTTGGCAGAATAGCCAAAGCAGCAGTCAATAAAAGACTCATGGGGGACACTTATCGGTGTCATCTTTGACTTCGGGGGCACGATTCCATGACTTATATCTCCATCTGCTCCGGTCCGGGTGGTCATCGGGCGACCCCATCAGGAACTCGCCGGCCGGGACAAGGACGGACCGAACGCAGGTGGCCAGATGTACGATCTGCTTCGGTAACCCGCTAGCGGTATCCGCACCGTGCCCCTTAACCTCGGCGAAACCAGGCGGCTCCGCTGCATAAACTGCGACCCGATCGCCACCGAGAATGATACCAAAACCAGAACCGCGAGCACTCGTTTCATTTGTATCTCCGCGGCACACAACCAAGCTCCATTGTTCGCGCTCGAGTGAGCGGCTCGCCGGCCGGTAAACCGCTCCCAAGGGAAACGCCGAAACGGCCATTGGATTGGCGGTCAAATTCAGCGCCTTGTTAAACGATTTTGTACGAACAACACTTCATCAAGATCCAACTCGATCGAAGTGCCTTGTGCCAGTGCAAACGTCGCAGGGAGTTCCGTGAGAATGTTGCCCCATACTTTCTTGGCATCGCGGTCAACAAACTCCACTTCGAGGTCTATGTTCCCGCTATCGATTCGGGGCATTGCCGCCTTACTCGTGGGGAAGAACGCCCGAACGGTGATTGTGTCGGCTTCCTTTATGTCAGAAACGGAGAGCTCAGGATATGAGGGGAATGTGTTGGGGTAAAAGCCTGCGCTCTTTGCATGTTGCCGACTGAAGATGTGGAATCCATCCCCGGTGATGTCGTCAAAGAACTCTTGGTGATCTTTCGCATCGAATACCATGGCGACCGTGTGGGGATGGGTTTGATCGCTAGACGGTGGCATTGACCCGCCGCCGGCCGAATAGTCCGGCCGTTAAGCCGCCCAACGCAATCAGCAGCCAGCTTGCCGGCTCCGGGACTGGTGCTGTCCCTGCCGTCGCTGCTACGGGTGCAGCCAGCGGCAGCGCGCCCGGATTGTAGAACACGCCCAACAGCGTCACGTCGTCGTCATCGACAAAGCCGTTGTAGTCAAAATCCCCCAACGCCCAGTGCGGTTGTGGGACGCCGGGCGCATACGTCGCGCCGACGATTGTCACATCGTCGTCGTTCACCACGCCATCCAGGTTGGCGTCCCCTGTGCGCGTGTAGGCCATGAGCACGGACGTGTCGTCCACCGGCTGGCCGCGAAACGTCGTGTACGGACCCAAGGGTAACGCAGAGTTCTCGGCATAGCCGACTGACCGCGACTGGGGCTCAGCCGCGGCGGCGCTGCTCGTAATGCCCAGGCCGGTCCAAGTCGCGCTCAAACCAGCCGACCCGCGCCCGGCCAGAATCTGCTGACGAACCGTAGCGACCGGGCTTGTCCCGGTATAGTCAATCGCCGCCGCATTGTTCACCAGATCGAACTTTGCAGTCGGCGTCGCTCCACCCGCAATTGAAAGCGCGCCAACCACCGACGTGCCGGCGTTTGTTCCATTGGCCGCAACCGCCACCGTTCCTTCGTTCACCGCCAACCCGGCGGCGCGTAGGTTGTTCACCGTCAACGTGCCCGCGCCCGCCTTGGTCACGTTCACCCCGCTGGTGGCCATTGCGGTGATCGAAAGATTGCTCGCCGCCGGCGCAACGTTGACCACCGTGTTGTCGGCCAGGGTTAAGGGCGCGCCAATTGTATGGCTACCGCTCACGACGTTGATCTCAGCATCGCCGGTTGTGGTTTCAAGCGTGAGCGGGTTCGACCCGCCGATGGTGTAGGCCTTAGTGTTGTCGAAGTCGATCCGCGCAACTGTGACCGGCGTATTGACCGTCACCACGCGCGGTGCCGTGATAACGGAGCCAAACTTCGCCTGAGCGAAAGTGCCATTTGGGATACCGCCGGTCCAATTCGCCGCCGCTGACCAGTTGCCGTTGGAGTCGATTTTCCAGCCTTGCGGCAAAGAAGTTTCAACATCTGCGAAAAGCATCCCGCCGGGCTCAACCAATCCTCCACTTCCACGAGTGATAAACGAATCGATGAATTGGCCCGTTTGTCCGTTAAATCGAAGCACTGCACCACTCGGTGCAGGCTGACCTTCAGTTCTACTGTTGACGTACAGATTTCCGTCGGGTCCAAAGGCAACAACTTGGGGCACATGGAGCCCTGCTGTTCCTGGCTCAACGAAAACACCTAAGAATTCACCGGTCTTGCCGTCATACCGAAGCACGCTGTCAGTGAATGCACTGGCGACGTAAAGGTTTCCATCCGGACCAAAGTCAAAGCCGATTGGCCCGTGGAGTCCCCCGCTTCGCGCCGGAACAAAGTTATCAATACGCACACCGGTAGTGCCGTTGAAGCGGACAATCCGGTCATCGCCGGCGCTGGCTACGTAGAGGTTTCCATCAGCTCCAAAGACAACGGTCTTGGGAAGCGACAAGTCCGCCGCAAATATTCGGTCGAATCCGGCGGTAGTGTAGCGGGACACGATGCCGGCATTCGTTGTGACGTACAGGAGCCCGTCCGGGCCAAAGATTAGGCCGCTCGGAATGCCATAGCCGTCTGCCAAGCTCTCGGCAAACGTATCCACGAATGCACCGGTTGACAAATTGAACCGCTGTATGGTTCCGAGGTGGCTCGCCACATACAAGAGTGAGTCAGGGCCGATCGCAAGGCCATTTGGTGGTCCAAGGGTGTCACTCGACAACAATGCACCCAAATAGTCGCCTGTGGTGGCGTCATACTTTAAAACGTTTCCCACCATACTGGCCGTGTCTCGATTCGTTACCAGCAGGACGTTCGCAACACATGGGAAAGAGGAGGCAATCAGAACTGCGACCGTGGCAACGATGGCAAGCACCGTGCGTTTGAAGCCAGGAGGTGTGACCATAGCTGGCACCTAGGACAAGACTCAAGGGGCATAGGAGAGCTCCGCCAGACTAGTCGCGAGAATTGCACGTGTCAAACTTTTTTGCGGCGCTGCCTCACCCGAACGAACCACGGCAAAATGTTCGACTGCCGCCGGGGCTGAAGGCCCCGCACTCGATAGCCCAGGGCTGGGGGCCCCCCCCCGCCCTGGGTTACCGGCCAGTCAAGTTCATTTCAAGGCCCAACGGGCCGCAACTCGATCAATCCCAGACGTATCGTTCGTCATACGCAATCTGATGCCGCTCGAGGAGCAGACGAAACTCTTCCTGAAACGTCCGAACGCGATGATGGTCCTCTTGCGTTTCGATATAATGTTTGACTTGTTCCGCATTCGACTGACTGACCGAAAACGCGCCGTACCCGTTCTGCCAATGGAAGTCGCGCAACTCCGGTCCGTCCTCCTTGATCTGTGCGGACGAACTGGTCTTTAGTTCCTCCACGAGCTTGGCGACCGTCATTGTGCGGTGCAAGTTACACAATATGTGGACATGGTCTTCGACAACGCCAACGATGAGCGACGGACAGTCGACGTTTTGAAGCGTCCCAATCAGGTAGCCCGGATTGGGACGAGATGGAACTGGAGATCGTTCAAGGGGCCGTCGAATAAATGAGCGTGCCTTCCGTTCCCGCGCTATTGGATACGGCCGTTCCCATGTACGCCACCGGCATGCCGCATCCCTACCGAGATGCCTGCCAGGGGGTGATGACTGACATCGCCAACGTGATCGATGCGGAGCGAACCCAAGAGATGCTATAACCGGCCTTGCTCAACTAGCTCGCCTCGCAGGCGGACAAGCCGGGGCGCGTTCATATTCAGAAGTCGAGCTGTAGCTCGGCCCGTTGGCGTGAGACCGACAACCATGCCCGCCTCGATCGTGAAATGATCACCCCAAGTATCGCGCCTAGGACTGAACAAATCGGCGTGCTGCTTCGTCTCTGGGTCAATGCTGACCAAGTTCGGGCCTTTGTGGAAGTTGCACTCGCTACAGGCCCAAGCGAGCGACTCCGGCTCGTCCGAAACTTCGTCCAGGTGCTGTTTGGCGATGATATGGTCGACGTGAAAAACGAGGTAGGGGAGGGCGCGCTCAGGAAAACGACAGTATTCGCAACGGAGGCCCGCCCTTTGTCGGACTAATTGGCGGGTGCTTGCGTCCATGCGTTAATCGTTCACGCGGTAAAGTCGCCGCGCTTTGACTTGCATGAGGCTAATCAGCTCCGCATCGTCAAGATACGCCCGATATTCGCTGTCTTCGTTCGGGGTGAGGCGGCCGAGATTTGCCTTCCTACCCAGTTCTTCGACTCGCTGGCGAAGTTCGTCGGTAATCGTCCAGTTGATGAGCTTTTGCGCCGCCTGAGGCGTGAGCCAACCGGTATCGGGATTCAGGAGCTCGTCTAAAGCGCTGGTTGCCATTTCAAAATTATAGCAGGTATTGTCGGCCGGTTACACAGGGCAATCAGCAGTGGCGTTGCTCACAAGGCCCTAATCATGGATGGCTCAGTCGCGCCGAGGTGCAGGGCCAGAAGCTTTGCGTTGAGCGACGAACCTCCCTCCGCTTTCCTACTCTTACGCCAGTAGAGTATTCTTGAGGGAGCGGCAATTGCGCCACCAATTGATCCACTCCTCTGCGACTCGTTGAGTCGCAGCTACTGACCACCGACAACTGACCACTGTTTCATGCGCACCGACAACCCACGCGACGACGTCCGCCCGTTTCAAGTCGAGGTCGCCGACCGTGTCAAGCGGCTCCCGCCCTACCTCTTCGCCCGCATCAACGCCGTCAAATACGACAAGCGGCGCGCGGGCGACGACGTGATTGACCTGGGCATGGGCAACCCATCCGACGCGCCCGAGGACCAGGTTGTCGAAAAGCTCGTCGAGGCCGCGCGCGACCCCAAGAACCACGGCTACAGCAAGGCCCTCGGCATCCCCAACCTCCGCCGCGAGGCCGCCGCCAAGTACTTTAAGAAGTACGGAGTCCGCCTCGATCCCGAGAGCGAAACGATCGTCTGCCTGGGCAGCAAAGAGGGCTTCAGCCATATGTGCCTGGCCCTCATCGGCCCCGGCGACACCGCCATCGTGCCCGCTCCCTACTTTCCGGTACACGTCTATGCCGTCACGATGGCCGGGGGCAACACCATCCAGCTCGAGGTCGCCGACAGTGAGAGGTTTCTGACGAACATAGCCTACACCTGCCAGCATCTGCACCCCAAGCCAAAGGTGGTCATCGTCAACTACCCGCACAACCCGTCGGCCGTGACGATCGAGCCGGCGTTTTACGTCGAGCTCGTAAAGCTCGCCAAGCGATACGGCTTCATGGTGATCAGCGATTTCGCGTATGCCGACGTCGCGTTCGAGGGCTATCATCCGCCGAGCTTCTTGGCAGCGCCGGGCGCCCGCGACGTGGGCGTGGAGTTCACGACCATGAGCAAGGGCTACAACATGGCGGGCTGGCGCGTCGGCTTTTGCTCCGGAAACGCCGAGATGGTCCGGGCGTTGGGCACGATCAAGACCTATTACGACTACGGAATGTTCCAGGCCATCCAGGTTGCGGCGATCGTGGCGCTGCGGCACGGCGACGCCGGCGTCGAGCGGCAAAGCGAAATCTATCACGCTCGGCGAGATGTGCTGGTCGAAGGACTGCGGCGGCTGGGCTGGAGCATTACCCCGCCGCGCGCCGGAATGTTCGTCTGGGCAAAAGTCCCCGAGCCGTGGACGAGCGCCATGACCACCATGGACTTCGCCGAAAAGCTCCTCAACGAGGGGAACGTCGCGGTCAGCCCCGGCAGCGGCTTCGGCCCGGCGGGCGAAGGATTTCTGCGATTAGCGCTTGTTGAAAACGAGAACCGCCTTCGTCAAGCGGTGCGGCAAATCGGCAAGTGCCTGGGAAGCGAGGGAAAGGCGAGCGCCGTCGCACCGGCGTCCGTGTAGAATTACTGCGACCCTACAAGGCAAACGTTGCGATGCCAGAGATAAGCCGTTTCTTTGGAACTGTAATCGCGATGTACTACAACGATCACCCGCCTCCGCACTTTCACGTCCGCTATGGTAAGCAGAAAGCCATTGTCGGAATTGAGTCGTTAACAATCATCGAAGGTCAACTTTCCCGCCGCGTGTTAGGTCTCGTCCGTGAATGGGCCGCCGAACACCAGGCCGAACTTCTAGCTAACTGGGATTTAGCGCGACAGCAATTGCCGCTCAACCCAATACCTCCACTCGAGTAATGCAATGCTGAAAGATATCGTTGCAGTCCGTCCTGTCGGCGATTTTCGCCTCTTTATACAATTCGAGGACGGCCTTGAAGGGACTATCGACATTGGCGAACTAGTGTCGTTTCAGGGCGTGTTCGAGCCGTTGAAGAATCTGGATGAATTCGCCCGGGTGTACGTCAACTCTGAGCTCGGATCAATTGAGTGGCCAAATGGCGCGGACCTGGACCCGGATGTGCTATACGACCGCATCGCCAGCGTGGCCAAGGACGAAAGTCATTCGTCCGCAAAAACATGATTCGCGAATTGGAAACCGTTGTCCTTACCCGGGACGTTCCAGAGCATTCGCTACTGCGCGGTGATGTCGGCGCTGTCGTACATTGTTATCAGGACGGCGAGCACTTTGAGGTTGAATTTGTCACGGCGGAGGGTCATACCGTGGCCCTGCTGACATTGCCCGCCAGTGACATTCGCCCCATGCAAGAGTCCGAGATTCTGCATGCGCGGAAAGTCGAAGCGGTGTAGCATTGCCGCCATTCGGCAGGGCCGACACCAGGCCCACGTCCTACCTCACCCGCCGCCAGTTGTATCGCGTCTCGCCATCCTGATCGATCAGCACCATCCGCTGGGCGGTGACTTTGACGATCTGGTCGCTCGCCCGATCGCCGACGCGCCGTTTGACGAATTCGACCTTGTCGGCCGGCTCGCCCCCTACGGTCCGCCGATTGAAGCGGCCCTCGTCGATCGTCCAAGTCGTTTCAATCCGCAACCGCGGTGTAAACATCCGCGCTTTCCAGCCGTCGAACTCGACCACCATCGTCGCCGTGCCATTCGGCCGGACCGTCAACGTCCGTTTCCCCTGGTAGTCGTCTTCCCAGGTGCCCAGAACGAGATCCTGCATCCGACTCTCGGATGACAGTCCCACAGCCGGCGCGTTTGCGGCGCCGTCGCCGTTGCGACCCATCGCGGCCGGGATACCGCGGCCCGGATACGATCGCACGACCGCGAACAGGCCTGCGCTTAGAATTGCCGCCGCCAGGACAAGCCGCACTATGATTGCCCGGTACGCCGCAAGTGATTTGCCCGAAGCTGAGGTAGGATCACGGCCCATGGGGGTCTCCAGAAGAACAGTCGGCACAATGTTGTAAATCTCGGCTATACCGCGGGTTGAAGGCAATCTTTTCTCGCGCCCGGCACAAAACCTGCATTCTCGCGCGGTACCACCATTCGAAACGTCCGCTTGGAATTGCCATGCGTGCTCTCACGATTGTCTGCGGTCAAACCAACGGCGCGGCACTAACCGATGTGCCGGAGCCATCGGCGGACGAAGGGTCCGTTTTGGTCCAGACCCTCGCGATGGGCGTCTGCGGCACCGATCGCGAAATCGTCGCCGGCGCACTTGGCAAGCCGGCGGAAGGGTGCGACTCGCTCGTGTTGGGTCATGAATCACTCGGCCGCGTTCTCGAAGCGCCGCCGGACAGTGGCTTTGCACCTGGCGACCTTGTCGTGGGCATTGTCCGACGTCCCGATCCGGTGCCGTGCCTGAACTGCGCGGCCGGCGAGTGGGACATGTGTCGCAACGGCTTGTACACCGAATGCGGCATCAAAGAGCGCGAGGGCTTTGGCCGCGAGCGATTTCGCATTGAGCCGGAGTTCCTCGTGCGACTCGACTCACGGCTGGGCCGCACCGGTGTGTTGCTGGAGCCGGCCAGTGTGCTGGCCAAGGCTTGGGAACAGATCGAGTATATCGGCCGCCGCACGCGCTGGGCGCCGCAGCGCATTTTGGTCACCGGCGCCGGTCCGGTGGGATTGCTGGCGGCATTGATGGGACAACAGCGCGGGTTGGAACTTCACGTGCTCGACATTGTCGAAACAGGACCCAAGCCGCAACTTGTTCGCGATCTCGGCGGCATGTACCACACCGGGTCGGTCGACGAAGTCGCCCGGCTGGCGGATATCATCATCGAGTGTACCGGCTACGGCCCACTCGTATTCGACTGCATTCGCCACACACCGCGGGGCGGCATGGTATGTCTCACCGGCTTGTCCGCCGGCAAGCGGTCGATTGAAATCGATCCGGCACGGTTCAATACGAGGACGGTGCTGGAGAACGACGTGATCTTCGGCACCGTAAACGCCAACCGCCGGCATTACGAGCAGGGGGCCGACGCGCTGGGCAAAGCTGACCCCGCCTGGCTGGAGCGCCTGATTACGCGCCGCGTCCCGCTCGACCGCTGGCAAGAGGCGCTGCGGCCCGACCCGCAAAACGTAAAGTCAGTGATCGAATTCGCCGCCTGAGTTGGAGTCCAAGCTTTAGCTTGCCAGCGTTGGAGTTCAAGCTTTAGTTTGTCCGGACAGCTCGCCACTGCGAGTCGCCGTGGCGACCTAAAGGCTGAACTCCAACCCTGAACCCTGAACCCTCCCCATGGCCCTCCGCATCGAAGACTACGCCCTGATCGGTGACTGTCAAACCGCGGCCCTCGTCGGCCTCGATGGCTCCATCGACTGGCTGTGCCTTCCACGCTTTGATTCAGGCGCCTGCTTCGCCGCGCTGTTGGGAAAGCCCGAGCATGGCCGCTGGCTCATTTGTCCACAGGGCAACGTTCGCCGCACGAGCCGACGATATCGGGGTGACACGTTGATTCTCGAAACGTCATTTGAAACCGACGAAGGCGAAGTGACGCTGATCGACAGCATGCCCCCGCGCAGCCGCGAACCCGATCTCGTCCGCGTAGTAAGCGGCCGAAGAGCCAAAGTGCCCATGCGGATGCAGTTCATTCTCCGGCCGGATTACGGTTCCATTGTCCCCTGGGTCCGCCGCACCGACCGCGGCATTACCGCCGTCGCCGGGCCGGATTGTTTCCTCCTCGACAGCGACGTGCCACTGTACGGCAAAGAACTGACCACCGTGGCGGAGTTCGATATTGCGGCGGGCGAACAGCGGAGCTTTGTCCTGAGTTGGCATCCATCCCATGAGGAGGGGGTACCCAAGATCGACACCTTGGCCACGCTCGATGCCACCGAGAAGTGGTGGCGCAAGTGGTCCTCACAATGTACCTATGAGGGCGCCTGGCACTCGCAAGTGATGCGGTCGCTGATCACGCTCAAGGCGCTGACCTATGCGCCTACTGGTGGCATTGTCGCCGCCGCCACCACGTCGTTGCCCGAGCAACTCGGCGGCGTCCGCAACTGGGACTACCGCTACTGCTGGGTCCGCGACGCCACCTTCACACTTTACTCGCTCATTACCAACGGCTACACGGACGAAGCACTCGCCTGGCGCGAATGGCTGCTTCGCGCGGTGGCCGGCAACGCCTCGCAGCTCAACATCATGTATGGGATAGCCGGCGAGCGTCGCCTCACGGAAGTCGAGCTCGATTGGCTTCCCGGATACGAAAATGCCCGTCCTGTGCGTATTGGCAACGCGGCCTACAAGCAATTTCAACTGGATGTTTTTGGCGAGCTGATGGACGCGATTCACGTCGCGCGACGCGCCGGCCTGACACCGGACGAAAACGCCTGGCGCGTGGAGCGCGAATTGATGGATTTCCTGGAGACCGGCTGGCGCGAGCCCGACGAGGGCATTTGGGAAGTCCGCGGTCCGCGGCGGCACTTCACGCATTCCAAAGTGATGGCCTGGGTGGCGGTCGATCGGATGGTCAAAGCGGTCGAGCGGTTTGGACATGAAGGACCGGTCTATCGCTGGCGCGCGCTGCGCGAGGAAATTCACGCCGAAGTCTGCCAGCGCGGCTACGATCCCAAGCGGAATACGTTCGTCCAGTTTTATGGCGGCGCACCGCTCGACGCCAGTTTGCTGATGATCCCGCTCGTAGGCTTTTTGCCGGGGACCGACCCGCGCGTGTCCGGCACCGTCGCCGCGATCCAGCGCGAGCTGATGCGCGACGGCTTTGTCGACCGCTACCCTACACAACCGGAGGTTGATGGCCTGCCGTCCGGCGAAGGCGCGTTTCTGGCTTGTACGTTCTGGCTGGCCGACAACCTCTTGCTTTTGAATCGCCGCGACGAGGCCGAACAGCTCTTCGAGCGGCTGCTGTCCCTTTGTAATGACGTCGGGCTGCTCAGTGAGGAATACGACCCGCACAGCAAACGGCTCGTCGGCAACTTTCCGCAGGCCTTCTCTCACATCGGACTTGTCAACACCGCCTGCAACCTTTCCCGCGGCCTCCATCCGGCTGAGGATCGACCGGGGGAGTGAGGTCGCTCATGGAGGATGAGCGTCTTCGCGGCAAAGATCTCGGCCGACATGGTGGGGAACGAGAACGGCGTCTCGTTGCGCCACATGAACTCGGGGGCCCAAGCCAGCCACCATGCTGGGCGGTGGTGATCGACGTAGTGCGAAAGCTCGTACTCCACCCGCTTCCTCATCGCATCCCGCGTCTGCGGCAACAAGCGTTTGAGCGATTCATAATCTTCGAACCGCTTGGCAATCCGGCGGCAGACAGCGCGTAGAGCTTACCGTCGCCCGCACCGACAAACACATGTCCATCGCCGACCGCGCAAGTGTGCAACAACGGCGCGCCGAGGTTGCGCGTCCACACATCGTTTCCGCCGTCGGCGTCAATTGCATGGACTACGCCGCGCAGCGTGCCCAGATAAACGTGATCGTCGTCAATCACCGACTGCACGCCGGCGGTGATCCCTTCGTCGGGAAACGCGCGGTACCACTTGCGGGCGAACGGCCCGTCGATTTGCGTGGCGGTCGCGCCGCTCCGCACAGCGTCGTGCCCCACTTCCCGCCTAGGCATACTCCCGATTCGTATTCAATCCCGGCTGCGGGATCGGATACTTGCCATCCTTGTCCGCTTGCAGCGGCGCGGTGCCGTCCATGGTCAGCGTATCGACTTGCGGCGCAAACTCGTGCGTATGTTCGAGCATTTCGTCGTAGGTGACCACGCGGCCGGTGTGGCAGGCGAAGCGCCCCATCGCGGTAACCAGGCTCGCCTGGGCGCCGCGCTCGACCTCGTTATGGGACTGGCCTTGCTTCACGGCGGACAGGAGTTTATCCCACTCGACCTGGTACGGGTTGTCCTCGCTCGGCTCGTCACCGCATTCCCAGATAATGTTCTTGCGGCTCATGTCCTGGCCCTTGTACATCCGCGCCTTCGACGGCCAGTGACCCGATTGCGAAATCACCCCCGACCCCTTCGACCCATGCACGTAGCTGGCAAACTCGTTGTCACAGCCGCTCATGCCGCGCCCCTCGAGCATCAACTTGGCCCCGTCGGCGAACGTGTACTCGGTGGTATACGTGTCGAAGTTCTGATCGACGTAGTCGCCGCGATAGTGTCGGCCGCCGTAACCCTTGGCAAACACCGGCCAGGCGTCTTTCATCCAACAGCACTCGTCGATGTTGTGGATCAGAAAATCGCTGAACCCGCCGCCGCTGAGCCAGAGAAACGCGTGGAAATTCTTAATCTGGTACAAGAGCTCGCTCAGCTTGCTGCGATTCCGCTCGACGAACGCCGAGCCGGTCGGTCCGCTTACGCGGTACGCACGTAACAACAACACATCCCCCATCTCGCCGTTACGGATGCGGTCGTGCAGCTCGTTCCGCGCCGGGCAGTGCCGGCACATCAGGCCCACCCCCACCTTCAGGTTTTTCTCAACCGACTTTTTGCCGAGCTCCAGCATCCGCCGCGCGCTCGGAGCGTCGACGGCGATCGGCTTTTCCATGAAGACATTGAGGCCTTTCTCGATCGCATACGTAAAATGAACCCAGCGGAACGCCGGCGGCGTGGCCAGGATGACGATGTCGCCGGGATTGAGGCAATCCATCGCCTTCTTGTAACCATCGAAGCCGACATAGCGACGGTCTGGGGGCACATCCACGCGGTCCTTGTGACGCGCGCTAATCGCGTTGTAACTATTGCTGAGGTTGCTCTCGAACACATCCGCCATGGCGACCAACTTCGTCGGGCCATTTTTGCTCGACAGCGCGTCACCGGCCGCGCCCGTCCCACGCCCGCCAGATCCAATGAGCGCCACTTGGATTGTCTCCGATTGGGCTGCATGGACGTGGGGGATGGCGACGCCGGCCAAGGCGGTCGCTGCAGCTACGCGGCCCGTATTCAACAGCAGCTCACGACGAGTCAGGCTATCGGTGGTCAAATGCTCACTCACGGCGGATTCTCCCTAGACGAGGTTGGGCGGGCGGAAAAAGGGCGGGAATGGGGCGTCACACAGCCTCTGAGCAGACGGCCCTGTTCATACTTTAGCCAAATCGCCGCCTCGTTGCAAAAGGCGCCCGCGACCTAGCCAGCAAAACGCCCTTCGGCCACTAATAACTTGCGGAGTTCGACATGGTCAGGGTGGTTGATCGCGAGCACATCGCAGGTAGTCCGGCCAATCGCCGTGCGACCGAGTAATTCAACCCTCATGCCACTCGAAGTTGTCCTGCCATTGCGAGGTTCGAGGGTTAAACAGGGATGTCAACTCACCGGTCAGCGGATCGATGCCCGCGATGTTCGACCCCTTATGTGTATTGCAGTTGTAGCACGCCAAGGCCAGATTGCTTTCAACCCGATTTATTCACGCTCCCGGCGTGAGAAGTTGCAAAACATCGCGTGAGTCCCGTGGTTTCATGGGGGTGTAGAAAACTTCCGTGAACCGACAGGAGGTCACGCGATGGGTGAATTGCAGGAGTGGTTATTCGAGCCGACTTTCAATCGCTCTGTCAAGGTACTTGAGTGCGACGAGCGAATCACGTCCGACAGCGGTTTGTTGTTGTTGCGCGAGGCCGATCATCGACTCGGCATTACAGAACACCTGGCGGCGCAGCTCGACGATCCACGGCGGCAGGATTTGATCCGCTACGAACTGGTCGAGTTGCTGCGTGAACGAGTTTATGCGCTGGCGATGGGCTATGCCACCCAGGACGACGCCGATCGCTTGGCGCACGATCCGGCGATGAAGCTGGCCGTTTGGAACCGTCGCGGCCAGCAGCCGCTCGACGAGCGCCTGGCCAGTCAGCCAACCCAATCGCGGCTGATCAGCATCCTCACGCGGACGTCGGCGAATCGCGCAGCGCTGCGCGACAGTCTGGCCGAGTGTTGCCATCGGCATCTCCGCGCCACCGGCGGCGATCATCGGTCGCGCCGCGTCACGGTCGACATCGACAGTTTTCCGATTCAAGTCCACGGCCAGCAGCCGGGCGCGGCCTACAATGGCCACTATCGCGAGACGGTGTATCATCCGGTCGCCGCGGCGACCTACAGCGTGGCCGGCCGCTATGACAGCATGCACGAAGGGCAGCGGTTGGGAAACGGTTTTCTGCACGCTCTCTTGCGGCAAGGCCAAGTGCATACCGCCCAGGGCATTCGTCGCTTCCTGCAAGAGGTCGTGCCGAAGGCGGAACGTCTGGGCTACGTCGTTGATT
>JBBDYH010000065.1:0-29297 GCA_040901795.1 Pirellulales bacterium
GTCGGCGCAAGGCGTCAGTGTGATTTTGAAACCCGAAAGATCACCGTAGACCGACTGCGCATCCTGGTGAGCAATGCGTAACACCTCGGCAACGGCCAAACTTGCGCCTGATGGACTCACGGTCGCCATTTTCGTCTTCCTTTCGCTACGTCTCACGGCGGATAACCAGGACCACCCGCGAGCCCACCTCTGCGGCTGTGCGGCCCCGTACTATGATTAGCGTCCTCCGCGCGAATCAGCCACGGAACTCCAGTGTAGCTTGCTGCCTGCTCATCTGTACCACCACGACGACGTGCAATTCGGCGTGTTTTAGAATACGCTGACGTGACCGTCGCGCCGAGGCCGACCTGTCTAACGCGGTTCGTTGGCTACTAGGAGCTTTGAAGTCGAGACACGCTTCCTTGACGCGCGCTTTTCCCACGGCTAAATTGCGCGCGACCGCTGCCACTTTTACGCTGAACCCTGAACCCTTCTATTCCCCCATGCCCGACAAAATCCGCCTCGCAATCGTGGGCCTTGGCTTTGGCGCCGAGTTCATCCCCATTTACCAGGCCCATCCCAATGCCGAAATGGCGGCGATCTGCCGCCGCAATAAGGCGGAGCTGGACAAAACGGGCGATCGGTTCGGCATCATGGGCCGCTACACCGACTTCAATGAGTTGCTCAAGGATCCGAATATCGACGCGGTCCACATCAACTCACCGATCCCCGACCACGCGGCGCAGAGCCTCGCGGCCCTGGCGGCCGGCAAGCACGTCGCCTGCACCGTGCCGATGGGCACCACCATCGACGAATGCCGCGCCATCGTCGAAGCGCAGCGCAAAAGCGGCAAGGTCTACATGATGATGGAGACGGTCGTCTACGCGCGCGAGTATCTCTTTGCCAAGGAGCTATACGACAAAGGTGAGCTCGGCCGCATCCAATTCCTCCGCGGCAGCCATCAGCAAGACATGGACGGCTGGCCCGACTACTGGCCCGGCCTGCCGCCGATGCACTACGCCACGCATTGCGTGAGCCCCTGTCTGGCGATCCTTGGCAAACACGCCGAGAGCGTCGTCTGCCACGGCTCGGGCCGCATCCGCGAAGAGCTGATCGGCCGCTACGGCAGCCCGTTCGCCATCGAGACCGCCACTTTCAAGATCAAAGACAGCGATGTGGTGGCCGAGGTCACGCGTAGCCTGTTCGACACCGCGCGCCAATACCGCGAGAGCTTCGACGTGACTGGCAGCGACAAGAGCTTCGAGTGGCAGCAAGTCGAAGTCGAAGAGCCGGTGATCCACACCCGCGGCAAGCCGGAGCCGGAGATTCCAAAGCGCGTCAAAGTGCCGGACTATGCCGGCCGCCTGCCGGAGCCAATTCGCAAGTTCACGCAGCCGGCCGCGATTCAGGACGCAGAGCACCTCTCGTTCGTCCAAGGCGGTGGCCACGGCGGCTCGCATCCGCACCTGGCACACAACTTCCTCATGTCCTGCCTCGGCAAGCAGCCGGCGATGCCCGATGCGGCGACCAGCGCCAACTGGACGATGGTCGGCATCTGTGCGCACCAGTCCGCCATGAAGGGGGGCGAGCGCATCGCGATACCGGCGTTTTGACTCGCGACTTTGGAGTGCGGCGACTCGTCGCCGCTTTCTTTTTCAAGCGGCTTACACTTCGCCAAGATCGTCTGAAATCCAAAGCGTTGACAAGTCAACGCACTCCAAAACTAGTAGCCGATTTCCGCACGCAGGAAGAGCCCGTCGAACGACATGATGTCGGCGTCGTCGGCGCCTCCGAACGCGGTATCGACCGGCGCGATCGGCAGTTGCTCGCCATCGAACGTGCCGCCCGACGTTCCCAGGTTAAACCACGCCTGGAACAGCCACCCAGCGGTGAACCGAACCCGATCGTTCGGCAACCAGGCCACGCCCAATTCGCTTTCCAGGACGGGTGTGGTGCGCACGCGGTCGGCCGTCTGGCCGCCGCTAGCCCCGGTCAGCGTCACGTCGGTCGAAACGTCGTACTGGCCGACCAACAAGGCCATCGCCCCCTTGGCAAACAGTGAAAACTGCCGGCACTGGCCGCGACGGATGTCGCCCGTCAAACTCAGATACGGTCCCACCCCGAAGTAGTCGACCTCGAAGACGCCATTGCTGGTCACGGCGCCGGCAGCGCTGATTGTGGAATCGTAAAACTGGCTCACGTCCGCGAACCGCAAACCGGCGGAGTAGAGAAAACCGAGCCCGTCACAGTTGTTCCCAATCGGCCGCAGATATTCGAGATCGAAAACATTCATTTGCACTGTGGCGGTGGCGCCAATTTCCGTTCCCGTCGGGCCAAGGTTGCCAAACGGATCGACAATCGTCTGACCCGCGCCTGCGGTTCCGCTGACAAATGTCTCGGCGTCCAAGTACCAGTAGGTCAGTCGCACGTCGGCGCAGTCGTTGAGGTGATATCCGAGGAATAGCCGCATCGAACTCTCGTAGTCGAAGTCCAGCTCGTGCGCGGCAACTCGGCGACTAAAACCTGTCGCGCCGATCGAGTCGGTCACCGTGGCAAAGGCGACGGCCTCGCTGAAGTGCGGACGGATGTGCCGGTATTCCGCGCCGGCGAACAACCGCGCTCGCCAAGGCGCCGGGTAGCAGTCCTCGGCGCACATTCCGTCGAGCATCATCTGCTCGTCGCCCATTTCGAGGGGTCGCTGAGCCGCGGCGCTGTCGTCCAGCGTTGCGTCACCGGGCTCTTCTTCCGTTTGCGCCATGGCCAGTCCGCCGCCGGCAACCAGCACCAGGATTACCAGCGCAAAACGTTTGAGGATTATCATTAGGTCCACGTGTTCACCTTTGATGGCTGCGCGTTCCGGCCCTGAAATTCGATACAAACCGTACTGTTGTGATCGGCTGATAGAATCGGAGCCTCAAGCACATTCGTTACGCCCGGCAAAGATTGCCTGGATTGCCTCTTTTCTCGTTTTCTCGTTCCCACGCTCTGCGTGGGAACGCTGCCAAGACGCTCCGCGTCGCGAACTGCCGGCGTAGCCAACCCGTCCGATTGCGGATTCCCAGACGACGGATTGATTCGCGCCGCGGAGCGGCACGCTTTCGTTCCCACGCAGAGCGTGGGAACGAGGAGCAAGCTAAAGCTTGAACTCCAACTTCCCCTTACCGATCATGCCTATTCTGCCGCCCCCGCGGCATTTGGCGAAGCTGCCCGCATTCCCCGGACGAAGCATGCATTGATTGAACGCGGTCCGATCCAAGCAACCCCACCCGCTTCGAGCACTGCCATGCGGCACTTTACGCCCCTCTTCGCATTGACGTTGACCGTGCTGGCTTTCACCGCGCTGGAGGCACGTGGCGACGGCGTTGTGCGCGACGGCGTGGGCGCGATTTCGACCGCGCGCGGCGGCACGAACCTCGGCTTCGCAGACAATGCAGCGATCATCCTCGACAACCCCGCCGGCATGTCGAACGCTCCCGATTGCGGTTTCTGGGAGCTGGGTGTCGACACTGTCATTTGCGATCTCCACTACTCCGATGCAGACAACGACGTGGATAATGAGGTCAAGGGTTTCCCGTCGGGCATGTTCGGTCTCGTGCGGCATGTGCCGAATAGCGCCTGGTCGTATGGCCTGGGCGTCTTTGCGCCGGCGGGCTTCAGCGCCGAATTTGATATGGTCAACCCGCACACCGGCCCGGTGCGGCAAAAATCGCTGGGCGTGTTGGGCAAGATACTGCCGGGTCTGTCGTGCCAGGTCACCGACCGGCTTTCGATCGGTGGCACCGTGGGTGTTGGCATCGGCCACGTGGAGCTGGAAGGTCCGTTCTACGTGCAGACCGGACCGCTGGCCGGCGCCCCGACGTTGATGGACCTGCAAGCCACCGACGCCGCAGTGGTCGGCAGCCTGGGTTTGCAATACGTGCTCACGCCGCGAACGACGATTGGCGTGTCGTATACGGAGGAGACACGGTTCATTTTCGACGGTACCACTCGGGCCACGTTGATCACGCCGGGAGGTCTGGTCGGGTCGGACTTCGATACACAGATCGACCTCGTCTGGCCGCGCTCGCTCGGCGTCGGCCTCAAGCACGAGCTGTGTCCCTGCCGGCGGATCGGCGTGGACGTGATCTGGTATGACTGGTCGCACGCCTTTGACCGGCTCGATCTGAGGTTCAGCAACCCGTCGAATCCGATCGTTGGAGGAATCATTCCCGGCGGCGTGCTCAGCGACAGCCTGGCGATGGACTGGGAAGATTCGGTCTCACTGCGGCTGGGTTACGAATGGGATTCGAGCGACATGGTTACCTGGCGACTGGGATACGTCTATCACGACGCGCCGGTGCCGGATGCGACCCTCAATCCGTTCATCGATGGCGTCCTGGAACACGCATTCGCGTTGGGCGTGAGCCGCCTCTATGAAGACGCCTCGTTGAACCTGGCGTATCAGTACTCGTTCGGCGACGAGCGGCGCGTGGGCGACAGCGCCTTGGCCGGCGACGACTTCAGCAACAGCACCTTCGACGCCGACGCGCACTGGGTGTCGTTCAGCGTGCTCGTGCCGTACTAATGCAGCCCTCTTCGTGTAGCCCTCTCGCTCCGCGAGAGGATGCATCACGCGGAAGCGTGATGTCTACACTCGTTCCCACGCTCTGCGTGGGAACGCGCTCCTGGCCGCTCCGCGGCGCGAGCGTCTACAAGATCGCCCGAGCCGGTCTTCACTGCATGCCATCGCCGCGCGACTCTGCAGTTCGCGCCGCAGAGCGGCCGGCTTTTCGTTCCCACGCGAAGCGTCACAACGAGGAGACAAGCTAAAGCTTGAACTCCAACATCTCCCCATCTCGCTGCGTATCTCCCCATCTCCTTGCGGGTATCCGCATCCCCGGACGGCGAAATATCTTCGGATTATTCCGGCCCCCGCCAGTTTTTCCTGTTACATTCGGTCGACGACTGGTTGATTAGCTGTAGGGGGCGAAACAAAAGGGGACTGGCTCCGAGCGGGGGTTGGAGTTTGCGACGCATTCTCGCGTTCGATGCGAGGTGCCTATCCCCTTTTTGTTGGGGCGCCAGATGCCGTCTTCCAAAGACAGCGACGAACAGCTTCTCTCTCGCGCCGCCGCGGGCGAGGCGGCGGCCCTGGATGAACTTTTGCGACAGAATCGCCAGCGGTTGAAACAAATGGTCCACGTCCAGCTCGATGCCCGACTGCAAGCCCGCGTTGATCCCTCGGACGTGGTTCAGGAAGCGATGATCGAGGCGGCGCGGCGGTTTCCCGCATTCCTCCGCGAGCGGCCGCTGCCGTTTTACCCCTGGCTGCGGCAGATCGCGCTGGACCGAATCAGCCGGATGCACCGCAGTCACCTGCGGATGGCCCGGCGCAACCTCCGCCGCGAGACGCCGCTGGAGCCGCTGCTCCCGGATGACTCGCTGCAGCAGTTGGCCAATTGCGTGCTGTATCACGGCAGCGACCCGGCGAAGCGATTAGCGCGGAAGGAAACCGGCGAGCAGATCCGCGAGGCGCTGGCGCGGTTGGCCAAGGACGATCGCGAAGTGCTGGTGTTGCGATTTCTCGAGCATCTCTCGGCGGCAGAAGCGGCCGCGGTGATGGGTGTCTCGGAGGCGGCGCTGCGGATGCGGCAACTGCGGGCGTTGCAGCGGTTTCAGAAATTGATCGGCGACGTGCTGACGAGCGAGGATTGAGGTGAGGGGGTCGGGAGTCGTTTTTCGCGGTGTGCCCATTACACGAACGTGGACTTGGATAGCGAAAAACGACTCCCGACCCCTTGGCCTGAGCATTGAGGACCGACCATGAACGACACGCAAACGCTTATTGCACCGCCGCAAGCCGGCGAATCGCTGGCGCTGGTGGTCGAGGAACTGGCGCGCCGCTTCGAAGAGGGCGAAGCCGTCGACGCCGCAGCGTTTATTGCCCGCTATCCGCAGCACGAGACGGCGCTTGCGCAGCTTCTGCCGGCGATGGCGGCACTTGCACAGTTTGGCAACTCGAACGGCGCCGCGCTCGCACTAGATCCGCTGGCCGGTGTCACCGACGAAGCGGGTCGGCTGGGCGATTTCAGGATCATCCGCGAGATCGGACGCGGCGGGATGGGTGTGGTCTACGAGGCGGAGCAGATTTCGTTGTCGCGCCGCGTGGCGCTCAAGGTGCTGCCATTTGCGGGGGTGCTCGACGAGCGACACTTAAAACGGTTCAAGCTCGAAGCCGCGGCAGCAGCGGCGCTCAAGCATCCCAACATCGTCAGCGTGTACTGCGTGGGCTGCGAGCGGGGCGTGCATTTCTACGCAATGGAGTACGTCGAGGGGCAGACGCTGGCGGCCGTCGTTGACGGCCTGAAGTGCGGAGTGCGGAATGCGGAGTGCGGAGTGACAGGAGATTCGCGGAATGGCGATCTTGCCGGTACTCCGAACTCCGAACTCCGAACTCCACACTCCATCGACACCGTCGCCGCCGCGCTCTCCACCCTTCACAGCGAAAAGCCTGGCGACTTCTTCCGCCGCATCGCCGAGCTGGGAATCCAGGCTGCCGAGGCGCTCCATCACGCCCACGAGATGGGCATCATCCACCGCGACATCAAACCGGCGAATCTGCTTCTCGATCTCGAAGGCAAACTCTACATCACCGACTTCGGCCTCGCTCGCCTCTCGACCGACGCCGGCCTGACGCTGACCGGCGACATGCTCGGCACGCTGCGCTACATGAGCCCGGAGCAGGCCTCCGGCGCCAAACTGCTCGACGAGCGAACGGATATCTATTCGCTGGGCGTGACACTCTACGAGCTGCTGGCTTTGCGACCGGCATTTGCCGAGAACGACCGGCAAAAGCTCCTTCGCCAGGTGGCCGAGCAAGAGCCGCAGCGGCTGCGAGCGATCAATCCGCGGATCCCCGCCGATTTGGAAACGATCATACTCAAAGCGATGGCGAAGGAGCCCGACGAGCGCTACGCCGCGGCCAGGCAGCTCGCGACCGACCTGGCGCAGTTCGTTGCCGACAAACCCATCGCCGCTCGCCGCCCCTCGTTGGCGGTCCGCGTTCACCGCTGGGGCCGGCGCCACGTCGCCGCGGTCATGAGCCTGGTCATCGTGCTGGCACTTTTGCTGACCGTTCTCGGTGTCGCGTTGGCGTTGATCTCCTTGGAGCAAGCCAGAACCGCCGGGGCGCTAGCCAAACGAGATTCAGCCGTCCGACAGGCGCACGCCAACCTGGGCGTCGCGGCCGAGGCCGTCGACAAGCTTTACACGAACTTTGCTGTCGCGTGGGTGGCCAGCGAAACGGCGCCGACGAGCGTGCAACAAGACTTCCTCCGACAGGCGGCGGAATTCTATTGGCGAATCGTCGAGACACCCGCCGAAACCCCGCAGGACCGCTTCATGCAGGCCACGGCGTACGAGCGCATCGGCGAATTGGAAAAGTATCTGGAAAACTACGAAGAGGCTCTCGATGCGCTCGAGGAGTCACTCGAAATCGGCCGGCAGCTCCACAAAGAGTTTCCCGCGGACGGGATCTATCGGGAGGCCCTAACGGTTGCGCTCTACAACCTTGGCGCCGTCCTCCATCGATTGAACGAATTGGATAAGGCCGACAATGCTTACCGCGAGGCAATTGAACTTCTTCCATCTCTTCCGGACAACAAGAGCAACACCGACCGCCATATCGCCTGTCTGATGGATTATGCGAACCTGAATCGCCAACGTGGAGACTTCGATCAGGCAACCCGTCTGGTCAAAGAAGCTCAACAGCAAGTGGCAAACCTCAGAAAGCAGATGCCCGATGCGGACGACTGGCGAATGCATGACATCTTCCGCAAGTTTACGGCGGCGGACATCTTGCTCGACCAAGGCCGCGTCGAGGAGGCCCACAAAGAAAACCAAGGTGCCCTGAATCAATGTCAGTATTTGCGCACGCACACCTTTCATGACTATCGCCCGCTGCTGCAAAACGAGGCGAGTCTTAAGGTGCAGGCGGCCCGCATCGCGGACAAGCGCGGACAACTTCCAGAAGCAATTACGCACTATCGAGGCGCCCTGGACTTGATGCGCCAAAGCTTCAAGGCCAAGCGGACGCCCGAAGGGGTCGTAGTCGCCTCGATTAGCCGCAAAGTGAATTATGATGGGAACTTCGAGCCCGGCCCATTCTGCAGCTACGTGGAGACGCAACTGCAGCTTGCCGACGTGCTGCGCCGCGCGGGCCGTCCCCACGACGCCGAAGTCGAGGCGGGTGCCGCTGTCCTCGTCGCCAATGTGCTGAGGGCAGAAAGGCCCGAAGTCCTTCGCTACCGCGTCGCCTGCGCAAATGCCTGGGCAGTCGCGGCCCACTTGCTCTCCACAGTCCGTGCCGATGAGTCGAAGCCCGCGTACCGCGTTGCGGCCCGACACTGGTTCGAGGCGCTGCAAAAGTTCCCTGGCGCCGATCGGTATCAAAGTGGCATTCACGGCCGCCTCGCCGACCTCCAGTTTTTCCGAGGAATCTTCCCCGATGACTTGGCTAAGAACGCCGCAACTGACGAGGAGATGGACGTTTCTCTCGGCGACACTGTTTTTGCACACCACGCCCGGGCTACCTCCTGGTTTCGGGGCCAGGGCTGGGGCGATTCCCTCCATTTTGCCACGGAATCAGCCAAGCTCCGCAAAAAGGACCGCGCCTACGACTGGCTGTACGTGGCCATGAACCATGCGCACCTGGGAAAGCCCGGAGTAGCACAAAAATGGTACGACATGTCAGCCAAGGAAACCGAGGCGGCCGGCGACGCGCCCGCTGAGCTTATCGAGCTGCTCGAAACCACCAGGCGGTTGATCGAAGAGAAACGCATAGCCGCCGGACCGCTTGCACTCAAGATCGCCGATGTGAGCACTCCGGAAAGCGCCACAGCGGTTCTCAACGTTGCTCTCAGCGACGCGAGCGCGACACCTGTGACCGTCGATTACTCGACGGCCGAAGGAAGCGCGCAGGCCGGTGTCGATTACGAACCCGCGAGCGGCACGCTGACGTTCGCGGCCGGCGAGATTACGCGTTCGATCTCGGTGCCGACCTTCAACGATACCGACTTCGAGGAGGACGAAACCTTCGTGGTAAAACTCGCGAACACCTCGGCCGGTGTGACAATCGGCGATGCCGACGCAACGGCGACGATTCTCCGCAGCGACATGCCGCAGGTGGGTCTGGTCAGTCACTGGACCGCGGACAACATCGCCGCCGATGCAAAAGGCACGAACCACGCCACGTTGATCGATGGCGCTACGTACGCGACGGGCCAGATCGGCCAGGCGCTCACCTTCGACGGGGTCGACGACCGCGTCCAGGTGCCTGATTCGCCGAGTCTGGCGTTCACCGAGTCCATGACGATCGAGGGCTGGATTCGCATAGCTTCTCTGCCTTCGACAAGGAACGGTGGTCTGATACTGTTCCGGGGAGATGACCGCGGGGGCCTGGATCCGTACGCACTATCTGTCAAGCCAGGTGGAACACTGAGCTTTAGCATTCACAGCGGCACAAACGAAGCGGTGGCGATCGAATCAGCCATCCCCGTGGGGCGATTCGTACACGTGGCCGCAACCTTGGACGATGCGACGGGCGTCATGCGGTTCTATCTCGACGGCGCGCTGGTGTCGGAGAAGGTCACCGCGATCAGGCCGTTCGGCAAGCTGGACCCCGCCAGCAATCCGGGAATCGGCATTGGCAACCACGGGGGATATCCGGCAACAATCCACAACTTCCCATTTCATGGGCTGATTGACGAACTGAAAGTGTACGACAAGGCGCTTTCCGCCGAGCAAGTGGCGAACCACTTCCAGGCCGGAAAGAGTGGTCGCCGGTCACGAGTTGCCATCAACGACGAAGTGACGATCGAAAGCGGCATTGCCGCAAAATTGGTGAACGAATAATCGACATTGACGTACGCGCTGCTCGAATGTGCATGAGTACGAACTAGGGAAACACGATTGTAAACCCCTCCTGAGTGAAATGATGATCGTTGGTCAATACATCCGCGATGCCGAGCGCCCTGAGCGCGATCATCGATCGACAATCGACCAGGCTGTACTCTTTGTCCGGCCGCGCCTCGTACAGGGCCAAAGCGGCGTGGAAATCGGCCTCCGTTTGGGGCAGGACATCCACCTGGGCGTCATTACGAATCGCGCGGACGGTGTTGACAGCATGTGCGCGGGCCCCTGGTCCGCCTTTCGCCAACCCGTTCAAGTACTCGGTCAGAACTTCGGTCGTCGTGACAATGCGAGTCGTTTTGTTTTGTGCGGACCAACTCAGCGTCGCCGCATGCCACAAGTCTCGCGGCCGCGCCATTGCCAACCAGTAGAAAGTATCAGCGAAGACGACGCGCACCATAGGCAGACTATTTCCGCCGCTTGGGAGTCCCGTACAGATAGTGATCGTGCTCAGCGGCTAGATCGTCCGGAAGATTGTCGAGCGCTCCGGGCGGCAAGGCGCGCGCCATCGCGACGATTCGTTCCGCCAAGGTCGGACTGTCCGCTGGTGGAACATTCTGAGTTGGCGCAGGCTGTGGCTCAACCGTTACGCGCACCTTTTCGTGCTCCGCGAGGGGCAACGGCTGCGCCGGCTTCAACACACCGTCTTCGTAGGTGGCATCAATGGTAATCGACATGAATTGCTCAGTGAGAGATTGTGAAACTCCGCTCGACTTTCTCGACGTAGCTCTGCTCGTCGCGGATCTCTTGCTCGATTTCGTCGCGATGTTCCCAGTAATAGGCGAGCGCGGCATGCACCTGAGCCAGCGTCAAATGCGGATAGGCCTCCACGATCTCGTCGGGCGTCAGGCGGTTTCGCTCGCTCAACGTGGCAATCAAAGAGACTTTGATCCGCGTCCCGGCGATTCGCGGCTTGCCGCCGCATGTTCCGGGGGTGAGTTCGATATTGAGGGGAACCGAGTCAGGCATGTTTCAAGTGTAGGCTGGACGGCGGGCCCGAGCAACCGCACAGGTGTGCGCAAATAACGCAGTCGAGAGGCAAGTTTACAGAAGGCCACAAAGGCAACGAAGGAAGGCAGATGAATCCTTCAGGTCGGCGGATACAAGCCCGCCAGGATCCACACTGAACGAGCCGCTTGATGAAACGAATCGTTCAAGGCCAGCAGAGCCGCTGTCGCGCGCCCGGTGGCCGTTTTACCCACGATCTGCAAACCACCGCTTTCCCAGCCAAAATGATCGGTCCAGTTGTGTCGTCTGGGGTTGAAAATCGGAACCAAAACCTGCCGCACTGGATCAAGAACCTCCAGATGATTCGAGCGAAGCTTGTTGCACTTATGGCAACTCAGCCACAAATTGTCGCGGTCATCCGTTCCGCCCAGCGAGGTGGGCAGCAAGTGCTCGATTTCGAGTCGATAAGGCAAAACGGACTGCGGCGCCTGGCAGTATCCGCAACGCTGCCTGCCATCCGCTGCGATAAGACGGTACAGCGAATCGGGGATGCGATTCGATGGCATGATTTCAAGTGCCAGACGCGTTCGTTTGCAACTGCCCAAGAATCGCCAGCGCTCGACCTTTGGCTAAGGTCGCGCGGTCAAACTCTTCGGCAAGCACATCCAGCTCGCGCTGTTCCTCCTGCGTCAACGTGCCGTCGCGGTTCTTGCGCAACAGCTCACTCATCCGCTGTTGCTTCGCATCGGGTATCTGACTCTGCGATTGCTCGCGCAGCGAGTCGAGCCCATCGTCCAGCACCGTCACCACACAATGCGCTGACGCTGAGACATCGTCCGGTAACCGGATCACGCGGTCCTTCGCAACGGTTTCAAAAGTTTTTGCCATCAGTCGATTTCGCGGCCGGCTGCCGGGCCTGCGATGCGCGGCTTGCCGCCGCACGTTCCGGGGGTCTGTTCGATATTGAGAGAAGCAGAGTTCAGCATGTTTCAAGTGTAGGCTCCACGCCGAGCCGGAGCAACCGCCGGATCAATCAACCGTTTCTCGATCAATTTGCTCCAAGAGCGGTATGAGCGGCGGCAGCTCAATGGTCACCACGTTCCAGATCGTCCTCCAGTTGATCTGATCATAGCCATGAATAATTCGGTTACGAATGCCGCGAATCTGCAGGTCCGAAGACATCGATGGCCTCAGAGAGAATGCGGTCTTTCAGCTCGGGAATTATGTCGTCGCGCAAGACCAAGTCCACTTTGGATACGCGCAACACCGCCTGCAAATGCTGCTCCGTCCCGATCACGTGCAATAGCCCCACCGGCTGGTCAAACTCCACCAACAGATCCACGTCGCTACCCTCGTCGGCATCGTCGCGCGCTACCGAGCCGAACAACGCCAGCGAGCGCACGGCGTACCGCTCGCGCAGCTCATCACGATGTTCACGCAGGTTTCGTAATACGTCGGCTCGCGCCATGGCACCCACACTGGCTTGCTGTTTCGATTTCGATTGAGCCCCGCGGGCGGCTCAGCGGGAGCAATCAGCGCCTATCGCAATTGTACCACGTACCGAGCCCGGTTCACCGGGCTTCCGATAGTGTCGGCCCGGCATTGATGCCGGGTATGGAGGATTACCGGTCCATTTTCATGTGCGTCAATGGTCAGGCCCGTTCACGGGCCTTCGCCGCACGGCTTGAGCCAATGTGCAAAAGGCGGCTCAAGCCCAGAGAGGGGGAAGCCCCGTGAAACGAGGCTCGTAGCAAGGTAAAGGTGTTTGCGGTTTTTCACCCCGTCGTAAACGACGGGGCTATGTCCGCTTCCGCGGAAAGGGTCGTGAACGACCCGGGCAAACGAACGAGAAACGGGGCAGGTTGCTTTGGCGCAGGCGGAAAGCCTGCGGAGTTGATAGGCGTCGAGGGCCTGCGCGGTTAAGGGGAATTCCCAACGGTGGGGGGCAGCGCTCGCGGTGCGCAGATGCGCCGTTTGACGATGAACTGCACTGTGCAAACGAGGTGAGACTGGAAGGAACAGCGTGGCGGCAGTGTCGTCTTCCGATGTCTTGATCACAAATCAACAAGAAAGCATCATCAATGTTACGGAAAACTTTCGGTCGGCGCCTGCCGGCATTGGCGCGACGGACGAGCACGGGCAAACGGTTCTCATTTGAGACGCTCGAGAATCGCAACCTGATGGCCGGTGTTATCCCCAACGACCCGCAATTCGGCCAGCAGTGGCCTTTGCACAACACAGGTCAGACAGGAGGCATGTACGACGCCGATATCGACATGCCCGAGGCTTGGTCGGTTACGACCGGAAACATGGCAACCGTGATTGCCATCCTCGATTCCGGCGTGGATTACACCCACCCGGACTTGTATCTAAACATCTGGCTGAATGAGAGCGAAATACCAACTGACCTTGACACAAGCCTGACCGACGCAGACAGCGACGGGCTGATCACTTTCCGCGATCTCAACGACGCCGCCAACGCGGCTCACGTCAATGACGTCAACGCAAACGGCTATATCGACGGCGGCGACTTGGTGAACGACGCGCGCTGGGAAAATGGCCTCGACGATGACGGTAATGGCAAGGTCGATGACCTAATCGGCTGGGATACCCACGATAACGATAACGACCCCCAAGCCGTCGGTGAGAGCCACGGTACAGATCAGGCCCTGATAATTGGTGCCATGGCAAATAACGGTGTGGGGTCGGCCGGGGTCAACTGGGCCGTGCGCATCATGCCTATCTGCGTACAATTCGATCCCGACGGCCGGCTCAATGTGAATGCTGCCGCCGGACTCGACTATGCGGTTGGCGAAGGAGCTTCGATTTCCTACAACCGCAGGGACAACCCGTCTGACACTTACTCTCAGGTGATGTTTGACGCAATCGACCGGGCACGCGTGGCCGGCCACTTGTTCCTGGGTGCCGCAGGAAATCTATCTCAGGACATGGACGCCAACCCGTTCTACCCCGGGGCCTATGACCTGGACAATGTTCTCGTGGTCGCGGCAGTGGATGCCTCCGACAAACTAACCTCTGTTTCTAGCTGGGGCCTCAACAACGTCGATTTGGGAGCGCCTACGCCTACGGGATTTTTGTCTCAGGCGCTTGCATATACGACCGGAGTCGCCGCGCTGCTCAAGAGTTTCCATCCCGACTGGAATTACGCCGAAATTAAGGCTCAAATACTTACCACAGTAGATCCGGTGCCTTCCTTGACAGGCAAGACGGTCACCGGCGGCCGGCTCAACGCGGCAAACGCACTTGGCGTTGTACAAGTGACTCCGCTCACCAAGTTCTACGTCGTCAACGACGCCACGCAGAACCTGACTTACGAATACGCAGCCGACAGTTCGCTGGTCGAGTCGTACAGCCTCAACAGCGGCAACAGCGCCCCGCGCGGCGCGGCCAGTACAGTGGCCGGCGACAAGGCCTGGGTCATTGACGCCAACAAGAAGGTTTTCGTCTACAACAACAGCGGTGGTCTACAGGGCTCCTGGACGGCGGGCGGCCTGGCGTCGAATGCCACCGTTGAGGGGATTGCAACCAACGGGACCGATGTGTGGATCGTCGATGCCAAAAGCGATAAAGTCTTCAAATACACCGGCGCGGCCGGCCGGCTGTCGGGCAGTCAGAATGCGGCCAGTAGTTTCAGCCTCAATAGCGGCAACCGCGATCCGAAGGACATTGTTACCGACGGCGTACACCTCTGGGTAGTCAATAACAGCACCACGGACAAGGTCTTCAAGTACACGCTCTCCGGTTCGCTCATCGGAAGCTGGACGATAAGTTCCGGCGGCGGCAGTCCGACGGGTATTACCATCGATCCGGCGAACGTCAGCGACATCTGGATCGTCGATAACGTCACGGATCGCGTGTATCGATACACCGCGGCCGCCTCCCGCAATTCCGGCAGCCAATCGCCCGCCACGAGTTTCGCTCTAGCCGCCGGCAACACCAACCCGCAAGGAATCGCCGACCCGCCGACGCCAGAGGACGGCGCTGAGCACATTCGTATGCGTCCAAACGCGATCAACGGTGAGGTCTCCACGGCAGCGGCACGGAAGACATTCGCGTTCGACTCACACGTACGCTCTCTGCTCCACTCCGCCGCCGTTGACCAATTGCTTAGCGAGTTTGACCGGGGCTGGACCAGGAAGTCGAAAGTGAGACTGCATGCTTAGCGGGCAGAGGAAAGCAAAGTCGGTTTCGGCTTTCGGCCCCAGGGGCGACGTCGAGCAACTTCGCTCCCAGATCGTCGGTTGCATTCCGTCCTTAACAATATTCGCCACACCACAAGGAATTGATATGCGCCGTTTTGCCCTTCAATCATCGCGGACCCATGTCCGCCGCAAGCGGGCAAACCACCATCGCGGGCTTCGTTTTGCCATCGAACGATTGGAAGAACGCGCACTTCTAGCCGCCTCGATCTCCATCAGCGACGCTACGGCGATTGAGGGCAGCGATACATTGAAGTTCATCGACCGCTTTGTATCCGAGGGCAGCGGCGGACTTTCTACACCGCGAGATTCAACGTTTGGGCCAGATGGCAATAATGACGCTGCAATGGACTTCTATGTTACCAGCGCGAACTCTCATGCAATTCTGCGCTACGATGGCGAGACAGGAGCGTTCCTCGACGAATTTGTCGACACGGGAAGCGGCGGGCTGAATAGCCCGGTGGGAGTAGAGTTTGGCAGCGACGGCGACCTTTATGTAACAGGGTCCGTTGGCAACCACTTGCTCCGATATAACGCCTCCTCTGGGGCATTTCTTAATACTGTGGCCAGCGGGTTAGCAGCTCCAAACGGTATCACTATTGGCCGCGACGGCAACGTCTTCATTGCGAACGGGCTATCCGATAACGTGATGAAGTACGATGGATCGTCAGTCAGCGTTTTCGTCACTCCCGGTAGTGGCGGGTTGGACGGGCCTCGAAAGGCCGCTTTTGGCCCCGATGGAAACCACGATGGAGTCAACGACCTTTACGTCACTAGTCAGGGGACGGGAGGCGTGTTGCGATATGACGGAGTAACAGGGTCGTTTATCGATGTGTTCGCGACCACAAGCCTGGGACCGGGACCGATGTGGTTAGAATTCGGCGCGGACGGATTTGTCTACACGACCTTTAGGACATCGCCAGGTTCTACTGACACGAGTATCGTTCGATTCGACTCCAATAGCGGCGTCTTTGTCGATCGCTTCGACCTCGGACGCGATGGCTGGACATTCAGTTTTGGCCCTGACGATTTGATCTACAATTCCAGTAACGGCGCAGGAAACTTCGTCGAGCGATTCGGCCACTCTTCATTGGCAGTCTTCACCGTCAGTCTCAGCGAACCGAGCGCTTCGCCAGTCACGGTCGCCTACTCCACGAGCAATGGTTCTGCGTCTGCGGGAGGCGACTACATCGCCGCGTCTGGCACGCTGACATTCGCCCCTGGCCAGACTACGCGGACGATTCTCGTCCAGACGCTCGGCGACGCTCAGTCGGAGTCCGCGGAGACGTTCACCGTTAACTTATCCAACGCAGTCGGCGCCACAATCGCCGACGGCCAGGGCGTCGGCACGATTCAGGATAATGACCCGATCGAACCGACCCTCTCGATCAACGACATAACCGTCGCCGAGGAAGGCCCTCACGCCGCGTTCACCGTGCGGCTCAACGTCGCGCTCGCCTCGCCCGTCACTGTTGACTACGCCACCACCGACAAGTCGGCGCAGGCGGGTTTGGATTACGTCGCGACCGCCGGCTCGGTGACCTTCGCACCCGGTCAGACGACGCAGACTATTCTCGTGCCGCTCGTCAACGATGCGATCCTCGAGGATCCTGACGAAACGTTCTCGCTGCAGCTTTCCAATGCACAGGGCGCGGCGATCGGCGACGCCGAAGCGATCGCCCTAGTCGAAGGCCACGACTTTAACTGGACAATGCGCGCCTCTAGTGATGGCAAGTGGTTGGAAGTATACGCAGGAAATCCTCCATTTCCTGGGTTTCCGCCGGCAGCACGCTGGCCCATGACCTCAAAGGAGCCGCTTCGATATGCCGATTTCGGCGGCAGCGACGACGCCATCTTTGTCGAGTTGCCCGCCGGTTCGGACGGACCCGACGGTGGAATTCTCTTTGGAGCCCGCGACGGGCTTAATGAGCTTCATGTGAAGAGCGGTCGCGTGCGGATCGACAGTACGGTCGATGGTGGCACGTTGAAGACGACGGTTGCCGAGGGCGCCGAGCTGATCACCACGCGGCTGGAGCAGAACGACGTGACGATCGACGGGCGCTTGACGCTGTTGAACGGCGGCACGACCAGCACGGTGACCAGTCTGACGCTTGGCGGGAACGGCATGCTCGATCTGGCCGACAACGCGCTCGTGGTTGATTACAGCGGCGCTTCGCCTTTGGCCGCGATCCGGGAACGAATTCTCTCCGGCCGCGGCGGTTCCGGCTTCGGCGCAGGCTGGAAAGGCCCAGGCATCAACAGTTCCACGGCTTTGGAGACCAATAAGGCGGATCCGGAATCGCGGTCGCTTGGTTATGCCGAGAACGCGGCTTTGCCGCTGGGTCCCTATACGAAGTTCCGCGGCGCGCCGGTGGATGAGACCTCGGTGTTAATCGCCTACACGCGCACGGGGGACGCCAATCTCGATGGACTGGTCAACGACGACGATGTGACAATCGTCGGGGCGACGTACGCGCCCGGCGTCCCGCAGCCGCAGTGGGCGCTTGGCGACTTTGACTACAACGGCTTCGTCGATGACGACGATGTGACCTTGCTCGGCGTGTTTTACGATCCGGGGGCGGCTCCGCTTGCGGCAATAGCCCCCGCCGGAAGGCCGGGTTTGAGCGACGTTGATAGTAGGCCGGCCTTCCAAGGCCGACCGGAAACGTCGACGGACTTGGATGGCCGTCGTACTGAGTCGCACTTGTCGCTGATTGACGCCGTGGCCATCCAGCAATTGCTCGCTCAACAGGACGACGCCTTTTCGCCGATGCGCAGGCCGAGCGGGAAGTTGGTGTTCTAGCCGTTACGGTCTGGTTTAGAAACAGCGGTCCACCGAGGCGAGCTCGGTGGTGCCGGTTGGCCTCCACCCGGCTCGTCCGGGTGGAGCCACCGTTTGGACACCAGAACGGCCTCCTCAATAATCATTCTCTCCGCCACCACCCCGCTCGTCGGGGTGGGGCGATGTTTGGGACTTAACCGCGCGCTGGTCGTATTCACCAAACGTTCCCAGAAACCCGCCGAATTGATATACCGGCCGCATGCCGTGCACATAGGCGAGGTTGTTCAAAAAGCTGAGGGCGACATCGAGGGGTGCTACGTCGATGGTACATCCGAGCGCGAGATGTATATGGTCCGCCAGAATCCCCGCGCGTGACAATAGCCAATCTTTTGCATCGCACGCCTTGAGGATCATATCGTGCACGGCGCAGAGCACGTCCTCGCGTACTTCGGTCGAGCGCTCCCGATGCACCAGCACAATGTGCAGGTTGTACCAGTACAGGCCATGGGATGTCCGGCGAGGCTCTGACAGATCGATATCCTCGCGACGGATTTGAAATTGGCGCAGACGCTCCTGGACTCGCGAGTCGGCCATTTGGTGATGGCCGAGTTGTGAGGCCACGTAGGCTTCGACTACGTCGCGAGTCACATGACCAAAACTGCGCAACCCGTAATTGCGCTGAAAGGCCTTGAGTAGGTGATCGCGCACGAGGTGTTGCAAGCGGCCCTTCACGTGCTGGATGATCGTCAAGGGCACAACATGCGGCTGTGTGCTGACGGCGAATTGGCTTATGCCGGCTTCGGCGAACCGATGGCCGAGCAGTCGGATGCCGTCGCCTTCGAGAGCGGCGGCTAGTTCAGAGAACCAGCCGTCGTCGGGCACGTCGGCTCGCCAGAAGATCGACAGGCCCCACTGCAACGGGCACGAAAATGAGCAGTTTTCGGCTGTGTAGAGAGGGGTGAGCGGCGGCATTGCGGCCAGTATGCAAACACCGCTCCACCGAGGCAAGCTCGGTGGTGGCGAAGCGCTGAAGTTTGAGGAGGGGCGAATCTGGTTGAGAAACAGCGGTCCACCGAGGCGAGCTCGGTGGTGCCGGAGGCGAGCTCGGTGGTTAGCCGTTGTCGAGTGCGTTCCAGGCGATCAGCACAGCGCCGGTTCGGTCCGCGATTGGATCAGCGCGTCGAGCTGTTCGCGGAGGCGCGAGAGGATTTCGTCGTAGCCGTAGACGCCCAGCTCGACGGGGCCGCGCTTGAGCGTGACATGTTTGGGGCCACACCAGAGGCCGAGGTCCGCGTCGTCGGTCTCGCCCGGGCCGTTCACGCGGCAACCCATCACGGCGATGGTGATGGCGTAGTCGCGAGCGTAGGCGGTCATCTCCTTGACTTGCTGGGCCAGCTCGATGAAGGCCTCGTTCTCGACGCGCGAACAGCTTGGGCAACTGATGATGTTCAGCGACTTCTGGTCGTAGCTCACCACGCTGCGGACGCGGCCGGCGGCGATGTCGGCCAGGATCTGCCGGCCGGCGGCAATCTCTTCCGGCTTGCGGGCATTGGGCACAGTCAGCGAAACGCGAATCGTGTCGCCGATGCCGCGGCTGATGAGCTGCTCGAAGGCGATCCGGGTCTTGATCACGCCGTCGGGGGGCAGACCCGCCTCGGTCACGCCCAGGTGCAGCGGCACGTCGGGACGCTCTTCGGCAAAGCGGCGGTTGGCTTCGATGACCTTCGTTGGATCGGAGTCCTTGAGCGATACGCAATAGCGCGTGAAGCCGAGCCGATCGAGCAGCTCGCAATGTTCCAGCGCGCTTTCGAGCATTGGGCGGATCGAGTCGGAGCGGTCGTACTTTTCGAGCTTGGCCGGATCGACCGAGCCGCAGTTGACGCCGACGCGCAACGCGCAGTCGTGCTCACCCGCCAGATCTGCCAGGAACTTGACTTTGTCCTGCCAGGGCTTTTCGCGCTCGTGGTGATACAAGTGCCCGGGGTTGTAGCGGATCTTGTCCACCCATGGGGCCACGAGCTGCGCCAGGCGATAATTTTCCTGCAGGTCGACGGCGAGGTTGGCGGCGGTCTGGCGGCGGATTTCGGCCAGCGCCTCGGCATCGTGCCGGCTATCGACGGCGACGCGGACCACGTCGGCGCCGGCGGCATGCAGGTCGTTGACTTGCGCGGCAGTGGCGGCCACGTCGGTCGTGTGCGTGGCCGTCATGCTCTGCACGGCAATCGGATTGCCGCCGCCGATGGTGACACTGCCGATGCGGACCGCTCGCGTGGGATTGCGCTGGATGCGTTTGTTGGCGTTCATGCGGACACGGTTCAAGGTTTCAGGTTCAAGGTTCAAGGTTGGAGTTCAGCCTTTAGGCTGCATGGCCAACAAGCAAGCTAAAGCTTGAACTCCAACAGGAGCAAGCTAAAGCTTGAACTCCAACAGGAGCAAGCTAAAGCTTGAACTCCAACTTACGCCACCGGCTGCGGCTCTTTTTCGCGGAGCTCCAAGGGGAGCGGGAAGAAAACGTGTTCTTCGCGCGTCATGCGCTCTTCGACGTGCGCGCCAAACGTGCGGCATAACAGGTCGAGGCAGCCTTCGACCAGGTCTTCGGGAGCGCTGGCGCCCGCGGTCACCGCCACGACCTCATCGCCGCGGAACCAGGTCGGATCAATATCGGCCGGACCATCGATCAAGTACGCCGGAATGCCGTGTTCGGCGGCGATTTCGGCCAGCCGGTTGCTGTTCGAGCTGTTCTCGCTGCCGACGACGACGACGGCGTCAACGTCATCGAGCACCGCCTTGAGCGCTTCCTGGCGGTTCTGCGTCGCATAGCAGATGTCCTCCTTCGGCGAGCCGACACAGTGCGGATAGCGCCGCTTCAATTGCGAGATAATTACATTCGCTTCATCGACGCTGAGCGTAGTCTGCGTGAGAAACGCGATCTTGTCCGTGGAGGAAAGATCGAGCGCATCGACGTCAGCCAGCGACTCCACGAGTGTAATCTGACCGGGGGCGACGCCGAGGACGCCGACGACCTCGTCGTGGTCACGATGCCCCACCAGCACGATCTTGTACCCCTGCTCGGCAAATCGGGCGGCCTGCCAGTGGACCTTGCGCACCAACGGGCAGGTGGCGTCGATCACGTGCAGGTTCTTTTCCGCGGCGGCGGTTTCGACCAGCGGCGAGACGCCGTGCGCGCTATACATCACGCGCGCGCCGCTGGGTACCAGATCGATATCGTCCAAAAAGATCACGCCTTGATGGCGAAAGCGATCGACGATGTGCTTGTTGTGAACAATCTCGTGATAGACGTACAGCGGCGCGCCGTAGATCTCCAGCGCCCGTTCCAGGGCTGTCACCGCCATGTTGACGCCGGCGCAAAAGCCGCGCGGCCGAGCGAGCACAATTTTCATGGAGTTAGCTTTCTCTCTGCTACGACCAATTTGTTTCCGAAGTACGGAGATTTTCCGACAGCCGAATTCTTCAACAATATCGCCCCTCCGGGGCTGCAAGGCTTACTCCCCAACCGTTCCGGGGGCTGGCGCCCCCGGCTACAGAGTGTCGCCCCTCCGGGGCTTATCTGCGAGTTTGCGACTTTGCGGTTAACCTTTTCAATGCGGCGCTATGCAGTGGCAAGCTGCACTGCGGGCGAGACGACCGGGTCGATCCGCGCCAAGGGCGCCTGTTCAGCCGAGCCGTCGGCCAGCGCGTGGTGAATCGCCTCGAATTGGTCCGCCAGCTCGACAAAGCCATCAATAATGTCGGGATCGAAATGGCTTCCCGAGCTCTTCATGATCATGCGTTTGGCTTCTTCATGCGGCAGCGCGGCTCGGTACACCCGGTCCGAGGTCAACGCATCGTAGACATCGGCCACCGCCACAATACGGGCGCAGAGCGGAATCTCCTCGCCGGCCAAGCCGACAGGATAGCCGGTCCCGTCGAAGCGCTCGTGATGGCAGGCCACGATGTCGCGCGCAAATCGTAAGAATTCGGCGTCGGGATACTTGGCCAGCGCCAGATCGAGCTGCGCTTTGCCCACAGTCGTGTGCGTGCGCATGATGGCGAACTCCTCGTCCGTGAGCTTTCCCGGCTTCTTCAGAATGTTGTCCGGGATGGCGACCTTGCCGATGTCGTGCAGCGGGCTGGTCTCGTACACCAGCCGCACGAACTTGTCGTCAATCTTGCCGCGGTACTTTGGATAGTCCATCAGCCGGCGGGCGAGGAGCTGCGCGTAGCACCGGACGCGCTCCAAGTGCTGGCCCGTTTCCTGATCGCGCGACTCGGTCAGGTTGGCCATCGCAAAAATCGCGATCTCCCGCGACTCCAGCGAAAGCACCCGTTCTCCGGCGCGGACCCGCACCAACAGCTCGGGCGGATTGAACGGCTTGCTGATGAAGTCGTCCGCCCCGGCCGACAAGCCGGTGACAATATCGGCCGTCGTGTTATGACTGGTGACGAGGATGAAATAGACGTACGTCGTGGACAGCGCGCGGACTTTGCGGCACAGCTCCAGGCCGTTCATGCCGGGCATCTCCCAATCAGAGACGATCAGCCGGTGCACGCCCTTGCGCACCCACTCCAGCGCCTCTTCGCCGTTGCTGGCGGTATCGACGGTATGGCCAGCTTTCACCAGCGTCCGCTGGAGCAATTCCAGCGCGATCTCGCTGTCGTCTACGATCAGAATGCGCATTGCAAAACCTTAAGCCTGGTTGGCGGACGTGGAGAGCGCGTCAAGTGCCTTCGGCAAGCGCTGGCGGCACTGGTCAGCCGCGCTCGACAGCGCGGCAGCCAGGCGCGCGACTTGTGGATCTGGAACGTCATGAGCGTTCCGCAGGCGCGTTTCCAGTTCGGCCGCCGCCTGTTGCAGTCGCACAGCCGACAAACTTCCCGCCTCCCCCTTCAGGGTATGCGCTTGCTTGAGCACCTCGGAGCGGTCTCCCGCGGCCAGCGATGTCTCGATTTCGGCGACGCTTGTCAAGAGCCGCTCGCCGAACCGGCCCAGCAATTTGGCGGCCAGGCTCGCATCGCCCATGCAGCGGTCCACCAGCGCATCGAGATCAAAAACGCCATTCAAATTCGCAGTCGTCAGCTGGGACGTGTTTTGCGGCTCGGTCGTTGTCGATAATTCGGGCATTGCCAACCCTCCAGGTTGATAGAGGTTTGCGCGACCACCTGACGGCCCGGTAGCGGCTCACCAAAATACTCTAGCACTCCAAATCACAACTACTGGCTCGCCGCGACGGGCCGGCCAGGTGCTGCCAGGAGGCCTGAAACGATTTTGCCGCCCCTAGCGATGCTGCCGTCGTACCCGTCTGACGCGGGGATAACCTTTACAGCGCTCGGATGCCACGCTGCCACGGGCCGGATTTGAATTGCCTGAGGAAAAAGGTACGAATCCATATCCGCCAGGATGTACCAGGAGATTCCACGCCCAAGGTTCCCAACGCATGGCCGCCATCAACAAACGACGCATTCTGATCATCGACGACCAGGAGGCGATCCACGACGACTATCGGAAGATTATCTGCCCGGTCCGTCCGCAGCACGACGCGCTCGTCGAGGTCGAATCGCAACTGTTTGGAGACATTACCGTCGACCTCAACGGGGATGACATTTACGAGGTCGATTCGGCTTTTCAAGGACAGGACGCAGTAACGCTGGTCGAGAAATCGTTGGCCGAGGGCCGACCGTATGCTGTGGCGTTCGTCGATATCCGGATGCCGCCCGGCTGGGATGGCATCCATACCGTTCGCGCCATGTGGGATATCGATCCGGAGATTCTCGTGGTGCTCTGCTCGGCGTATTCGGATTATGCCTGGGAAGACATCGTTCACAAGCTGGGCCGCACGGATCGGTTTCTGATGCTTCGCAAACCGTTCGACAACGTCGAAGTCCGGCAATGTGCCGCGGCGCTGACGGAGCGGTGGGTGATTAGCCGCGCCGACGCGCTGACCGGCATGCTCAACCGCCGCGCCTTCGAGGAGCATTTGCGGCGCGAGTGGGCCTATTCGGTACGCGAAGACCGCGGCCTGGTCTGCGTGATGGCAGATCTCGACTATTTCAAGAGCATCAACGACAAGCATGGGCACGACACGGGGGACAAGGCGCTCTTGCTGATCACCGATTTGATGAGCAAACACATTCGGCCGGGGGACATCCTCTGCCGGTACGGCGGTGAGGAGTTCTGCGTCCTGTTGCCGAACACCGACGAGCCGACCGCTTACGATTGGACCGAGCAGTTGCGGCACATCGTGGCCAATACGCCGCTGCAGGCCGGTGAACATGCCATCCAGATGACGGCGAGCTTCGGGATCGCGGCCAAGAGCGCCGCCATCTTTCGACAGGAAGACCTGGTGTGCAAGGCCGACGATGCGCTCCGCGCCGCCAAACTTGCCGGCCGCAACCGAGTGGTGAGCTGGGCCGAGCTGAACCGCGACGAAGACTCGCCGCGGCTACAGCGGTACGCCGCGATCTTCTCCGGTTTGGTGGCCCGTGAGATTATGAACGCCCCGATCACTTGCTTGCCAACTGACATGACCGTCGGCGACGCCGCCCAGTTGTTTCTGAAGCAGGAAATCAATTCGGCGCCCGTGGTGAACGCCGAGGGTTTGCTGGCCGGAATCGTCTCCGAAAAGGACATCATGGAAGGGCTCGGTCATCAGAATGGTTGGAACGCTACGCTGGCTGACATCATGACCCCGCGCGTCATTTTCTACGAGCCGGAGACGCGCGCCGAACTGATCTTCGAGTTCCTCTGCCGCGTGCAAATTCATCGTGTGGTGATCGTCGAGCAGGGCCGGCCGCTGGGGCTCGTGAGCCGCGGCAGCTTTTTGCGTTGGATTCAGAACTATGCCAGCGTGCGCCAGGCCAGCGGATCTTCGATCGACGCGCGGCCCAGGCTGCTCAAGACCGCCGATGCGCTGACCACGCGGGCTCAACTGATGCGAGACGAACTGGATGAAGACCCGGACGAAGTTGTCAAGCCCGTCGTCAACGGCGTATCCTCGCTCCAAACCTTAATGTGCGAATTGCTTTCCTGGGCACGGTGCTCTCAAACTCCTCAAGACAGCAAGGACTGCGTGGTGACCCCATGAATAACGTTTCTGTAACGCTTTCGACAGACGGGACGGCTTCGGTCCAAGCGCCGGTGCAGCGGAGCCACGACTCGTTGGCCCATAAGCAGCAGGCGATTGAAACCGCGCTCGACCGCTACACGGGGTTTTCGCCCGACTGCCCACAACTCCTTCGCGAGGCGATTCGCTATAGCCTGTTGACCCCCGGCAAGCGGCTGCGGCCGATGCTGGTGATGCTGGCAGCCGAGGCCTGCGGCGGCAACGTCGACGTGGCGACGCCAGCCGCTTGCGCCGTGGAGATGATTCATACCTACTCGTTGATCCATGACGACCTGCCCTCGATGGACAACGACGACGCCCGCCGGGGCAAGCCCACTTGCCACAAGAAATTTGGCGAAGGGGTGGCGATCCTCGCCGGCGACGCACTGTTGGCCTTGGCGTTCGAGGTGCTGGCGCGCGAGATCACTCCGCCGGAAGTCGCCGTCGCCTGCACGGCCACGCTGGCCAGGGCCTCGGGCGCGACGGCGCTGGTGGGCGGCCAATGCGACGATATCGGACAGGAATTGGCCTCCGGCTCGCGCGAGCTGCTCGAGTCGATCCACAATCGCAAGACGGGCGCGCTGTTCCTCGCCTCGCTGCGGATGGGGGGCCTGGTGGCGGGAGCGTCGGAGGTTGAGCTCGAGTCGCTCCGTGAATTCGGCCGCAATTTGGGCCTGGCTTTCCAGATTACCGACGACTTGCTCGACGTCCGCGAAGACCGCCGCAGCGGCGCGGTGAAAAAGAAAAAGGGGGACTGGGGCAAGCTCACGTTCCCCAACCTGATTGGCGAGAAGCAAAGTCGCCAGGAAGTGGAACGCCTGATCGCGGCCGGTTGCGACGCGCTGGAGCCATTCGGAAACAGCGCACGCAGTCTTCGGGCGCTGGCAACGTTTGTCTCGGAGCGGTTTTAAGCACAAGCGGTAGCCGAAGTCGCCAGACTTCGGGAAGTCGACGCCGCAGCCGGAATTCTGGCGAATTACGCTACGACCGGACGGCCCCATTCCGCGCGGTTTCCGAGGTTTCTCGATGACCTACTCCGCACACGGCGAAACCGCGCCTCGATTCTTCGGCCGCGAGCTGCGCAGCCTCATCGCCACTTACGCTGTGGTCGTGGGCGGTCCGCTCGCGGCCACGGGTCTGGCTTGCTATCTCGGTAGCCGCTTTTTCGCCGCGGCGTCGTCACCATCGTCTCAAGTGCTTGACATGCCGGCCGAACCTCGGCCGTTACTCGAGCTCCTGGTGGCCTTGACCGCGATTCTCTTGGTCAGTCGTGTGTTCGGCGCTTTGTTCGCGCGGCTGGGCCAGCCCAGAGTGTTAGGTGAAATTGTCGCGGGTATCGCTTTGGGGCCGTCAGTTTTTGGCGCGGTTGCGCCGACAGTCGCCGAGCGGCTCATCTCGCCGTCAGTACTCGGACCGCTCGCATCCATTGGCGAGTTGGGCTTGATCCTGTTCATGTTCCTGGTGGGGCTGGAGTTCGACTTGGGCCTGGTCCGCCGCAAGGGACACGTCGCGTTGCTCGTATCGCACACGAGCATTTGCCTGCCCTTTCTCGGCGGCGTCGTGCTGGGCCTGGGCAGCTATGCGCTTTGGTACCAGGACGTGGTGCCGTTCCTGCCGTTCGTGCTGTTCATGGGGCTGGCGATGTCGGTGACCGCGTTTCCGGTACTGACGAGGATTCTGCGCGATCGCAACCTGCACACGACTTCGCTGGGGGCGCTGGCCGTCGCCTGCGCGGCCGCCGACGACATCACCGCGTGGTGCTTACTTGCCGCGCTGCTGGGCTATGCGAATTCCGAACCGGGCGCCGGCCTGGCGAGCATTGCGGGCGCACTGTTGTTTTGCGCGACCATGTGGGGTGTGGTTCGACCGCTGCTCCAACGCTTGTCAGCTTCCGGGGCTGCCAGCCTCGGGACGCTGCTGCTGGGATTGTTTTGCTCGGCACTCGCCGCCGAATGGGTCGGAATCCACGCGTTCTTCGGAGCGTTTCTGTTCGGGCTCTGCGTGCCGCGCGACGCACTGTCGGCCGAACAGCTTACCGGAAAGCTTCAAGACGTTACCGGCACCTTGCTGATGCCCGCTTTCTTCGTGATCAGCGGCATGCGGACCGAGTTTGGCACGCTGCAAGAGTTTGACGGCTGGTTGCTGTGTGGTCTGGTCGTCGCAGTGGCCGCGGCGGGGAAACTGATCGGGACGATCGTTCCGGCACGGTTGGCCGGCTTGGATTGGAACGAGTCGGTCCGCCTCGGCATCCTCATGAACACGCGCGGGCTGATGGAGATTGTAATCGCCAATATCGCGCTGGACTGCGGCATCATTCCGCCGCAGATGTTCACGGTGCTGGTCGTCATGGCGCTGGCGACGACTTTCGCCACCGGACCGCTGCTGAATCTGACCGAGCGGTGGTCCAAACAGATTCCGCGCGCGGCTCGAACGTCATCCTGAGGGCGGTGCGACGCTCAAAACGTCGACGCCTGTTGAGAACTTGGGACGATTTGGAATGTTCCAGCGCTCGTGATCGTGGCCGGCCGAGTATCCTCGGTCAAGTGCCTACGAAGCGGAACCCGAAGCTCTTGAGTTGTCGAACCTTTTCGGACCAGGACTACCAGTGCGGAGTTTAGTTTCCCGCCCGCGGCGCGAGTGCTGCAAAACCCAGGGGCGTTGTCGAGATCGGGTAAAGAAAAGCCCGGCGGTTGGACGTGAATGATCTCAAAGGGATCACGATGCCCAATTGCTGGCCGCTCAGCCACGCGGAGAAACCCTTGGGGCGGACCAAGCCAAAATAATCGCGCCTCCTTGCGTGCCGTGCCGTGTTCGAAACCCATCACGTGAAAAAAAATCTGCGTTACTGTTCATGATCGTTCCCGGCTTTCCCGGCTGTCGGAAAACGAACGACGCAAACACTTCCGGTACAGTCCGAACTGCCGGAGGCGGAACTGGGTTCTGCCGGTCATTGATTTCGTTCAACCTGGCCAACGTTTGCTTCCCTGGCTCGACCCGGCCATCGGCGCCGCGAAAGCCGAAGTGGTGGAGTTGAAACGTCTGGATCGCATGCTGGGTCTTGGGTCCGCAGAGTCCGTCCAGAACGAGGCTCGGCGCGGGCCCTCCGTCCGCGACCGAAACATTATTCAGTAATTGTTGGATGGAAAAGACGTCATCCAGATTATTGCGGCTCGCCCGTCCAACCGATGAGGCGATGGTCTTCATTTGCAGGCCTTGAGAAGGGCACCATGTGGACTGCGTCTAAAAAAAGTGCAATTGCCTCTTCAACGGGCCACTCTTAGGCTTTGCTCCGCTTGAACCCCCCCACGTCAGATTTGAACCCTTGTTGAAACGCAGGGACCGTTTGAAACACTCCCTCTCGCGTGCTGAAGCCGCCAGCAGTTGGACCCAAATTATCAAAGAGGTGCCTCAGCATGCGAACCTGGATTTGGAAAGTGCCGTCACCTTTTTTGAACCGCAGGAACAACGTCGAGTTTTCGGTCGCTCGTTTCCCTCCCTCGGTCCGGAAGGTTCCGAAGGAGTTATGCAAGTCGCTCAAGGTAAAGCCGGGCGGTTTCAGCTTGACGAAGGTCAGCGGTACGCCGCTCCCTTGCTCGAAAACGGGTCGCCTGGCCACGCCCAGCGATCCTTGCGGTCGGCCGAGAAAGTAGTCGCGTTGGTCGTGGCGCGCTTTATCGACGTCGTCGAATCCGGTGACTCGAAAGAAAAAGTCTTCATCTCCTGATGCGAGCGTGCCTGCTTTTCCGGTCTGTTGGAAGCTGAAGCTGGTGAACAACGTCTCCGGCTTGGGTGGCGGTTGAGCGGGCGGCAGCGCCGGATTCTGCCGATCATTGATTTCGTTCAGCTTGGCGAGCGTCTGCTTTCCGGGTTCCACTCGGCCATCGGCGCCCTTGAAGCCGAAGTGCTTGAGCTGAAAAGTCTGGATCGCGTGCTGCGTCTTTGGCCCGCACAGTCCATCGACCTCGAGTTGGGGTGTGGGGCCCCCTTCGCCGGGAGAAACGTTATTCAGCAACTCCTGGATTCGGATAACGTCGATGGGCTCATTGCGGCTGGCGCGACCAACCGTAGCAGAGATGGTCTTCATTTCGGCTCCCCTGTAGACGAGCGCCGAGTGCCTTCGCTGATTTGAGCGGTCAACCACCTGACATGACCGGAAGAGTTCCGGTCATCCGAGTGGAGCTCAGGCTTGTCGCGAAGTCACTTGTTTGAAAGAGACGGGATTGTACCGCCGCGCTATCGTGCATGCAAGCATTCCGCCGCACCGGCGAGCCGGTTGCGTTGTGCCGAAGTTCGTGGTTTGTTTTGGTTTGTATCGAGCGC
>JBBDYH010000066.1:0-29069 GCA_040901795.1 Pirellulales bacterium
AACCGCTAGCTATCAAACAAAGAATTTGCAGGGCATCGGGCTGGCGTCCAACAACATGACCGGTTGGGACTTCAGCGGGCAGAATCTCACGGGCGCGGATCTGTATTCCTCGAGGCTGACCAATGCCAACCTGACGGGTGCGGTGGTGACGGGGGCCATGTTTTGGGGGACCACATCGCGGGGGTTCACCCAGGCGCAGCTCGCGTCCACCTCGAGCTATCAAACGAAGAACTTGCAGGGCATCTGGTTGGGGAACAACGACCTGACCGGCTGGGACTTCAGCGGGCAGAATCTCACCAACGCAAATCTGGAAGCCTCGACGCTGACCAATGCCAACCTGGCGGGGGCGATTGTCGCCGACGTACGATTCTCGGGAGAGACTGGTTTCGACTTGACCAAGGAGCAACTCTATTCCACGGCCAGTTACCAGCAAAAAGAACTCCAGGGTATTGAATTGAGTAACAACGACTTGAGAGGTTGGGACTTGAGCGGCCAGGACCTCACCGGCGCAAATTTCTACCACTCCGCGCTGACGGACGTCAGCCTGGTTGGCGCCACCATCATTGGGGCGGATTTCAACGAGACTCGCCTGACACAAAGCCAGCTCTATTCCACCGCCAGCTACCGGCAAAAAAACCTGCGCGGGGTCAAGCTTCCCGGCAACGGCGGCACAGGTTGGGAGCTGAGCGGACAGGACCTCACAGGCGCCAGCTTCTTTGTAGAGGGCGGCATCTGTTGCGAATTTGCGATCCTCACCAACACCAACCTGTCTGGGGCGATTGTGAATGGCGCTGACTTCAGTTTGTCCGATGATTTTTCGAAAGAGCAACTCTACTCCACCGCCAGCTACCAGCGAAAGGACCTGGCGGACATTGTGTTGAGCGGCAACGACCTTTCCGGCTGGAACTTTGCAGGTCAGAACCTTGCTCGCGCAGTATTCCTTAATGCCGATCTTTTCCACTCCAACCTGAGCCATGCCAACCTCACCAGCGCCAGCTTCACAACCGACTCCGACGTCAATCAATCGCGTTTGGTGAACGCCGATCTGAGCTTCGCGGATCTGCGCCTGGCGACGTACAATTCGTTGGATGGCGCACTCGTGCGCAACGCGATCCTCCGCGAGGGCACGATCGATGGCCTCAATCTGGCGGCGGGCGAGCGGCTTGTGGCCCACGCCGGAGTGCCGCTTGCTGTGAAGCTCACAGGTGACGTCTCCATTGCGCCGACCGCCACCTTCGACCTGACCGACAACGCGGCAATCATTAACTACAGCGGCGCAAGTCCCGTGGCAACGGTCCGTCAGCAAATCCTCGCCGGACGCGGCGGATCAGGCCTGGGCAAAACGTGGAATGGGCAAGGCATTACTAGCAGCAGCGCCGCGGCGGCCCAGCCCGAGTCACGATCGATCGGCTACGCCGAGAACTCGGCACTTCCTTTAGGGTCATACACCAGCTTCCGCGGTCAGGCCGTGGACGATACATCGCTGCTGATGGCCTACACGCGCACCGGCGACGCCAACCTAGATGGAATTGTCAACGACGACGACGTGACGATTGTCAGCGCGACTTATGCGCCTGGCGTTTCGCAGCCGTACTGGGCCTTGGGCGACTTTGACTACAACGGCTTTGTCGATGACGACGACGTGACGCTCTTGGGCGTCTTCTACGATCCCGCAGCGGCGCCGCTGATTGCGTCAGCCGCGGCCCACGCCGGCGACGTCGCCGCGGTGCCCGAGCCGACGACTATTCTTCTGGCTAGTACAGCCGGCCTACTGTTGCTTCTGATCAGACGACGGGTTCACAGGCGTCATTTGACAGTCACATGCGGGGTCCCCATACTCTCTAGTAGCGACTCGCCTCTGGGCGCAGGATGCAATGCCTCCGGCCAGGAACCGAGCCGATCCTTCGGTTGACGGTTCCCCCCTTTATTGCCGGAGTTCAACTCATGGCTCGTGCCATTTTCTTGGCTATTTTCGCGATCGTTCTCTCCGTCCCGCCCGTTTTGGCTGACATCTTCCGCTGGGACAACGGCCAGGTGATCCCGGGGACGGAAGGCATCACGCCAGGGCCCGCTACGCAACTTGGTCCGCGAGTTCTTCAATTCGCGGAACTGTCGAACACCAATCTCACGCGTTCATCGTTCTACGACGATTTTACGTTGCACGGAAGCGATTTAACCGGCGCGCGATTCACCAACGCCAATTTGTCATACGCCTTTTTGACCGCATCGAACCTGAGCGGTGCCGATTTCACTGGAGCCACGGTGATCGGTACCTATTTGTATGGGATTCGAGGATTCACAAAAGAACAGCTATATTCGACAGCCAGCTATCAGGCCAAGGATTTACACGAAATCGGCCTCGGGAGGAACGACCTCACCGGCTGGGACTTGAGTGGCCAGGACCTCACCGGCGCTGCTTTTTCGCAGTCGACGCTGACCGACGCGAACCTGGCGGGCGCCGATCTCAGGAATGCTTACTTTGACGGCGCGCTGCTGACGAACGCCGATTTGTCGGGAACGAATCTCGCGGATGCAGGGCTGGTTTTCGCGATCCTCACGAACGCCAGCCTTGCTGGTGCGAATCTCACTGATGCCGACTTTAGTGCGTCGACGCTGACCAGCGCCAACTTCGCGGGAGCAGTGGTTGGAGGGGCGAACTTCGGCCGCGACGTAGGTTTCATCGAAGGAATCAGAGGAAGCGGAATCACTCTTCCGCAGCTCTATTCCACGGCGAGCTACCAGCAGAGGAATTTGCGGGGCATTAGATTAAACATCCACGACTTGACCGGCGGAGACTTCAGCGGGCAGGATCTCTCGGGTGCGTCCTTCGCTGGCTCGACGCTGACCAGCGCCAACTTCGCGGGAGCAGTAGTTGCAGGGGCGAACTTCACCCGCGACTTCACCCGCGAACTTCCGGGCTTCGAGCCACCTTACCCCGGAATAGGCGGAATCACTCTTCCGCAGCTCTATTCCACGGCGAGCTACCAGCAGCGGAATTTGCGGGGTATTCGGTTAACAAGCAACGACCTGACCAGCGGGGACTTCAGCGGGCAGGACCTTACGGGCGCGGTTTTGGACTCCTCGGCGCTGACGAACGCCAATTTGTCGGGAACGAATCTCACGGATGCGGAGCTGGGGAGTGCGATCCTCACGAACGCCAACCTTGCTGGGGCGATCGTCACCGGAGCCAGCTTTCGAAACACGCCTAGCTTTACCAGCCGGCATCTCTACTCCACCGCGAGCTACCAGCAGAAGAATTTGCGGGGCATTAGATTAATCGGCAACAACCTTACCGGCTGGGACCTCAGCGGGCAGGACCTCACCGGTACGGACCTCAGTTCCTCGACGCTAACGAACGCCAATTTGTCGGGAACGAATCTCACGGATGCGGCGCTGGCGGGTGCGACCCTCACGAACGCCAATTTGTCGGGAACGAATCTCACGGATGCAGGGCTGATGGGTGCGATCCTCACGAACGCCAACCTCGCGGGGGCGAATCTCACTGGCGCCGACTTTAGTTCGTCGACGCTGACCAGCGCCAACTTCGCGGGAGCAGTGGTTGCAGGGGCGGACTTCGGCCGCTACTATTACGCCGGAGGAAGCGGAATCACTCTTCCGCAGCTCTCTTCCACGGCGAGCTACCAGCAGAGGAATTTGCGGGACATTGGATTAAGCATGCACGACCTGACCGGCTGGGACTTCAGCGGGCAGGACCTCACCGGTGCGAATTTCTCCTCCTCGACGCTGAGGAACGCCAATTTGTCGGGAACGAATCTCACAGATGCGATGCTGGCGTATGCGAATCTCACGAACGCCAATTTGTCGGGAACGAATCTCACGGATGCGGAGCTGGTGAGTGCGACGCTCACGAACGCCAACCTCGCTGCATCGACGCTGACCAGCGCCAACCTATCAGAAGCGGTGATCACGCGCGCCAACTTTTCTCAGGCCACATCGCGCGGCTTCACCAAGGAGCAGCTCTACTCCACGGCGAGCTACCAGCGGAGGGATTTAAACGGCATCAAATTATTCGGCAACAACCTGACCGGCTGGGACTTCCGCGGGCAAGACCTCACCGGTGCGGTCTTCTCTTTGTCGACGCTGACGAACGCCGATTTGTCGGGAACGAATCTCACGGATGCGGAGCTGGTGGGTGCGACCCTCACGAACGCCAACCTCGCTGGGGCGATGCTGGCCAGCGCCAATTTCGCGGGAGCAGTGGTTGCAGGGGCGAACTTCGGCCGCTACTATTACGCTGCAGGACGCGGAATCACTCTTCCGCAGCTCTATTCCACGGCGAGCTACCAGCAGAGGAATTTGCGGGGCATTGAATTAAACGGCACCGACCTGACCAGCGGGGACTTCAGCGGGCAGGACCTTAGCGGCGCGTTTTTCTACAACTCGACGCTAACGAACGCCAATTTGTCGGGAACGAATCTCACGGCTGCGGTGCTGGCGTATGCGAATCTCACGAACGCCAACCTTGCTGGGGCGAACCTCGCCGGCGCCAACTTCATTTCGTCGCGACTGACGAATGCCAATTTGTTGGGAGCGAATCTCACGGACGCTAACTTTTCCGGTGCAGTGCTCGCGAATGCCATCCTCGAAGGCGCAGATGTGTCGGGCTCTGACTTCGGGTCAACGACTTTCGCTGGTTTCAGCAAGGAGCAGCTCTATTCCACGATCAATTACCGGGCCAAGGATCTGCGCGGTATTAAGCTATACGGCAACGAGATGACCGGCTGGAACTTTAGCGGTCAAAACCTTTCCTATGCGAATTTGCAGGATGCGAGGCTTGTAAATGCCGACTTGACCGGGACCGATCTGAGGGGGGCCATTTACACTGGCCTGAGGCTCGAAGGAGCAGTCAGAACCAACCTGATTGCACCCGATGGCCGTATCTACGGCCTCAATATGGCCGCCGGCGAAAAGCTGGTGGCCTATCCTGGAGTGCCGATACCGGTCAAGATCACCGGCGACTTTTCCATTGCCCCCGCTGCTACATTCGATCTGACCGACAACGCGGCAATCGTCGACTATGCCGGGACAAGCCCGGCGGCTACGGTCCGCGAAAAGACTCTCTCTGGCCGCGGCGGACCGGGACTCGGCGCAAGCTGGACCGGCTCGGGCATTACCAGCAGCACGGCGGCCACAGCCAACCAGTCGCAGGCCGATTCGCGCTCGCTGGGCTACGCCGAGAACGCCACTTTGCCGCTCGGACCTTACACGACCTTTCACGGCGCGCCGGTGGATAACACCTCGATCCTCATCGCCTACACGCGCACCGGCGACGCCAACCTGGACGGCATTGTGAACGATGACGACGTGACAGTCGTGGGTGCTACCTATGCGCCGGACGTTGCTCAAGCCCAGTGGGCGCTGGGCGACTTTGATTACAACGGCTTCGTCGATGAACACGACGTGACGCTCTTGGGCGTCTTCTACGATCCCTCTGCGCCGCCGCTGTTTAGTCCTGTGCCAGGCGGCGCAGCCGATGTCGCGGCAGTGCCAGAACCGGCGTCGCTGGTTCTGCTTGGCCTGGGCGGCTTGGCGATCACGTCGCTGACTGCCGTTCGACGCCGGGGTGCCAGAAAGCGAGCCGAAAGCTGATCGCTGACGGCTGACCGCCAATCTATGGCTGCAAAACGCCTGAGGTTAACGCTGCTAAGAGCCCGAAACCGAGGACGAGTCGGTACACAATAAAAACAAGTGTGGTTCTTGTTCGTAGCAGCCGCAGCAGAAACCCGATCGACCAGTAGCCGACGATCGCGGCCGCTGCGGTGGCCGCCAGCAGGTTCACGGCGTCGCTCTGCGAGCCGACCAGCGCCTCGCGCTCCTTGTAAAGCTCGTAGACGCCGGCGGCAAAGATGCTCGGCAGCGAGCAGAGAAACGAGAACCGCGCCGCCGCCTCGCGACTCAGCCCGCAAAACAGCCCGCCGGTAATCGTCACGCCCGCGCGCGACGAACCGGGCACAAGTGCGACCGCCTGAGCTAACCCGACCACAATCGCCTCTCCCCAGCCGATGCGGTCGAGCTGCTTGAGCACTCTTCCGCGACGTAACTCCCAGCGCACGTACAACTCGGCCAGGGACAACACGACTGCCAATCCGATCAGCGACGCACTAATGACGTACAGCGAGCGGAGCGTGGTCTCGATCGCGTCTTGAAACACCAGCCCGACGACGACGATCGGCAAGGTGGCGACCGCAATCAACCAGCCCAGGCGGGCGTCGTATGTTCCTAGTGGCCTCCCCGCCGCAAGGCCCGCGAACGTCGCGCGGCCGATCCGCCACACATCCGTCCAAAAGTACAGCAACACGGCCACCAGCGTGCCGATCTGAATCACCGCGGAAAACGCCGCCCCGGGATCGGCCCAGCCCAACAGCCGCGGCACGATCAGCAGATGCGCCGTACTGCTGATCGGCAGGAACTCGGTGAGCCCTTGGACAATGCCCAGAACGATGGCTTGCAAAAGAGTCATGTCGGCGATGAGCGTAGGGTGGGACAAGCTCGCGCGAACCGTGGTGAGCGGTCGCCAGCCAATCCATTTACCAACAAGAGTTATGCGAAGTTCCGGCTTGGTCAGCGAGCGCCGGCCCACCAGCCACCCATGGTGGGCCGGCGGCGCGCGGCGGGCTTGTCCCACCCTACCGTTTCCCAGAAGCCAAGCAAATCATACGGACAAATTATGCCGATTGCTCCGGTCGTGTCCGACGAACCGCGCGTGCCGGCTGGTTGTTTCCTGCTGTTGCTGCGTCTCATGCCGATCATGCGGTAGCGTGCCGCGCGCGATCGTTCGGCGGGCAAGCGTTGTGCGGAGTGTTCCGGCAAAGCGCCTGCAGTCCGCCGTGGTTCGGGCCGGTTTCGCTGGGCGCATCATGCTAGTCGAGACGATCGGAGCTAGTGATCGGATTCTCGACAGGCGTCGTGTCCACGCTACGCGCTCGCCTGGATCGTCATGCTTACGGACAAGTCATGAATCGAACCCGCCACGGCAGGTCTCCGACTGGCGCACCGCCGCTCCGCCGCACTGTTCACACGGCCGTGGGGCTCGCCCTGGTCTGGAGCTTGGTGTTCCTGATTGGCGGATTTAGTCAGCGAAAGCCGGGGGAGATCGACGCGTCGCGCGATCGCGCGGATTTCGATCCGGCGGCCTTGGAAGACGTGGCCAGGCTTTCCGCGCGACCCATCCGAACCGCGGCCGGGCCGCGCAGGCTACTATCGGCGGCTGATGGCGGCTTTCCCGCCGCGCCGCAGATCGGTCGGGCGACCGGCGCAACGCAGGCCGAGTATCAGTATTCAGCCAACGCGTTTTCGTCAATCGAAGCGGATTCGGCGCCGCTGGAGGCCATCCGCTTGCCGCCTGTCGAGGATACGAATGAGAACGAAGACGCCGAGCCGCACAATCAAGTTGAGCCACTCGCCGAAGAACCTGAGAGGAGTGGCCCATCAGGACCGACACTTGAATCGCCGAACAGTCGTGGATCCAAGGCGAACCAGTGGGAACACGACGACAAATCTGCAAGCGGGCGACCAGCGCTTTCGCCCGATTTTGCCGCAGCCTTCGCCGTACAGCCGAAACGAACGATCGATGCCGAAAATCGGCTGGCGCCCCTCTCCGGCCCCAGCGATCCGACACCCGCGTTGATCGCCGTGGCTCGTCAGGCGGATGCGCACGTCGCCCGGGGATTTCAGCTCGCCCTGCGCGGGGCAACGTATACAGCCCGCGCGGAATTCGTACGAGCGTTGCGGCTCTCTGTCGCTGCGCTCGATGAACAGCGGCAGACGGACGCGCACTCACGCGCTATGACCAACGGTTTGCGAGCGCTGGAGGAAGCCGAAGAGTTCGTATCGGCTGCCGCCATCGGCCGGATGCGTTCGATCGAAGCGATTCTCGCTGGCCATCAAACGCCCATCCTGCATGATGAGTCCATCGAGGAATTGACTCCTGCTCAAGCGCTGCAGCGCTATTTGACCTATGCCCAAGATCAATTGGCGGCCGCTGCCGGAGATCTTCAGCCCGCCGCAACGGCCCTATACGCCCTCGGAAAGCTGGAAATCACCGCGATGCCGGCTGAGATCGGCTCGCTCGCCTCGGCACGCGCGGCGGTTTACTTTCAAGCGTCGCTGATGGTCAACCCGCAACATGCGCTGGCCGCCAACGAGTTGGGCGTGTTGCTGGCCGGACATGGTCGGCTGGAAGAGGCTAAGGCGGCGCTGCTGCACAGCGTCCGTAGTGGGCCGCAAGCGGCCGCCTGGCATAACCTGGCAATCGTCCACCATCGTTTGGGCGAGCTTGACCTCGCCGGTCGCGCGGATTGGGAATCGCGGCAAGTCGCCAATGCGCGGGAAACCGCCCGTGCCGCGGCCGCAGGTAAACCCTGGCAAGATGCGGCCACACCAACCGTCGAATGGGTCGATCCAGCGACATTCGCGAAAAGCACGAACGGCACTAGCGGAGTGCCGCTGCCTGCGACGGCGCCGCAACGAATCACTCAGTCGCGAAGCATAACGGCGACGGCCGACACAACCAACGCGAAAAGTGCGACCCGCTGGTGGTCCTGGCCCCGCAAGACGCGCTAACGCCTGCCAGTTGGAGTTCAAGCTTTAGCTTGCTTGCGGACGGCAAAAGAGCCTAAAGGCTGAACTCCAACTTCAACCTGAATCCTGACTCAGCATGGACGCACGCAACACTCGCACCGCCAATCTGCCAAACGCGCCGTGGAGCCGCCCCCGGGGTGCGCTGCATGCCCTGCGACTTTGGCTGGCAGCTCCGGCCTTGCTGCTGCTCTCGGTGGGTTGGTGCGGGTTGAACATGAGCCAGTTCGATCTGCTCCGCAAGACCCCGATGCTGGACACCGACGATGCGGAGGAGCGCCAGAAGGAACGCAACAAGCCGAAGACGTTCCGCATGGGGGGCGACAATGCCGTCGCGACGCGTCGCTTTGATCCCAATTTCCAGCTTTGCCAGGCAGGTGCGCCTATGGGCGGTCCGCCGGCCTGCGCGGTTGATTGCGGCTTTGGCGGCGCTTGCGGTGCAGGGTGGAACGGAGCTCTCCCCATCGACTTTCAGCCTTACGGCCCGGGGGAATATGTCGGCCACCCTCGGCTGGCGCACGTGCCGGCCTATCGGCTGCGCGTGGATGATCAATTGGAGTGTCTCTATCGGCTGACGCGCGAAGAAACCAGCGAACCGTATGAGATTAACGTTGGCGATGAGCTGCAAATCGAAATGGCCAACGATGAAGGCAACAAGCTCAAGCGCAACTTGATCGTGCAGCCCGATGGTACGATCACTCTGCCGATGATCGGCCAGGTCAAAGCCACCGGAACATCCGTGGCCGACCTGCGCGACAAACTAGAGACGCTTTACAGCAAGTACTATACGCCGCCAGGGGTCACGCTCACGCCCCTCAAGGTCAACACGCGGCTGGAAGACCTACGCGCTACCGTCGATAACCGCTCCGGCGTGGAAGGCGGTCAGGGCGTGCGCGTACGGATCACGCCCGAAGGAACGATCTCGCTGCCCGCAATCGGAACGGTCCCCGCGCAGGGGCTGACGCTCGAAGAGCTTAAAGTCGAGATCGACCTCCGCTATGCCGCCACGATCAGCGGCATCGAGGTCACGCCGGTGCTTGCTCAGCGAGCGCCGCGCTTCTGCTATGTCTTGGGCGAGGTCCGCGTCCCCAACCGCTATGTGCTGGAAGCGCCCACCACCGTGATGCAGGCCATCGCACTGGCGGGAAGCTGGAACGTCGGCGCGAACCTGCGGCAGGTGGTGATCTTTCGCCGTGGCGATGACTGGCGGCTGCTGGCCACGATGGTCAACCTGGAAGGCGCCATGCTCTACGCCAACCAGCCCTGCCCGGGCGGTGAGATCTGGCTCAACGACTCCGATGTGATCATCCTGCCCAAGGGCAGGATCTTGCTGTGCGACGACTTTATCAACCTCGTTTTCACGCGCGGCATCTACGGTATTCTGCCGTTTGGGGCCAGCTATTCCTGGAGCGCGGCGACGATCCGGTAGGAGTGGTAGCCGAACTACTGTGTTCGAGAGGCAAGGAACACAGATGGCCACAGACTGAAGCAGACGAACACAGACATCGAACCAAGTGTCGTAACATCAACCGAGCATGTTGCGAACGTCTGTGGCTGTCCGTGTTTGTCTGTGTTAGTCTGTGTTTCTTGCCGAATGACTTACTGCGGCAGCCGATCTCGTGACCGACGCACAGCATGTCGAGACGACTTCTCTTTCTGCTGCTCACCATCGTGGGAGTAGGCATTCCCTGCGGCGGGTGCCGCGATAAGAGTGATTTCCCGAATCGGCCGATCAAGCTGGTCTGTCCCTGGTCGCCAGGGGGTGGGACCGACACCGTTTCGCGCGAAGTGGCCGCACTGCTCGAAGATGAGCTGAAGATCCCGGTTAACGTGATCAACGCCACGGGCGGCTCCGGCGTCACCGGCCACACGCGCGGCGCGCGGGCCAAACCGGATGGCTACACGCTGACGATGATCACCGTCGAGCTCAACATGCTGCGGTGGCGCGGTCTGACGAACATCGGCTACCAGGACTTTGATCCACTGATCCTGGTGAACCGCGACGCCTCGGCGTTGTTCGTGCGAACGGACGCGCCCTGGCAATCGCTGGCCGATTTGGAGCGTGAAATCCGCGCCAAGCCGCGTGGACTTAAGGCCTCGGGCACCGCACAAGGCGGCATCTGGCACGTCGCCGTAGCTGGCTGGCTCGACTTCGTCGGCTTGAAAGCCGACGATGTGATCTGGGTTTCGATCAACGGCGCGGGGCCCTCGCTGCAAGAGCTGATCTCCGGCGGAGTGGATTTCATCTGCTGCAGTTTGCCGGAAGCGGCCACGCTGATGGAGACCGGCCGTATTCGCTCGCTGGGAGTGATGGCGCCGCAGCGCGTCGCTACCTACTCGGAGGTGCCAACTTTTCGTGAACAAGGCGTCGATTGGTCGATGGGCGGCTGGCGCGGGTTGGCGCTGCCCAACGGAGTGCCCGCAGACCGCAAAGAGATTCTCCTGGCGGCTCTGAAGCGCGTGATCGCGCGCGACGAATATCGCGAGTTCATGAGCACGTCGGGCTTTGATGCCCGTGGCGATGGACCTCAGGAATTCGCGGCAGCGCTTGCGCGTCACGACGATGAGTTCCAGGCCATCCTGACGAGCGACACCTATGAGTCGGTGCGACGGTCGCGGTACGGGGCGATGGTTTTTCCCGCGGTCATCGGGGGATTTCTGCTGGCGGTGGCGACGGTGCTATACGTCAGGCGCAGCGGCGAAGCGGCAAACGAAATGGATCTACAAGGCGCAATTGTCGCCGTCGGGCTGGCGATCGCGTGGGTGCTTGTTTTTGTCGCCGTCATGGACTGGTTGGGATTTATCTTGACCGCGACTGTGCTGCTCGTCTTGTTGATGAAATACCTGGGCACGCGGCTGTGGACGGCCGCGGTCATCAGCGCGCTTGTGTCCGTAACCACGTATCAGGTTTTCGCGGTTCATTTGCGGGTATCGCTCCCTTGGGGCCTGTGGGGCTGGTGAGATATGGGCGAGGACCTTCGACAGGCCTTTCAAGACGTCGTACTCAACGGCACGATCTGGTTCGTCATCGTGGCCTCGGCGGTGTTCGGCGTGTTCATCGGCGCCGTGCCGGGCTTGACGGCCACGATGGCAGTCGCGCTGTTGGTGCCGCTGACGTTCTGGCTGGAACCGACCGTGGCGCTGGCGGCCATCGTATCGATAAGCGCCTGCGCTATCTTCGCGGGCGACATTCCCACGGTGCTGTTGCGGATCCCCGGCACGCCGGCTTCGGCAGCCTATGCCGACGACGCCTTCAAATTGGCAAAACAAGGGCACGCCGACCTGGCATTGGGCGTGGCGTTGATCTTCAGCGTGGTCGGTGGGTTGTTCGGCGCGGTGGTGTTGATGCTGGTCGGCCATCAACTGGCGCGCGTAGCGGAGGCGTTCAGCGTCGCCGAGTACTTCTGGCTGTATGTACTGGGGCTGAGCTGCGCGGTGATTGTGTCCGGCGGCGCTGTGCTCAAAGCGCTGTTGGCGCTGTTGCTGGGTTTATTGCTGGCGACGGTTGGGCTGAGCGCGGTCCATACCCAAGCGCGGTTTACGTTCGGACTGCCGGAGCTGTATGAAGGAATCAACTTCATTCCGGCGATGATCGGACTGTTTGGCGTGTCGGAGGTGCTCAAGAATCTTGTGGCGCTCAAGCAAGGCAGATCCGCGGCCGTGGTGGCTGCCGCGGCTGCGGCGCAGCCGACGATGCGACGTCGGCTGGCGTCGCTGTTGCTTGCCCCCGTTTCTCACGTGCTTATACCGGCTTGTATCGAGCTTCGCCGTCGCATCGGGGCTGTGATACGTTCCAGCGCCATCGGCACCGCGATTGGAATGCTGCCGGGGGCGGGCGCCGATATTGCCAGTTGGGTTTCGATGGCCGTCGCCAAGCGATGGTCCAAAAAGCCACATAGCGAGGAAGCTTCACTCGACGGCTTTGCCGAAGCCACCACCGCCAACAACTCCGCGTTGGCCGGCGCGTGGATCCCTGCACTCGTGTTCGGGATACCAGGCGACTCGGTGACAGCGATCGTGATTGGCGTGCTGATGATGAAAAACATCAAGCCCGGACCGGAGATCTTCGAGAAGCAGGCAGTGCTGGTCTATAGCCTGTATATGATCTTTATTCTTGCCAACCTGGTGCTCATCCCGATCGGTTTATTGGCCATCAAAGCGGGAGGGTACGTTGTTCGCGTGCCGCAACGCGTGCTGCTGCCGATCATTCTTCTGGCCTGCGTCGTCGGGGCTTATGCGATCAGCGAGCGGAGCTTCGACATCTGGGTTATGCTCGCGATGGGCGCGCTCGGGTTTTTACTTGAGCGCTGGCAGGTACCCATCGGCCCGGTTGTGCTGGGAATTGTCCTGGGGGGGTCGCTTGAGGAACGATTTATTCAGACGTTAACCGGCGCGGATGGCTCGCCGCTGGCATTCTTCGACCGGCCACTGTCCGCCGTACTGGGCATCGCCGCGATTGCGCTATGGGTGTCGCTGCTGTTCTTCCGGCGACGGCCTGCGTAGCAGCGACGATTAGAAAACCACGAAGAACACGAAGCCACCCTTCGTGCTCTTCGTGTTCTTTGTGGTGAAAGAATCGGTAAGGCTAAACCCCGGCCTTCCGGCCGGGGCTACTGCCTGTCTTATCGCCAGTACGGTCGATAGGGAATGTCTACTCGCGATCCACCATAGTAGGGATCCTCGTGCTCGTACGTCTCGCCGTATTGCGGATCGTACGTCGAACGCGAACGATACGGTACGCCGCTCCACGGGTCCACACCGCTGGTCCGCTCCGAGTAGGACCCACGATAACGATCCTGATCCACGCGGCTGCGCTGGACGGCGCCCGAGTACGGATCGACCGTCCGCGTACTCGCTCGGTCTTCGCCCGTGCGCGGATCAACCACGCGACGCGAAGTGGTCACTTGCCCGGTCCGCGGATCACGCCAGTAAGTAGTAGAGACTTCTTCGCCGGTTCGCGGATCGATGGTCTTCGAGGACTGGACCGGGCCGAGCGGCGTGTGGGTAACGGCCGACCGCGTTCGGCCGTCGCGATAGGCATCGTCGTACACCGGCCGGCGGGCCGTGTACCGGCCGTCGTATCGGTCCGAATCTCTGTACCGCACCCGCTGGGCCTGGGCCGGGTCGGCAACTATCAAACCGACAACTACCGCAACGGCGCCAAGCAGGTATTTGGAAAGTTGAGTTATCATCTGAGTCTCCTTCCGCTGCACTCCAAAGAAGGCAGCGATCTGGGTATGCGTCTGCTGTCTATCTACATTGCCTAAGCTGTGCAATCTGAATGCCAGCGGGCGGCGAAACTATGGATGAGTCGTAAGCCTAAGTGAGCTAAGCAGTTCGAGCGGATTGAAAATGTCGCGTTTTTGCAGGCTGAATGTGCGGCTAGCAGCGCGTCGTCAGGATCACCAACGTATTTTCCGGCACTTTAGGCGATCGCAGTAAAGGGGGCGAAATTGTGGGTCTGGCACGTCATCCGTCATCAATTTGATCGCACATGCGCCATCAGGTTGCGACAATTGGTGAAATGGCCTCTGCTCGGCGGCGTCTTCTTTACAGGCAACCCGGACTCAGCGCACCGTGAACATGCTCGGCGTAAGCCCCGCACTGTTGGGCGAATTGCTCGACCGCCATGGCGCGGCGCTGGTCCTGTTTGCGCGGCAATTCTGTGCATCGCCCGAGGACGTTGTGCAGGAGGCGTTCGTGCAGCTTGCACGGCAGAGTGATGTGCCCGACCGGCCGGCGGCGTGGCTGTACCGAGTGGTCCGCAATGGTGCGATCAGCGCCGCACGTGCACAACAGCGGCGGCGCAAACACGAAGCCGCCGCGGCGACGCGTGCTCGCGCGTGGTTTCTGCCTACGGAGGCCGCGCAGCTCGGTGCCGAGTCGGCGACGGAGGCGCTAAAGCACTTATCGCTGGAAGAACGGGAGATCATCATCGCACATCTTTGGGGCGCCTTAACGTTTCAACAAATTGGCGAGCTGGTTGGGCTGTCGGCGGCGACAGCCTATCGGCGGTATGAGCGCGGCTTACGAGCGCTGCGGACAATATTGGGCAAAGGAAGCCTCGCGCGGCCGGCGTCAGGGAGCGATGAGCACAGATGAGGAGACGATGAAATGAACCCCGATCGATTGCCTGAATTGCCTTCAGACTTGAAACCGATTGAGGCCGACCTGGCGGCGCTAGTGCCGGCAAGCGGTACTCTCAATCGCGACGAGCTGATGTACCGGGCCGGCTGGGCGGCGTGTGAGGCTTCCGGCGATTCGCCGAGTGCATTGACGCCAAGTAACCGGCGTAGCGGCGTTGCGTGGCTCTGGCCATTGACCACGGCGGGGCTGGTGCTGTTGTCGGCGACGCTCGGTATCGTGCTGGCTACTCGTGAGCCGGACGTGGAAGTTGTGTTCGTGGAGAAGACCACCCGCGAGTCCAGCGAGACAGAGAAAGAAAGAGCCCCTGCGGCAGCGTCCCAGTTGCCGACGACCGATGACCGCGTTGCTTCTGCACAAGAGTGGTTGCCGCAGGCGCCCCTGCTCGATCGACCGCAGACGCGCTTCGGTAATGACTACCTATCGCTCCGCGAGCGCGTGCTGGCGTTCGGCGTCGATGTGTTGCCGTCGTATTCCGCCGCACCTGCGACAAACGGCAGCCCAGCGATCGGCGATTCGCGGTATGGCGCGCTGATTGGGCAATTGCGTGGAGGATGATGAGGGTGACCGTTTTTAAACCGCTGAGGCGCCGAGACGCAGCGAGAATTCTTTCTTTGACCATTCAGTTTGCTAGTGGAGGTAACTATGCCCCGATTTAGCTGTTACATCGGCGTGAGCCTTGTTGCTGCTCTTTGCATTGCCCTCCCAAGCCTGGGACAAACGAATGCGCCAAATCCCGACGAGCCGCCCACCACGCGGCTGGTAATCCATCCGGCCGAACCGCCGGCGATCGCTATGCAACACCGGCTGCTGCCGCGGTATCTCGACCTGAAGCCGGGCAATGCGGCGGTGCAATACCTTAAAGCTCTGCCCGAGGGGGGAGACGCCGAACTTAAAAAACACGACGAGAGAATCGGTGAGCTGCTTGACCAACCGAAGGGTGAGTTCCAGGTTGAGGAAGCGCGGAAAATCGTCAAGGAAATCGGTACGAGCACGTTCGAATTTCTGCGGCTGGCGTCGCTTCGCACAGACTGCGATTGGGACCTGCCGATTGGCGAGCACGAGCTGTACTCGATTCTTTTGCCCGAACTGTCGTCGCTGCGACAATTCTCGCGTTATCTCGCCTTGCGAGCTCGAGTGCAGATCGCCGACGGAAGGATTGAACAGGCCATCGAAACACTGCGCGTGGGCTATGCGCTGGCGCGTAACGCGGCCAAGGGGCCCACACTAGTCAATGCGCTGGTCAGCGTGGCGATCGCGCGCAACATCAATCAGGTGCTGCTCGAGCTGATCGAGGCGCCCGGCGCGCCGAATCTCTATTGGAGCATCGCCGCCCTCCCGGACCCTTTTATCGACACGCGTCCGGCAATGGATTTCGAGGGCGATGGCATCTATCTGATGTTTCCCCAGCTCAAGGACGTCGCCACGACGCATCTGACCGACGAGCAATGGAGCTTGCGGCTAGCCGAGTTTAGCCAATCGCTAAGCAAATTTGGATCACTGTTGGGCACCGACGCCGAAGCCAAACGATGGCAAGAGAAGCTTGCCTTGGGCGTCAAGATTGCCGCAGTTGCGGCGGTCTACTACCCCCAGGCCAAGACCGATTTGCAAAAGTACGGCTGGTCAAAAACGCAACTCGACTCAATGGCGGTGGCGCAGGTGATCCTCCTGCACATAGGCCAAACCAATGAGGTGTTCCGCGATTCGATGTTCAAATGGTTTCATGTCCCTTATTGGCAGTCTCAGGACGGGAGCCTACTGGCCCAACGGCAGTTCGCCGATACCGTAAAAAGTCGCGAGATCTTGCCCTTTTCGTCGTTGCTGTTGCCGGCTGTTAATGCGGCCCGGTTCGCGGTGGTGCGGCTCGACCGCCAGTTTGCTGCCATTCGAACTTTGGAAGCTGTGCGGTTCCACGCCGCAATGCACGATGGCAAGCTGCCCCAGAAGCTCGAAGACATTGGCGAGATACCCATACCGGTCGACCCGGTCACGGGCAAGATGTTCGATTACAAGCTCGAAAGGGGGACGGCAACGCTGGAAGGCAAGGCGCCGGCCGGCCGCACGTCGGAGACTGGGGCGTTTCGCTACGTCATTAGCGTCGCTGAGAAAGGGACCGATGACAAGCCGCGCGACGAGCGGCCGGCAGAACAAAAACGTGACAGCGCACAGGAAGACCACAAGCGCGCCACGCCGGCTCAAACCGCGGCGTCCGAAGTGGCCAAAAGACTACTCGACCTCTTCACCACTCGCCGGGCGAAGTCGATTAACAATCTCAAGCAGCTTGCCCTGTCGATGCACAATTACCTTGATGTCTATAAGCACTTTCCGCCCGCCGCGACCGCGGACAAAGCCGGCAAGCCGCTGTTGAGCTGGCGGGTCCATGTCCTGCCGTACGTGGAAGAAGGAGAGCTCTACCGACAGTTCAAGCTCGACGAACCGTGGGACAGCGAGCACAACAAGCAGCTCATTGAAAAAATGCCGGACATCTTTCGCGTGCCGATATTGCCGCCGCTGCCAAAGTACACCACGACGTATTTGGTTCCGGTTGGCGAGGAGACGCTTTTTTATGACGACAAGGGAACACCCATCAAAGAGGTTCGCGATGGAGTCTCAAAGACGATTCTCATCGTCGAGGCCGACGCCGATCAGGCGGTCATCTGGAGCAAGCCTGGCGACTGGCAGTTTGATCCAAAGGCGCCAGCCCGCGGATTGGGTAAATTGCGCGGCCCTACGTTTTTGGCCGCATTTGCCGACGGCAGCATAGGGCAACTCGACCCTGAGCGCGACAAGGAACGCCTACTGCGTTTCCTGATGCGTGCCGATGGCCTGCCCGTTTCAAGATAGCCGTCTCGCTCCGCGGGACGAAGCATTAGCGACCCGCAAGATAGTGGTTCCCGGGTTGCCGCACACGGCGCGTGCCGGCTGATTCTGGCCGCTCAGGCGACTCGTTTTGTTGTCGCCCCGACGGCCGCACTGGCTCCAAGGCAAAAAGTCTTGCCGGCGTTGTACGGAATTGACCGTTACCCCCCACTAATAAAGATGGGAAGCCTTCCGTCCCCGCGAGAATCGCCTTAACCGGAGCCCGACCATGCGTTTGACGTTACGGAACATGCTGGCCTCGATGGACGAGATCCTCGAACCTGCGCAGCAGGACGAGATCAAGCAGAAGATCGAGGAGAGCGAGTTCGCCACGAGCATCATGCACCGCGTCCGCGACGTGACGCGGCGGATTCGGTTGGGCGCGCCTAAGCTGACCGGCAAGGGGATGGGGCTCGATCCGAACACCGTGTCCATGTATCTGGACAACACGCTCTCGGCCGAGCGCGTGCCGGATTTCGAGAAGGTCTGCTTGGAGTCCGACGTGCACCTCGCCGAAGTGGCTGCCTGCCATCAGGTTTTGGCGCTGGTGTTGGGTGAGCCGGCCGAAGTCGATGCCGGGCTGCGACAAAAGCTCTACGACATCGGCCAGTCCGCCGCTGCCCAAACCGAAGCCTTAAACCAGACCGAAGCCTTAAAGCCTCCGCCCCCGCTGCCGGCCGGCGCCGCTCAGCCCAGACGCCGCGAGCGGCCACGCGTACCGGACTATTTGCGCGGAGAGCGGCGGTCGCGATGGTGGGCGGTGGCGGCCACGGTCGTGTTAGCCGTGTTGCTTGCCGCTGCGGTCATCCGCGCCATCGGTCCCTACGATCGCACCAACCGCGCACTGGCCTGGCTCCCCATTTGGGAAGACGATGCGCAAGTGGCGACGAATGACCGTGACGAAGGCGCCGCGGCTCCGAAGCGCCAAGCGAATGGCGCTGCCGACGAACAATCCAACGCTGCTCCGAGCACAGACAATGGCCAGCCGGCACCACAGAACGGTGGCGCTGCCGACGCGGACGGCCCCGCTGCCAAGGCGAAGGCCGCTGCTCTCCAGAACCCGCTTGAGCAAAACGGCAAGGCGATCCCGCTTGATGGGCCGCAGGTTCCGGCCGACACCGATGCGCAAGCGCCAATTCCTCCTGAGCCGGCCGGCGACAGTGGAACAAAGAATACAAAGGTCATAACTATTCCGTCGTTGGACCTCGGCGCGGATGCTGCGGTCGATCCGCCAGCGCCAACGCGTGATGCGGCCGCGCCGTCAGAAGACCCGGCAGCCGGCGACGATCCGGCCGCGCGCAACGGCCCCGAACCGCTCGGCCGCTTTCTACAGGATCGGAACGTGTTGCTGCGGTTCAGCCGCCGTAGCGAGTGGCAGCGAGTCGCTCAGGGAGCGACGCTGAATGCCGGCGAACGGTTGCTCGTCTTGCCCACCTATCGGCCAAGCATCTCGCTGACGGGCGGGCTCACCATGCAAGTGCTCGGCGAAACGCTGGTGGAATTGCTCGGGACCGACGCCGGCGGCGTACCGAGGTTGCAGATGCCTTACGGACGAGCGGTACTCATGACTGCCGGTAAGCCCAATGTCTCGATCCAGCTCGTGCTTGGCGGCCAGGAAGGCACGGCGACGTTTCTCGATGCCGAATCGACCTTGGCCGTAGAAGTGCGGCGATTCCTGCCGGCGGGCGCCAACCCGGAAACGGAACAAGCCTATGTCGCCATCGACCTGTACGCCGACGGCGGCGACATCGAATGGAAGCAGAGCGCGAACCCAGTGGCCAGACGGATCACTGCGCCTGGTCGGCTCGGGCTTGGTACGCCGTATCCGTATGCGACGGACCAGAAGGAAGAGCTGCCAGCGTGGATCAGCGCTGAGAAGGTTGCCGGAGTCCACGAGATCGCGTCGGAGGACATGAATCAAGAGTTAACCGAGGAGAACGAGAAGCCGGTGGCGCTTGTGCTGCGCGAGTTTGCGGAACATCGGAAGTGGGAGCGAAAGCATTTGGGTGCGCGGAGCCTGGCCTTGGTCGGCGAGTTTGACGCATTTCTCCCCGCCTTTAACGATTCCGACCAGCGTTCGGTCTGGACACAGCAGATCGAGAGCTTGCAGGCGGCGCTGGCGCGCGGTCCCGAAACCGCCGCCAAGGTGCGCGAGACGTTCCAGCAGCAGCGCGGGCGTGAGGACGGCTGGAAGCTCTACCGGATTCTGGGCGGCTACTCGAAGTCCGATGTGCAAGCCGGGGCCGCCGAACAGTTGGTCGGTTATCTGGGCCACAATAGTCAGGAGTTTCGCGTGTTGGCAATCCATGCGCTCCGCTCGATTCCCGGAGTGCCGCAGAACTACAGCAGCTATCTGCCGTTTGGGTCACTGCGCGATCGGCAGATTCAGGTGCGTAATTGGCGCGGTTACCTCGAAGGCGACAAGAGTCCTCTTTCGCCAGAAGGAGCGCTGGACCAACCGGGCCCAACGCCGAAGCAACCGTGGCGGGCGCCCACTGAGGCAGATGACGCCGGCGAGGAATCTGCGTCGATACCGAGAAGCGTACCGATTCTGCGTTAGCGCCCGTTGGAGTTCAAGCTTTAGCTTGCCCGCACAGCCTAAAGGCTGAACTCCAACCGCTGAACTCTGCTTCAATCCACCGGCAGCCGCGCGAGCACCGGCGCTTCCGCAAACCGCGCTTTGATCTCCAAAAACAGGCTCTCGCAGGCCAGAAACGCATCGACGATGTCCGGGTCGAAGTGGCTGCCGGAGCCTTCCAGGATGATCTTCCGCGCTGCGGTATGGTCGCAGGCGTCGTCGTACACGCGCTTCGAGGTCAGCGCGTCGTAGACATCGGCCAAGGCGACGATCCGGGCGGCCAGCGGGATCTCGTCGCGGGCCAGTCCAGCCGGGTAACCGCTGCCGTCGTACTTTTCATGATGCGCGGCGGCGATGTCGCGCGCCATCCGCAGGTAGCGTGCGTTGGGATAATGCTCCAGGGCCGCGTCGAGCGTGGACGCACCGTGCATCGAATGCGTCTTGATGATTTCGAACTCCTCCGGATTCAGCCGGCCGCGCTTCAAGAGCACGCCGTCCGGAATTGCCACCTTGCCGATGTCGTGCAAGGGGCTGGTGAGGTAGATCAACCGCACAAATTCGGCGTTCACCTGGTCGCGAAACTTCGGCTGCATGGTCAGATGATGCGCCAGCGCCCGTGAAAAATTCCGGACGCGTTCCAAATGAGCGCCGGTCTCCGGGTCGCGTGATTCGGCCAGCTTGGCCATCGCGAAGATCGTTAGGTCGCGCGATTCCAAGCCGATGATGCGCTCGCCGGCGCGCACGCGCGCTACGAGCTCCAGCGGCCGGAACGGCTTGGTGATGAAATCGTCGGCGCCGGCGGTCAGGCCTTCGACCGTGTCGGCGGTATTGCTGCGCTGCGTGAGCAGGATGGTGTAGATGTAGCGCGAGAAGCCGAACTCACGAATGTTGCGGCACAGCTCGATGCCGCTCATCACCGGCATGATCCAGTCCGTGATCACGATCTGGCAATCGCGCTCGTGGAGCACTTCCATCGCCTGCAGGCCGTCGCGCGCCGTGATCACCTGATAACCATGCGAAGTGAGCGTGTAGTTCAACAGCTCCAGCGCAATCGCGTTGTCGTCAACGATTAGGACTTCCATAACTATTTATGACGCATGGTAAATGTTGCTATTGAACCTGTCTGTTAAACGGTGACTCTCAAACCCGGCAGCGTTTGCAGGCAGCGGCCGAACTCGTCGCGGATTCTTTCAACCAGCTTGCCGCGAGTCCGCCATTGGCCACGGCGAGCCGCATTTTCCAGCTCGCGCGCCAGGTCGGCCAACACGTCAGCGGATAGGTTGGCCGCCGATCCTTTGATCGCATGGGCGAAGTCGGCAATGTCTCCGCCCTGGCCGGCTGCGAAAGCTGCTTCCAACCGTTGGACGTCTTTGCCAATCTCCGGCTCGAACACCGCCAACAGCTTCGCGACTAGCTCCGCACTGCCCAAGCAGCGCGCCTGAAGCGATTCGAAGTCAATCGGGGGGGCTGACTTGGCCTTAGATTCGGCGCCGTCCAGCTCCGCGCAAGCGACGTCGCCTGCGCCAGGATGGGGACCGTCGGAGCGCCCCGCGGTAAGCGATTCGATCTTCTGCAACAGCAGCTTGGGATTGATCGGCTTGGGAACGTGGTCCGACATGCCGGCTTCGAGGCACCGTTCGCGGTCTCCCTTCGCGGCGTTGGCGGTGAGCGCCACGATCGGCAGCGGATCAGCACCGCGGCGCCCAGTCCCCCCGGCGGCCTCGCAGGCGCGAATCCGCCGCGTCGCTTCGAAGCCGTCCATCTCCGGCATCTGGCAGTCCATCAGCACCAGGTCGTACTCGACCATTGCCACGGCCTCAACCGCTTGCAAACCGTTGTTGACGATGTCGCACGTGAACCCGGCCTTTTTCAGGATTTCCACGGCGACCACCTGATTTACATGGTTGTCTTCGGCCAGCAGAATGTGAACGCTGTCCGGCTTCACCGGCGTACCAAACAGACCGCCGCTTGCCCGCTGGGCGGGCTGGGCGGATTCGTTTCGTCCCGCCAAGGCGCTGACCAGGACATCGAACAACTGCGACTGCCGGACCGGCTTGTGCACCGAGCCGCAGATCTGCGTCACCTGTTGCTCTTGGGGAGTGAGCGTTTCGCCGGCCGGAGTCAGCAACACGAGCCTCAACCCGTGCAGCGCAGGACTGGCCGTGACCGCTTGCACGAGCTGCGAGCCATCCGTCGAGACGATTTGTCGATCGATGATTGCGAGCTGATAGGGAACTCCCTGAGCCGCCGCGCGGACCAACATCTGAATCGCCGCCGGTCCATCGGCAACCGCCGTGGGTCGCAATCCCCAGGAGCTAAGTTGTTCGGTCAAGATCTCTCGGCTGGCCGCGCTATCGTCCACGACCAGCACGCGCAGGTCCTTGAATTCGACCACCGAGAGTCGGCTGTAGCGCGGCTTCTGCTGACGTTGCAGTCGCAAGCGGACCGTGAACCAGAACGTCGATCCGCGTCCCAGTTCGCTCTGGACGCCGATCCGCCCGCGCATCATTTCCACCAATTGGCGGGAGATGGCCAGTCCCAGTCCTGTGCCGCCGTATTGTCGCGTCGTCGAGGCATCGACCTGCGAAAACAACTGAAACAGCCGGTCGCGGCGATCGGGCGAAATGCCGATGCCGCTGTCGCGGACGCTGAAGCGAATTACGGCCTCAGTCTCAGTGCGCTCTTCAAGGCTCGCACGAATCACCACTTCGCCCTGGTCGGTGAACTTGATCGCGTTGCTGATCAGGTTGACCAGCACCTGCCGCAACCGGTCGGAGTCGCCAATCACGCCGCCGGGAACCTCCGGGTGCAGCGAATAGGCCAGCTCCAGTCCGCGTTCGCGAGCGCGTGCCCCAAACAGCTCCGCAGTGTCGGCCAGCAGCGTGTTCAGATCGAATTCGCGCTCTTCGAGGTCCAGCTTGCCCGCCTCGATCTTCGAAAAGTCGAGAATGTCGTTGATCAGCGCCAGCAGGGCTTCGCTCGACGACTGGGCGATACGGGCGTAATAGCGCTGTTGCGCGTCGAGCGGCGTGTTCGCCAGCAGTTGCACCATGCCCACGACGCCGTTGAGTGGCGTGCGGATTTCATGGCTCATATTGGCCAGGAATTCGCTTTTGGCGCGGTTGGCCGCGGCAACGTCTTGCCTGGCATCGGCGAGAGCTTGCTCGTGCGAGGTCTTCAGTTGGGCATGCTCGGCCAGCAAGCGATCGAGCCGCGCGCGGAGTTGTGCGTTTTCGTGTTCGAGCTGCGGATTCATAGCCGGGCCCGGGTGGAATAGGACTGAGAAAGCGTAGGTCGGCCGAAGCGGTCGAGAGGCGCCATCGAGATTTGCCTGGCATTCTGCCAGGCCGCCGCACATTAAGAAGCGCTCACCGTAGCGATTGTGCCGGAGATAGCGGAGGGTGGCACTGACCCGCAGCCCGTAGGGTGGGCGGAAGCCGCCGCGGCTGAGGCCCACGCGGATACAGCGCGTGGGCCTCGCGGACTCGGCCCACCCTACGCCCCGAAGAGGGCGGCACCCGAAGAGGGCGCCCACCTACGCGGACGCCGCCGAGCCGGATCCCGGCGGCGTCCGATGGCGACTATTAACGAACGAGCGACGCCGGCGAATAGACGTACCAGCTCGTCGTCTCGCTACCCTCGTTCTTCACACCGTGACGCGTCACGACGTTGGCCGGTTGGATGATCACGCGCTTGCTGCTCATGCTGCCGGTCAGCTTGACCTCCAAGATCCGCACACCGACCCATTGGACGATCGTGTAGGTGGCGTTGTTGCCGTTGCCGGAGACCGACTCGAAGATCGGGATGATCCGGGTCTTGCCTTTAATCGAGGCCAACTCATCCTTCACGCCGGCGCTGATGCCTGTGTCGCCGTTCAAACCCAACTTGCCGTTGGCATCGAACTCCAGCGGTTTGCCCAGGTCGATCATGTCCTGCCGGCTGACGCCGTCGACGATCTGCCGGGCCAGGTCGGCGGTGCTATTGTTGCTGCCGCCCACATCGACGGTGCCGCGGTTGCCCGGCGAGCCGGTCCCCTGCGGGTAGAGGTTGACCTCCTTGATACCGTCGCCGCCGGCGACCACTTGTTCGCCGCTGGCGTCCCATTGCCAGTTGTCGGTGCCGACGCCGTTATTGATCAGGTTGTCCCAAGTCTGCTTGTCCAGGGCGAACGGCATGATCTCGAGCGTGTCGCCTTCGGGCGGCGTCTTGAAGCCACCGAAGTTATTCCCGAGCGCAGCCGTGGCGACTGCCTCGGTCGCGACGCTGTCGAGGCCGAGCGCCCGGCCGAAGAACAAGGGCACTTCGCCATTTTGCAGCGAAGTGCGGCGAACGCGGACCTGTACGGCGTTGAACTTGGTGGGATCGCTCGTATCCAGCGGGTCGTCGTAATCGGCGGCGTTGGACCGATATCCGATGATCACGTCGCCCGACTGCGAATTGGCGGTATTCGGATCTACGGCCGGTACCGACTGGCAGACCTTGTTCAGTCCCGCGTACTCGACGGCTCGATTGCGCGCGGCGGTGACATTGTCGGTCATGTCAACGGTTCCACTCAGCCAGTCGTCGTCCATCAAGTCCCAGGCCGCGGCCATCGCCGCGGCATCGGCTGATTTCTGCAGCTCGACGCGGGCGTTTTGGATGTAGCCAATATCCACGCCCATGGCTACGAAGGCGATCATGACGATCATCAGAAAAGCCGTCAGCACGAGCACATTGCCGTGGCGGCGAGGTTTGTTCCGGAATCGAGGGCTCATTGCGTATCTCACTGGGATGGTTATGGGAGCCGGCTTGTGGTCAAGCCGGGATCGAAATTACAGACGCGGCGCCGCTACGATTTGCGACGCCGCGCAGAAAGCCTTATTGCTGGTGAACGACGCGGGGCGTCGTATCTTCACTTATTAGGTTGCCAGACCCGTCGTAGTAGCGCACCTTCTTCAGCTTCAGGGACTGTACCCGTTGCGAGCCGAAGCCGATGCCCGAGTGGCTCGCCGTAAGGTCCGGGCTGTAGAGGTTCAGGTTCGAGAGGCTGGTGTTCAGCGAGAGCTTGATATTGCCGCCGCTGCCGAACGCGCCCCACGAAGTGCTGTTGCCGTTGACCACTCGAAACGTCAACAGTCCGTCGTTGAGGACCATGCGGCTGGTCCAGGTGACGACTTCACCAGTGTTTTGCAGAGTTGTATTGTCATAGTCACGGACGGTCAGCCACGATTCGCCGTTCCAGGCCTGTAGCTGCAGACCGCCGGCGGTATAACCAGGCAATGTTCCGTGGTTGAGCTCCAGCGCCGCGTAGACGCCGTCGAAGTGGTTCAACGGCGAAATCGAACACGTTACCTGGGGCGCCGCGTTGCCGGGGGAAGGCTCGTTGAGCACCAACTCCCAGTCCTCTTCAACCTTCTTCACCGACGAGCCGCTTTGGGCCTTGAGGGCCACCGGCAGCAACAAAATACCTAGCATCACGCCGAAAACGACCGCCGATTGCAGACCCCAAAAGCGCGCAAAGCGAACCGATGTATTCCACATAGGAATCCCCCTTCGAGCCCGCAGCCGCTTACGGCAGCCACCAAGCCCTAAAAAACGGACACGAACGATCCAGGTCGAATGACCAACTACTTGGAGAGGCACAGGAAGGCCTTTTCAACCTTCCAATAGGAAACATGGAGTAGGTTCCGCCGCTAGTCAAACGGTGGGGTGAAGAATTCTGCTCGGTGTCGCGTAACTTCAAACGCTTGACGAGGTAACGTCCATGCGTCAGGGCATAGAACTTACTGATACATCGCGTGCTCGCTGTCGCCGCGCGAGAGAAGGTACGCAATCAGGTCCTGGATCTCATCCGCCTTTAGCGTGTTCAAGAGTCCTTGGGGCATCATGGAGGTCGGCGACGGTTCCATCATCTCGATCTCCGAGCGGCGGACGTTGGTCATGCGGCCCGGGTCGAACATGTCTTCGACGATATTGACATTCGCGCCGGATAAATTGCCGACGCGGCCACTGATCACGCGGCCGTCCTGGGTATGAATGACGATCGCCTGGTACTGGTCGCTGATGACCTTGCTGGGATCGGTGAGGGACTCCAGCAAATCACGCACGCTGTAGCGGCCCACGACGCCCGTCAGGTCGGGCCCCATCGAGCCCCCTTCGTTGACGAAGCGATGACATGCCGCACAGGCCACCGCACTGTAAAGCTGCCGGCCCCGTTCGAAGCTCCTCCCGCCCTTTAATCCGTTTTCCGCAAGCGGGACAAGCTCGTCGAGCGTCCACTCTTTGACGATGGGGCGTGCGGCTAGCAGATCGCGCGGCGACCTGCGCTCGGCTTGCGCTTCGAGGACCGGCCGGAGCGCCGAGCGTTCCTCATCGCTCAACATTGCGACGGCGTCCGTTTTTGCGCGGCGCAGGGAGCTGGCGAATGTGTTGCCGCCGCGGTAGCTTTCGGCCAGCGTGAACCAGCGGAAGTAACGCTCGCGTAGAGGCGTCGTCCAACCTGTCTTGAGCGAGCGCAGTGCGACCGCCAGATCGATCTGTTCCTCCTGCGTCGGCGCGGCTTCGAGTGCAGCGACGACTTTGGTTGCGGCCGATGGCGCTTCCAGGTAAATCAGCAGCCGGCCCAACAGCGCATCTAGATCAGGCCGCTTCGTGGGGAACAAGGGATCAAACTTCGTGGCCAGACGCTGCCGCCCCTCTTCATCGGGGCTGCCAAGGCGGATGAGTACGAGCGAATAAGCGCGCAACAAGTCGATGCGATCGCCGTGCTTCAAGCCGGACCAGTCGATGTTATCGAGAGCGGCGAGCATTCGCTCGCGCAGCACAGGATCAGGTGCGGGATCGCCCGACTCACGATGGATCGCATCTTTTCCGCTCAGGCGCGCCAGCGCAACGATCGCAGCGATGGCTTTGCGGGGATCTTTCTCGACCAGCGCCTTGTCGCGCCATTGCGCGACGTCCTGCCACTCCAGGGCAATTCGCGCGGCGTAGCGGATGGCGCGATCCTGGTCACTCAGATACGGCCACACGGTTTCCACGGCGGCGGCGTCTTTCTTGCCATGGAATGATTCCAGCTTATGCCGAAAATCGCGCCTGGCCTGCAAGCGAGTGTCGGGCTGACTCGGCGCGGTGGATTCGCTACCCACGTAGCTGACGCGGTATAGCGCCGACTGTGCGCCACGCCCGCCGACCGCCAACAGCATCGAGCCATCGTGCGGGTTGATGATAAAGTCGGTGACTGGGAACGGCTGGCCGCCGATGAAGTCCTCGACTTCGCCGGTATAACTTGCGCCGTCCGGCGTGAGATGCACGGCGCGAACCTTGCCGAAGCTCCAATCGGCGAGGTACAAAGCGTCCTGATACTTTGCCGGGAATTTGGCGCCATAGCCGAATGTGATGCCGGTCGGCGATCCCGGCCCGACGTTCACCACCGCGCCAAAGCTGTCGAGGTAATAGTCCGGCCACTTGCCGTTGCCGTTGCGGAAGCCAAACTCGGCGCCGCTGATCACGTGGTTGACGCGCGTCGGCCGATACCACGGCGCGCCAATGTCCCACTCCATGTCCGCGTCGTAGGTAAACAGCTCGCCGACGCGGTTGAAGGCGACGTCAAAATGATTGCGAAATCCCATCGCAATCAGCTCCCACTCTTTGCCGTCGGGAGACATTCGCGAGACGTAGCCCTGCGGCGCGTACGAATCGTCCATAAAGCCGGTCGGCATCCGCGGCAGCAAATCGTCTTCGCCCCAGTTGTACGGCACGCGGGACGAAGCCATCTCGGTCAATGAGCTCTGATTGCCGATCACGACATAGATCGACTGGCCGTCGGGCGAGGGAACGAGCGCATGCAGCCCGTGCTCGCCGCCAGCCTGGACCTGGCGAAGCAATTCAACCTTATCGAGTTGATCGTCACCGTCGGTGTCTTGCACGCGATAGACGCCGTGCGGCCGGCTGCCTTCGTTGACGGCGACGTACAGGCTGTCATAGGCCCACAACAGCCCGTGTGCGAAGCCGGTTTCGAGATTGATCCGTTCAACTTCAACCGCTTCGGCGGCCGAGACCGGCAGCGTCACGCGGTACAGCGCGCCGTTCTGGTCCGATACAATCAGCCGCCCCTGGGGATCAAGGCACATGGCCACCCAAGAGCCTTGTGTTTCGCGCGGCACTGTGTAGAGCAGGTCGATCTTGAAATCCTTGGCCACTTTAATATTCGCGCCGCCGACCACATCCGCCGTGCCCAGCGGTTTGAGGCGAACGTCTTTGAACTGAACTGTCATCGGTTCGCCGGCATGGAGCTGCAACGCTAGCACACCAGAAGTGAGCCGCTTGCTTTCGGTCTGGTCGATGACGCCGACGGTCTGCACGCCGTTGATGAAATGCTGCAGGCGGTTCCCCTCGGCGATGATGACGTACTCGTTCCAGTCATTCGCCTTAATCTTCGCTTGGATGTCCGCCGAGCTGCCGAGCCGGCCGGTTACCGTTTTCTTACCGTCGGCGGTCCAAGTGACCAGTTCGCCGCGCTGCGCCATGATGCCGCGCCGGCCGGCGCCGCCGGCTTCGTCGTACAGGATCCCAGAGTGCCTGCTGCCGGCCTCGAAGTCGGCCTGATATCCACCTACGACAAAGTTGCCCAGAACTTTGCTACGATATTGGACGCCGGAGTTGGCAAAGCCGCGATCGTTGTCGGCCACGATGCGATACTTAAATCGCAGCTCGAAGTCATCGACGACCAGATTCTTGTCGCCGGACTTGGCGATGAGGAAGTTGTTCCCTTTCGCCGGTTGCTCCTTTGTGGTCTTGCCGGTGATCGCGCCGTCTTGCACCGACCAATGTCCCGGTCGCCCGGACCAACTCGTGAGGTCGTGGCCGTTGAAGAGCTTCTTGAAGCCGGGTTCCGGCACGAAGACATTCGGCG
>JBBDYH010000067.1:0-132135 GCA_040901795.1 Pirellulales bacterium
GACCGGAGCGGAGGTCAACGAAGTCAATCCCCTCCCACCTGGCTTTTGCCAGCCTCCGTATTCGTTTCTCGGGCAGGGCACGAGGTGCGGCTGGGCGCGATGCGTCCAACCGCACTTTTTCTTTTGGCAACCTGCGTTACGATAGAGCATCTGACGCGTTGGGTCGGCGTCTGGCCCATTTCTGTTCAAAGTCCTCACGGATCGGACGCTTGCTCGCTTTCCCACCTTTTCAATCGCATCGGCTCCTTCCTGGCGGACACCTGCAGACGCTGGCCGGAGTGTACCTGGTTGCCCGGCCGCTAACCTATCGGGCGACGCAACATCGTGTCGCAGTCAGCGACGACGACGCGGTGGTGCTGCACGACGACTGTCCGGCTGGATGGCAGGCGGGCGACCGGACTGCGCTGTTGCTCCACGGCCTGTCCGGCTGCCATGCCAGCCAGTACATGCAGCGGATCGCCACCAAACTGAACAACGCCGGCGTGCGGACGTTTCGCAAAGACCTGCGGGGATGCGGCGCTGGCGCCACGTTAGCCCGACTGCCGTATCACAGCGGACGGAGCGACGATGCGGCGGCCGCAGTGAAGTTCATCGACGAATTGTGCCCGAGCTCGCCGACGACAATGATCGGCTTTTCGCTGGGGGCCAACATGGCGCTCAAGTTGCTTGGCGAGCTGGGCGAGGCCCGTTGCGGCGGGCTGGATAGCGCGGTCGCGATTTGCCCGCCGGTCGATCTGATGGCTTGCAGCCGGAACCTGGGTCGCTGGTCGAACCGGATCTACGACGCGCACTTTGTCAGCAACCTATGGCGCGGGGCGCGGAACCTGTCCGCGGCAAATGGCGCTGACGAAAGCGAATTGAACGGCTTAGGCCGTTTTCAATTTCCCAGCCGGCGGCCGGGGCGGTTGTATGACTTCGACGACGTTTACACGGCCCCGATTTCCGGTTTTCGCGACGCCGAAGACTATTACCGCACGTGCAGCCCAGGCCAGTTTGTGCCGGCGATCCGCAAGCCGACGCTCGTGATCGCGGCGGCGGACGATCCGATGATCCCGGCGCGGCTGTTCGAGGGTATTGATTGGCCGCCGTGCGTGCAGTTTTATCTGGCCGCCGGCGGAGGCCACCTGGGATTCATCGGCCGCCACGGCGTTGACGCCGATTGCCGCTGGATGGACTGGCGCGTGGTGGAGTGGATTGAAGCGCTGAGCCACGAATGCCACAACCAGGACGTATATCAGCCACAGATGAACACAAATGAACACAGATGAGGAACGCACTCGAAGCAGTGCCAGAAATCTGTGTTCATCAGTGTTCATCTGTGGCTAATTCCCTAAGTTCCCCGTGACGGCGGTATGGCGCTCTTGATTAAGAACGGCGAGGTCGTTACGGAGACCGAGCAACTCGCGGCCGATGTGCTTTGCGAAGGCGAAACAATTACGGCGATTGGACAGAATCTGCGGCCGCCTCCTGGGACGGAGACGATCGACGCCGCCGGCAAGCTGGTGTTTCCCGGTTTCATCGACCCGCACGTACACATTTATCTCCCCTTCATGGGGACATACGCCAAGGATACCTGGGAATCGGCGAGCCGTGCGGCGCTGGTTGGCGGGACGACGACCTTGATCGAGATGATCTGTCCCGCGCGATCGCAGCAGCCGCTGGCGGCGTTTGAGCTGTGGCGATCGAAAACCGAGGGGCGATCCGCCTGCGACTACTCGTTCCATATGGGCGTGACACGGTTCGACGAAGATACCGCATCGCAATTGCGCGAGATTGTGAATGCCGGCATCGCGTCCTTCAAAGTCTTCCTGGCCTACAAGGACGCCTTCGCGCTCGACGACGCTGAGCTGTTTCAGACGTTGTCGCTCGCCAAAGAGCTGGGCGTCATTGTCACCGCTCATTGCGAAAACGCCGCACTGGTCGATGCAATGCAGCGGCGACTGCTCGCCGCCGGCAAAACAGGGCCAGAGTGGCATGAGCCTTCACGGCCAACCGTGGTGGAATCGCTTGGCGTGCATTATCTTACGACGTTCGCCGAGTTGACTGGCGCGCACGTTTACGTGGTTCACACGAGTTGCCGAGAAGCATTACGTGAGGCAAACCAGGCGCGAACGCGCGGCGTGTGTGTGTGGGTCGAAGCACTGATCCAACATCTCTTGCTCGACAAGACGTATGCGGAGCGACCGCACTTCGAGGGGTCCAAGTACGTCATGTCGCCCCCGCTGCGAGAGTCAGAGAATCACAACGAGCTTTGGTCAGCGCTTAGAACCGGCGAGATGAGCACCGTGGCGTCCGATCATGCGCCGTTTGACTTTCGCGGACAGAAGGACTTGGGCCGCGATGACTTTACGAAGATTCCTAACGGCATCCCGGCGCTCGAAGACCGCGTCAACCTGCTTTACACCTATGGGGTTCGTCGCGGGAAGTTGGAATTGACCCGATTCGTCGACTTGGCGAGCACGCAGGCAGCCAAGATCTTTGGGCTCTACCCGCGCAAGGGGACGATTGCTGTGGGGAGTGATGCCGATCTGGTGGTCTACAATCCCGCGTATCGGGGCCAAATCTCCGCGAAGACGCAGCACATGAACGTGGACTACAACGCCTTCGAAGGCTGGCCAATCGAGGGACGGCCTCATGTGGTGACCGTCCGCGGCGAAGTACAGGTCCGAGAAGGCCAATTCGTGGGTACGATGGGACGCGGACAGATGCTTCGCCGCGAGCTGACGCACTTTTGACGCAAATACGAAGGACAAATTACGAAGGACGAACGACAAAAAAAGGAAGCGCGGATTCGTACTTTGTACTTCGCACTTAGTCGCCCGCCAACGCATCGGTCTGTTGGACAAACTCGTCGGCCGTCCATTCATGGTCCGCCACAATCACCGGACGTGCAATACTCACCTCTTTCGTGACGGCCGCGCGGCTGGCAATTTCTCGGCGAACCTTTTCCTTCGCCTCGCCGCGCAGCCGCACCAGCTCCGAATGCGACGTGAAGAACTGCAAGCTGTAGCCGCGGAAGTCCTCGATCGTTTCGAATCCGTGGCGCTCCATGAACGCCAACAGCTCGTCGCACATCGGCCCCACGATCTCGTATCCTGACTTCATTACGCCGGTGCAGACTTGCACCGTGTCACAACCGAGCAACAGAAACTGCGCCGCATCGCCGCCGGTCTCAATACCACCGATACCGCTCAGAGTGCGCCCAGGGAATCCATCCCGAATCACAGCCGCGATCTCCATGCACATCGCCAGCGCGATCGGCCGGATCGCCGTACACGAATATCCCCCTGGCGTGCTGAACCCCTCGACCGTCGGCTCCGGCCGCAGCGTGTCGAGGTTCACGCCCATTACGCTGCGGATCGTATTGATCGCGCTGACGCCTTGGCAACCAGCGCGAAACGCCGCCCGGGCGGGCTCCTCCACGCGCGTCACATTGGGCGTCAGCTTCACCCACACTGGCACGCGGGCCACATCCATCACCCAGCGGCAGACCTCTTCGAGGATCGCCGGATCCTCGCCCATCGCCGAGCCCATCTTCCGCTCCGGCAACCCGTGCGGGCACGACATGTTGAGCTCCAGCGCATCGACGCCCGTCTCCTGGCAGCGCGCGACGATCTCGGCCCAGGCGTCGCGGCGATACTCCTCCATGATCGAGGCGATGAGCACGCGGTCCGGGTAGCGGTCTTTCAAGCGCTTGAACTCATCGAGCCACGTCTCAAACGGGCGGTCGCTGATCAGCTCGATGTTTTCCCAACCGTAAACCTCCTCAGTGTCCTTCGCGCGCAGCCGGGCATACCGCGGCTGGACGTTGACGATCTTTGAAGCGTCGAGGCACACCGTCTTGCACACCACCGCGCCCCAGCCTTCGTCGAAGGCGCGGCCGATCACGCTGGCGTTCGTCCCCGGCGGTCCGGAGGCGATGACGAACGGGTTTGGCAGGCGGAGGCCGTTGACTGTGAGTTTGAGACTAGCCATGAATTAGCCCCTTGCACGTATTCAGTTCTTAGGCGACTGTTGCAGAAACGTAGTCCGCGGTTGTTGACGGTTCGGGAATGGGAAGCCCGGTCGCGCGCATTCCCTCTAAGTGAAAGTCGATCGCCTCCTGAATCATCACTTTCAATTCGTCGATTGTATCTCCACAGGAGACGCAACCTGGCAAATCAGGCGCATAGGCGCTATAGCTACCGTCAGCGGCCCGTTCAATGACGATCAAGTACTTCGGCGTGGTGGCGCTACTCATTTCAGGCCTGCCTGCTTCAAAACGCTGTTTAGGGTCCCTGGTGGAACTTCCTTCGCGAGCTTACCGCCGGCAGGCACGGTGACCTTGCCCGGCCGACTTGGATGACTGAACTGTAAGTGGCTGCCGCGAATCGACTCTTGCACCCAGCCCGCCGCTTCAATTTGTTTGATCAGGTCTCGATAATTCACTCTTTCCAGTCCCCTGGAGAAGGTGATCGCAATCCAATTCTACAACGCAACGATCGGTAGCAAGTCGTTCAAACCTCGAAGGGCCTATAGCCGCCCAATCTCCCCATACGTCTCCGGTCGCCGGTCCCGATAAAACTGCCACACCTGGCGTACCTCGCGGATCATGTCCAGATCAAGATCCGCGACCACGATGTCATCGGTCGAGCGAGCGCCCTCGGCGACGATCTTGCCGCGCGGGTCGCAGAAGTAGCTCTGCCCGTAGAACTCGCCAATCCGCCAAGGTTCTTCGTAGCCGGGGCGGTTGATCGCGCCCACAAAATAGCCATTCGCCACGGCGTGGGCCGGCTGCTCCAGCTTCCAAAGGTATTCCGATAAGCCGGCAACGGTCGCCGAGGGATTGAAAACGATCTCCGCGCCATTCAATCCCAAGCAGCGAGCCCCCTCAGGAAAGTGCCGGTCGTAGCACAGATACACGCCGACTTTGCCGACGCGCGTATCGAACACCGGATAGCCCAGGTTGCCGTGGCGGAAATAAAACTTTTCCCAGAAGCCGGGCTCCAGGTGCGGCAGATGCGTCTTACGGTACTTGCCCAAGTACGCGCCGTCGGCGTCGATCACTGCGGCGGTGTTGTAATACACTCCGGTGATTTCTTCTTCGGCCAACGGGACGACCAGCACAATGCCGTGCCGCCTGGCGAGGTCCTGCATCAACCGCACAGTCGGCCCCTCCGGAACAGGTTCAGCCATGTCGTACCACCGGGCGTCCTGAACGGCCGGGAAATACGGGGCGAAGAATAGCTCCTGAAGCGAGACTACCTGGGCGCCGCGCTCGGCCGCCCGGTGAATGAGCGCAACATGCTTCTCGATCATCGCCTGCTTAATCTTGTCGAGCGGCGACGTCGTTGGCTCACACAGCGTAGCTTGGACCAAGGCGGCACGAACAATGCGAGGCATGCGTAACTCCACAGAACCTATGCGTCACCTCTATAATAAAGCGCTTGCAAGATACGGCCATAGCGCCTGGGCCCTGAACACGGCATGCTCAGTGCCGATATATTGCAGATTTAGACGAGTTGTCGCCAGGTCGCTCTTCACCCCCAATTCACGTATGTCGAACGCCGCTCGCAGCCAGGAGGGCCCTTCGCTTGCCGGCGTCCGCGTTGCGCTGGTGGGCCGGCTCAGCGGCATGTCTCGACGCGACGCCCAGCGCCTGATCAGGCAACACGGCGGAGTGGCGCTCGACAAGGCCGATGCGACGGTACATCTGCTCGTCGTCGCCGACGACTGCGCGGCGGATTCCGCTTCGTCGAAGCGATTTGCTCTGCAACACGTTTCGCTCAATGAACCGACTCGTGCCGCGATTGCTCGCGGCGACGTGAAAGTAGTCAGCGAATCCGAGCTTTGGCAGCGGCTCGGCCTCGTAGACGAGCAGCGCGACGTTCAGCGGCTCTATACGCCGGCCATGCTGGCCAACCTGCTCAAGGTCGACGTGGCCATCGTCCGCCGCTGGCAGCGCCGCGGATTGATCCAACCCACGCGGACGGTGCGCCGTTTGGCGTATTTCGACTTCGAGCAGGTGCTCGTCACTCGACGGCTGGCGGCGTTGCTCGCGGCGGGTGTTTCGCCGGCGGCGCTCGAGCGGCGATTTGTTGCACCACGCGGTCAGCAGTGGTTTTCGTTCGCCAGTGAAGCGGACGGAGAACGGCGATCTGCTGCCAGCGCTTCTGCTGACGCTGCCGAGCACGGTGAGATCTTGTCGCTGACCGGTCCAGCGGGCGGAGCTGCTCCGTCGCCCGGAGCGCTGGTGCAAATGGCCGAGGAATTGGAAGAACAAGGGGAACTGGCTGCCGCAGCCGACGTTTACCGCGCGGCTTTGGCGGCCGGTGGACCAAATGCCGACCTCGCTTTCGCGCTGGCCGAACTGTTCTATCGGTTGGGTGATCTTTCGGCGGCGCGCGAGCGATACTTCATGGCGATCGAATTCGATGAGAACTTCGTCGAAGCGCGGGTGAACCTCGGCTGCCTGTTCGCCGAACAAGGCCGACTGGACATGGCGGCCGCCGCCTTCGAGGGTGCGCTGCGATATCATACAGACTATGCCGACGCTCATTATCATCTGGCGAAAACACTATCTGAACTCGGGCGGCGCGACGAGGCGCTGACTCACTGGGAGGCGTTTTTGCGGTTTGCGCCGGACAGTCCCTGGGCAGCGGAGGTGCGGCTTCTCGTGGCGATTGCCGATCGCGACGTAACTGGAGCTACCTAATAACCTTCGCGGCCATTGTGCCGCAACGAGTTAAACGACAAAGAGTTGCAGCAGACGACTGAACGGCCCAGGTCGCGCTACTTTGCAGTCCTGAGCGAATCGCTTATCTTGGCGGCATATGAGTGAGATTCTCTTTTATTATCACGGCGTCGATCCGACGACGTGGGCGTATCTGTCGTCGCTGTTGACGATCGCCTTGTTCTTCAAGTTCAGCCGCGTGTGGAGCGTGCGCAACGTGGACTTGATTGGCTTGATCCTGTTGGCGCCCGGTCTCTTGTGTGTCGAGTACGGCGCGTATTTCGAGCGGCTCGACACCAACAACGACGGCCAGATCACCCGCAACGAGGTTCCCGAACGCCAGCGCGAGCGATTCGCCGGCTTCTTTAGCCGCATGGACCGGGATGGCGATCAGGTCATCACCCGGGGCGCGCTCGACGCTGCCAAGCAGGTCGGCTACATCTGGCTATTCTGCACGGCCGGTTTCTTTCTGATCCGCTTGCTGCTCGATCCGCTGATGGTCCGCCGGCCGCTGTTGGAGCCCAACCTTTCGGCCGGAGGACTAACGTTCCTCGGTGTTTCGCTGCTCGTCTTCTTGATGGCGAACGTCGTGACCAATCAGCCGGACATTGACGACCTCGCCGCCGCGTCGTCAGCCAGCACCGAGGAAGAGGCGCAGGATGTTGCCGAAGGCGAGCAATCGTCGGATGAGCGGTTTGCCACGCGGGGCCCCGGCTACGCGCTGTTACAGGTGATTCCCAATATCTCCACGCGGATTTTTGTGCGCCAAGGCGATGCCGTGGCTAGCGCCGATGGAGTACAGCAAGACCTGCAGCGCGTCGCTACGGCGCGGACCATGGCGATCCTTTCGCACCTGGCGATCGTGCTGGGCATGGTGCTTATCGGCTATCGGCACTTCGACAACATCAAGACCGGCATCGCCGCGGGCGTGCTCTACCTGATGCTGCCGTATACCGCGATCATGACCGGTCGCGTGACACATGTTCTGCCCGCCGCGCTGTTGGTCTGGGCGGTTGCCGCCTATCGCCGCCCGCTCATCTCGGGAATGCTGATGGGCCTGGCCATCGGCACCAGTTATTACCCGCTGTTCCTGTTGCCGTTGTGGGTGGCGTTCTATTTTCAGCGGGGCCTGGTGCGGTTTAGCGCTGGTGTGATCAGCATGCTGGCGGTGCTGACGGGTGTCTTGGCGCTCAACGCCGCGAACACGGAGGAGTTTGTGACGCAGGTGCAATACATGTTCGGGTTTATCTTTCCCACGCGCGACCCGCAGGGCTTTTGGGGACTGGAGTTCAACGATCCGGTGTATCGCATTCCGGTGCTGGCGGCGTTTGTAGCGATGTGTGGCACGCTGGCGATCTGGCCCGCGCAGAAGAACCTGGGAACGCTGTTGAGCTGCTCCGCCGCGGTAATGCTCGGTACGCAGTTCTGGAACGCCTACGGCGGCCTCTACATGGCCTGGTACTTGCCGCTGTTGCTGTTGACGATCTTCCGCCCGAACCTCGAGGACCGCGTCGCGCTCTCGGTCCTGGGCGAGTGGCGACCGAAGCGGCGGCTGCGGATCGTACCCGTCGGCCGGGCGGCCTAGCGTTGTCTCTAGTGGGGCAGTTTTTTCTCTTTTTTGTACCGCGGAAATTTCGCTGCGCATTACTTACACTTTGGCTCAAAAAGTCGAGGCGTTCTACGGGGTGTGAGTTGGCGAAAGGCAAGGTCATGTTCGGGTTTGCTGCGATTGGGGAACCTGCGGTGTGCGCGACTATTTGTTTTTGACCTCCCGTCTGTTACTTAACGGCGGCGGCGCAAAAAAGTGGGCGGTTGAGTAGTCGAGTCGGCAGAGTAGGTCGAAGCGCTCGTGGAAGTCCATGCCCTCAAGGAGTAGCTGAAGCTGCGATTCGATCTCTTCGATGGTCGGTTTGCTTGAGCGCTGGGGAGGCCTGGCTGGCGCGCTGGGGTTGGGAGTTTGGCTGGCATGGGAATGCACCTCCTGGACGGCGTCGGCAAGGAGCTGTTTGAAGCGGCGCTTGCCGAGAAGTTTTATTAATGGCATTTGTGTTAGCAATTGCTTGGCGGAATCGCGGTTCTGAGGGCGAAGGGAGAAGTGGTCCGGCGCATTGCGCTCCAGGAGCCAAGCGGCGGCGCGCCAGGATTTTTCACCGGCGTTCTGGATGCGGCCGACGGAGGTAAGGTCGCGCTGTTGCTCGGCGCGTCGCACGCGGTTGGCAAATTCGGGATCGGTGCGACAGGCATAGGCCACCGTGCCGCGGCTGATGCCGAGGCGTTTCGCGGCGTAGCGGAGCGTACAGCCGGTCTCAATCTTTCCGCAGAAGCGGGCGCGCATACTTTCATCGAAGACGGCGGGGCGGCCGAGTTTTTTGCTGGTTTTCCGGGGCTGCTTGGAAGCGACGGTTTTCTCGGCAGGCAGAGTAATACCGGGTCCCGCGTCCAAGTTCGAAGGCGCCACGTTCGAGTTCGGATCCCAAGCCGGAGCGGCGTCGTGAGAGAAACAGTGCGCGGGCGAGAAAGAAGGAGAGACAAGGAAAGGGGAAGACTGGGAGAGGGGGAGGCTGGGAGATGCGAAGACGATGTGCGCGTGCGCGTCGATGTGGCAGCCGACGTCGATGGTGAAGGGTTCGGCCAGGGTTTGCTTCGAGGTTGAGCCAGTTGGTGCGGCGGGTGTCGCAGACGGACGGCCAGCGGATGAAGCGCTGGGCATTGAGGGTGGTGGGATTGGGAGCGGCGATGGTCTGGCTGTACATGGTGGTGAGGGGTTTAGGTAATGCGGAATGGGAGAAGGGGGAATGCGGAATGGGTCAATGATCACGAAGGACGAAGGGGCGCGCGGACCGGAGCGCGTGCAGAGGTTTTGGAGGCCGCGAGAGCCAGTACCCCCCTTCGACAAGCTCAGGGCGAGCCTTCGACGAGCCGGAGGTCAGGTGGAGCCTGGACTGGTCGGCTTGAGAAACTGTGAACTCTTATACACTAGGAGTGGCACAGTTGTCAAGAGGCTTGCATCGAATGCCGACCGTCCAATTGCCAGCGAAAGTCCGAGAGCGCCGCCGGTGGGAGTGCACACCGTGTGAGCGCCCAAAGGGCTCTGGTGATGCCGTCTTTCGTTCAGCCCCGGACATATGATCAGGCCGAGTCGAATCTTCTGTACGGCACGTGGAAACCGACGCTGACCGCGGAACAAAAGGCACTGCGAAAGGCCGGGGTCGTTTCCTAAGACTGTGGTGCTGAAGCTAGGACCGGGTGCGATCAATAGGACCAGCAGCCAGAGGCCACCGACTCCGTCAATGACCGGACCAGCATAGAAGACAAACTCTGCCCACGCTCCTGCTCCGGCCAGGCCAAAACCGAGTCCAATGAACCAGCCGGCTGCGCCCAAGAGCACAAGTAGGGTCGCAATTAAAAAGTTGGACCCGGACGGGCGTTCCAATTTCCGCTGCAAGCGCTGCTTGCGCGCGCTTGGTTGTGACCTTTCCTCCGGCGCTCTGTACGGGTTCTCGTCCGGCGTCTCGTCCATGCGGGTGATTGTAGCGGAAAGGAAATGAGTTTATCGGGACGGTCAATTTGCCGCACTCCCTTCTTGACCCTAGGATTGCGTAGGGGTAGCATGCTAGTTCGCCAGATCCAGTTTGTGAATTTATTCACGAAGACGATAGATGCCGACGCTGACTGCATGCGGAGGTTAAATGCGGCTTGATCTCTCGTTATTCAGCGATCGGTATCTCGAAAGCTTTACGCTGTGCAGTCTTGCGAAGCCAGCGGATGCCAAGCATTTGTCCTTTGTATCAGAGGACCAGACCGCCTTTTTATCGCGACAAGATGGCCCGTCGGAACCGATTTGGTTTCGCCTGTTTTCAAACCTTCAAAAGGACCCCGACGGGGTTCACTTCCATATCAATGCCGCTAAGGCCTCGTTTTTTCCAGACGGTCCGCCGCCTGACTCAGAACTAAATCCGGCTGAATTCGAGGAGTACCTAGAGCGGTTTCGTGGCACGAACGTGAACGCGACTGTTCGCACGCGCTTCGAGGTTCCGCGGCCGAACCTGCGCAAGGAAAGCGTGATCAATGTCTTGATGACAGTGACGGTTGGCCCGCCGAATGTCGAGGCAGGATTGACCGGCTCACGATATGAGCTACGCGAAGGGCCAGTTAAGGAAGTCAGGTGGGCATTGAGCGAAGTGGATGGCCACGAATCAATCGAAGTTTCGATTCATTCGCGGCAAAGAGTGGCGGTCGATGAAGGCGTCATGACCACGCTGTTTGGCCCCATACAGACAGCGTTTCGCAGCCTCATTCTGGAAGAGGGAGTTGACTGACATGCCAACTATCTGGGCTGATCTTGGCTGTGAAGATGAAGAACGCGAACGTCCCGATTTCCGCGCGGAATTGTTTGACGAGCGTAGCGTGCCAGTATCCGAGCGGGCGGTGCAGGCTTCCGCAGCCTCGTTTTTAAGGCTGCTTCGTCGGCGAGCGCGTTTAGCCTCGGTTTTGGGGAAGGTGCCGATGCTGCGGGCTATTGCATCCGAGCTGTTTTTAGGCGAGATAGACATTTACATCGAAACCGACCCTGAGATAGAAAACACTCAATACGTCGTGGTTGACGTGCGGGCTCGTGGAGACATTAAGGAAATTGCCAACCGTCGCAAAGAGTGGTACAACCTGACAGGGAAGCTTCTTGGAAATGAATGCGAACTGGTGCAACTGGCTGTCACAGTCGAAGAATGACGGGAAGTGACATACTGACTGTCGCCGGGAATCTGGTAGCAAACCCGGCGCTTGGCAACGCCGAAGCGCGGTATCGGTCGGCTATCAGCCGAGCATACTACGGGGCGTATCACTTGGTGGTTGCCTTGCTTTCCGAATGTAGCTTGCGTGTGCCAGAGAATCACAACGGTCATGAAGTCGCCTATCAGAGTCTCTTTACGACCGGCATTCCTGAAGCTGTTACGGCAGCTCGCCTTCTAAACGATCTGCGGGGAGAACGAATCAAAGCGGACTACAAACTAAGCCGCAAGGGACTCGATAGCCCTGCCAACGCGCGAGAAAAAGTCGAGATGGCCTACAACGTGTCTTCCAGTCTTGAGAACTGTCTCGTTGAACCAACGAAAAGCGCGTTTCTTGCTGCTGTAAAATCCCAAGTTGCCTGAAGCGGCAAGTGCCCGCGGTGTCTTTTTTGCTATGCGACGAATCCTTCGGCTGGCGCTCTCTATGGAATTTGTTTTGGAGAGCGGCCCGCGCCTTGGCGGCGCAGTTGCCTTATAAGCGACCGTAGGGAACGGTCTACGCCGATGGGGTTCGATTCCCCTAGGCGACATGCGAGTTCCGCTCGACACCGCCAAGCTAGTCCTACGGCTGTTGACGGAAGGTTCTAGCATTCGAGCGGCTGAGCGCGTGACCGGGATTCACCGGGATACGATCTGTCGTCTGATGTTCTGTTCGGCAACGCCCGCCAGCGGTTCCTGAACCAGCGGATGCGCGGCCTGAAGCTGAGCCATTTGCAGTTTGACGAGCGGTGAACCTACGTGGCCAAAAAGCAAAGCCGATTGACGACGCAACAGCGAGAGCAGACCAGTGAGCAAGGCGATATTTACCTGTGGACCTGTGTGGACCAGAAAACCAAGCTCATGCCGTCATTCCTCATCGGGAAGTGTTCCGCCGACTCAGGACCGCCGCGTATAGTTCATCAAAACTCCAAACGTGGCCCGTCAGTCCGGCCCATCGTGCAAACCGTCGGGCGCTTCAAGAAGCTGGCGAACCTGAAAGCCGCTTTCGCCATGTTCGCCGCCTACTACAATCACTGTTGGCAGACTCGGCACAAGGGCTAGGGAGATAACGGCATGGCAATACGCTATCGGCTCAGCTCTGTCCTTTGGACAATCGCCCTGCTCGCGATCGCACTTGGTTGGTTCTGTGACAGACGCTGGCTTGAGGCGCGCCATGCCCTGAACATACAAGAGCAGTGGAGCGAACTTGATGCGCGCAATCGCCGGGAAATACAAGAGCAGTTGTTACAAAGGCGAAAGGATGCCCTCCAACTGGATAGTGCGCTGAAGCGGGCGTACCAGCTGGGGACTCGGCTGGAAAGCCGCCAATGAATCAGCACCACACTGTTAGGACACTACCGGCAATTGACCGGTCACGAGCTCCGAGGAGAGGGCCGGGTCTATGGCGGCGGCCTTCACAAGATCGAGCCTAGCGAACTGGGCCGCATTTCAGCCATTCCGCTTGTACGGCGGTTTCCTGAACTGACAGTTTCCTCGCAACGTTATCGTTTTGGAAGCGAGTAGCCGCCCGGTTGCTGTTGCCGGCTTGCTCCACGGTGCTTGTAGCGCCAATGGGGCCACACGTGCGTACTGGAACCCGTATGAACGGACGCATTCTGGCACCAGCCCGCCCCACTGGCCCGTCTCCCCATCTCCTCGTCTCCCAGTCTCCCGCAGAGGACAGGGCGGACCGTAGCGCTGCGCCGCTGACTTCGGCGAGCTCAGTCGGGCTATCGAGTCGGTGGCCTTCAGCCGCGGGTCAGCGAGCAATGCCGCCCCGCCGGGGCTGTCGTTTGGGATGCGCGGGGCTTTCGTCCGGGGGCTTGCGCCGCCCGGCTACTGAATGTCGCCCCGTCCGGGGCTGGGCAAAAGCTCTATCGATCCATTAATCAGCTCCGCGTGACGGCCGGTTCGCGACGTGAAAAGTCGCCGCGGCCGCGGCCATTGCCCTGACCGCTGTTGCCGTTGCCGTTATTGCGGCCCGGCGATTCGCGGTTGGTCGGCGGCGCGGCAATGAGCTTGACATTGCCCGGGCCGAGGAGGTCGTCGAGGCGCGAGCGGAGCTCCGGAGAGAGCTGGACTTTGGGAGTGTTGCACTTCAACAATAGCTTTGAGCCGTCGGCGAGCACGAGGGCCAGCTCGACTTCGCAAGTGCCAGGATAGCCACGGAGGATTTCGTGGAGCGAATCCAGCGCTCGCTCGCTGTGCTGCTGCTCATCCAGACGAAGACGCAACCCGCGCGTGAAGCGCTGCGCAAGCTCGGAAAGCGGGAAGATTTCGTTAACGATCAGGTTCGCCTCGTCGCTGCCGGGGCGGCGGTCGATCGAGCCGCGCAGCGCGATAATCGCGCCATCGGCAACTAGATGGCCGTAGTTGACAAAGTCGCTGGGCCAGAGTATGCAGCGGATCATCCCCTCCATGTCTTCGAGGTCGAACATGGCGTACCGCGTGTTCGTCTCTCCGGCGCGGGGGTTTTTCGTTTGCGAGTGCTTGATCGAGCCGATCATCCCGCCCGTCACCACTTCCGTGCGCGCCGGCAGGCTGGCAATCGCCGCGGTATTGTGCGAGCAGTAGCTGGCCAGCGTCTCGGCGTGCTCAGCCAGCGGGTGGCTGGTGAGATAGAAGCCGAGAACCTCCTTTTCGTAGGCGAGTTTTTCCTTTTCCTCCCACTCCGGCAGGTCGGGGAGCGATTGCACGCGAACGGCGGGCCCCTCGTCGGCGTCGTCGAAAAGACCTTTTTGTCCACTCTTGCGGTCGGCCAGCAGCGCCGCGCCGGTTTGCAGGGCGCGATCGAGGACCGCCATGAGCTGCGAACGACGTGCGCCCGTAAAGTCGAATGCCCCCGCCTTGATCAGGCTTTCGATCGTGGCCCGATTACAGAGGGCCGGATCAACTCGCTCGCAAAAGTCGAACAGATCGCGATAGGGACCATTCTTGTTCCGCTCGGCAACCAGTACCGCCGCCGCCTGGCCGCCGCAGCCTTTAATCGCCGAGAGGCCAAAGGTGAGGGAGCGGGACAGGGAATCCGGTGACGACGCGTGATCGGGGGACTCACGTCCCCCGCTCGCCGAGACGCGTACGCCGAAATCGACGTCCGAGCTGTTCACATCCGGGGGAAGAACCTCCAGCCCCATCCGGCGGCAGTCCTCCAGATGCTCGACCAGCGAGTCCTTCTTTTTGAAATTGCGCCCGGTGATATCGCCCGACAACAGGGCCGCCATGAACTCGTACGCGTAGTGCGTTTTCAAGTAGGCGGTCATATAGGCGATCAGGGCGTAGGCAGTCGAATGTGACTTATTAAACCCATATCCCGCGAACTTCTTGATCATTTCGAAGAGCTCGACGGCTTCGTTTTTCTTCAGGCCGCGCCCGGTGGCGCCGCGGACAAACTCCTCTTCGAACCTGGCGATGGTCTCGAGCTTCTTCTTGCTGATGGCCTTGATGCAGGTATAGGCGTTGGGAAGCTCGATGCCGCCGAGCTTGTTGAGGATCCGCATCACCTGCTCCTGGTAGACCATTACGCCGTGCGTCTCTTCCAGGACGTCTTTCATCACCGGGTGAATGTACTGGGCCTGTTTGCGGCCGTGCTTGACCTGCACGTAGTCATCGACCATGCCCCCTTCTAGGGGACCGGGGCGATAGAGGGCGTTGGTGGCGATGATGTCCCGAAAATGGTCGGGCTTCATCTTCGTCAACAGATCGCGGATGCCGCCGCTTTCGAGCTGGAAGATGCCCTTGGTTTCGCCGCGACAGAGCAGGTCGAACGTTGGCTGATCATCGAGCGGGAACTTGTACGGGTCGATCCGCCGGCCGGTAGTTTGCTCGATCAGCTCCACGGCCTTGCTGAGCACCGTGAGGTTCCGCAGGCCCAGCATGTCCATCTTCAACAGACCGGCGCGCTCGACGTCGCCCATCGACCATTGCGTAATGGTCTCTTCTTTGTCTTTCACGCGGCAGAGCGGCACGTACTCGACGAGCGGCTGGTCGGCGATCACCACGGCGGCGGCGTGCGTGCCGACGTTCCGCGCCAGTCCCTCGATCTTCATCGCCAGGTTTAACAGCTCGCGCGTCTGCGGGTCGGAGTCGTAGGCTTTCTTCAGGTCGGCGCTTTTTTCCAGTGCCTCGGCCAGCTCGATGCCCAGCTCGTCGGGAACCAGGGCGACGATCTTGTCGACCTGTGGGATGGGGATGCCCAAGGCGCGGCCGACGTCGCGGATGGCGGCGCGGGCGGCCAGCGTGCCAAAAGTGCCGATCTGGGCGACGTTTTCGTGACCGTATTTTTCCTTGACGTAAGTGATGACCTCGCCGCGGCGGTCCTTGCAGAAGTCGATATCGATATCGGGCGCTTCCATGCGGCTGGTGTCGAGAAACCGCTCAAAGAGCAGGTCGTATTCCAGCGGGCAGACGTGGCTCAAGTACAGCGCGTAAGAGACGAGGGCGCCGACGCCCGAGCCGCGCGCGGTGGCCGGGATGCCGTGCTCGCGCGCATGGCGGACGAAGTCCCAAACGATGAGGAAGTAGTTGGGAAAGCCGAGTTGGTTGATGACATCAAGCTCGCGGTCGAGTCGCTCGAGAACCTCGGGGGCGAGGTCCGTAGGGTGGGCTGTGCCCACCGACTCGGCTGGTCGGTCGGGTTCACGAGCCGTGGTGGGCGGAGCCCACCCTACGCCGTCGCGCCAGCGCTTCGGGTTGTCAGCGTAGCGCTCCTTGAGGCCACGAGTGCAAAGCTCGCGGAGGTAATCGCTGGGCGACTTGCTCTCGGGCGGAGTGAAGTTGGGGAAATGCCGCTTGCCCAGCTCCAGGTCGATCGAAACACTGTCGGCGATTGCCTGGCTTTGCCGCAACGCCTCTTCAAAGCCGGCGAACGATGCGTGCATCTCCGCCGGGCTGCGCAGATAAAACTGATCGGTGTCCATCCGCATGCGGTTGGTATCGGTGCGGAACTTGCCCGTGTTGATGCACAGCAGCACGTCCTGGGCTTCGGCGTCTTCGCGGTTCACGTAATGGGCGTCGCTGGTGCAGACCAGCGGCAGTCCCATCTCGCGTGCGACCTCGACGGCCCCCTCCATCTGCTGCCGCTGGATCTCCAGGCCATTGTTCTGGATTTCGATGAAGTAGCGATCGCCAAAGACGCGATGGAACCAGCCGGCGATTTGCTTAGCCTCTTCCAGGTGCGCGCGGTCGGGCGACTGCCCCCTGAGCAGCATCCGGCTGAACTCGCTGGAGACGCAACCGCTTAAGCAGATGATGCCCTCGCTGTGCGCTGCCAGCAGCTCGCGGTCGATGCGGGGCTTGAAGTAGAATCCTTCCAGATAGGCTGCGCTGGCGAGCTTGACCAGGTTTTTGAAGCCGGCGCGGTTCTGTGCGAGGAGCGTGAGGTGGTAGCTTCCCTCCTTGAGCCCGCCGATTTCTTTCTTGAAGCGGCTCTCCGGCGCGATATACGCCTCGTAGCCGAGGATCGGATTGATGCCAGCCTTTTTGGCAGTCTGATAGAACTCCAGCGCGCCGTGCAGGTTGCCGTGGTCGGTAAGCGCCAGGCCGTTCATGCCCAGTTCCTTGGCCCGCGCGACGAGCTTGTCGATCGGGCTGGCCCCGTCCAGCAGGCTGTAGTGGCTATGACAATGGAGGTGAACGAACGGCGGACTCGGCGCGGGCGTGGTCATGGGCATCCTTCAGTGCGAGCGGCTGCCAATCCATCGTACGGCAGCCGGAAGCCTTCATTCTACCGCGTGTTTGTGGAGCGTAGTAGCGGATCAATTACGAAGGACGAATTACTAAGGACGAAGTGAATTAAACCGTCAAGACGCGGAGGCGCAGAGATCAAACGGTCGATGTCGCAGGCCGTGTTTGGGGACAAAGCGTCGGCTCATTTTGGGTGGGGATTCAAACCTGCCCTCTCGGCGTCTCCGCGTCTCCGCGGTTCAATAGTCTTTGGCGACATCGACGCGGACTGTGCCGGCGGTGAGCTCGGTCACGCGAATGTTCACCGGCAAGAACATCTGCACAACGTCGATGTTCGTCGTCGTGTGCAGCGTGAGCGGCATGGTGACGAATGAGCCGCCGCCGGCAAGCGCCAGCGGCAGGATGAGCTGATCGGCTAGGTGCGTCCCGACGGGAGCGCCGGCCGCTTCGTACTGGCTCGCTTCCTCAGCGGCGGCGGCGGCGACCGCTTCGGCCGGCACGCCGCGCTGACCAAAGCCGGTGAAGACCTCGGTGATCTGCTCGCTTTCGATCTCGAGCAGGACGACGTTGCCTGGCCCGTAGCCGTGGCCCAGATCGCGTGCGATGAGCTCGTCGTCGTTCCAGTTGAGGCGGTTTTTGATGACGACCAGCTCGCGATCGGCAATACTCGCCGCCAAACCCGCAACGAGAGCGCGCGCTTCGCGACGCACCGTTGCGCCTCGTTCGAGGAGCGCAAGCGGTCTGAGTATTTGGACCGGCTTGATCTGCACACTAAACCGCCCGCCGCCGGCCGGAAAAAAGCCATACCGCTCAAGCTGCACGTGAACGCGCGGCCCCATCCGGTTGATGAGCGGCACAAACACGCGCTCCAGATAGTCGAATGGCGGCGCATGGACATTGTGCGTGCCGCCTTTCAGCAACAGCCGCGAAGGCGTGTCGGCCAGCATCAGCGGCGGCAGCACCGTCTGCGTGACCAGCGTCGTGCTGCCGGCGGTGCCGATGTCGAAGTGATAATTGCCGGGCTGGAGCTTGCCGGGTGCAAAGGTCAGGTTGCTCGAGCCGACGTGGGCGCCATCGACCGTAGCGCCGCATGTTTCCGCCGCGGCCAACACCGCGGTCAGGTGCTGCCGCCGCAAGCCTGGCTTGTCGCGCTTGGCGCGGATGTTTTCGATCGTGATCGGCGTACCGGTGATGACCGACAGCGCTAACGACGAGCGAAGGATCTGCCCGCCCCCCTCGCCCATTGAGCCATCGATCGTCAACATGGCGCTCGTTTCAACACGTCCGCGCAACAAAACGGCCGACCGGCCCCTGATCAAGCCGCTCGGCCGCGCACGTAAAAAATACGCCCGACAGGATTCGAACCTGTAACCCTCGGTTCCGAAGACCGATGCGCTATCCAATTGCGCCACGGGCGCTCACGTAGCGGAATTCGCCAGAACTCGGTCGGACTACAAGCCGCCAAACTTTGGCGATTTCGGCTACACGTCAACACCCAGCTTATCCAAAAGGGCGCCCTCGGCAAGTCCTCTCCCTGTGGCGGCATTCTGGCTCAGTAAGTCGATCATCTGCTGATTTCTAATTGCACGACGCCGTTCCGGCTGTACAATCGGTGGCTCAGCGGGACTCCCTGGCAAGGCAGAGGCCCCTTTCACTTCGCGATGTTCTATCGCTCGGGGGACTGCTATGCTGCGGCGCGGGTTTACGCTTGTCGAGTTACTTGTCGTCATCGCCATCATTGGCATTCTCATTGCGCTGCTTCTGCCGGCAATCCAGTTTGCCCGTGAAGCGGCGCGCCGCACTTACTGCATCAACAACCTGAAACAAGTCGGACTGGCGGCGATCCAGCATGAGAATGTCCATCGATACTACGCCAATCGCAGTGAATCCGACGTCAAGCTAGGGACGTGGATCACTTCTATCCTTCCGTACATGGAGGAGGAACAGCTCTTTAACGACTGGGCGCAGGTGGTGGGACATCGCTCGCCGACAAGTTCACCGAAAACCAATTGGGACCGGCTCCGCGAGATCCTCGCTGTTCCAGTCGCCGCTCTCTACTGTCCGAGCCGCCGCCCTGTCGCGGCCTACCCTTCCAGCTCGGGCCTGGTAGCGCATACCGACTACGTGCTCAACGGCGGCGCTTCGAACCGGCCCGACGAATTCGAGATCAGATGGCCGGGGATCTGGATGCCGGCTCGACCGTCCGCATCGGGAGCGGAGCCATCACGCCAGGTTCGTTACAAGGATGTTACCGACGGCCTGAGCAAAACTTATCTGATCGGCGAGAAGGCCATGAGCAGTGACCAATACACAACCGGTTATGACCGGGGAGATGAGGGGACGATTTATGATTGCCCGCGCGGTGCGTGTGTGCGATTTGCGAAGCGCGTTCCAGGCCACGATGTGCCGCAACGCGACAACTGCTGGGACTGCCATAGCTTTGGCAGCGCGCATCCTACAAGCTGGAACGCCGTGTTCTGCGACGGCTCCATACATACGCTATCGTACGAGATGAGCTTCCAGACTCATTCTGCCCTGGCCAGTCGCGCTGCCGGTGATCGGGCGAACTTTCCGGAGTAACCACGGTGCGATCGCGGGCTACGGCTTCTTTTTGGCCACCTTCTTGAGCTCCGCCAACACCTGGCGGGTGACGCGCTCGTTTGGCGCGACGAAGCCAAACCGTGCCGCGACCTTCTTGTCGCCGGTCACGACAACGGTCAGATCGGCGTCGGAGTTGATCCCCCAGTGTTCCGGCCCTGTGGTCAGGTCCGGATGCAGCGCCAACGTGGTGGCGTCGAAATCAAGCACCCGCTGGGCGGTGGGCAGGTAGTCCTTGGTCTTCTGCTTGTCATCGGTCAGCCAGACGGCGACGAGCTTTGTCTCGCCGCCGAGCTTGTCCACTTCCTGATCCAGCGTCTTCATGGTCCGCGCGACGGGCCGCGTAAACCGGTCGGCACGCACGAACAAATACAACGTCGGCTTCTCGGCCCGCTCCTTGGATAAGTCGGCCTGTGTTTCCTTGTTCTCACTTTCTTTAGTCTCACCATCGACTACTACGGCCAGCACCTTCAGCGGCGGGACCTTTTCGCCCGGCGTCGGCCCAGAGTCCACATCGGCCCATGCGCACTGAGCAATGACCAGGATGGCAGCAATCAGACAGGCGCGCATCATCACACCTTGGATGTTGAAAATGAGCAATCGAAATCTGAACGCCATGATACAATGCGGCCAATCCGGCCGCCAACGGTAGCGGAATTCGCCAGAATTCCGGCCGCGCTGGCGGTTCCCGAAGTCTGGCGACTTCGGCTACGTGATGACTGCAGGGCAAGGAACGTATTTCATGGCGCGAATCATTTCGCTCATCGTGCTGGTGGTGCTGGTGCTGCTGTTCGGTATTTTGTTCTTTGAGGTGATGGCGGGCTTCCTCGTGCCGCTGTTTCTGGCGGTGTTGTTGGCCGTGCTGTGCCGCCCGCTGCACCAGTGGATCCGGCTGCAATTGAAGGGCCGTGTCCGCGTCGCCGCGGCGCTGACGACCTTGGCCGTGCTGTTGATCGTCTTCACGCCGGTGCTATTGATCACACTGCGGACCATCGCTGAGGCGCGGGCGATCGTCGATAATAACCAGAAACTCAAGCTGGACGAGGACATGCTGGGGCGCTTTGTCACAAGCGTGAATGAGCGGACTGGCCTGGAGCTGAATGCCAACGTGATTCAACAAGAAGTGGTCGCATGGGGGCGGCGAACGCTGGGCGCTCTGGCCACGCGCACTCCCGGTTTTCTGGGCGAGCTGTTGTTGGGTCTGGCCATCATGACTGTTTCGCTCTATTACTTCTTGGCCGACGGCGACCAGATGATCGTGGGCATTGGCCGGCTGCTGCCGTTGGAAATGAGCCACCAACAGCGACTGCTCGATGAGTTCGGCGCCATCAGCCGCGCCGTGGCCGCCGCCACGCTGCTATCTGCCTTAACGCAGGGATTGCTGGCTGGCGTGGGGTACTACTTCGCCGGCCTGCCGTCGGTGTTCTTGCTGACGATGCTGACGATTCTGGCAGGCATGATCCCGTTCGTCGGCGCCGCGGGCGTCTGGCTGCCGGCGGTGTTGTGGTTGGGGTTCTTCGCCGAGCGGTGGCCGACGGCGATCCTGTTGGCCGTCTGGGGCGCAGCGGTCGTCTCGATGGTCGACAACCTGATCAAGCCGCTCGTGCTGCACGGCCAGTCGAACCTGCACCCGCTCTTAGCTTTGTTAAGCGTGCTCGGCGGCGTCAAGGCACTCGGACCGATCGGCATCTTCGTCGGCCCGATGGCGGTGGTCTTTTTGCAGGCGGGGCTGAAGATGCTCAACACCGAGATCGGCAAGTTTGAGCGCGTGTCGCTCAAAGAGCAGGCGGTGCTGAAATAAAGGACGAAGGACAGCGCGTCATGCTGAGCGCAGCGAAGCATCTTGCCGGGTGGCCGAGAGATCCTTCGCTTCGCTCAGGATGACTACCGCAGCGCCTGGTCATTGATCATTTGCGAACGCGGCGTTGACCTGATCTTGCAGCTCTCCGTCGAACTCCTCGGCTGACCAACGACTGCGCCGCGTTGCTTTGACGGGCGCCGTTTCGTGCGGCGGGTCGGCGCGATGTCGGCGAGCGGACTTGGGCGCCGGCATAGTTTCGCTCGGCGCCGCCGCCAGTGCGATCGGTTCAGGTGCATGGCCGGAACTCTCCTCGCCAAGTTCACCATTGTCGCCCGAGCTGGCGGCAGCCTGCGAATCGACCAGACTCGCTAGCGGTTCGCTTTGCGGCTGTTCCTTGGCACGTTTCTCGCGCCGCCGTCGCGGAGGCTCGACTGCGCCGGCGTGTTCATCGATCTGCGGGCCGACGATCTTTCGCGAGCCGTCGACGTTCGCCGGCAAACTTCGCACATCGCAGCGCAAGCCGCGGAACAAATCGGCGATGTGCTCGTGGCAAGTAAAGACCAGCAGTTGGTGTCCGGCCGCCGCGAATTCGGCGAACACCGTCGCCGCCGCCGCTGCCCGCTGCTTGTCGAAGTTCACCAGCACGTCGTCAAGCACCAAGGGCATCGCCTTGCCCTGGCCCGCGAAACGACGGACGAGCGCCAGCCGCAGGTTCAAAAACAATTGCTCCCGCGCGCCTGTGCTCAATAGCTCGATCGCCAACGGCCGATTTTCGTCGTCGTCCACGCGCAGTGTCTGCTCGCCCAGCGGCGTCCAGACGCGGCGGTACCGCCCCTCGGTCATCCGTTCCAGATATCGCGACGCTTCTTGCAGCACCTCGGGTTGACGGTTGCGCTCGTAGTCCTCCTTGACCGTCTCGATCAAGTACTCAGTCAGTGCCAGCGTCCGCCAACGGGCCGCGGCCTCGGCCAGCCGTTCTTCGACAACATCGAGCTCGACTTGTTGATGCGCCAGCCGCCGGTCGTCGGCCAATAGCGCCTGCTCGTGGGCCATCGCGCCGCGTTCTTCCGAAAGGCGCTTGATGTCGGCGGCGGCGGCTTGCCGGCGCGCGACCAGCTCCTCGCGTTGTCTTTCGAGCTGCCCAGAAGGTAGTCCCAAAAGAACCGCAACCTCTTGCTCGCTCGACACGCCCTGCAACGCGGCTTGAATCTGTTGGCCGAGCGCGCCGCGGCGACGCAACAGTTCGTCCAGTTCCGCTCGTTGCTCGGCCCGGCGGCGGAAATCGTTTTCATCCAACGCGCCGGCTGTGCGATACAACTCTCGCCGCCGCCGCGCCAGCCACCGCGCCAGACGACCGTACTTCAAACCAAGGCGACGCAACCGCTCCAGACGCTCGTCCAATTCCCGACGTCGCTCCACCAGCTCTTCCTCGGTCGCAACCTCACGCCGCAGCCGGCGCAGTTGCTCGACCAGTGGCGCGGCGGGCGTACCGTGATCGGGCTTCTCCCAGCCTGCCTCGGCGCCAAGCTGCTCGATCCGCGCGGCGACGGCCGCCTGTTCGCGGCGCCAGCGATCTCGCTCTTCGCGCGCTTGCTGAAGCCGCCGCTCCAAAGGCTGCAATGAACCCGCGTGTGCGAACATCTGCTTTACTTGCGCGGGGGACAGCTCCGCCGGCAAGCCGGCTTCGCCGAGCCCTTCCTGCCATTCGCGACGAGCACGGCTCCACTCCTGGCCTGCTGCCTTAAGCCGCGACTTGACGGCGACCGCCTCGTCATCGGCAGCCTGACGGCGAGCGTCGACGGAGAGCAGCTCTTCCAGCGACGCCAGTTCCCCCTCGGCACTTTGCAGCCGGCTGGCGAGCGCGCCGCCACCGGCCGGCAGCAGCTCGTCGAGCTCGCTGCGCTCCGCTTTAGCCTGCTCGAGCTGCCGCTTGAGCATCTTCAATTGCTTTTCGGTGGCTTCAAGCCGGTTGGCCGCCGATCGTTGCCAGCCGAACTTGCCGGCCGCCGCGCCGGTGGCGATCAAGCCGCCGAGAACGGCCGTGCCGGTTCCCCAAGGGATGATCAGGCCGGCCAACACCAATCCCCCGCCTAACACAAACACGACGGCGATGGCGATGAGCAGCCAGAGCGGCAGCACTTGCCGATCGAGCAGCTTGCGATGCTTCTCCTCCAGTTCCTCCCGGTGCATTGCCATCTGGTCGAGGCGATCGTCGAGCTGCAATCGCCGACGATACTGAGCGACAAGCTGTCCTTGCTTCACCAGGGCAGCCGCAAGGTTGGCCTCACCGCGGCTGGTCAGCGCGGCGGCGACCTCGTCGCGGCGAGCCTTCCGCGTTTCGCGCAACGATTCGCAGGCGCCGCGCGCCTCTTTAAGCCGCTTTCGCGCCGCGCGAAGTTGCTTAGCCGGTCCACGCAGCCCCGCGGCCGCGGTGGCGGAAAGCGCCTCGCTCTTCGCGGTTGTGTCCTCGGGCAAGCCGCAATTTGCTCGTGCGGCGGCAAGTTCCCGCTCGTGCTCGGCGACGTTCTGTTCGGCCGCGCGAAGCTGCTCGTCGAGCGTCGCAATCCAGTGCTCGTGCTCCGCCAGCGCGGCAATTCGCGCCGCTTGACGCCACAAGCGCTCGTTGACTTTGATCCGGCGCCGCTGGGCGCGGGCAGCCTGCCAACGCCGCTTGACTCGGGCGCGCCGCCGTCGCGCTTTGCGCAACCCGGCAAGTACCGCCTCGAGCCGCCGCAGCGCATCGGCGGGAAAGTCGCCCAGCCCTCCGTACGCTGCCAGCTTTTCATCCAATAGCGCTCGCTCGCCCCACGGCCCGCGAATGGCCAACGCGGCGTCGAGTTTTTGAACTTCCGCGTCCCTTGTCGCCAGCGACGTCTCCGCCGCGCGGATCGCTTCACCGGCCGCCGCCTGCTCGATCGAGAGGCGCCAATAGCGGTCGTGAAGCGTGCTAAGTTCTTCGATCTCGGCCCGCAAGGCGTCGCGCTGCGACAACAGATCGATCACTTGCGACTTTTCACCGGCGGGCGAAACCAAACGTGCGCGCGACGCGCGCAATTCCCGCAGTGTGTCGGAGATCGAGACGCCTTCCAGCCCGGTGGACAAGTCGTACAGCCACGACGCCACTTCGCTGTCGTTGAGCGTAGCCAGCTCCTGCAACTCGCGCAGACCGACGGAAAAGATATTGGTGAAGGCGGTCTCATCGATGCCGCGGAGCAATTCCCGGAGCTGCGACTCTCCTTGCGTCGATCCGTCAGGCCCGGTCACGGTGACGCCGCCGGCAAGTCGCGATCCATCGTCGAGCCGCGCGATCGTGTGACTCTGTCGATCGATGCACAGGCCGACCGATCCGCCCCCCTCGCCGCCGTGGACCGGTGGCAGGTAGCGATCCCGGCGCATCGGCGAGAAGCCATAGAGCACGCCGCGGAGGCACTCCAAAATCGTCGTCTTACCCGCTTCGTTCGGACCGTAAATGACGGTGAGTTGCGGCGAAAGCGATTGGAGCTCGAGGCTGCTCCAGACGCCAAAGCCGCTCACGTCGAGTTGGGTGAACTTCATCGGCGAGCCTCCTCGGGGTAGAGCAACCCGGCGGCAAGGCTCGCCGCCTCACGCACCGCGGCGGGCGCCAGCTTTCGATCTTTGAGCCGCACGACCGCGGCAACGGGCTCCCGCCATTCGCCCTTCGGCAGGTAGCGGTCCAGGTCGATCGGTTCGCCGGCATGCTCGAGGTGGCCCGCGGCGCGGAGCAGGTCGCCCAAGAGGTTCTCTTGCTGAAGCCAGGTCTCGGGCAGGACTGGCGGCGGCAAGCGGACTCGATCGAGCCAAGCCGGCGGCGAGCGGTAGCCAAACTCGCCCCGTAAGACGCCGGTAATCGCCGGCAGGGGCAATTGCGTCCGCGCTGGTTGAGGCAATGCGTCGTCGACATCGAGCGTGAAGCTGACGACCAACGCAACTTGGGGATTCGATTCGGCAAACGATTGCAGCCGCTCGCGGAGCAGCCGCTCCAGGTCGCCCGCCACCGATGTGAGCGGCGGCATCGTCAGCCGTTCGTGATGATAGCGGACGACATCGGTAATGACCGGTACGGTGCGGATCTCGCCCTGTTCGGTGACTTGCACCAAGGTGCAGCCACGAGGGCCCGCTTCGTCGGGCGAGCGTCCTTGCGGAGTGCCGGGGTAGTGAACCAGCGGCCGGGTCTCTTGCGGCAACGTCAGCTCGTGTTGGCCGCCGAGCGCCCAGTAGTCGATGCGCTCGGCGTGAAGAGCTTCGTCGCTAAAGTCGCCGTGCGCCAGGCCGACGACGAACCGCGCGTCCACGGCATCCGGCAAGGCGGCGTCGAACGTTGCAACATCGAGAGTCCCCTCATGCGGCTGGCTTTGGCCAACGATTTCGCACAGCGTTTGGCCAGACCTGATAACCGTAAATCGCGCCGGTTGATCCGCCGGACAAATATGAACATTCGCTGGCCAGCCAATTGCGGCCGGCCACTCGTGAACGCGGTCTGCGCTGCCCCCCGCCCAGTAGACCGCAATATTTCGTTCGGCTAGCCGTGCGAACTGTTCGCGCAAGAACAGCACGCCGCGCGGTCCGGACCGCTCGGGCGCCACCAGGTCGCCCGCCAAGACCACAAAATCGACCTCATGCCGCTGCGCCGCTTCAAAGACGTTGTTCGCGGCGCGATACGGCGCTTCGACCAGGAGGTCGCGCAAGTGATCGGGCGCTTCCGCCAGTCCGCCGGGCGGCCGCTCCAAGTGAAAGTCCGATGCGTGCAGGAATCGGAACGCTGGCATCCAGCTCGCCTCCTTGCGCGGACGGCGGGCCTTCTCCGCCGCATGATCTAAAAAAACCGGGGCAACTGCGTAGTTTATCCCGACTGGCTCATCAACGCTACGGCGGTTTGCAGTGTCGCGACGGGCGCCGCGGTGTTCTTCCTCGCTGATCGCCTTATCGCCAGCGCTCCCTCGGAACAGTTGATTTGCCTGCCGGGATGACCAATACTATCGCGCGGTCGAGTGGCGCTCTTCGCAAGCCGTGAGGGAAAAACCCATGAAACTTCTGCATACCTGCCCGGCAAAACTCGTCGTTGTCCTACTGCTTGTGACGACCTCGCCGGCGGTTTGGGGCGCGGAGCTGGTGCGGCTGTCGGCGGAGAATTGGGAGCAGTACGCCCCGCAGGGGAAGGAGGTCGACGCGATCTATGGGGACTTCGTCCTGCGCAACGACAAGCTGATTGCGGTCATTGCTCAGCCGCTGGCCAGCCGCCACGCCAATCTCACGGTCAAGAATGTGGCCGGCGCAATTATCGACCTGACGCGGCGCGACCGCCCCAATGACCAGCTCAGCGCGTATTACCCGTGTGGGTCGCGGTACAGCTTTATCGATGACGCCACCGTCGATGGTCGGAAGGCCGATCGCGACAATGCAGCCAGCTTCGCAGGCAAGACTGTGTCGCTGGAGCTGATTGCCGTTCTCGACGCCAAGTCCAAAGTACCCCGTCCGCGCGTGACATTGCGCTACACACTGGCCGACGGCGAGCCTTTCCTCCGCGTCGACACCGTCCACCGCAACGACAGTGACAAGCCGTTGGCCGAAACATTTACCGACGCCATCCGCGCCGACCGTGTGTTCCGCTTCGGGACCGACGACCGATTGTTTGAATCCTCGCCTGTCGCCAAGGCGGCGCACAACCTCTTCTGGGCCAGCGACGAATGGTTCGGCCAAAGCTATGGCGTGATTTGCGAGGGCCGGCAGATTCGCATGACCGAAACGAACCGCCCGCAGTTGCAGCTTCTCAAGAACGGCTCGGCAGAGGCCGCGATTCCGCCGGGCGCGGAGATCACAATCGCGCGGAAGATTTTTCCCGGCGCGACAATTTACGACGTTCGCGCCGTAGCGCAAGAGCTGGCGGGAGTCGCATCGCGCCCGCTCAATGTGCAAGTCACCGACCGCGACGGTCCCGTGGCGCACGCCCTCGTGGCCATCGATGACGGGCGCGCGCCCGAGCCGCCGCCCGACGCCGACAAGGCCATCCCCGAAACCACGGCCACGCAGCCCGCTCCGCAGCCGATCGAGACGACCTACCTGAAGGCCAGTTATGGCTTGGCGCGGACCGACGCCGAAGGCCGCATTCGCGCCCATCTGCCGCACGGAAAGTGGCGCGTTGTTGTCCGCGCCCTCGGCCGTGGCGAGGCGTCGTTCCCAGCCAACAGCCTTCCAGACGGCGCAGGCAAAAAGAACCCGCGCGGCGGGAAAGTGAGCCCCGAAATCAACACGGCGATTAAGCTGCCGGCCCCCGGCTATGTTGTCGCGCGGATCACCGATGACCGCGATCGGCCGATCCCCGCCAAGGTTGCCTTCATCGGCAAGAACGGCACTGCGGATCCGTTCTTCGGCCCGGACACCAGTGACGTCGCTATCCACAACGTGCGTTACACGCACAACGGCGTGTTCCGGCAGCAGATTGCGCCGGGCCGTTACGATGTCATCGTCAGCTACGGGACGGAGTACGACGTTCTCTTCACCGAGATCGAAGTGACGCGCGGTGAAGAGATACCGCTGGCTGCCCGCCTCGCCCGCTCGGTCAATACAGCCGGGTGGGTGAGCAGCGATTTTCACAGCCACTCCAGCCCGTCGGGGGACAACGTCACCAGCCAGGAGGGCCGCGTGATCAACCTTCTGGCGGAGCACATCGAGTTCGCCCCCTGTACCGAGCACAACCGAGTCGACAGCTACGTGCCGATCCTCAAGCGGCTGGACGCTGAAGGGCTGATGGCAACGTGTTCGGGCATCGAACTGACTGGGCAGCCCCTGCCGGTAAACCACCAGAACGCGTTCCCACTGGTCCACAAGACGCGCACGCAGGACGGCGGGGGGCCGGAGACGCACCTTGACCCGGTCGTACAGATCGAGCGGCTGGCGCTGTGGGACGACAAGAGCGACAAAATCGTCCAGGGCAACCATCCCAACCTGCCGCAGATCCTCGGCGACCGCGACCTCAATGCGCAGCCCGACGACGGCTTTCGCAAGATGTTCGGCTTTATGGACGTGGTCGAGGTGCATCCGCCACAAGGAATCTTCACGCCCCCGGCGCAGCTCGACACGACCGGCAAAGGCCCGCGCAACCCGATCTTCCACTGGATGCAGATGACGAACCTCGGCTACCGCATCCCCGGCGTAGTCAACACCGACGCGCACTACAACTTCCACGGCTCCGGCGGCCTGCGGAACTACATCAAGTCGTCGACCGACGACCCGGCGAAGATCGACACAATGGAGATGGTCCGCGAGTCGGAGGCGGGGCATATCGTGATGACGAACGGGCCGTTTTTGGAAGTCTCGGCGCGAGCGGCAAGCGTCGCCGCGGCGGCGACGGCTAAACAAGGCAGGGACCGGACGCCAGCCGACGGAAAAGCCGCCCTTCCCGGTGACGATCTCGCTGCGCCCGATGGCCAGGTAGAGTTGTCGATCCGCGTGCAGTGCCCAAATTGGTTCGACATCAACCGCGTGCAAGTTTTTCTCAATGGCCGGCCGGAAAAAAACGTCAACTTCACCCGCCGCGAAAATCCGGACCGTTTTGGAAAAGACGCCGTGCGCTTTAACGCCACCATCCCGCTCAAGCTCACCGAAGACACACACATCATCGTGGCGGCGATCGGCGAGGGCCTGACGCTCGGCACGATCATGGGCCCCTCATGGGGCAAGCAGCCGCCCACCGCCGTCTCCAATCCGATTTTCGTCGATGTCGACGGCGGTGGCTTCAAACCAAACGGCGACCGCCTCGGTGTCGAGCTGCCGCTGGAAAAATCCTTCCGCCATGAGCACACGCACTAATCCAGTAGGGTGGGCCGAGCCCGCCGCGGGCGACGGCCCACCATGATTCTGTAGGGTTGGGCCGAACCCGGCGAGTCCCACGCCGGGGTAAAGTAGTAGTAGGGTGGGCTATGCCCACCAAGGCCAACGCACAATCGGAGTAGCCCCGGAGGGGCGACATTCTCTAGCCGGGGGCGCAAGCCCCCGGAACCGGTCGCGCGAAAGCGGCAAAGCCCCGGAGGGGCGGCATTGTTTTTGAATAGCGTGTGTCGTGTCGAACCAAAGACTCAAACCGGAACATCCGGTTTGAGGGAATTGCGATCACCCATTCACCGGCCCGACCAGCACGATGAACCTACAGGAGTAGCCGTGTGAGGTGGTCCAAACGCGTCGCGCTGGCGGCCGTATTGCTGGTCCTGATCGCGCTGGTGGTCGGCGGCGTTTGGTTGTATCGCTCACTGGTTTATGTGCCCGAGTTCTACTCACAGGCACTGGCCGTCGGCGCGCCGGAGCTGCAACAGTCCAACCGCGAAATGCTGCAGCGAACGGCGGCGCTCAACAACGACCTCAAGCGGATAGGCGAGTGGCAGGCGCTCTTCACCGACCAGCAGATTAACGGCTGGCTGGCGGTCGACGTGCCAAAGAACCATCCGGACCTGCTGCCGCCGGAGGTTGAAAACCCGCGCCTTCGCATCACGCCAGACGGCGTCTTCGCGGGTGCTCAGTTCGAGGGCGAAGTGTCCGCCGTCGTCTCGGTCGAGTTGGCGGTCCGCTTGACGGCGACCAACGTCCTGGCGGTGCGCATCAACAAAGCGCGCGTCGGTGATGTCCCCTGGCCGCTCGACCGCGTCGTGGACGAGGTCGTGGCCGCCGCCGCCAGTTGGGGCCTCCAGGTCGAACAGACCCACAGCGACGGCGACCCGCTGCTCCTGGTCACCTTGCCGCCCGAACTGAATGACGGTCGCCGCCAAGTCCTCCTGGAACACCTCGAGCTGCGCAACGGCGAAGTGTTCTTATCGGGCCGCACGTCGACCGCCCCCACGCCGCCACAGTGAACAGTCCACGGGCGCGTTGGAGTTCCAGCTTTAGCTGGTAACTTGGCTAGCATCCAACCAATTGCTCTATCCGATCGACAATGCGGGGCGCAGTGTCATCGCTATTGATATGTGCGTACCTCATTTGAAACCGCCTGGCCGCCGCCGAAAACGTGCCGTCTCGCAAAACCCCGAGTAGCCCGCCGATCACTGCGTCCAAATCGTCAGGCCGCGCCAGCCCTCCGCCGCCAAGGGCCTCCACGCGCTGGCCGAGCATGTACTGCTCGGTCACTGTTGGAATTACCAACACCGGTTTTCCGGCAAGCAGGATTGCCGATGTCGTGCCGTGATTGCCGTTGGTGATCGCCAAATCGCACGTCGATGCCACATGTGCGAGGTCAAAAGCTCGATCGGGAAATCTAATTTCTCCTACGGTCGCCTGACGCACCGTTGGCCGGGGTTCCTCCGAGTACACAATTGCCGAGAGCTGGGAGCGGCTGATGTAGTGAAGGAGCCCTTCGAGCGCCGGGAAATCGCGCGTGTATACGAATACTTTCGGAAACGGCACATCCGGCCACTCTACTGGAGCGCCGAGACGAGACGTAAGCGCTCCGTAGTAACGTGGCGTCCCACGGCGCGGGAAGTGGTCCAGCTCTGCGAAGGTGGTCAGGAAAATCTCGTCCACTTCGGTGAACAGCTCTACCATTCGTGCGAGCGGCGCGCAACCGAGAACCTTCAGAACCCAATTCGCGTTCGCCAGAATCACCGCTTCGTCGCGTCGAAGGTCCCACGCTACTGGCTGATCTTCAAGCAGTGGCGACTCAAATGCGCTTGGCGGCGGGCAACAAAACCCGATACCGATTAAAGCGCGCTTAATGCCCGTGGCTCGAAGTGCCAGCAGCGCCGTGGGGCTGTGATCGCAGAGCACGAAATCCGGTCGTCTTTCTTCTAACAGCTTCGACCAGCCTTCGACCCCACGCAGCACTTCCGCGTCCCCGAAGCCAACGTTGAACAGCACCTGCGAGTAATCTGCGGTAAAGGGAAACTGATTCGCCAGTGGGCCGCCAAGCGATGGGCACTTAATGCATTCGGCGCCCGCGGCCTCCCCAAGTGCTGCGCGCGAGATGTCGTGCATTGCGAACACAACTTGGTGCCCGCGAGATCGCAAGCGCTCCACCAGCGGCAGCGCCGGAACGATGTGGCCCCAACCCGATCCAAGCTCCCATGCAATCAGGACTCGACTCATTTTCTTGCGCGCTCTTTCTCGGCATTCACGTTCGCTGTGTTCGTCGACCGCCAACAGGAGCTCTCAGTATAGAGAAACTAAGCCACAGTAGCCTGCTCTATCCTGCTGGCAATTCGAGGCGTGACACACTGACTGTCACCAGACATCGTGTCCACGATTTGGCGCCTGCGTCGTGCGAGAGTTGACAAAAAATATTTCTGAAACGTAGGCGCAAATTTCTTGCGTTGTCTGAAATCATTCGTATAGTGGCCGCCATAGGGATAACTTGTGGCGAGCCACTCAGGAGTCATTTCGGGAGGAACACGCTACTCGCACCGGACGCGAAAGACCCGCTCCCGCTCGCCTACGGAGTCTCCAGCTAACGAAGGGATAGTCGGTATCTCGGCGCGTTCGCGATACCTTTTGGGAACCGAGCGCTTGCCAGCCGCCCCCACTGAGAGAGCTGTCCGCCGTAATTCACGACGAGCAGTGGCGCTGCGGCGACGAACGGCGTAAAGGCACTTCATTGATGTGACATTGGTAATACGGCATCGGTATGCGCATTCATGCGGCCGTGACCGGCAACTGGGAGATTAAACCATGGCATTGCTCCAATCGCTGTTTCGCAGTGCGCGCCGAATGGGCCGTAAGCGGATTTCCACCGGTTCGCAGTCGCGTCAGAGGGTCGCGCGGCTCGGCTCAAACGTCGGCTTTGAGCGGTTCGAAGACCGGCTGCTCTTCGCAACGTACGACTTGGAAATCGACGGTGGCGGTACCGAAGACGCTACGACCACCACCTACGCGCCGATGAAATTCGCAGAACTGGAGGTTGCGAATCCGCCCTACACCGACCCACACGGAAAGGACGTGTGGGGTTTGAAGGTGCAGAATTGGCAGAGTATTCAGGACCTTGGGAACGATCATACGATCGTGGTGACGATCAGCGTGGGTGGGTCCGCGACACAAAACGTCGACTATGACTTGTTCTTCAAGCCAAAGCCTAGATTTGCAGCGCCAGACTATCCAACGGATCCGACGCTTGCTTGGCAAGACGTAACAGGGAATAGTGTAACTCTCCCGCAAGGGAGCGGCGGGTACGGCACTTTCTACATTAAGCCGCGGGCCGATTCGGTGGTGGAGGGGAACGAGTCCGTTCGCCTCAAGCTGATTAGTGCTGGCACTGATACGATCGACTCAATTCTCTACTCCGGTCGGGGTGAGATTACCGACAGTCAGCCGGTGGAGAACGAGATTCGTGATGCCGCCGATGACCATCATGGGCCGGGCGGCGGACAAAGCGACTGCGGTTGTGGGACGCTGATGGGTGTGGAGCAGGACGAAGGTCCGCTCACCGGTTCAATCGGCACTCACATGAATCTCGGCTGCCTGAACATGAATCATTGGAACGGCACGCATACAGACCCGACGATTAGCCTCAAAGGGTATCTGCCGTTTTTCAACAACGCCAGCGCCGTCGTTGTCGAAGCAAAGCTCGAAATCGCGGGTAACGCAGTTGGGACACCAGTCTATATCGACTACGACAGTGCAGGCGCCGATGGCACGGCCGCTGCCAATGCGAAGATCTCCCTCGCGCTGCAAGGCCGCCTGCCCTTGACGCTCGCTTCAGGCGTCCACAACTGGACGGTCAAGCTGCGCTACTTAAGCGGTGGCAATTACCTACAGCGGAACGGAGTGGTTATCGAAGACACCGTGACGGGCGAACGACCGTTCGTAAACCGCCAAAGCAGCCCCTACGGCAATGGCTGGTGGATCGATGGCTTCGATCAGTTAAAGTCAACCGGCGCGGGCAGACTGCTCATCACGGGCAGTGGGGACGCACACTATTTCAAAAGCCGGGCCCTCACACAAGCGGAACAGAATGCTGGAATCCTGGAGGCGTTCGATCGGCCCTTTGGGGAGCCCGGCTTCTCTAAGCTCGAGAAGATCAACGATGCGACCCTGGGGCTAGTCTATCGGCTGACGGATAAGCACGGTAACAAGCTGGTCTTCGACACTTCCACCGCAGGTTTTCTGAAGTTCCGCTACGACGCCCAAGGCAATGCGATCGAGTACCACAACGATGGCACGAACTACGACTGGTTCCAGGATAAAGAGCACGGCCAGATCAATTTGACGTATACCAGCGGTAAGCTCTCCGGAGTCACCGATGGCAGCGGCCGGACAACGCAGGTCAAGATCGAGTCTGGACTGCTGAAGCTGATCACGGCGGCGCCGGTGGGCGCGCAAGGTCCTCAGACGAGCTTCGACTACTATGCCGCCGACAATCTCGCCAGCGGACAGGTACAGGACTACATCAAAACCGTCCGCGAGCACAACGTGTTTGTCGACCCAGCAACCTTCATTAGCAGCAACCCTGCGCATCCCAAGGATCACGTCCGCGCGATCGTCTATGACCACGGCCGCGGACTCATGGAGATCAAGGACGAGTTCGACAAGAGTTCAACCGAGTACCGCGGCATGCAGCCGAATCGGATTCTCAACGAGCGTCCCAGTGTGAACAGTGGAACGGCGAGTATCCCCGGCCTGTTCAGCATCATCAACACAGCGGTCGAACAGGGCGGCTCCGGCTTGCTGTTCGACACTTTTATCGGCGGCGGCCTCAAAGGGCATCGCATCGAGAGAGTTGAGGTCAACGGTAACCCGACTCTTTTGGAGGAAACAAAGTTCCGCACGGACAATCTCGGACAGTACATCCTCTGGGAAGAGCAACACGGCACGACGATGATGACTCGCAATTCCGAAGGTCTGATCGATAAAGTCATCGATTTTGACCCGGACGGTGCGTTAGGTCCGTTGGGCCAGGTCGAAACACTCTTCACGTACGACGCCCGCGGTAACAAGTTGACCGAAGCCAGGCGGTTGGCCAGCTCTCCGTTCACAGTCTTGGAAACACACTCCTGGGAATATGACGCGACTTTCGGCCAAGTCACTAAACACGTCGATCCGTTGGGCCGCGCAACTAAGTACGTAATCGACAGCTCCGGCAATGTGCTCTCCATGACGCAGGTCGTCGATCAAGACGACTCGACCACGGGCGGGTTCAACGACGTCGTCACGAAATATACGTACACATCGGGTTTGTCCGTCAACTTGCCCCCGCTGGGCCTCATCGAGACCGAGACCGATCCGCTTGGCCGCACGACAAAGTACGAATACTTCGCAAATGGGTTGGTGAAGAAAGTGACGTATGCCGCCGGCACCGTCGACGAGGCCTCGGTCCAGTATACCTATGACGCAAACAAAAACATGGACATGCAGACGGACGAACTGGGCCAAATAACAGACTACGACTACAACGCTCAGAATCAACTTATCAAGATTACAGAGCCTGATCCCGATTTGGTGCCGGGAGGCACGAACGGCCCGTTGACGAGTCCGATTACACTGCATGAATACGACCTCGCCGGAAATCGCGTAAAGAGCACCGATCCGCTCACCAGGGTCACCCGTTGGGTGTACGACGCCGCCGGACAACCGCTTTACGAAATCTTGCCTAGGCCAGAGTCGTCCAGCGTCACGCCGCAGATTATCGACGATGGACCAAACGGCGGCGGTTTTGCGACGACGCAGACCTGGACGTCCCTAGCTACTGGACACGGCGGCGACTCCAGATATCTGGGTGCCGGCGGCGCCGGCAACGCCACCTGGACATTCTCTGGCCTCGATCCGGCGAAGAACTACGAGGTTTTTGGCACGTGGTCGGTCGATGCCACCAACAATGCGACCGACGCGCCCTTCGTGATCACCAATTCGTCCTCGGTCTCCCAGACGGTCAAAATCAATCAACGGTTTGCGCCAGTTCCCGACGCCGTCGATGTCGGCTCGAACTGGCAACAACTGGGCGTCTACAGCGGTACATCCTCCTTGACCATTGCTTTAACGTCTTCCACGACCGGTCGAGTCGTCGCCGATGCGGTGCGGATTATCGAGGTCGGCCCAACCGTAAAGTATGGCTACGATGCCCAGGGCAACATGACCAGGCAGACCGATGCGCGAGGCAACACAACCGAACACTTGTACGATCACCATGGCCGCCAAACGACCGTCGTGCTGCCCGACGCCGACGGCAAAGGCAATCCCACAACATTTACCGACTACTACGATGATGGCAGTGTCAAACAGCAGACCGATCCGATGGGCAAATCCATGCTCTACGAGTACGACGAGCTCGGACGCACCATCAAAATCACCGCGCCGGACCCCGACGACGGCCTGAACCTGAAAAGCCCCGTTACGGTCTACACGTACAATGCCGCGGGCGAGATGACCACCATGGTCCAGACCGACGCCGGCAGCACGTTCAGCACGACTACGCGCTATGAGTATGACTACCTTGGCCGGCAAACCATGGTGATCTTGCCGCTTGCCGACCCCAGCGCCGTTGCCCAGGACGTGGTCAAGAACGACGTAAGCGGTCAGGCGTCGTTTGCGCCAAACGACGTCGCCTGGACATTGGCCAGCGGCGGCTATGGCGGCCAGAATCACTATCATCCTGCAACGACGCAAACGAACGTCATCGTCGAGTGGTCGTTCACGCTCACTGCCGGAAAAACCTACGAGATCCTGGCGACTTGGGTCCCTGACTCGGCGAACGCGACGAACGCCCTCTACGAGATCCGCGCCTCCAACAGCAATTTGAAGGGCACTTCCCAGGCCAACCAGCAGTACGCTCCCTCCGACGTTACGGGACTCGGCGTTACCTGGGAGCGCTTAATGCTTTACAAGCCCGAAACAAATGATATTTACAAGGTCTGGCTCCGTGGCAACGCCAACGGGCGTGTTAATGCCGACGCCGTGCGTGTTGTCGAAGTCGGCGCCGTGAACAAGACGCTCTACAACAAGGCCGGCAACGTCGTTTCGACGGTCAATCCGCAGAACGTTGAAACACTTTCGGAATACGACGCGCGTGATCGCCTGGTTGCCAGCTACCAGCCTCCGGCGGGGAATCAGCTTCGCGTCGGACCGTCGGACCCCAATAGCGCACCGGCGGGTTGGACGGAGTATTCCCATCCCGAAGCTCTTAGCGGGAGCTATCTCTTGGCCGAAAGTGCCACGGCGCCGGCCAACTGGGCTATGCACTTGCCCGGAGGCCACGCAGGCCACTCCTACGCAGTCATGGCGACCTGGGCCCCCGATGTGCGGAACAAGTCGGACGCCTATTTCTACGTCGATCAAGCCGGCTTTGGCAGCATCTGGGCCGGGGCGGTCAACCAGCAGCTCCGACCTGCCGATTATCAAGACAGCAGCGGCCGGATGTGGGACATTCTGACCGTGTTCACGAGCCAGGTGGAGGCCGCCACGACGCTGAACGTCACGGGCGACATCGGCGCCCAGGCCGACGGCATGATGGTGATCGAGGTGGCGCCCGGCTGGATTAAGAACGTCAACGACAAGGCCAGCCAGGTTACCAGCTCGATCGACCTGCGCGGGCAGACGACGACGTTCCAGTACGATCTTCTCGGGCGTCAGACAGTCGTCACGCTGCCCGATCCCGATGGTCCCAGCAACCCGCAGATTTCGCCGCAAACGGAGTATGTGTACGATAAGAACGGCAATGTGCTTCAAGAGAAGGTGCGGCTGACGGCCGGGGCCTCGCCCACGTACCTGACGACCTACCACAGCTACGACAACCTCAACAGGCGAATCGTCACCACGGACGCGAATTTTGATTCAACAACATTCCAGTACGATGCCAACGGGAACATGACTCGGTTGACCGACGCCATGGGCAACGACACGACGTACGTTTTCGACGCGCTCAATCGCGTGACGAGCGACACCACTGAGATTCCCAATAACACTCGCACCTTCGAGTACGACAAAGCCAGCCGGCTGACCAAACAGACCAACCGCGACTTGCGCTATATCGAGCACTTTTACGACAACCTTGGCCGCGAAACGTCGGAAGTCTGGCGGAGCAGCGCCGGAGTCCTGCAGCAGACACTCACCTTTACCTACGACAATCAGGGACGATTAGTCGACGCCAAAGATCTCGACTCCAGCGCTAATTTACGGTCCGGCTATAACTATACTTACGATACCCTCAGCCAGCCCCTGCAAACGACTGCAACGATCACTGGACTGGGCGTAAACGTGACGACCAACGAAGTTTGGGACATCCTCGGCCAGCGGACCGAGCTGCGCGCCACCGTCGGCGCCACCGCCGACTTCAAGAACAACTACACCTTCGACAATTTGGGGCGAATTACGCAAATCACGCAGCAAGATGTCACCGGCGGCCGCACCGTCGCGGACAAGCGCGTGGTTTACAACTACAACGCCGCCGGCGACGTGCTCAACATGGGACGCCACAGCCATTTAACGAGCCAGTCACTCATCATAGCGTCCCAATACGGGCGCGATGCGGTCGGGCGCGTCACCTCGTCCCAACACTTCAAGAATTCCCAGCTCGCGGCGTACACCAGCACGTTCGACGCGGCCAGCCGGCTCACTACCAGCAGCCGGATCACCAACGGCGCGATCGGCATTACCGAGACCGCCAGCTACACCAACGACAATACCGGCCAGTTGACTGGCGTCAGCCGCAGCGGCGCAGCGCCAGCCACCGAAACGTACAGCTATGACGGCGCCGGGAATCGCACAGGCGCCACCGGCGTGGCCTACATCAACAATCCCAACAACCGCATTCACCGCGACGGCGCCTACCAGTACGAGTACGACGCCGAGGGGAACATCATCCAGCGCTGGTGGCTGGCCGATTCCGACGCCAGGATCGACTACACCTACGATCACCGCAACCGGCTGGTCACGATGAAGCAGTACGACGCCAACAACACGCTCCTCAAGGACATCTCGCTGCAGTACGACGTGTTTAATCGCCGCGTGTCGAAGACGGTCAACACTACTGCTTCCACCTACTTCGTCTACGACACCGACGACGTTGTGCTGGCGCTGACCAGCACCGGCGCCATGGGCCGCCGCTATCTGCACGGCCCGGCCGTGGATGAAATCCTGGCCGACGAGGAGGCCAACAACTTGGTGCAGTGGGCGCTCAAGGACCAGTTCTACAACGTCCGCGATCTGGTGGATCACGCCGGCGGGCATTATAATCACCTTGACTACAACACATTCGGCTTGGTCACCTACGAGCTGCGGCCGCAAAGCCAGGGGCACCTGGGCCACGCCTACGGTTTCCAGAGCCGCGAGCGCGACCTGGACCTCGACCTCAACTACCACCGCAACCGCTATTATAATCAGAACATCGGCCGCTGGATGAGCGAAGACCCGATCGGCTTTGCCGGCGGCGATGTGAACCTGAATCGCTTCGTCGGTAACTCGCCGACTACGCGGATCGACCCAACGGGCACTGATTTTATTACAGTTCAGACCTTCTCAATTGGAGGGATCGGGGGTCACTACTCGCTTAACTATTGGTCACAAACCGACGACAGAATTGCCCCCAGGCGACGGTGGTTTGATATTAAGGAAGGTGGTTATGATAGTGCCCCTTCATTGTGTGCAACACGCACTGCAAGAGTCGAACTGTGGAGGGATCCTGCTTATACGGCACGCGCCACGAGAAATGTCCTGACACTATTGTTTACGATCGAAGAGCAAGAAACAATGTTGGATGTTGCCGTTTCAGTCATTGAATTCGACGCAATGGAGCGCAAGGATGTCAAGATTTATCCTGTATTCCATGGCTCCGATGAAGATGCAAAGAAGAAATGGGATGCGATCGTGGCCAATGCGAAAACTTACAAGTTCGCTGAACAGGAAGTTGATGTTGCAAACAACCGTTTTCCAAACTGGCCCGATTCATACTACTCGGCCCTAGGCACTAATAGTAACAGCTTCGTGTGGGAGATGCTGCGAAGAGCCGATTTGCCAAAGCCACCGGGAAATGGATATTGGCACCCCGGAAATGATCCGCCGGTGAGAAATCGTCCCGCCGACAAATGGATCTTCAGGGATCCACCGAGAGTGAGTGATTGAGAGGGCTACGTGCGGTTCACATTACGAACACTATTTGCTCTGGTGATCGTTGTGGCGTTCGCGTGCGCTATCATATTACCGATCCCGCCGCCCCCGGGCTGTGACGCTACTTTTAGAGTCGAAGAGGGAAAGCTTGTGACGCGTTACAGAATTCGAGGGCGCGACGCATCACTTTCAAGAGTGCGTGTTCGCGATGCGCAAGGTACGATCCTGTGGGAGATTGGATTTCGAACTGGTTATGTTCATCATGCGGTCGTATATGGCGTGGTTCCGGAGGCTGCTTGGCAAATCGTTCCGACCGCATCTGATCCCCCGCCTCCATTTGCCACTGGCACCAACGTCACTGTAGAGTTCCGCGGATCATATGTTCCTCGATGGCCTCCGGCTCTCTCGGCCTGGAAGTCTGAGTACTTGGTCAAAATAGCCGGCGAGAAGGCGCCAGTCCATATACTTAATCGGCGCGATCATCATTGATCGCGGCCCTGGAAAAGGGGCCCTGGAAAAGAGGCCCTGAAGAAGAAAAGAAGAAGAAAAGGGGTCAGAACTATTTTATTGACTGTCAACCGCGGTTCTGTTAGTCTGCGGGCATGCCCCGACCGTTGCGTCCCATCGACGATGGCCTCGTCTACCACGTGATCAATCGTGGCAACAACCGGCAGGACGTGTTCCATAAGCCGGCCGACTTCCAGGCCTTTCTGTCGGCGCTGGCCGAGCTTAAAGAGCGCAAGCCGTTTGAGCTTTACGGCTACTGCCTCTTGAACAATCATTTTCACCTGCTGCTGCGGCCGACCGGCGCCACCATTAGCCGGATCATGCAGAGCCTGTTGGTTTCGCACACGCAGCGATACCATCGCCACTACCGCTCGGGCGGCCACGTCTGGCAAGGACGCTTCAAGAGCCCTGTGACCCAGACCGACGAGCACCTGCTCGCGGTATTGCGGTACATCGAGGCCAACCCGTTGCGCGCATCGCTGGTGAAGCGCGCGGACGAGTACCCGTGGAGCAGCTACCGGATGCACGGTCTGGGCGAGGCGGACGAGCTAGTCGATCCGCTGATCACCTACGACGAGCTGTCGCCGCTGGCCAAGGTCCGACAACGCAAGTGGGCCGAAAAGGTGCATCAGCCGATGGAGGAAGCAATCGTCGACGCCATTCGTCGTTCCAGCGCCACGGGCCTGCCCTACGGCGACGAAACGTGGGTGAAGCGTTTAGCCAAACGGCTGAAGCTGGACTTGACCATCCGCCCCCGCGGCCGGCCCCGAAAACACGACCGCGAGCCAAACAAATAGTTCTGACCCCTTTTCACCTCGACCCCTTTTCACCTCTAAATTCCAATCTTCGGATTACGTTGGATTAGCACCTGTAACACAGGAAGTGTTTCATCATTGGTTCGCGCGCGTCGCGCTCAAGGACGCAAAGTGTAAATGGCTGCGGGATTTGATTGCGCAGAACACTTGGTTTCCAGAGGGTAAGCGTACGCACATGGCGGAAGAAGCGATGTCGGAAACCATTCAAAGTATTGTTGAATCGCTCACATCTCAAGTACTGGAAAACCGACAAACAGGACAGAAAAAGCGTCTTACTCTTCCTGGCTGGGAGGATGCGTTTGGACAATGGGGCATCGCACCGTTTCACGACGACGTCGGCGAGGTTTTTGAAGGAGAGCCCGCTGCCAGAATGCCGATCTCCCAGGATCTGTACTATGCAACGATTTGGGTCATGGAACACGGTTGTGCAAATCCATGCAGTCCATGGCAGATAGCACCCATCAAGCTGAGCGACCGTTTGTACGAAAACTGGGAACGGCGATGGAAGGGGCCGTAGAGGGGCATGGTTTAACACGACCTATATTATAATAGCTCCGCAAGCATGCGATAGCGACGTTTATGTCGAAATGGCTCAAGGCGAGAATTCTCGACGTAGCCTAACCGCAGAGACCAATGCCTCTGTAACTTTTACTGCAGCCATAAGTCAGTCGATTCCGACTGCAAGGTCGCGTTATGCGAGTGCCTCAGTTTAGTGTGCGACAGCTCTTGAGTTCCATTGCAGCAATTTCGGTTCTTTTTGGTTTCGCGATGCTGACGCCACCTATGTGCCTCGCTCTGGCAGGCATTCCCGTCTCACTCCTGGTGTACGGGTTACTAGCTAGAGCTACGCGGCTCCCTTCTGGGTTAAGGATACTCTCGAGATGGGCCGCAATTCTGTGCATTGTGGCTTTCGCATCACTTGCCGTAACCGCTTGCCTCCGAATCGGAGTGCCGGCGACGATCACGACGCTATGGATATTTGCCAGTCCGATCCTGTGGCTTTTTGCTTCAATAGCCGTGCTACCAAGGCTATGCCTTAGCTTTGCTATGAGTCTTCTTCTCATTCCTCTATATTCGGCGTATCCTGATCCCGTCGAGGCGATCTTTTGCTTACCGAGTAATCGGCGCCTACTGGAGGTCTCAACAGGAATACGCGCGGACGAGTTGTCTCCCCATATGGTATTCAAGCGCATCGGACCGACGACAACTCTGCTGCGAACATACGTACCTGCTGCGCAAGCTGCATGGCGGGTGATTTCGAGCAGGAGTGTATGTGTACGCGATGGAGCTGACAGAGTGCTCCCGTCACACGTGATCTACAAGTCCGAATTCATATCCATGGTCCATGCCCTTGCCGATGAAAGTGAAAGAAGTCGTTGTGTTCAATGCCTAGCGAATCCTCGAAATCTCTTGCGGTACCACCAAGGGCTCCTGCTGGTCGTGGCGTGGGTCGCCAGTGAGCAAGATGAGTCCTACTTTCGACGATGGTGGGCGCGAAACCGCGGCGTGTTCACGGTTGTGGAGAGTCCGTCTGACGCACACTCCATCATGGAGGCATGGCGCGAGTTGGCCCACAAGTACGCCGTTCGTACTGGCGTTCATGATGTCCCACTAGTCATGCGGCAGCTTCGGGCATGCCAATATCAGGAGATCGGCCAATGGGGGGGCGATGAATCCTTGGCTGAGTTCCAATTCGCGCCTCCGCAAACAGGCGGGTTGATTAAGTCCAGCCTCCGAAATCATGTGCCCGACTTTGGCGTGTGATACACACGGTCCCCGGCGGACCAACCACCGCGGTGCGCCGATGGAAAGGCAAAGGGGACATTCTAGAATGCCACGAAGATAAGCTCTTGAAGAAGAAAAGGGGTCAAGAAGGGCGGAAAACGGGTCAGGGCGGAAAACGGGTCAGACCTATTTTAGTTGACTGGTAACGGCGGTTCTGCTAGTCTGCGGGCATGCCCCGACCGTTGCGCCCCATCGACGATGGCCTCGTCTACCACGTGATCAATCGTGGCAACAACCGGCAGGACGTATTCCATAAGCCGGCCGATTTCCAGGCCTTTCTTTCGGCGCTGGCCGAGCTTAAAGAGCGCAAGCCGTTTGAGCTATACGGCTACTGCCTGTTGAACAATCATTTTCATCTGCTGCTGCGGCCGAAAGGCGCGACGATCAGCCGGATCATGCAGAGCTTGCTGGTTTCGCACACCCAGCGATACCATCGCCACTACCGCTCGGGCGGCCATGTCTGGCAGGGACGCTTCAAGAGCCCCGTGATCCAGAACGACGAGCACCTGCTCACGGTGTTGCGCTATATCGAGGCCAACCCGTTGCGGGCCGCGCTGGTGAGTCGCGCGGAGCTGTATCCGTGGAGCAGCTACCGGGTGCACGGCCTGGGCGAGGCGGACGAACTGGTGGATCCGCTGATCACCTATCAAGAACTGTCGCCGCTGGCCAAGGTACGGCAACGGAAGTGGGCCGAGAAGGTGCATCAGCCGATGGAGCAAGCCATCGTCGACGCCATTCGCCGTTCCAGCGCCACGGGGCTACCGTACGGCGACGAAGCGTGGGTCAAGCGGTTGGCCAAACGGCTGAAGCTGGACCTGACCATCCGCGCCCGCGGCCGGCCCCGAAAACACGACCGTCAGCCAAACAAATAGTTCTGACCCTTTTTATAATTTGCGAGCGATTGCCGATGCGCCTGTTGGGCTATTGTCTGATGCCTAACCATTTTCACCTCGTCCTGTGGCCGCTCGGGGACGGCGATCTCAGCCACTGGATGCAATGGCTGCTCACCGCACACGTGCGGCGCTACCATCGCCATTACCACGGCAGCGGTCACGTCTGGCAGGGGCGATTTAAGGCCTTTCCCATCGAACAAGACGAGCATCTGCTGACTGTGTTGCGCTACGTTGAGCGCAATCCCCTACGGGCCGGCCTGGTCGAGCGCGCGAAAGATTGGAAGAGGTCGAGTTTGCGGCTGTTTACTCCGCAACCGCAGGTCGAATGGCTGCATCCCGGCCCTGTGCCGCGCGTGGCCGAGGTGGAGCGCTTAGCTGAATCAGCCGCAAATCGAATTGGAACTCGCCCGGCTTCAGCAGAGCATTGTGCGAGGGGCACCCTGGCGTTTATCTATGGCCAAGAACCTTTGACTGCCGACTCGGCCATCCGTAACCCGCATTCCGTCCGTGGCGCCAATCCGCTCCGCGCCGGCGAAAACCGCTTGACAATTGTGCCACTCGTATTGTATACTGATGATCACCAACGAGGTGCCCGCCCGCGCCACTTCGCTCTTTGACAATTCGACGATCCGCTTTCGCGACACGCTGAAATCAGGCGACACCGATTCCTCTGGCTCTGCGTCTCCGCGCCTCTGCGGTTTCCTACGTCCAATCCGCCGACTTCAAAGTGCGCTCAAAAGTGCAATAATTCCCGCCTGCCCAGACCGCTCCCATTGACCGAAACAGTGCCGCGACGAAGACTTAGCATCGAATCGCGATCCTCCGCCGAGGGGGATTATTTCCGCTCAACCCCTGTTTTTGTGAACTCACAACGCGGTGTGAAAAAACTCCGCGGCATAGCGAAATAAGACGCATTCAAATGCGCAACAACCGCACCCGCAAGTCCGCACCATTGGCGCCCCAAGACCGTTTGCTACATGACCTTGCGGCAAATCGCGCCGTCCAGGCCGCCGGCACTAATGCGCAAAACCCGTGATTTAATTTATTTTCCGCCGAAATTCAGTTCGGATGCGCATCAATTCCTCCAGCAGAAGTGCATCATCGCAGTAGCCATCATCTTGGGCCAAAGCTTGAACTCCAACAAGCTCATTCGCTTCGCGGTGATCTGGGATCGATCGCCAGCGCCGACCACACGACTCGTTCGGCCGATCCTTCGTAGCCACGGAGGTTCGCGGCCGGCCGGTTGACGATCGTGCCGGCGACGAGGACCGGCCGGTTGGGATCATCCGTCAAGGGAGATGCGGAAACGACCGTGATCAATTGGGGATCCCCCTTCATCGGCTTGCCGAGCGATTGAACGACCGACTCGACGAGTTTGCCGCTTGGTTTCGAGTCCTTCACCATGCCGGCCAGCACAATGCCGTTGCCGCGCGGATTACCGAACCAATACCCAGCCAGTTTGCCCAGCTCGGCAAGTTGAGCCGGAGTCGGCGCGGCGTCCAGGAACGAACCGATTGCCGCGTCGATCGCTTTGTTGCGCGACTGCTCATCGATGCCGCGGTCGAGATGCGTCAACGCTTCGGCGACCTTGGCCAAACTGGCATAGTACGCAAAGTTAATTGCATTCCTCTTCGACGGATCGACGTCCGGCGGAAGCTTGACGGCCGACTCGGTGGTCGCTTTGGCCGCGTGGACGGCGGCCATTAAGTCCTCCACCGAAAAACGTCGCTCCACAGTGGGCCCGACCGCGTCTTCCTCGTTAGCTGCGGGAGGCTGTTCGGCGGTCGGTGCCTTCGCTGCAGGCTGCGTTGACGCGGAATCGCCAAACGGATTGGCCAGCGTGTCGTCGGTCGGCGTCGCGGTCGTTGGCAAAGGCGCTTCGTCGGCAGCAGTGTCCTTCGTACTCGAATCGGCTCCCGCGGCGTTCGCAGGAACCGAGTCATTCGACGGTCCGTTCGTGGCCACCCGACCGGGGAGTGGGAAGAGCGGGTCCTCTTCGTTTACACTCGGTTGCTCGCTCGGAATGGACGTGTCGGCCGTATTCGACGCCTCACTATCTCCGGCGTCCTCATCGGCCGGTGAGTATTGCACGACTCGATGATTGCTCGTCGCGCGCAGCGCCGCCGGCACCAGCAAATCCGGCAGCTTCGGACCTAACGCGAACGGGTCCTTTGAGAAACCCCACATGAGAATTGCATATCCGATCGGCAACCCCAGCACGCCGCCTCCAACGATACCGAGAAACATGACAATTGGGTTGCCGCGGCGCGATCTTCGTCGCGGCGGCAAGCCAAACTCCGCCGACCTCGCTTTGCCCGCCTCTTCCACCGACTCAAAAACTTCGACCCCTTCCGGCGCTTCTACCAAACGACCGGCGTTCAATTCTGCGGCCGGGGATGCCTCGTCGCTTAACTCGTACGGTTCGAGCGTGTCGTCTTCCGGCCAATCGATGTCGGAGGCGGATGGACCTGGTTCGCCAACTGCCGCGTTGCCCGACATCGCTTTGAAGAAATCATCGTCCGACATCGACGCCGCCGGAAGACTAGCACTCGCTGGCAGAGCCGGCGGACCCAGCCCGGGCAAGGCGTCGGTCGGCTCGTCGAGCAACAGTGAATCGTCAAACGTGATGACTTCGGCGTCTTCGCCGAACTGAGCGGAATCGACCGACTCGGCGACGCCGGCCGGCGGCGGCACGAGCATCTCGACTTCCGGCAAATCGCCGACCGGCGCCGCGACTTCGGCGGCCCCCAGTGACATTCCGGGCCCCATCGTGGCCGCCGCAACTGCGCCCCAGTGTGGCATGCGACCTTCGGCAGGCACGGCTGGCTCGTCGATCAACTCCAATTCCGCCGGCTCGTACTCCACCACGTTGCTTACCCGGTACTCCGCTCCGCAGATGGGGCAACGAACCCAACCGTCTTCACCCGCGCCTGACGGCACGATGACGCGACCGGAACATTTCGGGCAAGATGTGAGGGCGGACATGCGCGTAGCCTCTCCCTTTGGTCGAGATTCACCCTCAGTTAGTTTAATCGCGCGGGCACGGGCCGCTAGAGTCAGACAAGGAGACTGGGAGACGGGGAGACGGGGCAGAACGACAGATCAACGTCGTGTATAAGTTTCTCCGTCTCCCCCTCTCTTCGTGAGCACTTCAGCGATCTGGCGGGGAAGGCTGTGCTTTTGGATCTCTTCGATGGTCGCCGGCAGAGCGATCCGCCAGTTGGGCCATTGATCCGTCGTGCCAGGCATGTTGGGGCGTTCCTCGACGAGCAGCGCATCCTCGAGCGTGGCCGCAACGACCATCGAGTTCGCCTCAGCCAGCAACCGGTGCACAGTCATTGCGACCTCCGGAAGCGGCGAGTCAGCCACGAGGTCGGTCAGCTTCGTGATTCGATCCATCACCTCGTCGACCGCCTCGCGGTGCGGCTGCAAGCCGATGGACTCTTGGTGGCGAAAGTCGCTGCCGTTCCACAGACCGGCGATCGTAAACAGGTCGTGCGTGGTGACAGCCGCCATGGAGCGCTCGGGATAGGTCGAAGGCGCTTCGTCTTCCAACCACAACAAGCGATAGGAAAGCATCTGGTGCTTCATGAACGCATCGCGCATGTAATCTTGCACCGTCCCCAGGTCTTCGGCGACGACAAACGCGCCGGCGCGATGGCTCTCCAATGCTACGATGTCGAGCAACGCCTGAGCAGGATAAGTGACGAACGCGCCATCGGTCGGTTTGCCGCCCTGCGGAATCCAGAACAGACGGAACAGACCCATCGTATGGTCGATGCGCAAGCCGCCCGCATGCGCAAGAGCGGCGCGAATCGTCTGCACAAACGGCTCAAACGCCGCTCGTTCCAGCTTGTGGGGAATGAACGGCGGCAAGCCCCAGTCCTGACCCCACGGATTGTGCAGGTCGGGTGGCGCGCCTACGCTCATGTCGCGCGCGAGCAAATCTTGCCACATCCAAGCATCGGCGCCGCCCGGATCGAATCCGACAGCGAGGTCCTGCATGATCGGCAGCTCGCGCGCGGCCGCCGTAAGCTGCTCGTCAATCAACCACTGCAGCCACGCGTGGAATCGCAGGCGCTTGGCATGTTGGTCTCGAAAAGCCGATACCGCCGCGTTGTGCGGATGGCGATATTCAGCCGGCCAATCGCGATAGTCTCGGCCGTGTTGTTCAGCCACCGCGCAGAAAGTTGCAAAGTTCGAGAGGCTCGCTCCGAGATTGTCGAGATACGCGTCAAAGCGCGCATCGCCTGCAAAGCTTGCGAAGAGGGCTTCCAACGCTGTGCGTTTGAGGCGAAAGACTTCATCTCGATCGATCTGCCGCTGCGAGTTCAGCGCGCGCCCGGCGGCGGCTAGTTCCGCAAGTTTAAAACCCGCCTCGCCGGCGCCACGGATTTCCTCAATGCGAAGGTAGATTGGGTTACGAAAGCTGCGGCTCGTCGGGTAATACGGGCTGACCTCCTGCGGCAGGACAGGCGCCGCCGCATGCAGCGGGTTGATCATCAGCACCGAGGCGCCCAACTGCTTCGACCACCGGGCCAGCTCGCGCAGATCGGCGAGGTCGCCGATACCCCAACTGGCTTGTGAGCGTGTCGCATAAAGCTGTACGGCCCAGGCCCACGAGTGGCGGCCGGCAGGCAGCGGACAGGCCCCCGGGCTGATAATCAGCGATGCCGCCTCTTCCTGATCGTGCGGTTGGAATTGGTGATAGCCCAGCGGCAGACCGGGCGGCAACGAGCTCTCAATAGCGAGCGACGATCCATCCTCGAGAAAAACTTCGCCGGCGCCGACGTTGCACATGTCGCCGCGCCGAATCACCAGTGAACGAGGTGGCGGCGGCTCGTCACGGTCGGTGGCGCCCATCGCTTGTCGAATAGCGTCGATCGTCGACTGCGGCGACTGACGCTTATTTCGAAAAGCATCTTCGTATTCCAGATGGATTCCCCAGGCATCCGTGGTCATCGGCAGCCCTTTGCGCTTCGCTCGTGGAGTCACTCGATGGATTGCCGAGGATCGCTCTGCCGATTCTCCGAGCAAAGCGCGTCAGGTAGTCAGTGACTCAACCTCGACAGCGCATTCGACGCAGTAGGGTGTGAACGGAATGGCGTCCAATCGCTGCGTGTCGATCACTCGCCGGCAGCGCTGGCATTCACCGTACTTCCCCTGCTCAATGCGGCCCAGCGCCTCGTCCACCTCCCGCAAGATGTCCTGCTCGTTTTTGAGAATGTCAACTTCCACATCCAGGCCGTCGCTAGCCTGGTCTGCCGGGTGAACCGGGAGATGCGAAATCGTCCCCGGCGCATGGACATCCTGCTGCACGGCCTCGATGATGCGTTCGACCTCTCCGGTCAGCCGCCCGCGCAGCAGTAACAGCTTCTGCTTGTAGCGATTCACGTCGCGATGAGGCATCGAAGCACTCGCTTTCTCGGTTGGAATGGGGGGCCGCCGTTGGAGAAGCCGCCAGTTTGCAAGATCTATGCCAATTCTATCCGCGAGCTGAGTGTGTAGGGAAGCAATGGAGCTACTCGCGCGGCAGCGAGCGAAACTTCAGCCGCCCGACGTTCCAGCCGCACTCGCTGCAACAATACAGCAGATTCCGCTTCGGCCGGCGGTGACGCGTATACTCTCGGCGGCAAGTGGGGCAGACCGCCCACCATTTGCCGTCCGGCATGCGCGCATCGCCGCAGCGCTCGGGTTTGGCGCCGATGCGGCGGCAGATTTCGCGCCAGATTGGCCCATGCCCCTCCTCCAGGCCCGCCAGCGCGTGCGCAATCTCGTGGAGGATACAGTCGCGAACCGAGTCGCCGTCGTTCGCTAGCACAAAGTATACAGACAGCTCGATCCGCCGCTCCTCATGGCGACACAAACCCATCGTTCGCTTCGCACGGTTGAATGCGAATGTCCAACCTGTCAGCCTATGCAGACGCATTAGCTCAAGCGCCATCCGTCGAGCATCGGATGGTGCGAGTGTTCGTTTGCCGTCCATGACAAGGCCGCTATCAATGGAACGTGGTCGTCGGCGTCAACCTGAAGCGCCGGAGCGGACTGCCGCCTTAGCGAGTTGCCGTTGACTTCGGAAGCTCCGCCATCGCCTTCAGCACGGTCTTCGGGTCGGTCCGCCCCCCGTGAGTTTTGCTGACGCGGGCGAATCGCACGATCCGCTGCCGGTCGATGACGAACGTTGAAGGGTATGCCGTTTCTCGCGGCGCATCCCAGCGAAGGCCATAGGCCTTCGTGAAAGTGTAGTCGGGATCCATCACCAGGTGAAAGTGCTTGGGAATGGTCCGATCGGCAAGGAATTCTTCCGCGCGCTCCTTGAGCCGGCCGCTTGGCCCAGGGTAGACGAGGACGACCTGCGCGCCGGCCTTCGCCAGTTCATCGGCGTTCTGCAACAGTTCACCGACTTGCCGACTGCAGATCGGGCATTGGTATCCCGGATAACCGCGAAGCACGACCAGCACCACCGGACTCTTTTCGGCCAGCTTTGACAACTTGACCGTCTGGCCGCGAACCGACTGTAGCGAAAAGTCAGGCGCCTTTTTGCCGACTTCAGGCGGGGCGGGCGCCTTGGTTGCGTCGCCCGTTGGCTTCGGCTCGGCCCCAAGCGCTTGGTGGCCTAATGCGATGACCATCAATAGGCCAACAGTTAGCGCCTTTCGGAAGAGGAACATGGGGAAATCTCCTGCGAAGTAGGACGTGCTCGACCGGATTACTGTTGCAAATCTCGCGGTCGATAGCAAGCTGTGGCTCGGGCAACGGGCGACTACTGGCGCGCGGTTTTGAGCCGCCTGGGGTGTTCAAAGGAATATACCCCGGACTTGATCATATCGAGCGTCTGGCGAATGCTCGGCCGATCGCCCCAAAACGTGCCGTAATAGGCAAACCGGACCAGTCCACTCTTATCGATGATAATGGTGCTGGGCCGATTGACAAACTCCGAATGCACTGCGAAGGCAAAGGGAGCGACCCCGTACCTAGCGCCCACGCTGCCGGCAGGATCCGAAAGATGTGTCCACCAGAGCGATTCTGTATAGAGCGCCTGGGGAGATTGCTTGGTAAACCAGTAGCGTGGATGCGCCTCTTTACCGACCATGACACGACTGCGATACAGGTCATGGCATTCGATCGTGGCGACAGCTACATCGCTCTCCACCAGATCCTGCTTCAGTTCGATCAGGTCCCGGAACTCCCGATGGCAAACCGGACACCAGTCCGCAAAGATCCAAATCAAAAGCACGGTCTTTTTGCCGCGCCAATCTGACAGCCGCCACTTGTCGCCGTTGGTGTCGGTTAGGGAAAAGTCGAGGGCGGGCTTGCCGACTTCGAGCGTGTTGAACGTCGATTCGTCCAGCGACTTGAATGCCGCCAAGACGTCGTCGTGCTGAGCGTTCTTGCGAATCCGATCTACGGCGAGCATGCATTGATGTTGCACGTCGCGACTTAAATCTTTCTTGGCCGCCTCTTCCAGCAGCGTCGAGGACGAATGAGCCCCGAGTCGCCCCAGGCTGACGGCGGCCTGCGAGCGAACAATCGGTTCAGTATCCCGTTGAAGCAGCGTCTGCAAGGCGCGCACAGCGGCGCGCGAAACCGTCGCCTGCTCACCGTCCTCCTCCGGCAACAGTCCCAACGCGAAACAGCAGATGTGGCGCACATGGAGATTGTTGTCGTCGAGGGCTTCGATCAGGACGGGGACTGACGCAGCGCCCAGGCGAAGCAGGTCTCGTAGTGCCACGAGGCGAACTCGCCAATCTTCGTCAGCAAGGTCGGCAATGCCGTGAGTTTTCTGAAGCGCATCGATCGTGAAGCCGTTGTGAACGGGATGAAACTCTTGGTTTCGAACTCGTCTAAGTATTGAATGCACCTCTTTGCGGAGCGCGTCGTTACTGGCAATGCTCGCTGCATTCGCCGTCTTTGGCGTTTCCGCCGGCTCTAGGCCGCGCGCGTCGTGTGGGTATGCCATCAGGCCCAGCACGCTGGTTAGGAGAAACAGACGGACGAGTGACATCTGAGCGCCTCCGATAAATGAGCGAGGTCGTGGCAGAGCGACAAAGAAACCTGTACAGGTCATGCGTGATTGAAACTCGATGAACTCGTGAGTAGCTATGAGCAACGTTGGAACGGAGGTCTGTGAGTTACATTACAATTGCCGAAAATTCTTCGCCGCGCCGCGGCGCAGATTTTCCAAAGTCGGCCTGCGCAGCTTCGCAGAATCGTTGACCCTGCCGTAATGCTCAGTTACTTTCCAGCTAGGTCGATTATGGTCACAAAATCTGGACAATCAGCGAGCGACCACAACTTCTAAACAGTCGATCAATCAATGAAAGGGTATCACGATGGTCGCTACTCTCGGCTGTAACAGAAAGAAGTATATCTTTGTGGCGGCAGTCTGGGGATGCCTGCTGCCGGTAACGTCCGATGCCGGCCCAGTGTCATTCGAACTGCGCCTCTCCGAAAGCGCTCAGGTCACAGTCGATCCAACGGATGAGTCCTTGCGGCAGCGGGTGGCCAATCTCAATCCGCATGAGTTGTTCTCCATGCGCGACACGCCATACGTCCAGTTGATGAACACATCGCCGGCCGGCTCTCCGGCGGAAATCTTCCGGTTTTCAATCACCATCGGCGACCTGCAAAACAATCTGCAGCACTTCGATTGGGTGAGGATCGTCGATTTTTCGCCGGGCATTACGTGGCAGTTCGTCATGCCCGACGCGGTCAACGGCAGTGTGCGCAGCGACGCGATCGATATCCTCTTTAGCGGCTTCACGCCAGGCAAGCTTGTCCGATTTCAGACCGACATCGACAACGATCAAGGCGAAGTCGATCTCTTCACGGACTTTCGGCAAGTGCTCTTCGACCTGGGTGGGAATAATATGTTCGATAACGCCTTCGCCGCAGCTCATTTCCGCGAGCCCGGCTTGCCCACCGCAGTAGCTGGCGCTTTTTTGCCCGACTTCGCTCAGCTCGGTCCAACGATTCTGGGGTTTCGCGCGAACGATGGGTGGGGACTAAAAGGCCCGGACACGGTGCAGTCTTTAATTGTCGGGGGCGCTGCGTTTGTCATCCCGGAACCCGGGACATTCGCGCTACTATCGTGTGGAGTCGTCGTTTTTGTGTGCTTTCGTCGGCGCCACGCAACTCGGTGACATCAGGCCGATGCAGTGTGACAAGCTCGATCAACTATCAACGTCGCTGGTCGTTGAGTTGCCAATCGTAGTCGAGATACTGCAGGCGGACATTGCCATCTCTCGCCGCTCGTTGCGCGGCACGGTTGGGAAGGAAATCCGCGATCGCCTGAAGCTGTTCGGCGGTCGTCGACCCGAAATCCTCGCCAAACCAATCGAAGATGGACGAAACGGCGATGGTGTTCGTATCCGCATCGTAACGAAAGTTCGCCGAGCGCGCGAGGAACTTCTTGGCATTGTCGTTGAGCTGCTTATCCAATTTGGCCGAAGTATACGCTTCGGCACGCAGTTGCGGGCAACCCAACGCGGCGCAGACGATCGCGAAGTGGATCCGCGGCTCATCCATTTTCCGCAAAATCTGGTGTTCGATGTCGTCGAGGGAGAATCGCTGACCATCGACAATCAAGAGCAGGTCTTGCCAGATGTTATAGCCGAACAGCCGGGCCGTGTGGTTGCGGATGCTGGTGGTCGGATACTCGCGCAGAATGCCCTTGACCGTGACCGCGTTGTAGGCATTGATCCAGAATGCCCGCCGCGCTTTGCGACTGGCGTCGCGATTTAAACGGGCGCGAGAAAGCGTCGCCAGGTACTCGTCCAGCTTCGTCCCATCCGCGGGCGTACGCTTCCACGCCGCATAGTCGACCAGTCCCTTGTCATCGACGTACTTTCCGAGCAGTTCGTCCCACTGGTCGTGCGGAACCTTGTCAATCGCAACGCGATCCCGTTCCGGTATCGGACGCCCTACGACCACCTTGGTTCCAGCGAAAGTCATGCGGGCAGCGCCCGCCACGAGACTGGCGATCCCGATTCCCAACAGCAATAGCCAATGGCGACGTGCAAGCATGGTCATAACCACTCCATTCGTAAAGGTCGTCCTTGAGGTGAATGCGACGAACGCGTGAACCGCCATGATGACCGATAGGAGCGGAGGGAAGTGTGCGCCACGCGACCCGCCGCGCCAAGCGATGCCAAAGCTGCGGTCACACGCGCCGCTGCCGTCATGTTTCGTCGTCCTCGCCGCGCTACACGCGCGGGGCCGGCGCCCGTGGACGCGCCAAGGTCGGGAAGGCCGCCCCGCGGCCTATCATCGCGTAGCTACCGCCGAGGATCAGGCCGTAGAGGAGATGTCCCATCAGGCTCCCCATCGCCACCGGCCGCATCTCTTCCATCATCAAGGGCGCGAACGGCTGCATCCCCAGAAACAATGGCATCAGTATAAGGCCGCCCACAATCCACCAGATGAATCCGTACGACGCGCCCCAACCGAGCGCGCCGCCGAACCCATGGACGAGGCCACCGAGCAGCCAACCGAAAAACGCGCCGATCACGGCGCTATTGAATAGATGGTAGACCCACCCGACCGCCAGGCTCTCCGAGCCGAGGATCATGGCGACCATCGCCATCATGGGCACCCGGCCTCCGTCCGGCGTGGGGGCCGTCATCATCTGCATCATGACGCCAAACACTACTCCGGCGATAAGACCTCCCACGATTCCCGCTACGATTCTGGCTTGCATGGCAGTACCTCCCTTTCAGTACGCTTTGAGTTTGTGTGCTCTCAACAATCGTTGTGCAATCTGAGTGCCCAGCGCGTGTTGTCGCATGGTCAAGGAGGCTTTTGTGAGGCACATTACAACGGCACCACCGTTGAAAAAGCATCTCAACGCAAGTACCGAGGGAAAGCTGATCGGTGAGCTACGTCACAAAGAGATAGGCGGCTCTTTGTCGATCAAAGCGACTGATTCGTCGATTGTCCTCTTTGAAGCAAAAGGAGATCACCGTGCGATATGTTCGTTTGAGCTGGGCCGTTTTGTTTGCCTGCGTCGCCGCCATGGCGGGGTGTCAAGCTGGCGGCGAACGCAGTTCCGCATGTTCCGATGGCTCCTGTTCTCTCCGTGCGGCCCCTCACGCCTCGTCGGTCGGTTCGTCGACGTTTGTGCCGGGAACGGTTTCCTCAACGCCGCAACCGTACTCATCCGGCGTCGGTGCGGGATCGCACGTCATGCGCCCCTAGTTTGGACGAAGGGACGCGCGCGCATGGAAAGCATTTCGGGCGTGATGCCCATCTCGCGCAGCATCGGGCCGCAGTGAGGGCACTCTTGGACGTGCTGGCGGACCTGACGGCGAATCTCTGGCGACAGTCGATCGAGCCGGCCGCCCATGACGAGCTCTTCCACCTGGCTGCAGCCGATGCCGGCGAAGCGGTATTCCTCGACCTGCTGGAACTTCGACCAAATCAGGCCGCCGCCAACCATGCCCGCCGCGCCTACCGTTAGCGCGGAGATCGCCTGTATGAACTGACGGCGGTGCTGCCGCCGATTCAGTCGGTTAGCCAGCGTTGCCAGCTCGCCGGGCCGACAGGGGCGCCATTGGTCGTTGGTGGTATTCACAACAATTCTTCTCCTCTGGGGCGGAAACTCGGCCACCTGCTTCTACTATCTGCGGTCATCACGATAAGTTCTGTAAACTGACTTACACTCGCCGAGAGCTTGCTTCCAGGATCGGATTCTCGTTCGCGCCCGTCGGCAGGCTCGTTGGATCATGACTCTGCATTGTCTCAGCGATGAGTCCGCGCAGATTGAGCACGCGGATGTGCCGCCGCGACACGCGAATCAGCCGGTCGAGCTGCAGATGCCCCAATGCCAAAGTGACGGATTCACGCGTCGCCCCAACAAGGCCCGCCAGGTCCTGGTGCGATAGCGGCAGCCGAATATCCCAAGCCTCCCCGCTCTTTTGGCCGTGAGACTCGACAAGCTCTACCAGTAAATGGGCCACCCGCTCGCGGCTCGTACGGAACAGCAAGTTCCGCAGCCGGGTTTCGATCCGCCTGCGCCGCAGCCCGACCAGCTTGGTAAGCTGCAAGATCAACTCCGGTTTTTGCTCCATCAGCCGCTGCAGGTCGTCGCAACGCAATGCGAGTACGTCGGACTGCTCGACCGCTTCAGCAAATTCGGACCGGGGCGCTTCGTCAAAGAGTGACAGCTCGCCGAACAACTCTCCCTCGTCCAGGAAGGCTAGAATGGTCTCCTTTCCATCCGGCGTAACGTCCTTCAGCTTCACTCGCCCACGCAATACCACGAGCACCGTGCGGCCCGGTTCCGACGGAAGGTAGACCATCTGGTGCTTCTCGAACGTTCGCACAACGGCGTTGCGCTCAAGCGTCTGGAGCTCGTCTTCCGAAAGACTGGACAGCAGCTTGCTGTGCTTCAAAAACCAGAGCTTTTCGGCCATGTGCCATCCTTTGGTGCCTGGTATTGATCACCTGCGTGTACAGGCACCGCCGTTGCAGCGTTTTCGAGTGCACCCGCTTGCTGTAGGATACTACGATATGCGGACCCAGCGGGTTTGTGCAATCGCACGTCTGTGCAGAGGGTTCCGGAAGGATTTGTTCTACCTACACCGCGAGACACGGCAACCTACCGACGAGGTCGAGCCCGGCGCCAGGCTATCGACCGAATCCCGCGAGCGTATCAAGCGGCTGCTGGAGCCGCGGCGGCCGTAATGCCACGGCGGCGGCCAATGCGGGAGTTCTTAGGTTTCCAGTCTCTGGGCAGCCGGAAAGTCAAGCGGCGTGTCGTGAACGTGATTGAACAGGTTGGAAAACGTTGCCAGGCCGATGTACCCGATGGCCTCGGCGATCTGGCCATCGCTGTATCCGGATTGCCGAACCGTGGTGATGTCTTCGTCGCGCACGAAGCCTTTGGTCGCGATCACTTTGCGGACAAACTCCAACAGTGCGGCGCGCTTGTCGTCGCTCGAGACAAACCGACGGGCCGCCAGTGTTTCGTCTTCCGATAAACCCACTCGACTAGCGAGCATTGAGTGCGCCGAAACGCAATAGTCGCAACCGTTGTTCTGGCTGACAGCGAGATACACGGCTTCGCGATCTTGCCGCGAAAGCGCTCCTTCCGCCAGAGCGGCGGACATCGAAAGGTATGCGCGCAAGGCCGCTGGACTATTAGCCATACCTTGAAAGATGTTTACAACCCTTCCGGTCTTCGCCGTCAGGTCGTCGTAAATCTGCTTAAGTGGTCCGGTCGCCTCTGCCGGTTGAATTGCCTTAAGTCTCGGCATGGAATGTCTCCTGTGCTTCTTCGCCCATCTGCTCCTTCAATTTATGGCGCGCGAGCCGCGTAATGTACACCGTCACAACGGCCGTTGCCACCAGACCGGCTGCCAACAATGCCCACTCGCCAGGTGTGCGTGAGCGATCCGTTGCAATCGCCGCGCCGCCTGCATGTCCGAGGTAGACGTACAGAAATGTGCCGGGCAGCATGGCCAGCCAACTTGTGAGAACATAAGGCCGGAAGCCAATCCCGGTCAGGCCATACAGGTAATTTTGTAGATTGAATGGAATCGCTGGCGACAGACGAAGCAAGGCGACGATCTTCCAGCCCTCTGCGCCGATGGCTTGATCAATTGCTCCAAAGCGGCGGTTTTGGCGAGCTATTGCGGCGATCTTGTCGCGCGCCACGTAGCGCGCGACCAAAAACGCCAGCGATGCTCCCAGCGTCGAGCCGATCGAGACGGCAACCGTTCCAACGCCCAATCCGAATACGGCTCCGGCCGCCAGCGTGAGGATCGTTCCCGGCACAAACAGCACCGTAGCCACGGCGTATACGAGCGCCAAGACCACCGGTCCCCAAACTCCCATCTGGAAGATCCAATCGCTCACCGAAACCATGGCGCGGTCGACGGGTAGCGAGCGGACAATCATCAACACCGCGCCTAGAAGAACCAGCACCACAAGCCATCGACCGACCGTGAGAACGCGGTTGCCCCGGCTCTTGATGGTCCGGTTTTGGGGTTTGCCATTGCCAGGAAATTGCCCGGCGTATGCCGATTCGGTTGCATTTTCCATGCTGCACACGTTGATCGATCCCTTGTTATCCGACGCACGCGATCTCTTCTGTCGCCCCAACCGTAAAGACGCAAGGGGGTGCGAATCCTTATAGAATTCTCGGAGCAGTTCGCGTGTCCGATATACGGTCCGCCGGCTTGAATGTGTTTCGTCTTACAGCGACGCCACGCGCTCCTTTATATACTCCCGGCGTGAACCGACGCATGGCGTTTCCGTCGCGATCCGTGACTAAAGGTCACATTGTGAGGCGGCTCACAAAACTCTAACCGGCGAAGTTGCGCGAGTTTTCGCGTAAGGATTCCGATCAGCCGCCGTCTTTCCAGGAGGAACGACGGCTGGGCGGCCAACGTGACGGCGCTTCGCGGCGTAGCGAAAGAGCGGGGGTCGGCTCGGCTGCGCACGCCGGGAAGTTGGCATTATCGCAAAACGTGAACAACGCAAAAAAGTTAAGGAACCTGAGTAATGAGCGCATGGCGGAACTACAAGTGGCAGATGGCAGTGGTGGCAAGCATCGTGATATTCGGCGGACTGCTTGTCACGACAGCGTGTGCCCTGCGGCGGTCGAGCGCGACGCATCTCGATCGACCAACGAGTTCGGTTAGCAGCGCTGACGAGTACCTCAACCGGGCGCCAAGCACAACGCGTGGCGGCCACGCGCAGATCACGTCCGCGACGACAGGCAACTTTGATGAACACGTGTTGCGTTCCGCAGTGCCGGTGCTGGTGGACTTTTACGCCGATTGGTGCCGTCCCTGCCAAATTCAGTCGCGAGTCCTCGAGGATTTTGCAGCCGAAGCCGCCGGCATCAAGATCGTCAAGGTGAACGTTGACACCAACGTAGAACTCGCCGAGCGGTTCGGCGTCAATGGACTACCGACTTTGCTGATCGTCAAAGCCGGCAACGTGGTTGCTCGACACTCGGGCGTCGCGACCAAGGAGCAACTGAAGGCAGCCCTTCGCGATTGAAATCGACTTGCGACGTCCCGGCCTTAATCAGGCCGGCAAACGGACGTAACGCCGGACAACGGAGGAAGGAGAACGCCATGTCCTACGCAAACAAGCAGGGCTGGAAAATCACAGGCCGCTCCGAGTTAATTGGCGCGCGGGATGCAACCGCCGGCGTCTCTGCCGAGGCCGAGTACTATTTGGGTGTGGGAAAGATCGTGCGGTCGCGGCTCCGCTGTGGTTGCCGACCCGATGCGATTGCCCAGGCGGTCGGCTTGTCGGTCGTCGAAGCCATATTCACACTGCGCTACGCAGAACGATCACCGACATTTATTCTGCAGGCGCTCGTGGAGGACTGGTCCTGGGAGACGATCAAGCACCGTCTTCGCCAACGGCGGACAAAGGGCCAACCGGCGAGATGAAAACCTTGCCGGATTCATCGACGGAGGTGCGCCACGCGACACGAAACAGGCAGCGGGGCAAGTGCTGCAACATGTTTTGAGGGCGGATCCCGTGATCCAAGAGTTGTTTGTGAATCACCTTACAGAGCCGTCTGGCTGAAATGCCATAAGCTGACAATCACATCCAGAGAGGGAACCTGCCATGCTGGTCTTATCGCGCCGAACGGGAGAGTCGGTTTCATTGGCCGTCAACGCACATACGATTACCGTCGAGGTCCTTGAAGTGCGCGGCCATCGGGTGCGGCTGGGCATTTCTGCGCCCAGCGACGTGAACATCGCTCGCGGAGAGTTGCCGCGGCGGACTTCGATGGCTGTCTGGGCTTCGCTGGACCAGTGTTGACCGTAGCCGCACCAGCCGTTATTTGAATGGACGATCCACGACGAATCAGACGAGCCAGACTATGGCCCTAATCGAGCAGATGCACAACCTGTCCCACGGCGCCGGTTCGCAGGAGGAGGCGGTTCGCCGCCGCTATAGTCTAGGTGCGCGGCAGAAAGTGGACGAGCTGTGCTGTCCGGTCAATTACGATTCGCGCTACCTGGATATCATTCCCGAGGAGGTTCGCGCGCGCGATTACGGCTGCGGCGATCCGACGACCTACGTGCGGCCGGGCGACGTGGTGCTGGACCTCGGCTCGGGCGGTGGGAAGCTGTGCTACATCGCCGCTCAGATCGTCGGCCGACAGGGTAAAGTCATCGGAATCGATTGCAATGAGGAGATGCTCGCGCTTGCGCGGCGGTACCAGCGCCAGGTTGCCGAGCAACTAGGTTATTGCAATGTCGAGTTCCGCTGCGGCCTGATTCAGGATCTGCGGCTCGATCTCGATCTCTTGGCCGGCGAGTTACAACGAACGCCGGCCTTCGACCAGGCGAGCTGGCTCCGCTTGCGATCGATCGAGCAGACCCTGCGGCAAGAGCGGCCGATGATTGAGGATGAGACGGTGGACTGCGTGATTTCAAACTGCGTGCTCAACCTCGTCCGTCCGGAGAATCGTCGCCAGCTCTTTGCAGAAATCTTCCGCGTGCTCAAGCGCGGCGGCCGCGCGGCCATCAGCGACATTGTCTCGGACGAGGACATCCCGCGTTACCTGCAGGACGACCCGCAATTGTGGTCCGGCTGCATCTCCGGCGCCTTTCGCGAGGATCGGTTCTTGGAGGCGTTTGTCGCAGCCGGTTTTCATGGGGTTCAGATCGACAAGCGGCAAGAGCAGCCTTGGCGTACGATTGACGGCATCGAGTTCCGCTCAGCCACCGTGCTGGCGTACAAGGGCAAACAAGGGCCCTGCCTGGAGCGCAACCAGGCGCTGATTTACCGCGGGCCGTTCAAGAAGGTCGAGGATGACGACGGCCATGTTTTTCACCGCGGCGAGCGAAGCGCGGTCTGCGATAAGACGTTTCATCTTCTTCAGTGTGAGCCATACGGCGACTCGCTTATCCCCCTGAAACCGCTGGAGCAAGTACCGCTCGACGACGCGCAGCCGTTCGATTGCCGACGCTCCCGCCGACGGCATCCCCGCGAAACAAAGGGCATCGATTACAAAGCAACTACCGCTGCGGCGGGAGAGTGCTGCCCACCGGGTAGCGATTGCTGCTAGCCGACAAACGGCGCGTCGCCACGTAAGGAGCAATGAATGGCCGGATTGACCCTGTTGCGGCAGCACAATCCCTTGAGCAGTACGACACGGCAGCGACAACTGTTGGAGGTGCAGGGAAACACAAAACGATTCGACCAGGCGCTGCGCGAGTCCGGGCTCGCACCGCTGCGAGCTTGCAGCATCGAGGTCCTCCAAGTCAACGTCGGCAAAGTTTGCAATCAGACCTGCCATCACTGCCACGTCGACGCGGGACCGGACCGCCGCGAGAGCATGAGCCACGAGACAATGGCCGCCTGTTTGCACGTGCTCGAATCCGCGGGCATCCCCACGCTCGACATTACCGGCGGCGCCCCGGAGATGAATCCCAATTTTCGCTGGTTAGTCAACGAAGCGCACCGATTGGGCCGGCACATTGTGGATCGCTGCAACCTGACGATTCTCCTCGCGCCAAGGTATGAAGACCTTCCCGAGTTCTTGGCCGAACACCGGGTCGAGATTGTGGCCTCGCTGCCGTGTTATCTCGCCGAGAATACCAATCGGCAGCGCGGCGAAGGCGTCTTCGAGCGTTCCATCCAGGCGCTGCGGCGGCTCAACGACCTTGGTTACGGCCGGCCGGAGACCGGCCTCATGCTCAAGCTCGTTTATAATCCGCTCGGTCCCCAATTGCCGCCGGACCAGCAGCAGTTGGAAACAGCGTACCGTAAAGAGCTGCATGCACAGTACGGCGTGGTGTTCAATCGGCTCTTCACGATCACCAACATGCCGATCAGCCGTTTTCTCGACGACCTGGTGGCCCACGATCGATTGGACGAATACATGCGCCTGCTGGTTGCGGCCTACAACCCCCGCGCGGCGGCGAGCGTGATGTGCCGCACGATGTTGTCGGTCGGCTGGGACGGCAGGCTGTACGATTGCGATTTCAATCAGATGCTCGACTTGGAGCTGGGTGCGGGAATGCCGCGGCACATCAGTCAGTTTGATGCGGAGCTCTTGCGTAATCGGCCGATCGTCGTCGGCCAGCACTGCTTCGGCTGCACGGCCGGCTGCGGTTCTGGCTGCTCCGGGGCCATTGTCTCGTAGAGCCTGCGATCAAGGTTGCTGGCGAACACTGCGCTGGTTCTGTTCCATCACCTGGAACAGCTCCGCCTGCGGTCGAAACGCGTACCAGGCAAACCAGAACGAGTACATCCAGCGCACTTTGTCATCCGCCTTCGTAACTCGCGCGCTCTTCGCTTCAGCGTTGTACTCGATCGTAAAGCGACTCCCGCCGAGCGACTCTTCCAGCGGCCCCTTGAGCCTTGCCAACTCGCGCAGCGGATACGCACGTGCTTGGTCACCGACGAAAACGCCGAGCACCGCCTCCTTGGCCGGCAGTCGATCGCTCTGTGGCCTGGCGGGGAACATCAAATCGGCTGAGCCGAGGTAGGCCTCGTAGGGATTGGCGCGGTAATCGCGGCGGTGACCGGTGTTCGCGTCCAACACGAGGGTATTGGGAAATCGTGTTCGCCAGTCTTGCCAAGTCGTGACCTCGAACGGCACGAGGTCGAGCGTCTTGTCGCGTGCCGGCCCCGAGACACCGCTGCCGGCGATCTGAGACCACAGGCTCTCCGGCTTGCCCTTCCGGTCGTACATCAGCACGTTGCTGTTGTACAGCAGTCCCGACACGCCGAACTCACGCTCGCCGAGCGGTGTCCGACGATCGAACACGGCGGTCGAGTCGCACAGGGGGCAGTAGGTGACGGCGACCGGCATCCGTCCCACCGTGTCGTTGACGACCTCGTGGTAATTGAGGATTCGCAGCGGGTAGGCTTTGGCCTCGCGGCCGCTGGCGATGCCCACCACTCGATCGCGGTCCTGCAAGTATGTCGCCTGTCTGGCGGTAACGAACTTGGGCGAGCTGATCGCGGGGATGCCATCTTTCGGCGGCCCCCCGGCATGAATTTCCTCAAGGGGAATCGAAGTGCCGCGCAAATCGAACGAGCGCTGGGCAGAGTCGCCAGCTCCGCCCTGCTGCGCTACGGCATTTTCCAGAGGACTGTAAACCAGTAGCCACCAGAATTCGCGGTCGCGGTAGACCTTCCACGCTGCGGTAAGCATTAAGACCACGGCTACCGTCAAGAGGAGCCCGGATCGACGGTTATGGCGGACGGGCGCCACCGTCGATTTTGTGTCGGCGCTGACGTCCTCGTTCAGGCTCCGATCGTCTATGGCGTGCAGCGTGTCGGTCATTGGACTTCCCTTTCTGTTGACTAGGTCACTTACCGACACGTTACCGCGCCGCTGCCGAGGTCAACCGTGAGGCGTATTACAGAACGTGGAAGTGCAACGGGAAACAGGCAGTGAATAATCCGTGGAGCAGCGTCACTGTGAACCGCCTTACAGAACCATTTCGTCAACAAGGGCATAATGTCGCTCGTTCTTGAGTGAGCCGACGACGAGAGGCTATTACTTGTTCCAATCCCAGGCTTGTTAAGGGGACAGCGCACATGACGACTTTCTCGCTGGTAAACCGTCTGCTGTTGATAGCGTTGCTATTTACCGTCGCCGCCGCACAGTCCCGAGCACGGGCCCAGAGTGCCGTCGATCGACCGAAGGCGAAACTTGGTCTGGCCGGTCATTGCAGCGTGTGCCTGAATGAGATGAAGCAATGGGTGAAGGGAGACGCGAACCATTCCGTTGTCTACGACGGCCGCGAGTATCGATTTCCGAGCGCCAAAGAACTGAAGATGTTTCAGGAGAGGCCGGACAAGTACGTGCCGGTCCTGCACGGCGATGACGTTGTGGAGTTTGCGGAGCGGAATCGCCGGGTGCCCGGCAGCCTGAACCAGGGCGTGCGACACAACGGACGGATCTACTTGTTCGCCGATGCCCGCAACAAGCAGATTTTCCAGACGGAATTGGAACGCTATGCCGACGCCGACCTGGCCCTGGCGGGCAACTGCGCGGTATGTTCAGCCGAGATGAAGAAGGCGGTACCCGGCAAATCAGAGTTCACTGCGCATTACGACGGGCTTCGATACCAATTCCCCTCCGAAAAGGAGCGGGCCATGTTTCAGAAGAACCCGGCGAAGTACGTTGCCGCCGCAGCGCGCGTGGCGTTGAAAGATACAGGCAAGGCAAGCCAGGTGTCGATCGAAGGGACAACGGCCTGCGCCGGTTGTCAGTACGGCGTCGGGCCGCTCGGCGCACCCGACGAAATGGGGTTGGCAATCGATTCGGCCGACGGCAAGGTGTATATCGTCGAGGACGCGCACAACCGCTATGCCAAGGTCTACCAAGACCGCTTCGACGGACTGTCGGTGCGGCTGACGGGAAGCGTGATCAAGCAGGACGGCAAGTTCCGCTGGGTGCGGCCCACGCGTCTTGAGCTGGTGACGAACTGAGCGGGTCATCAAACGACCCCACGACCGGAGCGATCCATGCTGGGTCAACTAAAACTGCTGGCCGGTCTGGCTCTCTGGGGCAGCGCCTTGTATGGCGCACTGAATCTCTCGCAGCTCCACGCCAGTTGGGAACACGCCATGTGCGGCCCGTGGGGTTGCGGACCGCCGACGCAGGCCGTGGTGGCGATGCATACCTTTTGGTTCGTGTTGATTCTACCCGTGGCGGGTGTCTTGTCGTGCCGCCTTTCGCCCCCCGTCCTGCGGCGGCTCGGAATGATGCTGACCGGCTTTAGTGTCTGCGTGCTGGTTGGCATCCTGAGCTGGCAAGCCTATGCATGGTGGTCTCCGGGCAGCAACGGGTTGCGGCCACACTTTATTGAGCGAGTCCTGTTTTCGGTGGCCACGCTGATCGACGTGCCAGTCGTGCAAACACTGTTTGCCGGCATGGTGTTCTGGTTATCGTCGCTTGGGCGACACCGTGAACGTGTCCCGAATGAGCGCCCACGATCGAACGAGCGCCCCCATTCGTCCAAGGATCAGGAGTGATTCCTGTCCATCCTCATTGGATCACTTCCACTGCTTGGCCAGGGGCGGCCTGGGCCTTGCCATCCGTAATGACGACATCGTCCGCGGCAAGCCCTGAGAGCACCTGCACGCGGACGCCATCGTTTTGGCCCAACTGCACCTGTTTCTGCGCCACGCGCCCTTGGACCACCGTTTTCAGGCTGGCCTTGTCCTTGTCGAATACTACTGCATTGAGTGGCAGCAATAGCGCCTGCTTGGAATTGGCCAGCGTGATCGTCACGGAACCATAGGCGCCGGGATGGATGCCGCTCGCCTGATCGTCGAGCTCCACTTCGGCGCGCATGGTCCGCGTGCTCTGGTCAAGCGCGCCGGCAAATCGCGCCACTTTGCCGCGGTACTCGCGTCCCTCCGCGCGTCCCATTCGAAACACGGCCGGTTGCGCTAGTTGAACGAGCGCGCATTCCGACTCCGGCAGGTCCACGATGATTCGCAGCCGGTCGGTTCGAGCCACGGTGAACAGCGGCTCCGGCTTGCCGTTCGAGGCGGACTGAATGAATGCTCCGGTGTCGAACCGCCGCCGCGTAACGGTGCCCGCAAACGGCGCTTTGATGGTTCCGTAATCGACAAGAACCTTCGTGTGTTCCAAGTCCGCCGCAGCCACATCCACGCTCGACTGCGCATAGACGAGGTTCGCCTGGGCTTCGGTGAGCCTCGCCTTTTCCACTTCCATCTTCGCCCGAGCGCTGTCGATCGCCGCTTGCGCTTTAGCGACGGCCGCCTCGGCGCTCTTGAGCTGATTCAGTTTCTCGTCCGCGTTGGCGCGCGGGATGGAACCGTCGCTTGCCAGGCGCTCGAACCGGCGATATTCGCTGGTGCGGAATTGCAGCTCTGCTTCGGCGCTCTGCAGGCCGGATTGCGCTTCGGCCTGTGCAGCCTCCGCCGCTCGAATCGAAGCGCGGGCCGCGACGATCGCCGCCTCAGTCTGCCCGACCGCAGAACGCGCCTGGGCCAAGAGCGCCTCCTTCCGCTGCAGTTCTTGCTGCATCTCAGGGATGTGCAGCGTGGCGAGCACCTGGCCTTGCCGGACTTCGTCGCCGATGTCCACCGACATGGTCTCCACGTAACCGGCGACCTTGGCGTAGACCTCGGTCGTTTCGTACGCCTCGACATGCGCCGGCTGCGTCGTCACGCGCACGAGGTCTTCCACGATGGGCCGCATGACCTTGACGCGCGCCGGCTCCGCTGAGTTGGCAATGGTCGGTTGTTTATCCACGAGTGGCTGGGCCGAAGTCGCGCTGTATTGCGCAATCAACGCCCAGGCGATGGCAGCGCCGCCGATCGCGGCGCAAGCGCCGAGAGCCACGGCGGCCGATCGCGATTTGGTGGCAAGCCGGATCGTTCGAATCATGCGAAGGTCTCCCCATTCAGTTGAGTCGAAGCCGACTGACGGCCCTTGAAGATGACGTACAGGCACGGCACGACGAAAATCGTGAGCAGCGTGGAAACGGTGAGCCCGCCGATCACCGCCCGCGCCAGCGGCATCGTCGCTTCGCCTTCGTGGAGCGCGAGTGGAATCAGGCCGATGACGGCGGCCAGCGACGTCATCAGGATCGGCCGCAGCCGCACGCTCCCCGACTCGATCGCGGCATCCAATACGGAGAGTCCGCGCTCTTGGCGCATGCGGTTGGCGAACTCGACCAACAGGATCGAGTTGGAGACTGCGATGCCGACCATGAAGATCACGCCCATGAAGGATTGGATATTCAGCGTCGTGCCGGTCCCCCAAAGCATCAACAATACGCCGATCAGACCCAGCGGCACGGCGAACATGATGATGAAGGGATCGAGGAACGAGCGGAACTGCGCCACCATGATCAGATAGATCAGGATCACGGCCAAGATCATCCCGAAACCCAGGCTGGCGAACGATTCGCGCATACTGGAGACTTCGCCGCGCATCTTGACGGAGTACCCGCTCAGCGATTGCTCGGGATTTTTCGGGTCCGGTGGAGACCAGGTCACCACCGACGAGCCGGCGGCGGTGTTTTTCTGGCCCCAGCTCGACAGAACACGTTGGATATCCGCGGCGACTGCGCCTACATCGCGTCCATCGACATTCGCGTAGATGTCGATCACGCGCGCCAGCGCGACGTGGTTCACTTCCACGGCAGATTTGGTGATCTCCGGCTCGCCGACCAAATTGCGCAACTGCACCGGCCCGCCCAGACCCGTGCCTGTAATCGGGACCGACTTGAGGGTGTCGAACGATTGGATGTCCTGCTCTTGGTAGGTGACGCCGACGAAGTAATGGTTCCCCGTCTTGTGGTCCAGCCAGAAGGCCGGATCGAAGCTGGTGGAGCTGTTCAGCACGCTCATTAAATTCTTGACCGCGTCCTCCTGACTGATCCCGGAATAGGCCATCTTGGTGCGGTCCGGCTTGATCTTGAGGGTGGGATAATCAATGGTCTGCTGGACGCGCACATCCACCAGATTGCGAACTTCACGGGCGAGCAATTCACGGATTTCCTGTGCGACGCGATATTGCTCCTGCATGTCGCGCCCCTCGACCTGAATGTTGATTGGCGACGGCAGGCCGAAGTTGAGCGCCGCCGCGACCATGCCGCCGGTGTTGAAGGCGAAACTTACCCCCGGGAACTCACGGTTAAGCACGCCGCGCAGCCGCGTGGCGTACGCCTGGCTCGATGTCTGCCGTTCTGCGGCCTCGGTCAACTGAACCAGCATCGTGGCGTCCATCGGGCCGGAATTGGCGGTGTAGCCGGCGGGCCAGTCGTAGAGGACGCCGATGTCGGTCATGATCATCTGGCGGTCATCTTCGGGAATCTCGGCCATGATCGCCCGCTCGACGCGCCGCGTGAGGTCTTCGGTCATCTCGATCCGCGTGCCGGAAGGCGCACGCACGTTGATGACGATTTGTCCTGCGTCAGTAGCCGGGAACAGCTCCTGACCGATCAGCGGGAACAACAGAAACGAGCCGAGCAATAAGGCGAGCGAGCCGAGCACCGTCGCCCAGCGCCAGCGAATGGCCAGGCTGAGCAGATACTCGAATCGTCGCCGCAGGCGATCGAAGCCCAGATCGGTGGCACGAAACAGGATGAACCGCTTTTCCTCTGCGCTGTGCGGCTTGAGAAAGTAAGCGCAGTACGCCGACGACAAGGTGCGGGAAAGAAAATAAGACGCAAACATGGCGAACGCCACGCTCACCGCCAGCGGCGTGAACAGGTACTTGCCCATACCGAACAGGAATACTACGGGAAAGAACACGACGACCGTCGTGATCGTGGCGACGAGGACGGGCATCGCGATTTCAATCGCGCTATCGAGGGCCGCGTGCCGAGGGCTTTTGCCCATGTCGAGATGGCGGAACGTGTTCTCGATAACGACGATTGGGTCGTCCACGAGGCGGCCCATAACCAGCGCCAACCCGCCGAGCGTCATGGCGTTGAGCGTGTTGCCGGTAAAGTAAAGACCAATGACCGCGACCAGCGCGGATAGCGGAATGGTGAGGGCGATGATCAGCGTCGAGCGGAAACTGCCCAGGAAGACGAGCACCATCAGCGACGCCAACACCGCCCCCAGGATACCTTCCCAAGTCAGGCTGTTGATCGCGTTCTTGACGAACACCGACTGATCGGCGACCACATCCAGATTCAGCCCCGAATCTTCCCGTCCTTCCTTCGTGGGGAGCCGCTTGAGGAACTCGGGGATCCGCTCGCGGACGCCCTCGACCACTTCGATCGTGTTGGAGCCGGGGCGGCGGAATACCGGAATGTAGACTTGCCGCTTGCTCTCCCAGCTCGGCCCGCGACTGATGCGCACGACATTGGTTTGGATCGCCGCAGCGTCTTTTACTTCGCCGACATCGCGCACGTACACGGGACGACCGTTGACGACTTTGACCACAATGTCGTCGAGCTCCGCGATGTCCTCTACCATGTTCTGCATATCGACCATGAAGTCGGTCTCGCCGATCTTGGCAGTCCCGGTCGGTATCATCAAGTTGTTCTTCTTGATGGCTTGCTGCACGTCCATGAGCGAAAGACCGTACGCCTGTAGCTTGACCGGATCGAGATAAATGTAAATCCGCCGCAGTTTCCCCCCAAATACGGCCGGAGCAATCACGCCCGGCGAACCGGAGAGCATGTTCCGCACGTTGAAGTACGCCAGGTCGTAGCTCTCCTTCTCGTCGAGCACGTCGCTGGACGCGGCCAAGAGCGCCGTCGGCATGGGTGCCGTCGGATCGAAGAGCATCACCATCGGCGGCACAGTGCCCGGCGGCAGGTAATACAAATCGCTCATCGCGTAGCTGGTCACCTGCGCGAACGCCGTGTTGGAGTCGATGTCGTCGCGGAAGTGATTCTTGACGATCGACACGCCCATCATCGAGCGCGACTCCTGCCGGGCGATTCCTTCCGATTGGCTCGTCCACCGTTCGATGCGGTTGGTGATGTCGCGCTCCATGATCTCGGTGGGCATGCCGGGATAGAGCGTCAGCACCTGCACGGCCGGCGTCTTGAACGACGGCAGAATATCGACCGGAATCCGCGTGAGCGTCACATAACCCAACACCACGATCAGTAGGCAGAGCACGACGACCAGATAGGGGTTGCCGACCGAGACGCGCACCAGCCAACTCGACCGGCGCTCGCTGCTGGCAAGGTCGCCCAGGTTCGAATCAGAATCGTCCGGAATCTGTGACATGATCACCAAGAATTAAGAACTTGAGATGAGAACGTCCGTGCTCGACCACGGGGGCACATCAGAGCAAGCGTTTATGCGCGATCGTGAGGGTAGCTTCCGTACGCCTTGAGAATCCGCAGCAGCTTGTCCGGCTTGGTCTTGCCGACGACGAGCACCACATTCCGATCCACGATCGATGCCGCCATTTCGTACTGTCCCTCTTGGCAGCGATGGACGACTTCGCGAGCCATCGCCTGCCGCTGATGCGGGAAGCTGACCAGGCTGTCGCGTGAAAGAATGAATAACGACACAGGCGCGCCATCGACCGAGCCCACGACATAGACCGCAGGTTCGCCGGCGAACGATGCGGTGCCGGCCCCTTCCACGGCGAAGCCACTGTCCTTCCGCGGCGGACAGCGGACGGGAAAACTAACCTCACGGCGGAGGTACTCCTCGACGGCCAAATCGGAGTCGCTTCGAAACGGGACCCGTTGTTCGCCGGCGGCAAGCCGTTCGTGCCAATCGGCCGAGAGCTGCGATAAGCTGGCGCCGCGACCGTTGGCGATAGACGCCCAGGTTGCAATCGCGCTGATCAACAGCGCCACCGCACAGGCGAGAGTCGTGAAGTACAACCAAGTGCGGGGGCGCTCGACCGCGACAATGCCTGCCTCGGCCAACAAATTGGACCAAAGCTCCTCGGTGGCCGTAGCCGGCTGAAGCTGTTCTTCGATCCGAGTCTCCAAGTAGCTCTGCCGCACGAACCACTCGGCGCAGGCGGGACACTCCGCGAGGTGAGCATTGACGTCGAAGTGCAACGCCGTGTCCCCCTCGGAATCGTGATACAGGCTCCAGTGTTCGCGGACATCGTCGCAATTCATTGCATCACCTCATGCCAACACACTTCGTAGTTGAATTCGCCAGAATTCAGACTCCCCAACAGTAGACTCCCGATTTTTGGCGAGTTCGGCTACAGCAGCCCTCGCTCGTGGCCGAACTCGACCAGTTTCCTTCGCATGCGCTCGCGAGCGCGTGAGAGGTAGCTCATCACCGTTCCCAGCGGCACCTCCAACACCTCGGCGATTTCGCGGTAGGCCAGACCGCCGATCGCTCGCAGCAGGAGGACCTGGCGTTCCAACTCCGGCAGCTCACGCACCGCGATGGCCACCGCATCGTCGCAGTGATCGAGCACTCGATCGGGCTCTCGCAGCAGCGCCTGATAGTCCAGTTCCTCGATCGGCGACAGCGCCGGCTCACGGCTCGGCTCCGCCGGCCAATCCGTCGCGCGACGCCGCGCGAAGGCGCGGTTTCGGTTCAGAACCTCATAGCTGATGTACCGAAAGATCCACGCCCGAAAGTTGGTTCCTTCCGCATACAGGTCGAAATCTTGCAGCGCATTGGCGATCGCGCTTTGCAAGACGTCCGGCACCTCGCCCTGATCGCGAAGTGACCGCCGGCAATACGCCTCCAAAGCGCCCTGGAGCGGTTCCAGATGCCGAACGAAGCGGTCGCCCTTATTGCTCTCTCCAATGGTGATCGCCCTCTTTCCTTGGCCAGCCGTTGCAAGAGCCTCTTCATACATGTCGTGAACCCCTCGATTTATTGCAGGCTCAGAAAAAAGGTGTTTCGTTGATGGGACTTGCCATGCTCGCCGAATCACTTCATTGCCTGCCGATTCGGAATAACCGGCAGAAACGTCAAGCGCGGTAAGAATGGATAACTTTACCGCTGCTCGGGCTCAGAAGAAGGACGAAAAACGATGCCCTACGCCACTCACTGGCCATCGATCGACTGCGATCGCAGAGTGCTTGCGTTTGCGGTGTTGTTGGTTGGGGCATGCGTAGCGGGTTGCGCAAGCCGGCCTGAGCCGCGGCTGAACCATCCTGAACCGGTCGCAGTCGCTCCGATCGGGCTGCTTTCCGGCAACCCATCTGAACAGGCCGGCCAAATACAAGCCAGTCCGGCGCCACCGACTACGCATCTTTCCGAGCTTGATCCGCCGCCTCCATTGCAAAGCGACGTTCGCATCGTTGCCGACCAGGAAGCGCCCCCCGCTCCGCCTGAGGAGATTCGTCCCAGCGGACCTGCTGGGCCTCTCCCCGGCGATGAAACAATGCCCGTGGATTTGCCCACCGCCTTCCAGTTGGCGGCCGGTGATAACCCGCAAGTCCGCGCGGCCCGCGAGCGAATCCGGGCAGCTTGTGGGCGCAGTACGATCAAGCGAGCGTCCTATGGCTCCCGAGCATCAGCATGGGGCCTCGCTGGACGCGACACGATGGCCAGATTCAGGACACGCGCGGCGATGTTCTCTCCGTATCCCGAAGCGCGCTGTTTGTCGGCAGTGGAGCGACGCTGAGCGTGGACACGTCCGAGGCCCGCTTCGCTCCTCTGGCTGCGCGCCAAGTGGTCGCCGCCCGGCAAGCGGGCAGCCGCGCAACGACGAACTCGACGCTGCTTGAGGTGTCGAATGGCTACTGGGACCTGCTTCGTAGCTTCTCCAACGAAGCGATTGTGCGCGAAGCGGTCGAGAACACTCAAGCCCTGGAGAGGCTTGCCGAGTCATACCTGCGCAATGAAAAACTGAAACAAGCCGATGCTGAACGAATCCGGGCCGAGCTGCGCACTCGTCTGGGAGATCTCGATCTGGCGGGTCAAGAAAAGCGCATCGTGTCGGCGCGTCTCGGTCGCTTGTTGCGTTTGGATCCCTTCGTGACGCTCCTCCCTGCTGAAGACCGGCCCGTGCCCGTCGAGGTTGTGGACTCCGGCCAACCGCGACGAGAATTGGCGGCGACCGCGCTGCGGAATCGGCCTGAACTGGCCGAGAGCCGGTCGCTGGCGGGCGCGGCAGCGGCGCGCTTGCTCCAAGCCCAATATGGGCCATGGCTGCCAAGTCTGCTGCTCGATTACGATGCCGGCGGGTTTGGTGGCGGCCCCAACGATTTCTTTGGCGACTTTGATGGACGCTCCGACGTCGAAGCCGCCGCCATCTGGACGGTCCGCAATTTGGGTCATGGCGAGTGGGCTGCGCAGCGCGAACGCGACTCCGAAGTCCGACAGGCCCGGTTGCGGGTCATCGATCAGATGGACCGCGTGGTCAGCGAAGTTGCCGAAGCGCTGGCTCGCGTCGAGGCGCGCCGGGCACAGCTAGAGACCGCCCGAACGGCCGTCGATGCCGCGCAACAATCCTATGAGCTAAACCTAAGGCTATTTCGCGAAGGAGGAATCGAGCTGATCCTGCCGATCGAAGTTGTCCAATCGGTCAATGCCCTGACGCGAGCCAGGCAGGACTATCTATCTGCCGTCGTCGAATACAACCGGGCCCAGTTTCAGCTCCTCTGGGCATTGGGCTTCCCCCTGCACTGCGTTGGCGAGGCCGTCGGCAAGCAAGCGGGCTGAGTCGGAAGGGCGCCGCTCGAACTTACGCGCGGTCAGCCGAGCGGCTCGCAGCGGGAACGAAAACGAGTCAATTCATCGACGGTTCGGGCGGAATGTGGCGGATGCCGAGTGCATCGAGCAACCAACCGGGTCGTCGTCGCTCGCCCGAAACGAGATGCTCCCACAGCGATTCGTTGTCCGTGAAAATCTGCTCGGTCGCGGCGGGCAGGACGTGCCAGGCGCCGCCGGCGATCTCTTGCTCAAGTTGCCCCGGTCCCCAGCCCGCGTAGCCAGCGAAATACCGCACTGCTAAATCTGGATGTACAACTAATTGTGCGATGCTCTCCGGATCGGCGGTGAAGTACATCCCCGATCCGATTTCCAAATCGGCAAGGTCGACTCGTTCGTGCAGCGCCATCAACGGGCCCGGACATGGGCCGCCGACGTGCAAGTGTTCGTCGGTCTCGCAACCCGATCCGCCAACCTTCTCCCACACTTCGCGAACGGTGAGAGTAGCCGGCCGATTGACGACCATACCCATCGCTCCTTCCTCGTTGTGGCGAACAATCAGCACCACGGTGCGGAAGAAATTGGGATCGGCGAGCTTTGTCGAGGCGACCAGGAGTTGCCCTTGGAGTGAATCCATGTCACTATTCTTGGCGATTTTCCTGAACCAGGGAAGTGGCGAATTCAGGGCTGTCAGCGATCAGCTATCAGCTTAGGTCAGAAGAACCTGACCGCTGATGGCCGACGGCTGACAGCCATTTTGCCTACGCCGGCTCGTCGGCGAGCAGAGCCAGATAGCTTTCGTATCTCCGCGCGTCGAGGTGCCCATCCGCGACTGCGTCCTTGATCGCACAGTCCGCTTCGTGCGAGTGGGTGCAATTGGGGAAGCGACACCGACTGACATACGGCCGAAGATCCCGGAAGTAAGTCACGACTTCAGCCGGAATGATATCCCAGAGCTGGAATTGCCGGATGCCGGGCGTATCAATGACATAGCCGCCCATCAGCAACCGGATCAGTCGAGCCGTCGTGGTGGTGTGTTTGCCCTTCTGGCTTTCTGAGCTGACCGCGCCGATCCGCAGATTCAAGCCTGCTTCGACGGCGTTCAAGAGGGACGACTTGCCGACCCCGCTTTGTCCGACGACAACCGAGGATCGGTCCTTAAGCTCGCGCCGCACAAAGTCCACGCCAGCGCCGTCGCGTGCCGAGAGCAGTACCGCCTGGTAGCCCATGCGGCTGTACACGCCGACCAGCGGCTGCAACTCGGCCGGATCAATGAGATCGACTTTGTTGATGCAAATTAGCGGCCGCAAACCATTCTGCTCAGCAGTCAACAAAAAGCGATCGATGAGGTTGGGCTTGATGTAGGGCTCGGCGGCGCTCGTGACGATGATCATCTGGTCCACATTGCTGGCGATGACGTGCTGCCGCCCGCGACTGGTGCGGCTGATCACGCCGTGGCGCGGCTCGATGCGCTCGATGATTCCTTCGTTGCCGCCGGCCGGGCGGAAATAGACCCAGTCGCCGGCCGCCACCACGTGCCGCTGTCCCGTGCTCAGAGTTTTTAAGAGCCGCCGTGTGGCGCACTGGTAGACCGCTCCGTCCTCCGACTCGACTTCGCTTGTTAGCCCGTAGACAGCCAACACGCGGCCGCGCCGACAAACAGCAAGATCAACATCCGGCGTGACCGCGAAGCCGTCAGCGTCCGCCGCCTCCTCTCCGATCACTACGCGCTTCCGCGTGAGTTCTCCCTTTCCACTCACGCGCTCTTGGCGTGCCCGGTCCTGCCCGCGCTCATCGCCGGCGCGAAACTCCCGCGTTAGATCGGGTGGGCGCGCTCGCGAGCCACGGTTCTTGCGGAATTCGGCGCGGAATTTCTTCTTCTTCGCCATGCCATTTGGAGTGCGGCGACTTGTCGTCGCTTTCTTTTTCCAAAACCGCCGCCCGTATGATCAAAGGCGGCTTCGTTGATACGCCCGAATAGAAATCCAAAGCGATGACGAGTCATCGCACTCCAAAACCGCCTACAACGGCGAGTTGGGATTCTTGATCTGGCCGGGCTCGTTGTTGAGCACGTCGTAGCGCCTGGGTCGATCGTCCGGCGTATTGATGCGCTTTCGCTGGAGTCCGGCACGCTCGAGGAGCGACCTGGAGAGGATATCGTTGGGTAGATCCTCAACTGGCGGCGGACCAACCGCGCCGTTGTCGACCGGCGAATAGCGGATCTCGTAACGGTGTTTGGCGACGGCGATCTCATCGCCCGGATCGAGCCTTTTTTCCATGTTGCCGATCCGCTGGCCTTGCACCTTCACGCCGTTGCGGCTCTGCATGTCTTTGACGTACCAATAACCCTGATTCAGCGTGAGCTGGCAGTGATGCGCCGAAACGTTGGCGAAACGCAAGACAATGTCGCAGCTTTCACGGCGACCGACCAGTAAGCTCCGTTTCAGAAGAGGGATGGGGTCACCGCCTCCCAAGGGGTGCAGTTCTCCGAACATGACCAGACGCCTCTTTAATAAGCGAAAATGATGCCTTATGATTCGAGAGTAAGCCAATCAGAGGCTCGCTTTTACTGTAGTCCCCGGTTCATCTTGGGTCAACGATGTCGCTTTTGGCAGGCACGGCTCCGACCTATGATTGGCGCGCTGAGGGGCTGCGCTACTACCACTACAATTTCTTCTTGCGCCAGCGGTTTGGCGGCCGCGTGCAGAAGGTGAGCATCGACGCCGGGTTCACCTGCCCGAATGTCGATGGGACCGTGGCCCGCGGCGGCTGTACATTTTGTGACAACCGCAGCTTTAGCCCCAGCCGGCGACTCCCACGACAGGGAGTCTCGGGCCAGATCGATGAGGGGATCCGGCGGCTTAAATGGCGGTACGAGGTCGATCAATTCCTGGCCTACTTCCAACCCGCCACAAACACCTATGCACCCGTGGAGCGCCTCCGCCCCCTCTATGAGGCTGCACTGTCGCACCCCAAGGTTGTGGGTCTGGCAATCGGCACACGGCCGGACTGCGTTCCCGATGAGGTGCTGGATTTACTGCACGAAATCGCCGAACGCACCTACCTGTCCGTCGAGTACGGCATGCAGACAATTCACAACCAGTCGCTCGATTGGATGAACCGCGGACACCACTACGACGCTTTTCTCGACGCGGTGGAGCGGAGTCGCGGCCGCGGCTTTGAGATCTGTGCCCATGTCATCCTCGGTCTCCCGGGCGAGTCGCACGACGACATGCTGGCCACGGCTCGGGAGCTGGCTCGGCTCGGCGTGGATGCTGTTAAGATTCACAATCTGTATGCGGTGAAGAACACGCCGCTTGTTGAACAGCTTGCGCGGGGCGAAGTCGCCCTTATGGAGCGGGAGGAGTACATCGCGACGCTGGTCGACTTTTTGGAGCTTTTGCCGGGAGCGACGATTATCGAACGGATCAGCGGCGAAGCCCCGCCGGCATACTTCATTGGGCCGACCTGGTCGCTCGACAAACCAGCGATTCGCGCGGCATTGGAGCGCGAATTCGTGCGGCGAACCACGTGGCAGGGAAATCGGTGCAACGCCGAGCAGGCGTGATGGGCTGCTTTGGCATGCAGATCGCAGACTCAGCCTTCGGCAAAGCCATCATGGTTGTTGACCACGAACAATAAAGCGCGCAATGCCCATACTCTACCTTACCGAGCGCGATGTCCACGAGTTGCTCGACATGCAAACGGCGATCGATGTCGTGGAAGAGGCCTTTCGCCAGCTCGCGGACCAGAAGGCGATGAATGTTCCGCGCGTGCGCGCCAAGGCGCCGGGAATCGTGCTGCACTCGATGAGCGCCGCGGCCGAGTATCTGGGACTGGTGGGCTGGAAGTGCTACACGACCACTCGGGCAGGCGCTCGGTTCCATGTCGGACTTTACGATGCAGCCACCGGCGAGCTCGCAGCGTTGATCGAGGGCGACCGGCTCGGGCAGCTTCGCACCGGCGCCACCACGGGCGTGGCTGTTGAGTGGATGGCTGACATGGCGGCCGCCGAAGTCGGACTGTTCGGCGCCGGATATCAGGCTGAGACGCAACTTGAAGCGGTCGCTCAAGTGCGGCAGCTAAAAACGGCGCTTGTCTATAGTCGCAACCCTGCGCGACGAGCGGACTTCGCCGTGCGGATGGCCGAGCGGGTCGGCTGCGAAGTGATCCCCGTCGATCGTCCCCAGGAGGCGGCCGAGGACTTGCCGATTGTGATTACCGCGACGACGGCGACGGAGCCGGTGTTTAGCGGCAACGATCTCGCCGAAGGGGCTTTGGTATGCGCGGTCGGTTCCAACTGGCCGCATAAGGCAGAGATCGACTCCGACGTGATTCGCCGGGCGGACAACATCGTTTGCGACAGCGTCGAGGCCTGCCAGCTTGAGGCGGGCGACTTCCGCGATGCACTCGAGCGCGGCATCTTTAGCTGGCCCAAGGCAGTCGAGCTGGCCGACGTCGTCAGCGGCCGGGAGATCGGCCGCAGCAACAACGACAGCGTGGTGCTCTTCAAGAGCGTCGGCCTGGCGATCGAAGATGTGGCGCTGGGAGGGAAGCTGCTGGAGTTGGCACGCGCAAACGGGGTCGGAAGAGAACTGGGTCTATAGTTGAACCGCTCCGCCTGACCTTACCTCTACTCTTTCTCCTGCTCCTGATGGCCGAGCGAGTGACTTCGTTGGAGTTCAAGCTTGAGCTTGGGTCGCGCATCAACTGTGGCCGGCGCCAGGCGGATTAATGCGCGTCCGAACTGAATTTCGGCGAAAAATAATTAAATCACTGATTTTGCGCATTCAATGCGAGCGACCGGGACGCCGCGTTTTGCCACAAGGTCATGTAGCGAATGGTCTTGAAGCGCCAACGGTGCGGACTTGCGGCCGCGATTGTTGCGCATTTGAATGCGTCTTATTTTGCTGTGCCGGAGAGTTTTTGCACACTCCGGAGTTGTTTCCACCAAAACGGGGTTGAGCGGAAATAACCCGCATCCGTGGAGCACCGCGTTTCGGTGCTAAGTCTTCGCCGCGGCACTATTTCGGTCGATTGCAGCAACCGGAACGGCAGGGAATTATTGCACTTTCGAGCGCACTTTGAAGTCTGCGGATTCGGCCATACCGAACTAGCGACGCGCCGTTCGACTGGTTCACAAACAGGCGTTCGAAGGCGGCTCGCGAGGCGCAGAGCCGACGCCATCTGACGCGCAATCAACGCGGACGCGGGCGGCCACGGACCGAGATGACTGTTGTCGAATTGTCAAAGAGCGGCGGCCTTGCGCGCACGGTGTGCGGAGCCTCTGTGTGTGGCCGTATGTATAGCATAAAAGTGGCGCGCTTGTCAAGGGGGGATGCTCGATTTCTTAGCGAGCTTTGCGTCTTTGCGTGAGATTTCCACGACTGCAAGAGGACTCACGCGACGGCGCAAAACTCGCAAAGATTAGATCGCCGTTGTTCCGACCTTGGGGCACATGCCTTGTTCCCCGGCATTGACGGCGTGGGACGATACATCGACGAAACAATTTGGTGTTTAAGCGTTGATCGGTTTTGGTAGCCCAGAGGCTCCAGGTCCGCAGTGAAGTAGTATGAACGAGAAGCGAGCAGTTGGGAACACTTCCTGCAGATTGCAAACGGGGGAAAAGGGGACCAGTCCAGGAACCCGGTCCAATTAAATAATGGACGCGTCCCCGTTACGCTCGGCGTCCCCGTTACGCTCGGTTACGCTCCGGGCGCGGCAGGTTACCCTCGTCCGCTGGTTGTATCTACGTGGCCGTCCGATTACGCTGGCGTCCATCCCAAGTGCTCTGGAGTGCGGCAATGAACCGACTAGTGTGGCTCGCCTGCGCGATGGTCCTGTTACCGGTAAGTGCCAAAGGGGAAGTCGTCGATTTGCTTTTCCGGCCCATCGATACTGCCCTTAGAGCGAATCTCCAGCGCAGCATACATTTCCGACCAATCCGAGACATCGAACTGACGGGCTTGGGACTCATCTTCGACCCCGATACGACCATCCTCGGACTCGACCTCACGCTGTGGCAACAACCCGCAGCCAGCGACGATCTACTGGGAACTCTGACACCAAGGCTCGGCTTCGACTTTTCTGACTTGGGCCTTAACCGGTATGTTTTTAAGTTCCCCGAGTCATTGATCCTTGAGCAGGGTCGCACTTACACTTACCTCGCCGACACTTCCTTCGGTCACGGGGAATGGCCAACGCAGTTCGCAGAAACACAGCAAGCGCCATTCATGACCATTAGTGGCAGCCTAACGGTTCTTGGCGCGGGACATAGTGCCACACAGGGTCCGCCATCCGCTGAACATCCTCCGCTCCTTGTCGAAATCGTCACCGATCCGGTCGAATCTGTCTGGGACGCTGACGGCAATGGTAATTGGTCATCGACTGAAAACTGGCGCGGCGGCACTCCGAACGGCTCTTCCACCACTGCGATCTTCGGCGGAGCAATTACCCAGCCGCGGGTCGTGTCGGTAAATGTGCCGATGACTGTGGGGCGTATGGATCTAAACAACGCCCACGGCTACACCATCGCAGGTCCAGGCTCGCTAACAATTGCGACCACAGATGGCCCCGCTGAAATAAACGTCGTCAAGGGTAACCACACTATTGGCGCATCGCTCACGCTCTCGGCAGATACCATAGTCACCGTCGCTAGACGTGACATTGACCCACCGAATGCTGGCACACTTTCACTTACAGGCATGGCGGCCAGCACCGGCACTCTCGTCAAAGAGGGAGCTGGTACGCTCACTATTAACAATGTGCGTGCCTCTGGATTGTCGGTTAATTGGGGCGCAGTAACAGTTGCTCCTAACGGAACCCCGGCAGGCACGTCGGTGGTTAGAGCACTCACAATAAACGAACGTGCAAAACTTGACCTGACCGACAACGGAGCAGTAATTGATTACACGGGAGCGAGCCCCGTTGCCACAATACGGCAACAGATCCGGAATGGGCGTGGTGGCCCTGGTCTCGGCAAGACTTGGAACGGCCAAGGCATTACCAGCAGCGCAGCAGCGGCCGCCGACCCGGAATCGCGCTCGGTCGCCTACGCAGAGAACTCGTCGTTGCCACTTGGCCCATATACCAGCTTCCGTGGCCAGCCGGTCGACGGCACCGCGGTGCTGATAACTTACACTCGGACCGGCGATGCAAATCTCGATGGAGTCGTCAACGATAACGACGTCACCATCGTAGGCGCAACGTACCTTCCCGGCGTGCCTCAACCACACTGGGCGCTGGGGGATTTCGATTACGATGGCTTCATCGACGAGGACGACGTGACGTTGCTGGGGGTGTTCTATGACCCAAGCGCCGTGCCCGAATCACAAGCATTGACGGTTGGGACCGCGACCGCCGTCCCTGAGCCAGCAAGCTTATTAATGCTCCTGCTGGCTTTAACAGCAGCACTTCCATGGTCCGCAAAGTGGACAAGCGGAAAGGCGCTACGGACCCGACCCTAAGGCGTCGCGGAAAAGCAGAACTCCAAACAAAAACCGCTCGCCAAGTTGGCGAGCGGTTTGGTGGTTCGTACTGCAAATCCCGTCACGTGCTGCGTCACTGCTCGCGGCGAGCAGTGGCACGACGACTAATCTCTAGACCAGCTCTTTGCGGGCGCCGATCAGCGTCTTCAGCCGTTCGGCCAAAAGCTGCGCGTCGAACGGCTTCTTGAACGTCTCGTTGATCGCCGAACGGTCGAAGCTGATCGAGCTGCCGTCGTCGGGCAATAGCGCGATCAGGATCGTCTCGCCGTACTCGGGGTTGCGGCGGAGGTTCTGGCAGATCTGCAAGGCTTCGATCTTGCCGATCGAGAAATCGACCACGATGCAGTCGGGGTGGAAGCTCTCGGCCTGAATGCCGGCTTCAAATCCACTGGCCGCGACGGCGATCTTGAATGATCTCTCAAGGGGAAGATGACGTTTGAGGTTCTCGATCAGGACCTGATCCTGGCCGACCACCAGCACCTTGGCCATCGCCTCGTCTTCGAGGTCGCCCAAGGGCATGCCGTGCTCTTTGAGGAACTTGATCAAGTACTCGCGGGGAATGCGGCGGTCCTGGCTGCCCGGGATGCGATATCCGCGGAGTCGGCCAGAATCAAACCATTTACTTACCGTGCGGGGGGCCACTTTACAGATCTTGGCGACCTGTCCAGTTGTGAAGACCTTCATCGGAGGCTCTCCATTACTCTCGCTTGGATTGGACGTTGCCCTGCCGCGCCCTTGGCTTGGCGCGTGCATGGCGGGTGCGCCCCTGCTGGCGAAATGAGAACTCGCGTTCTCAGCGCCGGTTGCGGGACCGGAGCTTCGCTAGCACTTGGGTCGGGGCATGTATTCGCTTCGTTGTCGGTCGTGGCTCAGCTCCCTCTGATCCGCGCCTCAGTTAACACATCGGCAATCCGGGCATCCGGAAACAGGCGAAAATCCGTAAGATGGCGAAACCTGAGTCGAGCCATCGCAATACGGACCGCCGCCGTGATTCCTTCAATCCGGCGTGGAATCCCTGGTGGAAGAGCAAGCAGATGGCTTACCGGCGCGTGCTTGTGCCGGCAAAACCAATTAAGGCATGGCCTCTGGTGGCAGGTCCCCCCTGCAGCTCCGCTTAGCGATGCCGAATCGCAGTCATCCGTGACGCGGCCTAAGCGCAAGCCTTCCGTAGATAAGTGTCGATTCGCCGAGCCATTCTACTTTAGAAAGATTCGACACTTATGGCGACAGCGGCGCTTCGACGGGTTGCAAGGATACCGCATGTTGCCTGGGCGAGTGCGAACGAGCACGTCGGGTGGGCCGAGTCCGGGCGGCCCACGCGAGCGTATGCACGTGGGCCTCGCTGCCCTCGGCCACCCTACGGCCTTCTGGTCACTGACCACTGCCTCACGCCGCCTCAACGCGGATCTCCCCGTTGTCGCTAACGTCTTCGAACCGGACGGAGACTCGCTTCGAGATTCCCGACTCCTGCATGGTGATGCCGTACAGCGTGCCGGCGCAACCCATCGTCTTTTTCGAATGCGTAACGACGATAAACTGGGTCCACTGGAGGAAATCATTAAGCACGGCCACAAATCGTTCGATGTTCGCCTCGTCGAGCGCGGCATCGACTTCGTCCAAGACGCAGAACGGGCTGGGCCGGCTGCGGAAGATGGCCAAGAGCAAGGCCACGCAAGTGAGCGTCTTCTCGCCGCCGCTCAAAAGCGAGATGCTACGGGGTTCTTTACCGGGGGGGCGGGCGACAATTTCGATGCCGCTATCGAGAATATCTACCCCCTCTTCGAGGACAATGTCAGCGCGACCGCCGCCGAAGAGCTTGCGAAACAGAGTCTGGAAGTGTTCCTTGACCGTTTCGAGCGTGTCGGCGAAGAGGCGCCGGCTGTCCGCATTGATCTTGCCGATGATGGTCTCCAGGGAGGTCTTGGCTTTGCGCAGGTCCTCGTACTGTGCCGAGAGTCCCGCAAAGCGCTGTTCGAGCTCCTCGGCTTCCTGGAGCGAATCGAGGTTCACGCCGCCGATATTGGTCAGCTTGCGGCGGAGCTCGGCGATTTCATCTTCAATGGCCGAGCGCTGTTCATCGCCGGCGGTCTGGTGCGTGAGCTGGGAGAGCTCGATGGCGTAATCCTCCCGGAGACGCTCTTCCAACGTGGCGCGCTCATGCCGCAGGCCGCCGGCATCGAGCTCGCGCTTGTGCAGTTTCTCTTCGAGCCGCCGATAACGGGCGCGCAGACGCTGGGCTTCGTGGCCGGCGGCGGCGCGCTGGCTGCGCAGCTCCTGGCGGCGGACGTCGAACAATGCTGTCTCACCGCCGAACGACTCCTTACGAATGTAAAGCTCGGCCAACTCGGCCTCGCTGCACAGCACTTTATCTTCGGCCTCGCTGGCGCGTCGCAAGTTGTCACCGAGTTGTTCGGCGCCCTCGGTAAGCGACCGCTGCCGTTCGCCGCGCTCTTGTTCGAAGCGGCGGACCTCGCCGTGCCAGTGGTTGAGCTGCTGCTCGACGCGCGCCAGCTCCAGCTTGACAGTCATCGCTTCACGGCTTCGTGTTTGCCGCGTGGCGTCGAGCTGATCGATGCGGCGCGCGTTTTCCGCGACCCGCGCTTCGGTCTGGGCCAGCGTGTTGTGAATCTGTTCGAGCTTACTGCGTGTCACGGCCCGCGTTTGAATCACGGCCTGGCATTGATCGGTCGCGGCCCGGGCGTCTTCAGTGATGGTTTGATATTGCTCGCTGAACTGCTTCTGTTTTTGTTCGGCCGCGCCGAGCCGCATCCGGATTTCGCCCAGCTCGTCCGCCGCCTGCTGATGCGCCGCGGCCAGAGCCAGCACACGCCCATCGCGGTCGCGGACTTCCTGCTCTAGTTGCGACGTGGCTTGCTCCGTCGCGGAGACTCTTTGTTCCCAGTCGGCAATCTGGCTCTTCAGGGCTCGCAGTTCGCTGCGACGCGAAATCAGTCCGGCGACCGAGTGAATCGGGCCGACAACCACCGTCCCGTCGGCGGTCACCATTTCTCCCGAGAGCGTGACCAATGCGGTGTTTTCCTCAGCCGACGGCAGCAGCCGCAGCGCGACCTCGAGACTCTCGACGAACCAAACATCCGCCAATAATCGATCCACCAGCGAAGACAATTCCGGGCGCGCCTCGACGAACTGACTCGCCCGGCCCAGCACGCCCGGTTGCTGCGCAAAGTCGGCCGTTGGGGGCGAATGGCGGCGACTTTCCAGCGGCAGGAAACCGACGCGTCCTTGCCAGCGTCCAGGCTGCGTGGCCAGATAGTCGCGCAGCCGGTCGCCCGGCGCAATGACAATGTGTTGCGCGCGCTCCCCCAGCGCCACCTCGATCAGCGCCGCGGATTCGACGCTGGCCTGCAGCAGGTCGGCCAGCATGCCGCGGACCTGCTGGAACGGCCCGTCCGGCTGCTCGCGGGATAGCCGCAAGACCTCTTTGACGCCCGCGCTAACGCCTTCCAGTCGGTTCTCCAGCTCAGCCAGCACAGCCGCCCGTTCGACGGCGCCGGTGAGCCGCTCGCGCCAGCCGGCCAGCTCCTTCTGCCGCAGTGCAAGCTGTTCGCGGCTGGCGGTGAGGGCCTGGCGCGCGGTTGCCAGATCGGTATTGCGGACTTCGATCCGCGCCAGCAGCCGTTCGCGCTCGGCTTCCAGTTGCGCGAGCTCCGAGTTCACTTTGAGCCGTTCGGCATCGAGCTGCGCGAGCCGACCCAGCGAGTTCTGCCTTCGTTCCTCGGCGCGAATCAGTTGAGCGTCGAGCGACTTGATCTCGCCGGCCATCGCCGCCGCGGTGCGCATCTCCTCCAACTGAGTGGCTCGGCGTTGCTCGTTTTCCGCGCGGATTTGATCGACCTGCGCCGCCAGCGCCGTCAACGCGCGCTCTTCGTCGGCCATCCGTCGACTCAGTTCCCGCCGCCGGAATTCGGCCTCCACGATGGCCGCTTGGGCCGCAGTAAGGTTTTCGGCGAGAACGGCCGCGCGAGATCGCATGGCCGCCATCTGCCGGCGGAGGCGCGCCGCCTGTTCCTCAAACTCCACGATGCGGCCGCGCTCGGAGTCCAGCGCCGCCTCCAGCGCCGCAATCCGCTCGCGGTTCTGAGCGATGCGGACTTCGCTGGTGCGGATCAGCGTATCGACTTCGGCGATCCGGGCGTCGATCTCGATCGCCTGCTGCTCGCTTCGTTCGGCCAGCGAGCCGGTTTGCGCGGCTTCGTCGCGCAAGGCTGCGATTTCGCCTTCATGCGCCTGCAACTGCGCAGTCAGCTTCCGCCAATCGGTCAACCCCACCTGGGTGCGCAGCTCCTGCAGGCGGCTGGCGTACTCTTGATATCGCCGCGCTTTGCCGGCCTGCATCCGCACGGCGCGGAGCCGGCTTTCGACCTCGTCGACGATGTCGGACAGCCGCAGCAGGTTCTGTTCGGCGCGCTCCAGCCGCCGCAGAGTCTCGATCTTTTTCGCTTTGAAGCGGCTGATGCCGGCCGCCTCCTCAAAAATCAGCCGGCGGTCTTTGGGCGACGACTGGAGCAGGACGTCGACTTTACCCTGCTCGATCACGCTGTAGGCTTCGGTCGCCACGCCCGTGCCGGCAAACAGGTCGCGGATGTCGCGGAGCCGCGCCGGCTGCTTGTTGATCAGGTATTCGCCTTCGCCGCTGCGATAGACGCGGCGCGTGATGTGGACCTCCTGCGTCTCGGCGGGCAGGCGGCGGTCGGTGTTGTCGAACGTGAGCGTGACTTCGGCGGAGTTCAGCGCGCGGCGGCTGGACGATCCATTGAAAATGACATCGGCCATCTCCTTGCCGCGCAAACTCTTGACGCTCTGCTCGCCGAGCACCCACTTGATAGCATCGACCACGTTGGACTTGCCGGAGCCGTTGGGGCCGACGACGACTGTGATTCCCGGTGGGAAGTCAAGCCGCGTCCGGTCCGCGAAGCTCTTAAAGCCAACGAGTTCGAGAGCGCGAAGCATGCAGTCGGAGAATGACGAAGGACGAAATCCGAATGACAAACGAATGACGAAGTTCGAATGACGAATTACGAAGCTCGTAGCCGAAGTTGCCCGACTTCGGTTGGCCGACTGCATTAGCCGGAATTCTGGCGAATTCCGCTACACGCCTTCGTCATTCGTGATTGGGGCTTCGTTCGCCATTCGGATTTCGACATTCGCCATTGTAGCCGCAGGTTGGCAAGCTGTGGCGGTCTATTTGCCGGCATCGCTGCTTGACGAGTCAGACGTCTCCTCGCCAGTGCTATCATCCAACTTGCCGCTATCGTCGCCGCGGCGGCCGAAGAGATTGGGAAGCGCTCCGATCACTTCGAAGTTGGAGGCCTCGCTCTTGCCGCTTGCGTCTTGCCGAGGTCGGTCGTATTGTCTTCCCGCCTGCGGCACGGCCTCGACTTCAAAGCGGCTGGCAAGTGCCCCGCTGACCTTGGCTGCATGCAGGAATTGAACGACATCGGGGTAATGCCCGCCCGCCTCGATGACCGCGCGGACGATGTCCTCGACGCGGCCGGTGGTGACCAGCTCGCGGTCCGGTTCGCCCAACGCAAAGCGGCTAACCAGCACGCGCTCGGGCGACTCGGCTTTAACGACGGTCGATTTGCCGGCTTCGAGCGTGAACGGCGTTTGCAGCCACTGGTCGTCGCCAAAGAGCACCAGCTCCGGCCGAATGCTGCGCGTGACGTGGACCATCGGCGTCGCTTGGCTCTTGATGACGTGGAGGCTGAGCTTGTCATTCAGGTCTTCGCCCTTAATAAAGGGATCGTTGCGATTCATTCCCCAGAGGGCGCGGAAGGCGCCGTAACGCGTTTCAGCGCTGGGCACGTCGAGCAGCGGTCGTAGCTCATCGGCGGCCGTTACATCTTCCATCGTTGACAGGGCGGTCAAGGCAAACACGCGAAACGCCGGCTCATCTCGAGCCGCCTCGGCCAGAGGGGCCGCTGCCTTGGCATCGTCCAGGTATGCCAGGGCCTCGGCTGAGTAGAATCGCACCTCCGCATCGCTCGATTCCAGACCTTTGTGCAATATCTCGATCGCCGGCTTTCCAATGGCTTCCAATCGCAGCGCTGCCGTGGCCGATGTGAATGGGTCCAGTAGCTGACGCTCCAATTGCTCCAAACGGGCAAGCTGCTGCGTCGCCGATTCAACAAGCGCCACCGAACGAAGCACTGTGATGTACCGCGGGATATTGTGGCGATACCGCGGGTGCAGGGCGATCTCGATCTTCTCGTCGTCACGGGGATTCGCGATGCCCTGCTTGCTGCCGCGGGTAAACGTGTGGAACCGGCGATTCAATGCGTCTCGGATTTGCCTGCTGACGAAATCCGACTTCTTGTCCGACTTCACGATCAGCCACAGATTGCGCGAACGCAGCGCCCGAGCGCCGGAGAGCACCCGGCCGTGGGTGAGTGCCGACTTATCTTCGGCGCCCTGCACCAGGGGGTCCACCAGGATGGCGCCTTGAGCCAAGGCCCACTCGTGGCCGTCGCGGACCGTGTTTTGGATGACGGCCTTTTCGCGGAGCCGTGTTTCCATCACCCAGCCGCCGGAAAGGTCGCTCGTTTCATGGTTCGGGGGAACGCGGACTTCGATATCGAGCGGATCCCCCTTCTGCACCCCCGGCGGCAAGTAGGCGCGCACCCAGACCACCGATGTGGTCGGCGAGGCGAGGATCTTGTTGATGTTGACCACACCGCGGGCCTGCATGTCGGCCACGAGCGCAGAGCGGGCGGCCGACGGCGGCGGGTCGCTGCCCGTGTCTTTGAGACCGGTGACGAGCGCCGGGCCTTCCACGGTGAGGTAGTGCAGGCCGAAGGGGGAGGCGACGTTGCCAATCAGCTCGACTTGGGACTCTCCGTCGGCCAGGTTTCCTTCCTCCGGGCTTTGCGAACGAATGGCGGGGCCGGTGCAGCCGGAGAGCAGCAACAGGCCCCCGACGAGGAATAGCTCGCGGCGCGAGAAAAAAAGCCGATCGTGGGCGTCGTATCGTTGTGTCGGCGTGGGCGTCATGCCGCGCTCGCTCCGGTAGAGAAGGCTAATGAACTAAGTGAACCTATCTCGCGGTCGCCGCGGCGACCTCGCCGCGAGCAGTGCCACGGGGGCAAGCGAAAAGTGTCGAACGACGCGGGCGGCGCAGGTACACGCGCAGAACAGGACTCGCCGGGCGGGGAGAATAGTAAGACCGGCAAACGGGGTCAAGGCAAGCTGGGGGAGGGTCCAGGGGTTCGGGAATCAGGGTTCAGAGCGGGCGCGCCCTCACGGCATGAAGGACGAAGTACGAATTATGAAGGACGAAGAATTCAATCGTGGATTGGCTATTGAACCGGATCATGTTTGAACGGCTGATTTGACTTTCGCTTTGCGAATGGTCTCTATTGGGAGAGTCCGAGCGGTTCATCGGGAGAGTTGTTCTCGCCGAACCGTCACGCCAAACGCAACGATTCCCATGCGACCCAATTCTTGTCGTTTCGCCAGGCAGCGAAGGCGCCCGGCCATGATTGCAATAGGCGTTAGTGTGGCGATCGTATCCGTGCTAGCAGCCTCGGCCGCCTTTGCAGAGGAACCGCCGCGGTACAAGTTTGAGGTCGGTCAGGAGATTGGCTATCGCAGCGACTCGGCTTCTAAGTTTGGCTCCGGCGAAAAGGCGGGGACGTTTCTCAACACGATCGACTACACGGTCTGGGTTGTACGAAAGAACGAGAATGACACGTGGCGGCTCGTCATTCGCCAGGTCACCGAATCGAAGCGATTGGACCATGAGGGCAAGGAAAGAGTTGATTCACGGGCGCCACAGTATGCGTATTGCGACATTGCGGCGGATGGGACGTTTGTGCACAACGAAACCTTGCAGTTCTTGAATGTCTCGTGGCTTTTCCCGCGTTTGCCGCCTGCCGCGGACCATCGAATCTGGGGCGCCCGATATGACTGGGATCAGACGGAACTGCGCTATCGGCGCGATGAGAATCAGCCTGAAGGCAATCTTCGGTTCCGCGAATTCCGGCGGACGATGCTCGACCCGGTATATGGCTTCAAGTGGGACACCGTCTACGACTTCGGCCACAAGGAAGGGCTACTCGTAACGGCGGAGCAGAAGTTCGAGCAAAGCGTAGGATTCGTCGGAGAGGGAACGGAAACATGGGCGCTGATGCATGTGAAACAGCATGAGCCGACATGGGCTCGGCAATTAGCGGACGACTCTCAACGGTTCTTTTCCGTACGGCAAGGAGACCGAGGAATCGTGAACGCTATCGCACGCCAGCCGAGCCAAGCCCGCGAGCTGGTCGCGGAGGCCAAGTCCGCTATGGAAGTCTTGCTTGAAACATGCAAGTCCGCCGAGGTTCAGGCGATGTGCACGCGACACCTGGATTACCTGAAGTCCAGCGAAGAGTATTACTTCGATCAGGCCGCGAACTTAGCAAAACTGCTGGATCAGCCCGCGCCACCATGGGAAACCACCGACTGGGACGGCAAGAAGCATTCGCTGGCCGACTACCGCGGCAAAGTGGTGCTGCTGGAGTTCTGGTATCGCGGCTGCGGCTGGTGCATCCGGGCCATGCCGCAGATCAAGCAGTTGCAGGCAGAATTCAAGGACCAGCCCGTCGCTATCTTGGGCATGTGTGAAGATGACGAGGAAGAGAACGCGCGCTTTGTCGTGGATTATTTGAACATCGAATATCCAACGCTCAAGAGCGATGGGATTCAGCAAAAGTATGGCGATGGCGGTTGGCCGACGCTGGTGCTGATCGACCAGCAAGGAACCGTGCGCCGGATTCATATCGGCTATTCGCCCACGCTGCGAGACGAGTTAGGTGCGGAGACGCGGGCGTTGTTGGCGAAGTCAAAGGATTAAAGGAAGTTCGTCATACCAGGTGCAAAGCCAACTTTTCAGGGAAGATCCACCCCGCCGGGATGCCAGGGGTGGCAGCGGGCGATGCGCCGCAGGCCGCGACATGCTCCAAGGAGGGCGCCGTGTTTTTCCACGGCGGCGATCATGTAGTTGCTACAGGTGGGGTGAAAACGGCAATTCCGGCCGATGAGCGGGCTGAGGGTGTATTGATAGACGCGCACCACTCCAATCACAGCAAGTGCCGGCAGTCGGGCGACGAAGTTTAGCGGGCGGCGGATCACTTTTTCAGTTTACGCACGACCTGGGCGGCCAGTCGAGGCAGCTCATCTAAGAGCCATGGCAGCTCGGGGGGCGTTGAGTCCTTGGCGACAATGACCAGATCGATGCCGGGGGGCAGCTTTTCGCGGCTGAGGCGGAACGCTTCGCGGAGCAATCGCTTCCAGCGGTTGCGCACGACGGCGCCACCGACCTTCCGCGACACTGAGAGACCGAGCCGCGTTTGACCCAGCTCGTTTTCGCATCCGCAGACGGTCATGCGGCCGTTCGTCGCGCTCCGCCGACGATCGAAGACGCGGCGGAAGTCGGAGAGGCTTTTGAGACGGCTCGATTTGGGGAATCGCTGGTCGGGCATTGGGGGAGGAAAGACAAGGAGACTGGGAGACCGGGAGACAAGGAGACGGGCCGGCTTGTATCAGTTATTGCTCCTTGTCTCCTTGTCTCCTTGTCTCCCGGTCTTGCTTCAGCTCCCGCTGCCACTCTTGCAACAACTGCAGTGCCGCCAACGGCGTCGTGCCGTCGAGCTCCACGGTCCGCAGCCGCTCCAGGAGCGGGTGCGCATAGGGAGCGAAGAGCGTGAGCTGGAGATCGCCGGCGCGGCCGCGGTCGCCGCGGCGACCAATTTTCGCCTGGCCGTCGCCGTTGAGAAGTTGTTGCTCGAGCTGGGCGAGGATCTGCTTTGCCCGCTCGTTGACTTCGCGCGGCACACCGGCAAGGCGGGCGACATGGATTCCGTAGCTCTTGTCAGCCGCTCCGTCGACGATCTTGTGCAGGAAGACAAGCTGCTCGTCCCACTCGCGGACCGCCACGTTCAAGTTCCGCACCGAGGGCAGCGTCTTCGCCAGATCGGTCAACTCGTGATAATGCGTAGCAAACAGCGTGCGACAATGGACGACGTCGTGGAGATGCTCGACGATCGCCCAGGCCAGCGAGACGCCGTCGTAGGTGCTGGTGCCGCGGCCGATCTCGTCCAGGATCACCAGACTTCGCGGCGTCGCCAGGTTTAAGATTCGCGCCGTCTCGGTCATTTCGACCATGAACGTGCTCTGACCTCGCGCCAACTCGTCGCTCGCGCCGACGCGAGCGAAAATGCGGTCGGCGATGCCGATGGTCGCCTCGCGCGCGGGAACGAAGCTGCCCATCTGAGCCATCAGGGTGATCAGCGCCACCTGGCGGATGTAGGTGCTCTTGCCGGCCATGTTGGGACCGGTGATCAGCAGGATCAGGCCGTCGTCGTCACCGCAGGCGGTGTCGTTGGGGACGAACGAGCCAGCCGTGGCCAGCGCATCCACCACTGGGTGGCGACCATCGACGATCTTGAGCGCCGGCTCTGCGGCGATTACAGGGCGGCAGTAGCCACGTTCGCGGGCCAACGTGGCGAGCGAAGCCAACACGTCAAGCTGGGCAAGTACCGCGGCGGTGGCTTGCAGCCGTTTGGCACAGCCGGCGACCATTTCGCGAAGCTGGCAAAACAGGTCGTATTCCAGCTCCTTGGCCTTCTCGTCCGCCGAGAGGACTTTCTCCTCGTACTCCTTGAGCTCGGGCGTGATGTAGCGCTCGGCGTTCTTTACAGTCTGCTTGCGGATGTAATGGTCGGGCACCTTCTGGCCGTGCGTGTGCGTAACCTCCAGGTAGTAGCCGAAAACCTTGTTGAAGCCGACCTTGAGGCTGGGAATGCCGGTGCGCTCCATCTCCTGATGCTGGTAACGGGCGATCCACTGCTTGCCGCCGCTGGCCAGCTCGCGGAGGTCGTCCAATTCGACATGAAACCCAGTGCGGATGAAGCCGCCGTCGCGGCTGGACTGCGGACAATCGTCGACGAGTCCGGCGTCGAGCTTGGCGCGCAGCTCGGGACAGAGGTCGAGCGCCGCTTCGAGGTCGTTGAGCAAGGCGCTCTGTCGTTCGGTTAGTTTTGCCTTAATGGAAGGAAGCGAAGCTAGCGTACGTGCGACGGCCCCGACGTCACGCGGGGTGGCTCGCGCGGTGATCACGCGAGCCAATAACCGCTCCAGATCGTACACGCCGCGGAGCTTGTCGCGCAAGTCATCGACCAGCCGCGGATCGGCGACCAGCTCCGCCACCGCGTCGAGACGGGCCTCGATCTGTTCGCGGCAGGTAAGCGGGTTGGCGAGCTGGTCCGCCAAGAGGCGCGAGCCCATTGGCGATTTTGTTTGGTCAAGCACACCCAACAGGGCGCCTTCGCGGCGGCCCTCGCGGAGTGTGCGTGTGATTTCAAGCGAGCGGCGGCTCGACTCGTCGATCTGGAGCGTTTGACTGGCGCGATAGGGGATCAGCCGATCGATATGCGCCAGCGAGGATTTCTGCGTCTCACTGAGGTAATCGACAATCGCGCCGGCTGCGCGGATGGCCGCGGCATCGCGCTGGACATCAATGCCGAAGCCCTCCAGGGTCGCGGTGCCAAAATGGCGCGCGAGGGCTTCCGCCGAAGCATTGGCGGCGAAGGTCCACGGTGGGCGGCGTGTGAAGACCATGCGATCGCCACCGAAAGCGGCGGCCGTGCGGTCGTCTTCGCTGAGCAGGCATTCCGCCGGATCGATCCTCGCCAATTGGTCGGCAAGCCGCTCCTGTGGAAACGTGGCTGCAAAGAAACGCCCCGTCGAAAGCTCGACCCAGGCGAGACCGGCCGGCTCACCTGTGGCCACCGCGGCGAGGTAATTGTTCTCACGTGGATCCAACAGGGCGTCGTCGGTGAGCGTACCGGGCGTGACGACGCGCGTGACCTCGCGGCGGACAATGCCCTTGGCCTGGCGCGGGTCTTCCATCTGTTCGCAGATGGCCACGCGCATTCCGGCCGAGACAAGTTTTCCGAGGTAGCTCTCCAATTGGTGATGCGGAAAACCCGCCATGGGGATGGGGTTTTCCCCCTTGTCGCGGCTGGTGAGCGACAGGCCAAGCGTGCGGGCGGCGGTTTTGGCGTCGTCAAAGAAGAGCTCGTAGAAGTCCCCCATCCGGAACAGCAATAGGGCGTCGGGGCAAGCCGCCTTGGCGTCGCGGTATTGCTGCATCATCGGCGTGGTGGTCATGCCGAGATGCTAGCAAAGAAGTGACCAATGTCCAATGTCCAAGCTCTGGTTCCCACGCTCTGCGTGGGAACCATTGGGTGCCGCTCTGCGGCGCGCGTAGTTGCTATGCCACAGGCCGCAGCGGCGATTCGCACCGCGGAGCGGCGGAGGGGGCGTTACCACGCAGAGCGTGGGAACGAGGAATGGTCATTGGTCATTACGAAATAAGCTGCTCTTCCTCTTCGCCCGCGTTGACGACCAACTCGCCGGAGTCTTGCAGCCGGCGGATGACATCGACGATCTGCTGCTGCACCTGTTCGACGGCCGAGAGCTTGACCGGTCCAAGATATTCCATCTCTTCGCGGAGTGTGTCGGCGGCTCGCTGCGAGAGGTTGCTGAAGATCTTTGTTTTGAGTGTGTCGCTGGCGCCCTTGAGAGCCATCGCCCATTGCGAGGTCTCGACGTTCTTGAGCACCGATTGGATGTCCTTGTTGGAGAACTTGTTGATGTCTTCGAAGACGAACATCAGCCGGCGGATCTCTTCGACAAGGTCGGGGCTTTCCTGCGCCAGATTTTCCAGCAGGCTGCGCTCGGTGGCGCGGTCGATCACGTTGAGCACCTCGGCTACGCTCTCGACCCCGCCGGCGTTCTCGAAGCTCTGGCTCATCACACCGGCGATTCGCGATTCCAGTCCCCGCTCGACCTCGTTGATGATCTCGGGGTTGGTCTGACCCATCGTGGCGATGCGGCGGATCACCGAGAGCTGGCGGTCGCTGGGCAGGCCGGCAATGATGTCGGCCGCTTGAGTGGGCGCCAGATGGCAAAGGATCAGTGCGATGGTCTGCGGGTGCTCGTCAATGATGAATGTCAACAAGTTCTGGCTATCGACGTTCTTCAAGAAGCCGAATGGCACCGCCTCAATCTGCTGCCGCACGTTGTCGATTGTGGCCAGGGCGTTCTTGCCCATGGCGCGTTCGACGAGCGCCTTGGCCAGGTCCAAACCACCCGAGCTGCCACTGGAGGCCGCTGGGTTGGCGGTGGCAAAATCATTGATGACGTTTTCCTGCTCATCGCCGCTGACGTTGGTCAGCTTGGCGATTTCGATCGAGACCGCTTCCACCTCTTTGGGCAGCAGCTTGGACAGCAACTGAGCGGCTTCCTCCTGGGGAAGGCTCATCAACAGCACCGCGGCTTTGCGCAATGGGCCCATCGAAACCCTCAGCGAACGTGCGATATCAGAATGCTAGCATGGTTGCGCAGGCGAGCGCGCAGGCGGTGGGTTTATCGGGTGGGACAGGGGGAGGGCTTGAGGGAAAGGGCGGAAAAGAATGTCCAATGCCAAATGACCAATGACCAACGAGTGATTGTTCGGCCAGCGGTTGGTCATTGGTGTCATGCCTTCGGCTGATCCGCCGGGGCGGACTTGGTCAGTGGTCATTGTTACTCCAATCCCAGGTGGCGAGCTGGCCGAAGCACTCGTCGACTTCGATTCGCAGCCGCTCGGGACGAGCGTGACCGGCCGCGGCGAGGACTTCCAACAGGCGCTCGCCGATATAGCGGGCCAAGAGCTCCGTGGTGGAGTTCGCGACTGGCAGCAAAATGCAGTCGCCGCGGGGGAACACCCAACGGCGGTCTTCGAAGGTGACTTCGACCGATTGATCGTTGGCATTTACGTGAATAGCCGGATGCTGGGTGGGGAGCAGCATGTGGTGGTCGAGCGCGGCGGTGATCGCGCGCAGCGCATCGCGGAGCGCGATGAAGTCGACAACGTAGTGATTGTCATCGAGCGGCCCGTACACTTCGGCGGCGACGCGATAGTTGTGCCCGTGCAGCCGCTCGCAGATATTGCCATTGAACGTGATGAAGTGCGCGGCGCTGAAGACGAAATAGTCTTTGGTGACGCGGACGTGGTAGTTTTCCGGCATCGGATTCAAGGTTCAAAGTTCAAAGTTCAAGGTTCAAGGTTGTTTAGCCGCCGCCGGCACGGCGGCGAGCGGGGCGACGTTAGTCCCCCGATGACGTTCGCGGTTCAAGGATCAAGCTTGGCAAACGGCAGATGCACCGACCCTTCCCATAGCGTAACAAACAGGCCGGCCGTGATCAGGTCCGCGGTGGTGCCGGGGTTGCGTCGGTGGCCATCGGAGCGTAGCCAAAAGTCGAAGTCGGCGAGCCGCTCGTGCCATTCAGCGTCGCCCGGCTTCGCCGATGCTAGGATCTGGGCCGCCTGCTGCGACGCGCGATGGGCAGTGTCCGGGCCGCACTTGCGAGCAATGAGGCTGTCGGGGTGTTTTGCTAGGACGGTCAAGTACGCGTACACGATCGCGTCGAGAGTCGGATAACGGTTTGCCGCTTCACGGAGTGCTGGAACGACATCGCCAAAGACTTCGGCAAACCCGTTGGCATACTGGCGTGCGACGAGGTCTCGTTCCGCCGCCAGACGCATCGCTACAACCAGGCTCTCTGGCGGCTCGCCAGCTACGTCGGCGGTTTCGACTTTGCCGAGACCGCCGGGTTTGGCCAGGCGAATGGCTACGTACACGAGCCGCGCGTCCTCGGCGGAGAGCGCGTCGAGGACACGGCGAACTCCGTCTGGCAGCGGTTTGGTCGCCGCTGCCGCGAGCGGCGCGAGCAGAAGCGTGATGCCCAAGTTGGTGTTCGTGCTGACGACGCGGCGGGTGGCTAGCACGGCGGCCAAGATGGTTTGGCCCAGCGGCCGCTCTGGGGCACGTTCGATTTCCCGGGCGATCGCGATGCCGCTCAAGATCAGATCGGGATACGTCAAATCCTCGAAGTCAGCGCCGCGATGGACATTGCCGGGTTTGGGCGCGGTGGCTTCGAGCACGCAGGCCAGAGAGGCGCACTGACCAAGCGTGAGGCCGTGTTGGTTGGTGAGGGTATGCATCAAGCAATGGCGTGAGTCGAACAGTTCGGGAAACGGTCCTACCGAGTGTACTATAGGGAGGATAGGATTCACTCACGAGCACGCAGCGATGATTCGAATCGAACCATTCTTGCTTTGGTTGGGCCACGCCGGGGATTGCCGCGACAGGGAGAGGATTCTGGAAGCGGGGATTGACGCCGTGGTCCAGCTTGCGATCGAAGAACCGCCGGTAGTCTTGCCGCGCGAAATCGTTTTCGTCCGCATTCCGCTTTACGACGGGTCGGGTAACTCGCCGGACGTGCTTCGCTTGGCGGTCAAAACGGTCGAACACCTTCTGGCGGCGAAAGTCCCTACTCTACTGTGCTGCAGCGGCGGGATGAGCCGGTCTCCGGCAATCGCGGCCTTCGCCATTGCTCGGAGTAGTGGACAGAGTCCGGCGCAGTCGCTTGAGCACGTGCGAGGTTGGCATGGGACGGACGTCTCGCCGGCGTTGTGGCAGGACCTTTTGGCGTGCGTATCTGATTAGCGTTCGGTCGGTCTTTCCTGGTTCGCGTTCACCAGTCGCTATTCGGGCTTTGCCCAATTGATCGCCTTGGCGACCAAATCTTTGCGGCGCAGCTCCTGCCAGCTCGGCTTCTCGTCCATGCGGTCCATTGTAGTTAAACCGGTTGGCCCAGTGAGCCGCGAACTAATTATGCGACGGACCGCGTGGGTCGGGCCTTCCCTTCCAGAATCGCTTGCCCTCGCGGTCCCAGAGGACGAACGATGCGACCAAGGCCAGCAGGCTGATCGCCGACAAGGTGAGGTAAATGTCGAGACAAATCGTCAGGGGCAAATTCGCGGGGTCGTAGAAGGTCAGCATGAGAACGACGCTTGCTAAACCGTTGATCACTGGAGCGCCCAGGGCGGCATAGTGCAGCAGCGCGGGCCAAAGAATGGGCTGCCTGGGCCGGGGGGGTGGCTGATGCATGGCGCCGGCAATGTAAATCACCGCAAACCCCGCAAGCAGTGCCAACAGGAGCACGGCAGCGAGCGCGGCCATGTGGACGGCCGTGAGCGGGACTTGCCAGACGGCGTATGCCGTCCCGATCCCCGCGGCGGTGCAGATGACCAGAAGTGCAAGTCGTATTCTTCTTTGCTGTTGCTCGTTCATACCGTTTATTCTAGCGAGGCCGTGATGGCTAAAGCCGCCGACAAGACGCGTGAACGGGTCTGAGAACACAAGAAAAACGGGAAACACTCATGTACCCGGCGTGAACGCCTTGAGCTTCACCTTGATCACCGCCAGGATGTCGTCAAGATGAACAACGCGGGCCCGGAACTGCTTGTGGATTTCGTCGATAATTTCGCCCGCGGCCGATGGTCCCATATCGGTTCGGATCAGGATCGCGCGCAGCTCGGCCAGAAACTCATCATCCACGAGGCGACCTTCTTTCTTGAACAGGTCGCGGATATCAGTGTTCAAGAACTGCTGAGTCTTACGCAGACCCTCTTTGAACTTGGCAATAAGGCTCTTTGGCTGATCGTTGGCGGGCGGCATGGTCGATCTGCTCCCGGTGCTCGAATACAACACGCGGCCTGCTAAGGCTGGACATTAGACTGACCCACTACCCACGGCCGGGGCTACTTCCTGCCGGTCCTCCGGACCTCGGGGGGCAGCCTTGGTCAGCCAACCGGCTGTGGCTCGTGCCGATGAGCTTCGAGCAGCTTGTTTAACTCATCCTTCATCGAGGGATCCAAACCGAACTCAACGAGGCCTTGGCCGGAGATCTTTAGCTTGAGTTTCGTTCCGCCGTCAGTCCAGGTGTGGTCGCGAATTTGGTTCCAAAGCCAAAACGCTATGCCGCAAACCATTCCTCGCTGGTGTATTTCGAGAAATGATCTGGAAACGCCAAGAAACTCAAGGACGACGTGCACGACGAAGATGATCGTGAAGGCGGCAGCGGAACCGAGATCGGCGACCGACAAAGGCGCAATGAGCAACAGAACCACATAGCCGCTGAGTACTATTCCCCCGGTCACGTATCCCACGCGTTTCCAGAAGCGAATGCGCGGCCGCATGACGCGAAGCAGGAGCGGACCAGCCGCTTCGATGGCGCGTCTCCGCAACAGCCAAAGATATGGCGCGAATGCAGCAATCAGGCCGACCACCAGGAGAAAGGCAAAATGGCGATACGCCTCAAAGGCAGCGAGTGGGCCGGGGGCCGAAGTTTCGGTGTCGTCGGCCAAAAGGAACGCCGATATGAGCGCGACGAGGGTGAGCGCGATGAGGGCCGAAGCGAGGCCGGCTTTCCGTGAATCTCGAGTATCTTGCGACCTCAAAGATCGGTCTCCCATGGCCCGACAGGCCGGCTCGATTTCGCTTCTTTCGCCGGCTCGGCAGCAGCGCTATCGCGGGCAAGAAAGCATGCCGCCGCGTAGCAAACGCCGACTTGGATCAGCGAGCCGGCGGCGCCTATCCAGGTTTTTGGAACGTACACGCCCATCGTCACTTCAAGAATAGCCTGAACGTATGGCGCCAGCCAGAACCAAAGGATTACTCCCGTGATGCTGCCCGCAGAAAACGACAGCCAAAATCGACGGCGAGCGAATTGCGCTTGGTCCCATCCTTGCTGGTCAACATTGGGTAGAGGAAATCGCCAGTGGGCCGTCCTCTTGCCAAAAAACGTTCGGCGAATGCCAAACCCGGTGCAAAGGACCAGCACCACAACGGCAATCGAGAAGAGGAGCACGTGACCTGAGGGAACGAACCCCGCCAGTAGTGAAATGCCGCACAGCGCGAAGAACGCGCCGAACGTCGCCGCTAGAGGCCAAAGCAATGGCGGCGAGCGAGGTGACGGCGCGAGTTGCGCGGTTGGCGCTTTGTACGGGTTGTCATCCATCGTTTGCGAGGCGTCGGTGTCAAAGAGGTTCCTTTTCGCGCGTCGATTTCCGTTTCATGAGAGCGAAGTATGCGCCGATGAACCCGACGAGCAATGACAGCCCGAGGGCCGCCAACATGGCTGCGAATGCCGGAAGGAATATCGGCGGCATGCCCAAGGAGATAAGTGCGATGATGCAAAGCCATCCCACAACGCTGAGTACCTGCCGAAGTCGAGTTCGCGTCTTCATACTGACGATTGTATCCAGCGACGGCCCTGGTTCGGAAGAGCGAGCAAGGGACTGGCAAAGGGGCTGGCCTACCGACTGATCTTGATTCGATGTTTCGCGATCAGTTGGACAAGCTGCTTGCGATTGTTCGGGTGGCCACATGGGCAAGGCCCGAGGTGATCGGCTGATCGGCGGGCGCCGCAGGCCGGGCAGGTTCCGCAGCAAGAGCAAAAAGGAATGCCGCATTCGCAGGGCAGCTTAATATCGACGCGGCGGTCGCCGCAGCCTGGACAGCGTCCACAGGCGGGGCAGGCGGGTAAGCGCGGATCGATGATCGCTTCGCAGCCTAAACAGTGGATGTGGAACATGGGGCGAGGAGGATGTGAGCGAAAGTGCCGGGGGTATTTCCTGGCGGTCCTCCGGACCTGTTTTAGTGATTCTCCTGCTTGCGGGCCTCGCGTCGTTCTTCTTCGCGCATTCGCAGAGCTTCGTCGATGATTTCTTTCATGATCGGATCGCCCTTGAACATTCCGACCGTGCGGCGCCAGTCTTTGCGCACCCGTCGGGCGGCCGAATTATCTTGAACGAGTTCGTTCAGCCGCTTCTCTAGTCGCGCGACGCGTTCTTCCAACGTGGCTTGGGACATCGCTTTTCTCCCACGTGCTCTCGCCATTAATTCATCCTCATTCTATCTCGGAAACTTAAGCGCGGCCACGGCGGTTGGCAGCGTTGCTGTGGGATTGAAGCCCCGTCGCGGCCCGTTGGGCCTTTGAGAACGTTATCTCACCGAGAACCCAGGGCTGCGTCCACCGCGACGGCGGACTTCGCCCTGGGCTTTCGGGCCCGGGGCCTTCAGCCCCGATGTACTCCCGGACGGCGCGCCGGTTTTCGGTTTCGCGTTTTCGTGCTTAACGCGTGACCCTGTTGCGTGCTTTGGAGGCATGGGGAGCGTCCCGAACAGATACTCAAATATTCATAAAATGCGACAGATTTGTTGCCCTCGAATGAGCCGCCGGTTAACCTGCTAATACTTGGGCGAACAGAGTAGAGGTCTTCGCAACTCAAGGCGCGGTCGCCAATCGATCTACTTTGGAGGTTCAGCTCATGAATTGGACCAAACTTTGTGTGGCGCTCTTCTTGTTGTGCGCCCTATCCGCCGTCGCTGTGTTCGGCCAAAACATCACAAGCGTGGTGGAAACCGGTGGCGATAACGAGCCGACCGATACGATCACTGCCAAATGGACTGGTCAGACGTTTGAACGGACAGTGAACAATGAACCGTCTGCCGGCGCCCCTGGCGAACCCTTTACCGTGGGCACGTTCGGACACCAGGCTCCCACTTTTGTGGATCGCAACCATCGCTACTCGGACCATTTCGAGACGTCTAACCCGCCGGAGTTCAGAATTCCGGCATACCTTGTCGGCGGTGAGTACATCATGTCGGGCAACGACAACCGTGACAACGGCAGCTTTCGGCTGGATGTGACTGTGGCCAATCCATCAACCGTATTCATGCTGATCGACAATCGCTTGGGTGCCCCAAATTCGCCGAACGCCGATCCGCCAAGCTTCGGGCCAACGAAGATGCAATGGATTCTCGATGAGGGTTGGGCCGCAACGGCAAACGGTCTCAACCGTCTCGGCGATCCAGCCGTGCCGGACGAAGTTCCAGTCGACGAAGGCGCCGATAATGATATCGATCAGTGGTATTCTGTATATCGGCGGGACTTTCCGGCGGGCATGTTCAGCTTGTTGCAGCCCGATAATGCTGGGCAGAACATGTACGGCGTAGTGGTCCTGCGGGCCGGGCCGGTGCGACATACGTGGATTATTGACGCCAATGGGAACTGGACTGGGATAAACAATTGGGCGCCCATGGTTCCTAACGCGGCCGGCGTCGAAGCCGCGTTCGCCGGCGTGATCACCGCGCCGCGAACGGTGACAGTCAATAACACGATCACCGTCGGCAGCCTGTTTTTCGACAGCGCCCAGTCGTACACGATTGCCGGGTCAAATACTCTGACGCTCGACTCGACCAGCGGTGATGCTCAAATCAACGTCGCGAGCGGCAATCATACGATCAGCGCGCCGGTCACCCTTGCCGACAACACGACGGTCACGGTCACACCCGCCGCAAGTAACCTCGCGATCACGGGGACACTCACCGCCGCGGGACAGAATCTGACCAAGGCTGGCGCAGGCACGCTGACATTGAACAACGTTCGCGCCGCAGGGCTATCGGTGAATGCCGGCACTGTGGCGGTAGCACCCAACGGCAGCAACGCCGGCACATCTGCGGTTAGCTCGCTTTCGATCGCGGGCGACGCCGCGCCGACGGCGAAGCTCGATCTGGCCAACAATGCGGCAGTCGTCAACTACACCGGCGCTAGTCCCGCCGCGACGATTCGCCAACAGATCCTCACCGGCCGCGGCGGTTCCGGCCTTGGCAATACCTGGAACGGCCTGGGCATCACCAGCAGCACAGCCGCGGCAGCGGCCCCGGAGTCTCGCTCCATCGGCTATGCGGAGAACTCGGCATTGCCTTTAGGACCGTATACGAACCTTCGCGGCCAGCCGGTCGATGCCACCTCGGTGCTGATGGCCTTCACGCGCACCGGCGACGCGAATCTCGACGGCATTGTTAACGACGACGACGTGACGATTGTCGGCGCGACCTATGCGCCCGGCGTTGCTCAACCGTCCTGGGCCTTGGGCGATTTTGACTACAACGGCTTCGTAGACGACGACGATGTCACGCTCCTCGGCGTCTTCTACGACCCCGCCGCCCCACCGCTCGCCGCACCCGCTGCCGCCGGTGCAGGAGTAGCCGCAGTGCCGGAACCCTCTACGCTTGGCCTGCTCTCCATCGCTGCCGCCGCGCTCTTATGGCGCCGGCGATTTCGCCGTATGATGTGGCGTTAGCCCGTTTACCGAAGTGCGTGGCCGGCCGGCTCGTCCGGGTAGAGGCAACGCATCTCAGCATCCCCCTCGCAGAAGAAAAGCGAATGGAGTTGTGTTCCGATGGCTGATACGAAACCCAGCACGTCGTGGGCGGCTGTCAGTCTCGTCGGCAGCACGCTGGGTTGCCTGGGAGCCCTCGTATGGCTCGTAAGCATAGCCGGCCCGCCCGTAGAGACGACTGGAGTAAGTGCCGGTCTCGCCGTGTTGTATGTGGGGTTCCCGTCGGGCACGCTTTGCTTGTTGGGAGTCATCTTTGGAGTAGTCGCTTTGGGTAGGATTCGTAGTGGCGAGTGTCGCGGCGGGGGCATGGCGTGGACGGGGATCGTCCTCGGGTGTTTGCCGTTCGCGCTGTTTTTCACCGGGTCTATTCTTGGGTTGTGGCGAGTGCCTTGGTAGCGCATCGGGGGCGAGGGATTGTTCTCCACGCCTGAGGGCGCTTGTCGGAAAGATGGCCGTGGCATTCGGGACATTCTACTTTTTGCAAGAAAGTCGAATGTCCTCATTCCTCGCCCGCTTCTCAAAGACGCCGGAGTGAACGCCCGCCGGGCGTTGCGCGGTGTAGGATTTTGCCGCTTTTTATGAATAGCTTCGTCGCCAGATAGCGCACTTACGAGTGACTGCGAACAAGACAACGAGCGTCGCTGAGATGTGCCGGCTGCACAGCTTGACCGTGGCAGACCTGGCAAAGCGATCGGGCCTGGAGGAATCCCGAGTCCTGGCGATCCTGCTTGGACGCTGGACCCCGAGCCCAGACGAACGCAGTCTAATTGCGGCGGTATTTGGTATTCAGGTAGCCGAGATCGCCTGGGGGCACGTGACTCCGGTCGAGCACTTGTGGGGATAGATGCTCGCAGGGTCGGTGGCCAATACCGTCATGCTCTGCGGGCAGAAAGCCCGTCATGCACGGGGGTGCCTGACCTACTCGGCTATCTGGCGATGAACCGCTCGACGAGAGGGACGATGCACTCGTGCGCATCTTCGACAACCCAATGGCCGGCGTCTTGAAAACGGTGGACTTCGGCATGCGGGAAGCATTCGATGAAACGGTCGAGAAAGGCGGAGGTAAAACACCAGTCGCGCATGCCCCAGATAAACTGGAAGGGTTTGCTCGCAAGGCGCGCTAAGCCCTGTTCGACTTCGGTAAGTGTCTGGTAGCTTGGATGGTTCGGCGACATGGGAATGTCTTTGACGAAGCGGTCGATCGCAATGCGATTGGCCCAACTCCCGTAGGGGGCGGCGATTCCGGCGCGAACGGCGGTCGTCATGCGGTCGCGTTTTTCGACGGCCATCCGCAGAGCTGCACGGACGAAGGCGTTCAGGCCGCGGACAGCGAGTATCCCCAACAGCGGCGTGCGGCAGATGCGGATCCGCCAGGGCATCCAGGCGGAGCGAAAGGCCGCCGTATTGAAGAGCACAAAACGGGCGAACCGATCCTGCCGCCGCAGCGCAGCAGCTAAGCCGATCGCTCCGCCCCAATCCTGAGCCAGCAGCGTAATCTCGCGAAGATCCAGACGGTCGATGAACTCGACGAGGTTGTCGATGTGCTGCGCCAGACGGTAATCGTACGACTGCGGCTTGTCGCTCAACCCACAACCGATGTGGTCCGGAGCGACGAGGCGGTGCTTGGGCCGCAAGGCGACGATCAGCTCGCGCCAGTGGAACGACCAGGTAGGGTTTCCGTGGACCAAAAGCAGTGTCGGCCCCCCACCCTCGTCAACGTAGTGCATTTGCCGGCCGTCGATCTCGATCGAGCGCGAGGTGAAGGGGTAGAGCGCTCGCCAATTAGGAGTTTCACGGGTGGGCATTGGGTCGTGTTGGCCGGTCCGCCGAGCAGGTGTGTGTTACGCTTGCGCCGACAAGAGGAGATGTGTCATCTATACCGGTCAAGGCGGTACAATAGAAGGGCTGGCACGGCAGATGCATCGGCAGTCCGTAGGGCCGGGCAGCGTTTGCAAGGGAAACTTGTTGCGTACGATGAAGCGGCGCCGTCAACGGTAGACATGCACTGCTCGCGGCGAGCAGTGGCACATGGCACGTGAGATGAGATGAATAGCAATGTTGTCAGGCTCAGCCTGACCTACGGGTCATGAGCGAACAAACTTTTCTTCCCGAACACTTCACCAACCGCGAGCTGAGCTGGCTGGAATTCAATGCGCGCGTGCTCGAGGAAGCGGAGGACCCGACGAACCCGCTGTTAGAGCGCGTCAAATTCCTGTCGATCTTCAGCTCGAACCTGGACGAATTCTTCATGGTCCGGGTGGCGGGATTGCGGGAGCAGGCCTTCGGCAACGGCGCTCCGCAAGATTACACGCCTGACGGCATGCGGCCGATCGCTCAGTTGCAACGGATCTGCACGCGCACGCAGGAGCTGGTGGCCGGACAGTACCGTTGCTGGAACGAGTCGGTCTTGCCGCAGCTTGCTCAGGAGGGAGTGCGCTTGCTCCGCTTCGACGAGTTGAACGACGAGCAGCGCGAGGCGCTGACGCGATTCTTCCATGAGCGGGCGTTCCCGATTCTGACGCCGATGGCCGTCGATCCGGCCCATCCCAGCCCGCGGTATCACAACCGCAGTCTGTACCTGGCGGCGATGCTGGAGCGACGCCGCGGTTTGGGGCCGAAGCAAATGTTCGCGGTCGTGCAGGTGCCCCACGTGTTGCCGCGGCTGGTGCCGGTCGGCCAGGGGGGCGCGGCGCACTTTATTTTGTTGGAAGACGCGGTTTCGGCGTGGCTGCCCGAGCTGTTCGGCGGATTTGCCGTGCAAACCTGGACCACGTTCCGCATCACGCGCGACAGCGACATCGAGCTATTGGAGCAAGAGTCGGACGATATGCTGCGGCTGATCGAGGACCGGCTCAAGGCACGCCAGCATGGCGAAGCGGTGCGGCTGGAAGTGGCGGCCGACGCCAGCGAAGAGCTCTCGCGGCTGATCATCGACGAAGAGTACGTTCGCGACAACTCGCCGGAGAGTTATAGCGAGGTCTACCGGATTCCGGGGCCGCTCGACCTGACGGCGATGATGGAGCTCACGCGATTGCATGGGTTCGATCAGCTCCGCGACCCGCCCGTCTTTCCGCAGACGCCGCGGGGGATTCGCCGCCGTGGCGACGACTTGTTCGCCGCCATCTCGCGGCGCGACATCCTGCTGCACCATCCGTACGACACGTTCGACACGGTCGTGGACTTCGTCAGCCGTGCGGCGATCGATCCCAAGGTGTTGGCGATCAAGCAGACGCTCTACCGCACCAGCGGAGATTCGCCGATCACGCGAGCATTAATTTCGGCCGCGGAAAACGGCAAACACGTGACTGCGCTTGTGGAGCTGAAGGCCCGCTTCGACGAGGCCAACAATGTGAGCTGGGCGCGGCAGTTGGAGCGCGCGGGCGTACACGTGGTGTTTGGTTTCTTGGACCTGAAGACGCATTGCAAGCTATCGCTGGTGGTGCGGCAGGAAGGGAACAACCTGCGGCGGTATGTGCATCTTGGCACCGGCAACTACAATCCCACTACCGCGTTGACTTATACCGATCTGGGGCTGTTCTCGGCCGACGAAGACCTGGTGTCCGACGCGTCGGCATTGTTTAACCTCTTGACCGGCTATTCGCAGGGTCACCAGTGGCGAAAACTGGTCGTCGCGCCGACGGATCTGCAGCGCCGGACGATTGAGTTGATCGAAGAGCAGACGGATCTTGCCCGGCAAGGGCTGCCGTCGCGGATCTTCGCCAAGCTCAACGCGTTGGTCGATCATCGCGTGATCGAAGCGCTGTACCGCGCGAGCCAGGCCGGCGTGCCGATCGACATCGTCGATCGCGGAGTGTGCGGCTTGCGGCCGGGCCTGCCCGGCATCTCCGAAAACATCCGGGTGCGGTCGATCGTCGATCGGTTCCTGGAGCACAGCCGGATTTACGTCTTTGGTCCGGACAGCGACGCCAAGGTGTATCTCTCCAGCGCCGACTGGATGCCGCGAAATTTTTATCGCCGCGTCGAGGTGATGTTCCCCATTGAAGCGCCGGAGCTCAAGGACCGCATGCTGCACGAGATCGTGCCGGCGTATCTGCTCGATAACGTGAAAGCGCGGCTCTTGCAGTCCGACGGCACACACCTGCGGTTCCAGCCCGCCCCAGGCGAAGCGCCCTACCGCTGCCAGGAGCGGCTATTGTCGCTGCGTCCCAGCAGCCTGCCCGAGCGCGAGGCGCGAGCGGCGTTTGCGCTGGCCGCCAGCGGCAACGGGGAGGGAAATGGTGCACCGATCGAGGCAGAGCAGCGGGTGATGTAGCGCAATGTGGCAGGCACACTCCATGTGCCGACTTCGCACATGGAGCGTGGGAAAGTGTAGTCATCACGCTCCGCGTGATGATTCCTCTCGCGGAGCGAGAGGACTACACTACCGCACAAGGCTTGCTGCTACGGCGCATTAGCGCGATTCAAGAGGCCGGTCCAATAGGCTTCGGCGCGGCGCCAGTCGGCGAGCGATTCGTCGCGCTCGGGCGCTTTGACGCGATCCGAGCACCAATTGACAAAGAATTGGGCCGAGGCGCGGCTGATCCGCAGACGATCGCCAATCTGGACATAGTACGGCGCCGTCGTGGCGAACCGATACGTGCTCGGATCGTCGGCAACAGCGCGGATGAGAAACCAGCCGCTCTCGGTGAATTTCAGTGACGGCAGCTTGCCGCCGCTCGCTTTCCATTTGTCGAGCCGCGCCGAGTGGGCAGTCGCGCCGTTTTTGACCACTTCCAAGTAGCTGATCTGATCGCGCGTCGAGAGGGACAGGCCGATTTCAAGCTCCACCGTTTGGCCCTGTTCGGCGTGGAAAACGTGGCCCGGCGGCTGCCCTTCGACGCTGGGCCGAATCAACGGGCCGTTGGTCACCATGGCTCGCCCGGTGCGCAGGCCCTCCCACCACTTTTCCCAGCTCGGCTCGCCTTCGATAAAGACGTAAACGCGGTTGTAGCCGACTGGATTGAAATTGTTACGGAGCGCGGCTTTCGCGGCCGGACCATTTCCCCGCAGTGCGGTTGCTTCACGTTGCCAGCCTGATCCGCTGCCGGCGGTCGGTGGCAACCGCAGGCTGCAATTGAGCAGGTGGTAGTAGATGTCCAACGACCAGACGCCGTTGCCGAGCACGCCGGGATAGACCGCCAGGTCGCGCGGACGGCCGCCCGCTTTGTGATTCACCATTCCGTAGCGCAGCAAGTGCCGGTGGGCGATTTGCACGCTTTCGAGCTTCCCACCCGCGACCCCCAACGGCAGGTCCCAGGAGAACGGCAGCGGCGGATCTCCGTTGACGTCCCGCAGAGCATAGAACCGCGTTCCATCAAACTGTGTTGCCGTATGATTCGCTCCCGCCTTATCTGTACGCCCCGAAGCGCCAAGCGTCGCTATGTACAGATCTTCGGCCCGCATCAAGAGCTCGATCTCAGTCTCGCGGCGGTGGACATCGAGGTCGCCCGCGTACCAGCCCTCGGCGGCCATGTCCACAAACCGCTTCATATCAACCGTCTTGCGATCGTCGGCATAGTTGTTGATCGTAAAGTGTCCCGTGCGGGTCAGATACTCCGGGCCGCGCTCCATGACAAACCTGTAGTTCCCTAGAGGCAGCTTGAGCTTGACCTTGTCGTAGAACACAAAGTGATCGTCCAATGCCGGTACGCCAGGGGGTTTGACGGGCTTCTTCGTGGTCACATTTTGTAAATGCACACGCACAGCGATCGGCTTCCCCGTGTCGCGGTCGATGGCGGAGAGTTCAAGCTGGCCTTCGCGGGCGTACAAACTTAGCCCGATGCAGAGACTAGCGACAACAGTGATCGCTGTTCGAACGATGGAAAACACACAGGCCTCACATAACTACAACGTGGATCAGCCGTAGCCTTGTGGACGGCCAGGAACTCATGGAATCACCGAGAAGACATCGGCGACATCTGGAACTTCTTCCCCGTTCTCAATGCGATCGGCGAGCACACGAAGCGTAAGCGCCTTGACGCGATCAATCGCTTCCGCGCGCGTCGCCCCGTACGCCATGACGCCGGGAAGGTCGAGTACTTCGCCGATCCAGCGCCCATCATCCTCGCGGTCAATTTCGATTTGCAGGCTCATGATGATTATCTTTCCACGCGATGCAACGCCGTAATCCATGTGCCTTGATGGGGAAATGCAGCGGCCCTTAGAATAGCGTAGCTTAAGAAGTTTGCCTCAAGCAACTCGGCTTCCGACTACAAGCTACGCCGGCATGGCTGAAGACTACTACAAGACCCTCGGTGTCAAGCGCGACGCGACGCCCGCCGAAATCCAGAAGGCCTATCGCGATCTCGCCCGCAAATACCACCCCGATCTCAACCCGAACGACAAGAAAGCCAAGGAGAAATTCCAGAAGGTCCAATCCGCGTTCGACGTGCTCAATGACGAAAAGAAGCGGAAGATGTATGACCAGTTTGGACCGGGCTTCGAGAGCATGGGCGGCGGGGCGGCCGGCGACGCGGGCGGCCCCCGCGGCGGGAATTACTCCTGGACCGGCCAGATGCCCGAGGGATTTGAGGGGATCGACATCAGCCAACTTTTCGGCGGCGGAGTCGATCCCAGCACGTTCGGCGGAGCGGGCGGCGGTGGCCGAGGGGCTGGCGGGTTTGCCGACATCTTCGAGCAGCTTCGCAGAGGTACCGGCGGAGGCAGTGGCGGTGGAGGCCGTGCACGGGGCCGTCGCGGTCGTGCGGCGCCTGTCGAAGGGAATGACTTCCACAGCGATATGACGGTTTCATTCGAGACCGCCGTGCTCGGGGGAATAACTGACCTGGCGATTGACCGCGCTGGCAAGCACGAGACGATCTCAGTTAAAATCCCGGCCGGCATTCCCGACGGGGGCAAGGTCCGCCTGCGCGGGCAAGGCGAGCCGGGCGTCAATGGCGGACCGCCGGGTGATATTATTCTCACGGTTCACGCCGCGCCGCACCCGCACTTCACGCGGACCGGCGATCGGCTTGACCTGAAGCTGCCGGTGACGCTGGCCGAGGCCCTGCTGGGGGCGAAAGTTGATGTGCCAACCCCTTACGGTACGATCACGCTCCGTGTTCCCCCACGGACCAGCAGTGGTGTCAAGCTCCGCGTCAAAGGCCATGGCGTGAAGAATAAGGACGGGACCAAGGGGGACTTGTACGCCGAAGTGCAGATTGTTCTACCCGATACCATCGACAGCGATTTGCTCGAAGCCGTGCGAAGTTTGGAAGGACGGGGGCAGCCGGACCCCCGACGGGAGCTGCGTTGGTGATAGCTGCCATCTTCGCCGCCGACGCTGACCCCACGCTCTGGCAGCGGCTGGACGAAGCGACTCGCGAACGGCTGTCCCTGACGTTGGCCGGCTTCCTCTTGCTGTTGGCGCTGTTAATCCTGCTGATCGCGATCTCGGCGCGGATGATGCGCCGAATTGCGCGTCACCGCCCGACGGCACGTCGACGGGAGGTAAGCGACTGGGATCAACGGGCGCCGGCGGAAGACGATCTTCCCACTACTGATCACGGTGAGTAAGAGATTGCAGAAAAAGATCGCATCTCGGGCGGCGTCGCCTCACTTCTCGCCCAAGGGCACGTCGCGGAACTTTTGGTGGCAGGCCGCGCAGTTCTTATTGATTGCGGTGAGCGCCCCATCGGCCATTGTGTGAAGATTGAGCTTGGCGGTGGGGTAGCGCTGTTCCTTGAGACTGGCAAGCGTGTCTTCGAGCGATTTCGCCGCCTGCTCCCCGTTGCGCATTTGCTTCTGGAACTCAGCCGGGCGCCGCTTCAGCTCATCGGTCCGCAAAAGCTCGGTGTAATGTTCGCGCAGTAGCAGGGCCTCATGCGCCGGGTCCAGATCGGGATGTTCCGGCACAGGCCGCCAACCTGCGGCGGCGATCCGCCGGACGTAGTCGTGCGTCCGCTCCAGCGCGACCATCGCGTCGGCCAACGGCGGGACTTCGACCGCAGGGCGAAACTCCACATCCAGCGCATCGAGTAGCGCGTCGTCGAGCCGGCGCGCTTGTTCGGCAGACTTGTAGAGACCGCGATAGTTTTTGCTGGTGCCGGCCGCGGTCAGCACGGCAAGTGCGTCGCCGGCGCCAATGAGACCCGCTCCCACGCAGGCCACGGCCGCCGCCGCCGGACTGCGGTGCTTGCCATGATGGCAATGGATGTAGACCGGACCCTGCAGGTCGCGGACCGCTTTGGCCAGTTCCTTGGCGCGCGTTTCAGGCACGCCGTCGTAGCTGTGCGGCAGGTGAACATAGCGCATGCCGTGCCGCTTGGCGCTGTCGAGGTCCGGCTTGGCCCCATCGACGCTGATGACCGTCTTCACGCCCAGACGCTCAAGCGCGGCAAAGCCTCTTTCACCGTGAGGCTCCCCGCCGGAGAGCACTTTGGGGTGAACCTGGTAGACGTTTTCCAGATCGGGGTCGGCGATGCGATTCGGCTGACGCTTTTTCTCGCCGCCGGTGTGCTGCGCAGTTCTTGACTCGGCGCAACTGGTGAAGGTTGCGCTTAGTATCGCCGTGCTCAACAGGCGCCAGAACAAATGCGGCATGGCGGTGTCGTTTCAGGACGGAGTGAACCTACCCCTGCATTCTATAAATCGCTGAATCGAGCAACAACCGACGCGAAGATGGGAATGTCTAGCAGGAGTCTAGGACAGCGGCTTCGGCCTCGTTTAACCCGTAGCCGCAGGCGAGGCAGTCGAGATCCTCGCCTTCTGCGGGTTAAACAAAAGCATCGCCGGCCGACAGGTTTGTCTGCCCCACGAAGCGCTCAACACGAACGCATTTGGTCGCGAGTGCTTTTAACGCCCTGGGCAGCCTGCAGGGTAACCAGTTCCGGTTCGCCCTGGGTGCCGTCCGGCGAGGCGGCTGCGCGGGCGTCGCCTTGCGGTCGGCGGGATTGCGGTATCATTGGCTCGACGGCTACTACGACGCACTTGAAGGCGGGAGTCTTTGAGCGCGGATCGACGGTGCGCGGCACGAGCACGTTGGCCTCCGGATAATACATCGCCGCATTGCCCGCGCGGATGTCGGGGAATGCATGCACGAGCACGTTGGCCATCTCGCCCGCGCTGCTTTGGACCCGTACGCGCTGGCCGGGCGTAAGGCCGAGCGCGGCGATGTCGTCGGGGTGCAGCAAGATCACATCGCGCCGTTCGACGCCGCGATAGAGGTCGTAGTCCTCGTAGACCACGGTGTTGAATTGCCCCTCGCTGCGGATGGTCATCAGGCGCAGGGAGCGCGACACCTGCGACTCAACCCCGGCCTGCCGGCTGGGGCTAATGTGGCCACCGGCCAAGTCCGGCAGGTCGTGGACGTGCATGTGCGCCTTGCCGTCCGTCGTGGGAAACACCGGCGTATGAAACGCCCGGCCGGGGATGACGAACTCGGCCTTGGTCCGATCAATGTCGCCGATTTGTTCGAGTCCCGGCACAATCTTGGCGATGGCTTCTCGGATGCAGCTCGCAGAGCGCATATTGGCCCAATTGACGGGCCCGTGCGTCGGCATTACGTGACTGGCCAGGTCGGCGATAATTTCGATCTCGCTCTGCGGCCCTTCGTGCCGTCGGGGACCGCCATCGCTGAGCCGGACATAGCTGAACATGGATTCTTGCGTCGTCGGCTCTGGCTCTTCGTCGCGCGCCAACACCGGCAGGATGATTGTCTCGTGGCCAAGACCGTGGGCGTGACCGGTGTTCAGGGTCGTGTTGAGATAGACGACCAGGTCGATCTGAGCGAGCGCCTGGCGCGCGAAGGTTGCATCGGGGTTCGAGCCGAACAGGTTTCCGCCCAGGCACATGGCGAATCTGACGTCGCCGCGCGCGGCCGCCTCGACGCCCGCGATCGTGTCGTAGCCGGGCGCCGTCGGCAATTGCACGCCGTAGTGACTCTGTAGCCGCTCGAAGACGGCGTCCTTGAGTTTTGGCGTCACGCCGACCGTACCCATTCCCTGCACGTTGCTGTGCCCACGGATCGGCAGCACGCCGGCATGCTTGCGACCGATCATCCCGCGCATCAGCGCCAGGTTGGCGATCGCCTGGACGTTGAGCACGCCGTGGGCATGGTGCGTGATCCCCATCGTCCACATGAAGACGGTGTTCGTCGAGCGGGCATAGCGATCGGCCATGGCGTCGATATCTTCGCGCGAGACGCCCGACTTGGCGGTGATCTCGTCCCACGAGAGCGATCGCAGCCGTTCGCGCAGCTCGAGCCAGCCGGCGCAGTGCTCGTTCACGAACTGCTCGTCCACCGCGCCCAACTCCTCGATTCGCTTGGCCAGCCCATTGAGCATCGCCAGGTCGCCGCCGATGTGCGGTTGTACGTAGCGCGTGGCAATCCTGGTACCGAACAAAAGGCTTCGCACGTCGCTGGGTACACGGAAATTGACCAGCCCCGTTTCGACGATCGGGTTGACGACGATGACGTCGCCTCCCCGGCGTCGCACGGTCATCAGCGACCGCATCAGTCGCGGGTGGTTGCTCGCCGGATTGCCACCGATGAGAAACACCAGGTCGGCATGCTCGACGTCGTCGAGCTGCACCGTTGCCGCCCCGGCGCCGATCGAGCTGGTCAGCCCCACCCCGCTGGCCTGATGACAGTAATAGCTGCAATTGTTGACGTTGTTTGTGCCATACAGCCGCGCGAAGAGCTGCAGGAGGAAGCCGGCCTCGTTGCTGCTGCGGCCGCTGAAGTACCAGAAGGTTTCGTTTGGCGGGACGGACTTGAGCTTTTCGACGATCCGCCGGGTGGCATCATCCCAGGAGATGGGCTGGTAATAGTTCTCGCCCGCGCGGTGCAGCAACGGCTGCGTCAGGCGGCCACAGAGTTCCAGTTCGCGGGGGGTGAACGACTGGAGCTGCGCGATCGAGTAGGTGCGGAAAAAGTCCGGCTGAATGGCCCCCTGCATGTCGGCGACCATGGCCTGCAGCGACTTCTTGCAGACCTCGGGGAAGTGGCCAGCCTCGTTGACCATACCTCCTTGTTGGCCCCCCATGCCTAGCGCACAGGTCTTGCAGGCGTTCTTACTGCGCATCGCCTTCCAGAGCTTCAGAAAACCGCCCGCCTCGCGCGCCTTGCTGAACGTATAGCGGATGGCCTGCCAACCTCCGCCGGACCGTGGTTTACGCATGGACGATTCTGGGACGAAAAGAAGCGCTCTTGAAAAGGCCGTGGGTCGCGGCGCGCAACGACATTGCGCGGCTCGGTCCCGGCCACCTATAGCGCATTATCTCAGAATGCAGGGCGGCTGTCAGCCCGGCAGGTCCGCTTGCGACTCAACCATGGCGGGGCAACATCAGGGAAAGAGAATCAACCACGGATAACGCTGATGACGCGGATAACGCGGATGCGGCCAAGAGATATATCCGTGGTATCCGAGGTATCCGCGTTATCCGTGGTTATGCGAATTTGCGCGGGGGACCTACTCTAGTGGCACGTCGGGCAGCCGCCGGCGCCGTGGCCCTGTTTGTGCTTGTGCTTGTGCTTAGGCTTCATCGCGTGATGATGACGGAGCTTTTCGAACAAGCTGTCGTGCTTGGCGTGGTGCGCGTCTTTGAGCGCCTTGAGATGGTGGATAATGGCGTGAGCGGGGGCCGGCGGCATGGCGAAGGCCAGGGCAACCGCGGCACAAAGGACGTATCGCATGGGCGGGTCTCCTGTTTGGGGGTCTGAGTAAGCGATCGGCGCGTTATTCGTGGAAAGTTCATTCTTCATGGCTTCGCCCATACGATCGATACAACTTTCGCCATTGGGAGTCAAGTTTGCATCAGGCCGCCGGAGCGAAGGCGATTGGGCTATACGGCTGCCCGTCGTATCGATGATTCCGGCCAAGATATCTCGCCCGCCGCCGCAAGCTCTGAAGGCCGGCGGCGCTGTTGCCTTTCCGCACAGGTGATGCCGATGACCTACGCTTCTCGTGTGAGAAGGCGACGCCGCGCGCTTTGCCGGTCCTGACGCCTGATGCCTGAAGCCTGAACCCCTTGCTGGAGCTCAAGCTTTAGCTTGCTTCAAACAGGCTGAAGCCTGAACTCCAACAGTCCCTGAACCCTGAACCCTGAACCCGCCTATGTCCCGGGGATCTTTACTGCTCATCGACGACGACCGCCACGTGCTGGAATCGATGGCCGATTGGCTGCGCGAGCAAGGTTACAAAGTCGATACGGCGGCCGACCGCGCTGGGGCACTGGCGACAATCGGCCGTAAGACGCCGGACCTGGTGCTGTGCGACGTGCGGCTCCCCGAAGGGGACGGCTTCGACGTATTAGCTCACTGCCGCGAGAAGTATCCCGGCACGAGCGTGATCCTGCTCTCGGGCTACGGCACCGTGGAAATGGCGATGGAGGCCATCCGCTCGGGGGCCTTCGACTTTCTAACCAAACCGCTAATCGACGCCGAGTTAGAAATGGCGATCGATCGAGCGCTCAACCAGAAGCGCGTTATCGAAGAGAACAAGAATCTCAAGGCCCAGCTCGATATCCGCTTTGGCCTGGAAAACGTCGTGGGCCAAGACCACCGCATGAAGCGGATGTTCGACATGGTCGACAGTATCGCCGATACGCGCGCTACGGTGCTCATCACCGGCGAGAGCGGCACGGGCAAGTCTCTGGTCGCGCGGGCGATCCATCGCCGCAGCTCGCGACGGGACAAGCCGTTTGTCGAGGTCGCCTGCGGCGCGCTGCCCGAGACGCTGTTGGAAAGCGAGCTGTTTGGCCATGTCGTCGGAGCATTTACGGGCGCCGCGCACGACAAGATCGGCAAGTTCATGCAGGCCGATGGCGGCACGATCTTCCTCGATGAGATCGGCACCGCCAGCGCCAGCATGCAAGTGAAGCTGTTGCGTGTGCTGCAGGAGCTGGAGTTCGAGCAGGTCGGCGGCAACAAGACGTTTAAGATCGATACACGCGTGATCCTGGCCACCAATGAGGACCTCTCGCAAGCCGTCGCAACCGGCCGCTTTCGTCAGGATCTGTTCTACCGCGTAAACGTCATCAACCTGGAGCTTCCTTCGTTGCGCGACCGGATCAGCGACATCCCGCTGTTGGCAGGGCATTTTCTCGCCCGCGTTTGTGAAGAGACTCGCAAACAGGTCCGCGGCTTCGCGGATGACGCGCTCGCCGCATTGCAGCGTTACCGCTGGCCGGGCAACGTGCGCGAGCTGCAAAACATCATCGAGCGCGCGGTGCTGTTGGGCAAAGGAGACACGGTACGGCTGGAAGACCTGCCACCGACGGTCATTGCGGCGGCGCCCGTTGCGTTCCCCACGGTGGCTGGCCGCACCCTCAAGCGCGCGTTGGAAGCGCCCGAGCGGCAGATCATCCTGGACGCGCTCGAGAACAACCAGTGGAACCGCCATCTGACCGCCGACGCACTGGGCATCAACCGCACGACGCTCTACAAGAAGATGAAGCGGTTGGGACTGGAAGAGGCGCGGCTGGTGGGGTAATTCCGACAACGGCACGCGTAAAGTGAGGGGCTCCGGCATGACGCAGTTCGCAGTGCTCCATCTGCGCTCGCCCGGTGAAGTCCGCGAATCGGCTGCGCCTTGGGACGACCTTTGGCGGCGGAGCGGAGTTACGCTGCCGACCGCGCGGGCGGCGCTCGTGGCCCACTGGGTCCAGCAGCTTGCACCGGAGCGGCGTTTTCATGCGCTGGCCATCGAAGGCGACGGCCGCTGGCTAGCGGCGTTGCCGTTGGTTGAGTCGCGCTTGCGGCAGATAGTCAAGGTCGGACGGCTGCCGTCTAATGAATGGTCGTGGGCCGGCGATCTGCTGCTTGATCCAGATGCCACGGCCGAAGTGCTCGAGCGGCTGATCGATGCGATCGTCGAGCTGTCGCTGCCCCTGTTGTGGTTCGACGGCGTGCCGCTTGGGCAACCGCATTGGCAACGGTTCCTTGACGCCCTGCGACGTCGTGGCATCGCGTACGAGCGGCACGAGCGGTTCCGGATTGGTCTGGTGGATCTGACCAACAATTGGGACGCCTATCAGGCGGCATGGTCCGGCAACTTCCGCCGGCAGATGCGAAAGATGACGCGGCGCGCCGACGAGTTGGGCGGCGTCGCGTTGTCGGTGCATCGGCCGACCGATGCGGCGGAGCTTGAGCGTCTCTTGCAGCTTGGCTTCGCGGTTGAAGATCGCAGTTGGAAGGGACGCGATGGAACGTCGGTCCTCAAGTCGCCGGAGATGCACCAGTACCTTTGCGAACAGGCAGGGCTACTTAACAACTTGGGCCACTTGGAACTTTTCTTCCTCGAATTTGACGGCCAGCCGATCGCGTTCGAGTACGGCATGCTGGGCAAACGGACTTACTTCTCGCCCAAGGTCGGGTACGACGACGAGTATTCACATTTGTCGCCGGGGCAACTGCTGCGGCTGAAAATGACGGAGCAATTCTTTGCTGATCCAGCCCGCGACACCTGGGACTTCCTTGGCCCGCTAGTCGAAGCGACCGACCGCTGGACAACAAGCGCGTATGCGATCGAGCGGCTCGTCGTGGCGACGGGCGGCATCTCGGGGCGATTGGCGCTGCGCGCCTACCGCGACTGGTGGCCCGCCGTGCGTCGGCTGCGCGACCGCTGCCGGGGTGGGTCAGAATGCAACAATGGCAAATTGCAAGTCGCCGAGAGTTCGCTTTCGGCAATGCGCAGCCAGTAACGCCGCGTCGTGCTCGATTCGCTTACGATGCAAGTTCCTGCCGCAGATCTGTTAGCGAGATTGCCGGTTCTTCGTTCGAAAGCTCTTTCAGGAAGGCCATGAACTCTGGATTGTTTTTCAGTAGTTCAACTTCGACAGCGAAGGCGTCTACCTGTGAAAGGGCAAAGACAGATCCATCGGGCTTGCGCAACACCACGAGCTCGCCTTTCGCCATGCCGATCACTTCATCGAGCGTGGGAGGGCCCTTACCTAATTCAATGACTTTCACAACCACACCTCCTTGCCGCCAATGAAAAGCTTGTTGTGCTGTTTGTGCCCGACGGCCTTTACCTTGACAATTTGTCGGTTTTCCTCCGAGACGACGTCGTAGAATACGCGGAAGTCCTGGACGCGCAGTTCCCAATCTGACAATTCATTCTCACCTAGTCGTTTTCGGTTCCGTGTTTCCGTAATCGGCTCATTCTCCAATTGTAACTCGATTCCGTCGAGAATGATCTGCTGGTCGAATTTCCTATAGGCCCGCACGTGGTCGGCGGCGGTCTGCGTGAACTGGATCTCAAACGCCATGTGCAATCCCGCCGAATAACCTGAGAGGCGTGGTGAAATGAGCATACTCGCCAGTAAGAACCGCGGCAACGATAATCGACTGGCCACCAGCCCACGAGTTGCGTAGACTGGTAGTCACTCCGTCAGTTGCTCGTAGGTTGCGATGTCATTTTACGAGCCTCCGAAGGCCCGATAGTCCCGCCTTGGAACCAGCATGCCCGTCCCGCCTCAACTGCGTGCCGTCGTGTTCGATCTCGACGGCTTGATGTTCAACACCGAGGAGCTGTATCAGTACGTGGGTGGCGAGCTGCTGCGCCGCCGCGGCAAGGCGTTTGAGCCGGAACTGCTGGACCAAATGATGGGCCGGCCGCCGCGCGTGGCGCTGCAGATGATGATCGACTGGAATGGGCTCGAGGATACGCCGGCCCAACTGGCCACCGAGACGGAAGCGATCTTTGCGGAGATCCTCGATACGCGGCTGGAATGCATGCCGGGTTTGATTGACTTGCTCGACGCACTGGAAGAGCACCGTATCCCCAAGGCGATTGCCACGAGCAGCGGCAGGCGGTTTGTCGCCAACGTGCTCGCGAGGTTCGACTTCGAGCCGCGGTTCGACTTCATACTTACAGCCGAAGATGTCGTCGAGGGCAAGCCGCACCCCGAAATCTATTTGACGGCGGCCGAGCGGTTTGGCGTACCGCCGTGGCAGGTGCTGGTCCTCGAAGACAGCGAGAACGGCTGCAAGGCGGCTGTGGCGGCCGGTACGTTTGCGATCGCGGTACCCGGCGGCCATAGTTGCCGGCACGATTTCACCGGCGTGACGATGAAGGTCAATACGCTTGCTGATACGCGAATCTTTGAGGCACTTGGCATTCCCGTGCGGCGCAGGAGCGAGCGCGTGGCGTAGTTGGTTTTCTTGTTCCCAGGCTCTGCCTCGAAACACACTGCTGGCAAGGCTCTGCCTTGCGCCGTAGCACGCAAGAGCCTAGTTTGACGCTTCGGCAGGCGGAGCCTGCGGGACAGGGCATTCCCAGGCAGAGCCTGGGAACGAGAACGCGTTACCGCGGGATTTCACGGCCGTGCGGATCGAGTTGCTCTTGAGGCAAGTGTTGCGCGATCTTGTATTGCAACTTCTCACCGATGAAGTGCTCCATCCGCTCCGCCGGGGCGTGTACGTGGTCCAGCGGCAGGCCGAGGTACTCCACCAGGTAGGCTTCCCATAGGCGGTGAGAGCGGACCAGGTGCGTCGCCCGATCGCGGCCGGCGTCGGTCAACCGCAGTCCGCCAGGGGCATGCTCGATCAGTCGCAGCCGGAGCAATCGCCAGAGGGCAGCCGCGGCGGCTAATCCACCGCCAACTGCTTGCGCCGCTTCGCGGCCACCCATCGGCCGGCGAACGCCCAGCTCTTCCAGCCGGTACAGCATGGCCAGGATATCTTCTCGGAGGATTCGCGACGTCGTCTGAACATTCCGCCAGAGCGTGCTCAGCACACCATAACGCGGCGAGAAGAAAGCCGCCGAAATAAACAGCACCCCGGCGGCCACCGCCATCATCCCGGCCGGTTCGATGTCGGGATTCCAGCGCGCGGAAGTCAGAAAGCCGAGGTAGGCCGAAGCGGCGCCGACTCCGGCGGCGATCCACAACATGCGGCTTAAGCGATCCGTGAGCAAATGCGCGGTCGCACCGGGCACAATCAGCATGGCTATAACCAGGATCGAGCCCACCGCTTCAAAGGCTGCGACCGTCGTACCGGCCACCATCGCCATCAGCAGATAGTGAATCAGACCGGAGCGAAGCCCCATGGTCGTCGCCAGCCCCGGATCGAAGGACGTGATCTTCAACTCTTTCCAGAGCAGAACGATGAAGACGGTGTTCAAGATGAGCACTGTGCCGATGGAAATCGCCGCGCGCGGAACCTCGTAGCCAAACAGGTCCGTGGTGTAACCGGGAATCAACGCCAATTGGCCTTGCAGCACGCAGTCCGGATCCAGGTCCACGTTGCCGGCGTAACGTCGCAACAGCACCACACCGACCGCAAACAGCGACGTAAAAACGACGCCCATGCTGGCATCGGCCGGCACGCCGCCGTGCCGGTGCAGCGTCTGCGTGAGAAACGTCGTGAGTAGTCCCACGATAAACGCTCCGACGAACATACCGCCGATGTTCAGGCTGCCGGTGAGGAGGAACGCCATCACCAGCCCCGGCAGCACCGCGTGCGAGATGGCGTCCCCCATCAAGCTCATCCGCCGTAGCACGAGATAACAGCCGATGATCCCGCAGGCGACGTTGGTCATCACCGCGACGGCCAGGATCCATCCCTCGCCATAGCCACCCTGCGGCAGAAAGAATTGCAGCCACTCAGGCACGAGGCGCCTCCCGGCCGTGGCTCGGCAATTCATGCGGCGACTCGGGCAGGTGTCCGGGAATTGCGGGCAAACGGCCTTGCCGGGCCAGAACGCTCTCCAAGTCATCCACCATCTCGGACGGCAGAAAGTGTTCAATCGAGTCGGCGTCGCGATCGACGTGGTCGCTGGCGATGTTCGCGCCTTGAATGAGAAACAGCTCCCACAATCGATGGGTGCGCGTGATCGCCGCCGCCTCGGCCAGCCCGCGCTCGGTCAAGCGTGGGCCATCGCCGGTTTGCTCGATGTACCCGACTTGTTCCGCCCTGCGGAGCAGCCGACGCGCTTGTGGCGCCGTCCAAGCGCGCTCTGTGCGCAATACTTCAGGCGACACGATCGGCCGCCGCGGCAACTCCGGCTCGCTCAGTTCGTAGAGTGTCCGCAGCAGGTTTTCACGCGCTGTTTTTTGCCGCAGTCGGACCAGCTCGATCACCTGCGCCGCCATGCCGCGGCGCGGAGCAAACAGCATCGAGAACAGAAACACCGCAGTCACACACAACACAATCAACGGTCCCGTCGGCAGCGGCGAGTCGTTGTTGCCAAAAGCGAGGGGGTCGAAGCCCAGCCAATCGACGTGCACGCCTGCCGAGAGCAGCGTCCCGGCAGCGGCGGAAAGGCCGCCAATGATCGCCGAAAGCGCGAGCATCGGCCCGAGCCGGTTGGTCCAGAACCGGGCGGCAACCGCGGGCGTGATCAACAGCGCGGGCACAAGCAGTACGCCGACTGCTTTCACACCCACGACCGCCACCAATCCCAGGAGCCCCATCATCGCCAGGTCGAGCTTCAGCGTGGGCCAACCCTGCGAACGGGCGAAGTCCGGATCGAAGCTGAAGAGCTTGAACTCCTTGTAGAGCAGCACGACCACGGCGAGCGCCGCGGCACAGACGATCGCGATCAGCACGACATCGTCGCGAGTGATGTTCGCCGCCTGGCCGAGCGTGTAGCGCTCCAGGCCCGCCGTGCCGCCGAATTCGGGCGAACGTTGGATCAATGACGACAACACAATGCCCAGCCCAAAGAACGTGCTCAGCACAATGCCGATCGCCGCGTCTTCCTTGGTCCGCGTCCAGCGGATGATAAGCGTGACGAGCGCCACTCCCAGCAGTCCGCTCAAGAAAGCGCCGGTGAGCAGTTGCGAGTAGTGCTTGCCGCCGGCGACGATGAAAGCGATGCAAATGCCCGGCAGAGCGGCGTGTGACAAGAGATCACTCACCAACGCGCGGCGCCGCAAGACCGCAAAGCTGCCGACGACTCCCGATACGCAGCCCAACAGTGCCGTCCCCGTGAGCACAATCGCGACCAGATAGCTCACCGCCGTACCTCCCCGCGGCGGACCGCTTCGGCGGCCTCGTCGAGGATCGTCAACCGTCCGCCGTAAGTGGTCTGTAGATTCTCCGTAGTGAACGTCGTCGCCACTGGCCCGACCGCGATCAGCCGCATGTTGAGCAGAATCACGTAGTCAAAGTATTCCTTCACGGTTTGCAGCTCGTGATGCACCACCAGCACCGTTTTTCCATTTGCCCGCAGTTCCTGCAACAGTTCGACAATGGCCTGCTCGGTGGCGGCGTCGACGCCCGCGAACGGCTCGTCCATGAAGTAGACCTGCGCGTCTTGGGCCAGGGCTCGTGCCAAGAAGACGCGCTGCTGCTGCCCGCCGGAAAGCTGACGGATTTGGCGGTCCGCGTAAGCCGACATCCCGACATGGTCCAAGCACTCCCGCGATCGTTTCTTTTCGGCAAGTCCCGGTCGGCGAAACCAACCGAGGCGGCCATAGGTGCCCATCAGGACTACGTCGAACGCCGTGACGGGAAAATCCCAGTCGACCGTCTCGCGCTGCGGTACGTAGCCGACGAGGTGCCGCTGCTGGTCGTAGGGCTGGCCAAAGATTTCGACCTTGCCGCTGGCCAAAGGAAGCAATCCGAGCACGGCTTTGATGAGCGTCGTTTTGCCCGCGCCGTTAGGCCCCACGATGGCAATCAACTGCCCTTGAGGAACGACCAGATCGATGTCCCAGAGGACCGGGCGGCGGTGATAGGCCACCGTCATGTCGTGGATTTCAAGCGGCGGGGCGGGCATGGAGCTACTTCAGCGCCTCAACAATCGTCTTTACATTGTAGCGCATCATGCCGACGTAAGTCGCCTCGGGCGTGCCTTCATTTCCCATTGCATCTGAGAACAATTCGCCGCCGCGAACGAGCTTATGCCCGCGCCGCTCGCAGAGGTCGATCAGGTTCTCGACGTTCTGGTGCGGGACGCTGCTTTCGACAAAGACCGCATTGATCTTTCTCGCAACGAGCAGCTCGACCAACTTCTGCTTGGTCGCGACATCGGTTTCGTCGGCAGTGCTGATGCCCTGCAAGCCATGGACCTCGATGTCGTAGGCCGCGCCGAAATACCCGAAAGCATCGTGGGCCGTCACCAGCACGCGCTGCGTTTTCGGGATGGCGGCAAGCAGCTCGCGGCACTCCTCGTCGAGCGATTTCAGTTCGGCAATGTAACGGTCGGCCTGCCGGCGAAAATCCTCTTGATGTTGCGGGTCGAGCTCACTCAGTTTTCCGGCCACGTAATCGGCCGTGAGCGACCACAGCTCGACATCGAACCAGACGTGCGGGTCGTAACCGCCTTCGAACTCGGGAGGCTTCCGCAGCCGGCCGGGCTTCTGCTGCATAATCGCGCGCGTGACCGCGAAAACCGGCTTACGCTCGGCCATGTTTTCCAACACGTCCGACATGCGACCCTCGAGGTGCATGCCATTGTAGAAAACGGCGTCTGCCACGTTCAACTTGCGGCTGTCGCCCAATGTCGCCTTGTACTGATGGGGGTCGACGCTCGGGCCCATCAGCGCCTCAACCTCCACATGCTCGCCGCCGATGTTGCGGACGACATCGGCGACCTGCCCCGTCGTACACACCACGCGGATTGGATATCGGACATCGGAACCGGCCCAGCTTTTTTCTGGACCAACGTTGTGAGCCGAGCCCGATGTGTCGCCACACCCGGCAACACTCATTAGAAGCACGAAAACGGCAAGGTTATAAGCTATTGGTCTCATTGGGGGGGGCCGTACAAGACAAAAATTTTTGATTACTCAAAAACTATACCTTGCCCGATTAGTTAAATCAAGATGATTATTTTGAGTTGTCAAAATAATCGCCGCACAAGGGGCCCTTCAAGCGGTCATGGGTGCTGGACGGCTGAGTACGTCCGCCGTGACTTAGAACCGCTAACACCACTGCACACAGTAACCCGAAGCGTGAGCGAGAAGCGGCCAAAATCGGCCTGGCTTACGCGTCGGGTTAGTATTGTTAGCGATCCTTAGTATCGCACGGCGCCGCCCGCCCCAGTGAAAAAGTCATCCGAACGATCGTTCAATCCCCACCCCGCCCGAACATCGAGCTGAAAGTTGTTGTTCACGAGGTACGTGAAACCGCCGTTGTAGTAGTACTCCGGCCCTGTTTCGACGGCGCCATGTGGAAAGATGCCGAACACTTCGTTGTACATTCCGATCTGCTCAGTCAACGAGACGCCGACGGTCAAGGACTGCGCGTACTCGTCATAAAAGTCGCCGCTGGCGTCGAGAGCCCGGTTGCCTTGTGTGCTGCCGGCAAATGAAAGTTGTTCGGTAATGTCCCAGCCGTAAAGCAGGTTCACGCCGGGCATGACTTCATCCGTGGTAAACGCTCTGGCGCCGGTCGGCACGGTCATTTGCGGCATGATCGCCAGTTCGGGAAGCCAGCCATCTTGCTCGAAAAGCGCGAGTTTGCAGCCGAGATACAGGTCTTCGGCGCCGTCCACGCTATCGGCAATTCCAGCCGCCGTGATGCGCTCGTGCGCATAATTCCAGGCGATGCGAAACTCGAACCACTCGGCGAACATGCCTACGCGAGTAAGCAATTCCGGGTAACTGTCTCCCCGCAGCTCGATGCCCGCTTCATCGTCGCGGACGTACGTATAACCAAATTCCAATTGGGTGCGACCCAGGCCGACGGTCGAGCTGGCCTCGGTAAAATCCGGCCGGTCCGTGGCGAGCGGCTCCTCTTCATCGCCCGCGGAGACGTAGCTGAACTCCTGGCAGGGCCAGTGCAAGAGCGTCTTGCGACACCGCCAACAGTCGATGCCACAACCAGGAGCCGTGTTGCAACGATCGGTCCCGCTGGCCTCGTTCGAGCAATTGCAGCCGCTCTCGCGACACTGGGCGCGCACAACGTGAGTGACCGCGGTAAGCGCGAGCACCGCAGTCCCAATCGCCAGAAGGCGGAGTCGATCCCTGAACATGATGTACATCCCTTCCATGAGCAAATGGCTGTACCAGACGGCTGCGAGTGCCGCGATTTTGCCTACTCAAAAAATCGCCTGGATTGAGACGCGCACCGCAATAAAACCGTGCCGCAATTACGGTTATCTTCTCTGACCGGCGTCGGCAGGCAGTGGTCATGTCGGTTGTAGTGCCCAATTCGCTACCGTGTTCGCCCGAGCTGCAAATCGCCCGACCGGGGACTCCTGGAAACGGCTGCACGGATTGCAAGTCCGCCGCCAACCAAACGGAACCGCGGCCGGTTGTTTTCCGATGTTGTTCGACGAGCACCAACGTTAGTCTCGCGGGCGGGGAAATCAGCCGCTCGCCGACGCAAAAGTTGACCCATTTTGCAGCCACCGATAGGATGAAACGACCAACGGCAGTTTCGGGGTGTTCCGTCGTCGGCGCCGTTGCGGCGCCATCTTGTCCATGGGACTGACGTATTACAAACGCTTCCGTATGGAGGTCGATCTGCGATCTCGCGATTTTTCGCGGATTCAGTTGCCCCGCGGGTACCGGCTCGTCGCCTGGCATCCTTCACTGGCGGAGGCCCATGCCGAGATCAAGTACTTGAGTTTCCGATCGGAGATCGACGCCGGAGTGTTTCCCTGCCTGGGAGATTATGCCGGCTGCCTGCGGCTCATGACCGAAATCAGCCATAAGCCCGGCTTCCTGCCGCATGCGACCTGGTTGATGGCTACCAGTCTGACCGAAAGCGGCGCTGAGGAGTATTGCGGGACGGTCCAAGGCGTCGTCGATCAAAACCGGATCGGGGCGATCCAAAACTTGGGCATTCTGCCCGAGTACCGTGGCCGCGGGTTAGGGTGTGCCTTGATGGTGAAAGCGCTCGACGGCTTTAAGCATACCGGGCTTTCGAAGGCGTTCCTGGAGGTGACCTCTCAAAACGATGGGGCAATTCGGCTTTACCGAAAACTGGGATTCAGCAAAGTGCGGACGGTGTATAAGGTGATTGAAGCGGCGTATTCGTAGGAAATGACCCATGTCCAATGACCAAAACGACGCTTGCCCTCGCCCATTGGTCATTGGGGCTTGGTCATTGGTCATTCGTTAGTCATTCGGATTTCGTCATTCGGATTTTTTGTTCCCCCTGGCGTTTGCCGGGGGTTTGTGTTTTATAGGGATTGCACGATGGAACGCTGCTGACCGTGAACGCTAGACTTGATCATCCTTCCAGATGCTGACGCCTGACCCTCGACTTCTCCCTTGAAACAATCGTTTTATAACCACACGTACGACAACGGCCTGATCCTGGTCGCCGAATCGATGCCGTCGCTTGAATCGGCGGCGCTGTCGATCCTGCTCCCTGCCGGTTGCGGATACGATCCGGCGGACCGCCTCGGCCTGAGCACGATGACCTGCGAAATGGCGCTGCGCGGCGCGGGAACGCGCGACAGTAGGCAGTTTATCGAAGACTTGGAGAACCTGGGCGTGCAACGCGGCGAATCCATCTCCGCGAGCCATGCCAGCTTCAGCGCCGCCACGCTTGCCAGCAACCTGCCGGCCACGCTGGCGATCTATGCCGACCTGCTGTTGCGGCCGCATCTACCCGCGGACCAGCTCGAGGCCGGACGAATGGTGGCGATTCAAGAGTTGCGCTCGATCGAAGATGATCCGTCGCACAAGGTCATGCTCGAAACGCGCCGTCGCCACTATCCCGAACCTTGGGGACGTCCCAGCGAAGGCGAGATGACCGCGCTGGAAGCAATTACCATCGACGAGGTTCGCGAATACTATCGCGGCCTGTACCGACCCAACGGAACGATCCTTGGCGTGGCCGGCAACATCGACTGGCCGCTGTTGCAGGATCTTGTGGGCAATCTGTTCAGCGAATGGAAACCAATCGACCTGCCACCAGTCGCAACGGGCAATCGCGGCGCGAAACTCGACCATTTGTCGCACGAGTCGAATCAGACACAGATCGGCATCGCTTATTCCAGCGTACCGTTCAGCCACCCGGATTACATCCAGGCCTCGGGCGCCGTCGGCGTATTGAGCGGCGGTATGAGCGCGCGGCTGTTTACCGAAGTCCGCGAAAAACGCGGCCTGTGCTATTCGGTCTACGCGAGCTATCACACGCTCAAGGACCGCGCATGTGTGATGTGCTATGCCGGCACCTCGGCCGAGCGCGCGCAAGAAACGCTCGACGTGACGTTGGGCGAGCTGCGGCGGCTGGCGCGGGGGGTCGAACCGCACGAGCTCGATCGGCTCAAAGCGCGCGTCAAGAGCGGCTTGATTATGCAACAGGAGTCGAGCTCGGCGCGGGCAGGCTCGATCGCCCGCGAGTGGTATCATCTCGGCCGCGTGCGCTCAATGGAAGAGATCGGCCGGCTGGTGGAGTCGCTCAGCAGCGACAGCCTGGGTCGGTATTTGGCGGCCAACCCACCGGGTGACTTTACGATCGTCACGCTGGGGCCCGCGCCGCTGGATGTGACACAATGAAGAATGAACGACACACACCGTAGCGGAGCTCGCCAGAGTTCCGGCTCTTCGACTGTGACCGGAAGTCTGGCGACTTCCGCTACATCAGGCCATTCATCATACGGACTGGATTCGTCATTCGGATTTCGTCATTCGGATTTTTCCGCGAGGTTCTCTCTTGAATTTTCAAACGACGACGCTCGAAAACGGCCTCGAAGTCATCGCCGAGTGCGATGACGCGGCGTATTCCACCGCGCTGGGGTTCTTCGTGAAAGCCGGCGCCCGCGACGAGACCGATGCGGTCTCGGGCGTAAGTCATTTTCTCGAGCACATGGCATTCAAGGGAACGCCGCGCCGCACGGCCGACGACGTGAACCGCGAGTTCGACGAGATGGGCGCCGACTACAACGCCTTCACCAGTGAAGAGAGCACCGTTTATCACGCCGCCGTGCTGCCCGAGTATCAAGCCCGCGCTGTGGAACTGTTAGGCGACATTATGCGGCCGTCGCTTCGCGAAGAGGACTTCACCACCGAAAAGCAGGTGATCCTCGAAGAGATTCAGATGTATGAGGATCAGCCGCCGTTTGGCGCCGACGATAAGTGCCGCGCGGCTTTCTTCAACGGTCATCCGCTGGGACGCAGCGTGCTCGGCACCGTCGCAACCGTCTCAGGACTCACCGCCGACGCCATGCGGCGATACTTCGCTGAACGCTATAGCCCGGGAAACATCACGCTGGTCGGCGCAGGGCGGATCGACTTCGAGGCGCTGGTCGATACCGCGGCGAACGTCTGTGGTGGTTGGTCGCCGTTCAAAGCGCCGCGCGTACTCCCACCCGCCGAGCCGGTACAGGCGTTTCAATTGCTGCACAAAGACACGGCCACGCAAGAGTACCTGATCGAGATGGCCGAGGCGCCGGCGGCGACGGATGCAGACCGCTATGCCGCCAAGGTGCTCACGGTCATTCTTGGCGACGACTCCGGCAGCCGGCTGTATTGGAAGCTCGTCGATCCCGGACTGGCGGAGCACGCCACGGTACATTACGCAGGTTACCACGGCGCCGGGGCGTACATCACATGGCTCTCGTGCGAGCCGGAACAGACGGCCGACAACCTGCAGGTAGTGCTCGAGGTTTTCCGTGAGGCCGAGGCCCACGGTGTCACCAGCGCCGAACTGGCGCAGGCCAAGAGCAAGATCAAGTCGCGGATCGTGCTGGGGAGCGAACGGCCGCGCGGTCGGCTGTTCGTCGTCGGCAGCCATTGGACCTACCGCCGCGAGTACCGCTCGGTTCGCGATGACCTCGCGGCCGTCGAAGCGGTCACGGCGGAGCAAATCGCCGAGCTGCTGCGCCGCTACCCGCTATCGCACAGCACGTCGTTTGTGGTTGGGCCGCTGAGCGAGGTGGCACGGCCGAAGTAGGCACTCGCAAATCATTCATCGCGGAGCAGCGCGTCGAGGATTTCCGGCGTTAGTCCTCGGGCTTCGGCTTGGGCGCCGATCTCGTCCATGATTTCTTTGAGCGGCCGAGCGGGGCCAAGCGTCAGCTCACGCAGCCGGAGACTGAGGAGAATCGCCAGTTTGCGCTGTTCCTCGGGTGAGGCGTCACGATAGGCCCTGGCAGCCTCTGGATCGACAGGGATAGAGATGGTTGCCGTTGTCATAATTGCACCGAATCGAATCGATGGGTTTCATGAATTGTAACACAAGGGTATCCCAACTTCATGGAAGCGCGACTGGTCAGATGGCCGAGCCGGTCTCGTTCGTTTTCCCGCCAGTCTTTTTTTCTGCCGCGAACCTCTGGTCCCGATGTCACGTAAGATTGCTGCCTGCGGTCGCACTGCGCAATGCCGCAACCCTGGTGAGCGTGGGGAAACCCCTCTATACTGGGTAAAACGAACCCGGCGAGTGAGTTCGGCGATGAACGAGAAGTCGGCCCGCCAGCGGCGGCTGGTTCATTATCGCGGCCACGTGCAGGGAGTCGGCTTCCGCTATACGGCGCGACAAGTTGCCGCGGGGTTTGACGTGACCGGTTACGTGCAGAACCTCGCCGATGGCCGGGTCCGGCTCGTTGCCGAAGGTCTGCCGCAGGAGCTCGATCGGTTCCTTGACGAGCTCAGTGGTCGAATGGCCGGGTATATTCGGGAGACTCAGTCCGACGTTGCGCCGGCGATCAACGAGTTCGAGGATTTTGAGATCAGGCATTAGTGCGTAATGACCAATGACCAAGCACCAATGACCAAAGCAACGGCGGCAAATCATTGGTCATTGGGATTTGGTCCTTGGGGCTTCGTTTAGCATTCTGGCTTCGACATTCGTCATTATTTACCCGCCACTTCCATGCTTCCTCTGTTCGGCGCCCTCTCGACCTGGCTGACCCCGTTTTGGCTTCTGGCGGCCGGTGTGCTGGTCGCCATGGTCGTGTTCGGATTAGCCTACGGCGTGATTCGATTGTCTTCGCGGCGATTGACGCTGACGATCCACTCCAGCCTCCGCGAGGGTTTCTTGCTGCCGGTGCTCGTGTTGGGTGGCATCCTGAGCGTGTATGCGGTGGCCGTCGCCTTCGTCGTCCCGTTCGAGTCTTTTGTGCGCTCGGTCGCGCGGCTGGCGGCGGCGACGACGGTGGACCAGGAGATCGAAGTTCCCGCCGACGCTAAGGAGCTGGAAGTCGACTTGGGCGTCGTTCCCGCCGAGGTGAGCGAGTTCGAGATCGAAGCCAACCAGAACATGTACTTCACCGTTGAGCTCCCCGGCGCGACAGAGAGCTTTAGCGAAACGCGAGTCGCGCTGCTTCCTAACGAGAAGTTCACCTGGGACAAGCAGAACAACCAAAAATATCTGTTTTACGGCGATACGACCCGCCTCTTCCTGACGAACAATAGCGCCTTGCCGGCCAAGGCGACTATTACGGTCATCACGCAGCCCGAGCATCCCGAGGCCAAGGCCATCCCTTGGACGGCCGGTTTATTCATTGCGCTGGTCGTGGGTTTTTTGCTGCTGCGGGCGGCCATGCCGCGGGTCATGGCTGTGGCCACGACTACGGCGAAGGAGGCGCTCGCGCAGCCGCTGTTCCAGATCGTGGTCGCCATTGGCGTGGCGTTTCTGACCATTACGGTCTTTATTCCCTACAACACCTTCGGCGACGACGTCAGCATGCTGAAGGACACGAACCTGTCGTTTTTGATGATCTTGTCGATCTTCGTCGCGCTCTGGACGGCCAGCGTCGGTCTGGCTGATGAACTCGAAGGTCGTACCGCATTGACGGTGCTCAGCAAGCCGATTGGCCGGCCGCAATTCCTGGTGGGCAAGTTTTTGGGTGTGTTGCTGCCGGTGCTGTTGATGTTCCTGTTTTTGGGCACTCTGTTCCTGTTGTCCGTGGCGTTCAAGACCGTCTACGACGCCCGCGAGTCGGCACAGCAAGAGCCGATCTGGCAGCGGTGCTACGCAGAGATGATCGGCATTGTGCCGGGCTTGGCGCTGGCATTTATGGAGACCGTGGTCATGGCGGCCATTGCCGTCGCGATTGCCACGCGGCTGCCGATGCTGGCCAACTTGAGCATTTGCTTTACGATCTATATCGTGGGGCACTTGCTACCGCTGCTGGTGATGTCGAAGCGAGTCAGCGACCCCTACGGCATTATCCAGTTCATGGGTCAATTCTTCGCGGTCGTGCTGCCGGTGCTGGAGCACTTCAATATCTACGCGGCGATCGCTGGCGGCGTCGAGGTGCCCTGGGACTATCTCGGTTGGGCGCTGGCCTATTGCGTGCTCTACAGCGGAGTGGCGATGCTCTTCGCGCTGGTGCTATTCGAGGACCGCGACCTGGCTTAGGGTGTGACCAGGCCGCCGCGGCCGCCGGCCCACCATCGACTAATCGCTGGCAGTCAGCCGGCGGCTACTTTTCAATGCGATAGAGGTGCGTCGTCGTGCGGACCAAGAGCGCATTGTCGGCCACCGCCGGCGAAGCCATGCAGCCGTCGTCGAGTTTGTTGGTCGCCAAGAGTTTCAACTCGCGGCCCGGCTCGAGCACAGGGGATTCACCTTCCTGACTGAAGAAATACAGCCGGCCGTCGGCGAAAACAGGCGAAGCCGTGTAGTTCCCGCCTAACCGCTGGGTCCAGACCGGCTTGCCGGACTTGGCCTCGACGCACGAGAAGATGCCGGCGTCGTTGACCATATAGATCAAGTCATCGACCATGATCGGCGTCGAGCGCGTGGGAATCGACTTCGGCTGTTTCCACGGAACGTGCGACTTCGTCACGTCGCCTTGGCCTTCGGGCCGCACTGCGAATAGTTGGAAGCCGCCGGCCGCCGTCGTGGCGTAGATCATGCCATGGCCCCACAACGGCCGCGCCGATACGTTCATCCCGCCGCTCTTCACGCGCCAGATTTCATTGCCCGTGCGCGGATCGTAGGAGATCGTAGCACCGGCGCTGGGATTGATTAATTGTGGCTGTCCGTTGACGGTGATCAGCCGGGGGGTGCCATACGCCTTCTTAAAGTCGCCGTCTTCGGTGCCGTAATCGATTCCGCGATCTTTCTTCCAGACTGTATCGCCCGAGTTCTTGTCGAAGGCCACCACGTACTGCAGATCGAACCCGTCGTAGTTCACGATCAGCAGGTTTTCAAACAAGATTGGCGAGGAGCCGGGGCCGCGAAAGTGATCGCAGGGCAAGTCCTGCCGCTTCCAGAGGACCTTGCCCGTGGCAGTGTCGATCGCCGCGGTGCCGTGCGCGCCGAAGTGCACATACACGCGGCCTTCCTCGATCGCCGGCGTCGGCGAGGCGTAGCTGTTGAACGGATTGATGTACTGCGGCTTTTTGATAAAAAAAACGCGCTCATTGTGCGTGACCTTGCCGCTCTTCAGATCGACGCGGACCGCGAACAGCGACGTGCCGTCCTCGGTCGCAGTGGTCATCCAGATCTGGTCCCCCCACACGACCGGCGAGGACCAGCCTTTGCCGTGAATCTCCGTCTTCCAGGCAATGTTCTCCGTTTCGCTAAACGTCACCGGCAGGTTCTTGGCCTTGCCATGGCCGTCGCCATTGGGCCCACGAAACTCCGGCCAGTTGTCGCCGGCGAGGGAAAGCGAGGCGGTGAATATGCACGTTGTAAGTAAAGTGGCAAGGCGCATGGATTCATCTAGGCTTGGGGGGTTCGCAGTTGGCATTTATAAGGAGCTAAATCGCAGGTGTTTCGCGATCATCGCTCGAATCAGGAGAACATTTTGATCCGGCAAAGCGGCTGCGTCAAACGAGTTGCTCAACGAATAATCCTCAACGAGCCCGGAATCAAAAATGTTCCCGGCGTGGCAGAACAGGAGCCATGCGTGTTAGAATTGCTGTGCCGTCCTTGGCAGGCGATCCCATTCGCGAACGAGATCCGTTGAGAGGACGAGCGGAAACGGCTATGCCGACGGTATTGCGAAGCGGTCCGTATCGCTTTTACTTTTGGAGTCACGAATCGTCCGAGCCTGCGCATATTCACGTAGACCGTGACGATTCCTCGGCAAAGTATTGGTTGCAACCCGTGTCGCTCGCTCGGAATCTCGGCTTTCGAGCCCACGAATTAAGGCGAGTGCAGGCACTCGTTGTTCAACATCAAGCTCAACTCTTGGAGGCTTGGCATGGGCATTTTGGCACAGGCGGCGGATGAGCGCGTAGCGGGCGTGGAGCTATCCGAGGATAGCCTTTCGGTCGCACTTCGCGACGGCCGTACGATATCGGTACCGCTCGCCTGGTATCCAAGACTTTTGAATGCCACCCCAGAACAGCGAAACAACTGGCAGATTGCTGGTGGAGGCTATGGCCTCTATTGGCCGGAAATCGATGAAGACCTTAATACGGAGGGTTTATTGAGAGGAGCGCCCGCCCCGCGGCAAAGTGCGAGCGCCCTCAACATTGATGAAAAAGGCGAATAGCACCTGTACGCTCCGGGGAGAGATCGATACGGTTAATCCTCCATGACCTCGGCCTCTTTGCCCTTGGCCAAATCCGCGACGATGCCTTCGTACTTCTTAGTGAGCTCCTGGACGTCTTCCTTAAGGCTGTCGCAGTCGTCTTCGGTCAGGTCTTTATCCTTCTGGGCCTGATCGGCGGCCTTGTTGCCGTCACGGCGGACGTTGCGGATCGCGACCTTGGACTCTTCGGCCAGCTCCTTGATCCGCGCTACCAGCTTTCGGCGCACGTCGGTCGAAAGCGGCGGGATGCTGAGCCGGATCACGCGCCCGTCGCTCTGCGGGTTGAGGCCCAGGTCGCTGGTGCGGATCGCTTTCTCGATGTCCTTGATCGTGCCGGGATCAAAGGGCCGGATGACGATTTGCGTGGGTTCGGGAGCGCCCACTTGTGCAATCGCCTTCAGCGGTGAATGCGACCCATAGACTTCGACGCGCAGAGAATCCACCAGTCCTGGGTTCGCCCGGCCAGTGCGAATGCCGCCTAACGCTTGTTTGAAGACGTCGACTGCTTTTTCCATTCGCTCTTCGCTGTCGAGCAGGATGTCATCGGCGGCCATGATTGAGGCTCCCTTCGCTCGCTTCTAGGCTCTGCCTTCGTCCCTCGTTCCAACGCTCCGCGTGGGAACAAAGCCTTCGCCGCTCCGCGGCGCGAACTGGCAGTTCGTGCCGCGGAG
>JBBDYH010000068.1:0-26237 GCA_040901795.1 Pirellulales bacterium
ACATGACCCCTGAAAACCCGACAAAACTACCACCGCAAAACGGGAATGCACCCCTCATTCGACGTTTACTCTGAAGGAGCGATGAATGGAAAAAGAAAGCGTTGACAAGTCAACGCACTCCATAACGCCGCTCGCTGTAGCGGGCGACGAGCGAAAGCGGGTAGCTCATCAGCAGATACAACACCGCGGTGATGCAGGCCAGCTCGACGATCGCGCCCGTGGAGAGGGCGAGGATTGAATACTGCTTGGTCAGCTCAACGACCGTGATCACCGAACAGACCGAGGTGTCCTTGAAGAGCGCGATGAAGTCGTTCGTCACCGGCGGGATGACAATCCGAAACGCCTGCGGCAGGATGATTCGACGGACCGCCTGAGCGCGTGTCATACCCAGCGCCAAGGCCGCCTCCATCTGCCCGCGCGGGATCGCCTGCATGCCGGCACGATAGATCTCCGCTTCGTAGGCCGAATAGTTGATCGCCAAGCCGGCTATCGCTGCCACGAGCGCCGGCAGCGTGACGCCGAGCTTTGGCAAGAGGTAGAACAAAGCTAGAAGCTGCAACAACAGCGGCGTGCCGCGGAGGATCTCGACGTACCAGGCAAGCGGCCAGCCAAGCCACCGCGGCCCATACAGCCGCCCGATCGCTACGAGCACGCCGATGGCGATCGCCAATGGCATCGACATCATCGAGAGAAACACGGTCATGCCGGCCGCGGCGAGCAGCGTCGTGCCGTTGGCCGCAAGGATTTCGCCAAACGAGCGGGCCGGCGCGGCGGCGATTTCGCCGGTGTCGCGGAGTGCGAGCATCTGCGCCTTGCCAGACATATCCCAGCGGTCGTACAGCTCGTGCAGGCGGCCGTCACGAATAATATTGCTCAGCGCCTGGTTCAGCGCCGCGTGCAGACGTGGCTCCTCTCGGCTCAGCAGCGCCACGTAGTACCCTTCGTCCACCGGCCGGCCGACGAACTTTAGCTCGGGAAAGCGGTCGGCGTAAAAGATGGCGATGCAGTCGTCCTGGAGCGTAAAGTCGAGCGCCCCGGAGCGGACGCGCTCCATGGCGTTGGTATTGCCGTCGAAGCCGACGACTTCAACCTGGCCGGCGAAGTTCCGCTCCAGATGCCGGTACGCCGCCGAGCCGGTCAGCGCTCCCGCTCGCCAAGGCGCTGGCTGCTGTGAGCGAACGTCGGACCAGGAATGGATCGGACCCTCGCGCGGGGCCATGAGCTGCAGGCCATATAAGTAGTATGGCCGCGTGCACAGATAGTCGCGCTCCCGCTCCGGCGTGAGCTCATAGCCGTTGAGCACCACGTCGATGGCGCCGTCGAGCATCAGGGGCAGGTTTTCCCACTGTCCTTGCTTGAATTCGGCTTTGATGGGGGAGCCGAGCTGCTCGGTTAACTCATCGGCGAGCATGTCGGCCAGCTCGACTTCGAAGCCGCGGAGGACCGCCGGGTTATCCTCATCGGGAAAGACAAACGGCGCACCCCCTTCTTTGTCGGCGCCCCAAACGAGCGCGCCACGGTCGCGGATGCGATCGAGGGCGTCTGCGCGAGCAATCGTGGTGGAAGCAATGACACAGACGACAGCGGCGAACGCAAACGCATATGGAGTGCGGCGACTTGTCGCCGCTTTGGATTTCAAAGGACATACGAGATCAATTGCGGCCAAAATAAACACCCGTCGATTGAAAAAGAAAGCGACGACGAGTCGTCGCACTCCAAAAGCTCATACCGCGCTCCGCAGCCGGCCGAGTTGCCAGCCCTTGTTCTCGGCGAAAAGCTCGCCACGAAGCTGCTGTGTCTGCCGTTCGAAGCTCTCGAGCACGGCCGCCCGTTCGCGAGCCCGGCGCGCCGCAGCGAGCAGCTCTTCGAACAGCGGGCCGAGCACCGTCGCGGGTGTGAGGCTGTCAAGCATCCGGCGGATGTCGCGCGTCAGACCGCGCTGCAATCGCCAAATGAGCCAGCCGCGCAGGATCAAGCCCCAAACGACGATCCACAACAACGCCTGCACGAGGTACTCCAGGCCGTAAACCGGCTTGACGATGCGCTCTGGTTCGGTGATGGCAAGCCAATTGTGCTCATAGAAGAAGTTGTATGCCAACCGCCCGAGCAACAAACCGGGCAGCAGGCAGAACAGGACTTCCAGAAGCAGATGAAACAGCGACCCTGCGCGCCGTCGCGTGCGCTCCTCGGCCACATCGGCCAGCGTGTGCTCGATTTGCCCATGGAGCTGCCGTGCAAGCGCCGCCAGCGATTCGTCTGCAGTCCGCTCGCGGGAACGGCTTGAGTCGCCTGCGGACGGCCCGACGTGCAGCCCTGCCTGCTGTCCCATCCCGTCGAGGACCGCTTGCGATTCGGCGACGTCGGCCTGATTGACGCCCAGGTCCGCGGCGGCAACCCAATCCGCCGACGAGAGCGATTCGCGCCATTGCTCGACGACCGCCTTGCCGGCGCCGACTCCGCCGGCGATGACCAAGGGCGCCAGCCCGCGCACACGCGCCAGAGGCAACAGCCGCAGCAGCGAGCCGGCGGAGCTGACCAACCGCACGAACGAGGCGAACGGCCCTCCGCTCCAGCGCTGTGTCACCTGCCGCAGCAGCCGTACTCGCCACAAATGCCGGTTCTCACGGAGCTGTTCTTCCAGCCGGTTGTGGACCTTGCCGAACAACCGCGCCTGTTCGGCCAAGGCCGCCTGTTCAAGCTCGTGGACCTTGGGCAACATCGCCTGCACATCGCGCTCGACAGTTTGCACGTACCAATCGATGAGATCCAGCACGTTGGCCCGCTTGATCCGCTCGCGGCCGCGCTCTGCGAGCTCGCGGTTGAGAAAGTCGAGCAGCTCGCTGAACTCTGCTGGCGGCGGTTCGCCGCGCTCGCGCCGCCGCAGCGATTGCTCGCTGTCGATCCGATACAACGCGGGCACATCAAAGCCGATGGATTCCAAGTGCCGCCGCCAGTCGGGACGGATGTCGGCATCCGTGACGGCATGTGTTTGCACAAAGACGATCTGCCGCCCCGCCGCATGTTCTCGCAGCTCGCGCGTCACCGACTGTGTCTTGTATTTCTGCGCAGTGCCGACGTGGATGAGCACGTCGCAATGAGGAAGCACGCGGCGGAGAATCTCGCGGTTGCGGTTTTCACGGGACGCGTGTTCATCGCCGGCTTGTGTATCTGGATCGGGGCAATCGAGGAGAATGATGTTCTCAAGCAGCGGCAACGAGGCCGCCACCACCTCCGGTTTCTCCTCGCTTAGCGGCAAAAACGACGGATCGACGCTGGGGTGATGGACGATCACCGGCCGCGTTGTGGTGGGCCGCTGGACGTCGCCGGCTGCGCAAACCTGACGACCAACGAGCGCGTTGATGAGCGTGCTTTTGCCCGTGCCGGTGCCGCCGACAACACCGACAACCAGGACGCGCTCCAGGTTGACCTGCAGTTCCTGGAGGCGGGGCGCGACCCGGGGCCACAAGGCCTTGGCCCGATCAAACGGTTCCCAAGGCGGTAGCTCCTCAACCCACACCTGCACACCGCCGATTAACCGATCGAAATCGGCCAGGCGTTGTTGTTCGTGCCAGTAGGTGGGATCGAAGGCGGGCATTTGGAGTGCGACGACTCGTCGTCGCTTTCTTTTTCAAACCATCGTACACATGCCAAAAGGCCACTCGCCTATCGGGCGGTATTGAAATCCAAAGCTGTGACAAGTCACAGCACTCCAAACGGACGCAGCTCCTCGAGCGCTTCCCGCGCGGCGAGAAACGCATCGCTCTGCGGCGACTCTGCCAGGCGTTTGACTTCGTCAATCGCCGGACCCAACACCAGCTCATGCAATGAGGCCGCGAGGATGTCGGCCCGCTCGACGTAAAACCTGGAAAACAACTTACTCAACAACTGCTGCAAGGGATACGTGAACCGTGCGAGCAGCCCTTCGCCGGTGACAGCCGTCGCGGCGCCGACGACGATGTCGCCTACCATATTGACCACGTGCCCCGCGGCTAAATCGACGGCATGAGCCCCACCCCAGAACAAGCCCACCGTAACCAACGGCCGCACCACCGCCGTCGTCACCAACGAGCGCGTGATGAACTTGACCAGGTTTGGGTTTTCCTGCTCAAACTGGTCGAGCTGGGCGCGGACAAACGCGCGATACCCGTCAGTCAACAGCGGCATCGCGGCGTGCCGCTGTTGCAGCTCGTCGAACAGGCCGCGCCGATCGAGCGCCGCGGGCGTCCGGTCGAGCACATCGCGGAGAATCTCGTTGCCGCCGCGGCGCAGGGTATCGACCAGGTCCAGAAACGTCGCCATTGCCAGCCGCAGCTTGTCCCACTCCTCGTCTTGAAAGCGCGCGAGCTCCGCCTGCAGATCCTTGCCGAACCAGCGCCCGAAGACCGAGCCAACCGCCGTGTACACGCCGTTCACCGCGCGGTCGAAGCGCGTGCGGCGGCGTTCCAGCCAATGCCAGATTTCATCCCACACCAGGCGCTTCGGCAATTGCGGAAGGTCTTTGATCTCCAGCCGTAGCCGGCCGAACAACACATCGCGCGCCTCGCGGTATTCGCCGGCCCGCCGCTCGAGCAGGGCCAGGTACGCCGGCACGCCGTGCTGTTGATCAAGCAGGCCGCGCAGACTGCCGCGGAACGAGCGAATCTTGATCTCATCAAAATGTAGCTCGGCAAGGTCGTCGCGAGGGTTGGTAGCAGCGCTCGACAGCGGACGCATCGGAAGCCGGTTCGCCTCCGCCGCGTCCGGGTCCCAGGGCGCGGCATAGACGTGGACCGGATCGATGCCGGTCTGTTGGCAAAACGTCGAGAGCCAGCCGCCGATCAGCTCGCGCTGCCGCGGCCAATCCACCATGTTAAAGATCACCAGCACCGTCTTATCGACCGCCGCGGCCGCGGCAAAGAACTCGCGGACCGCGGCATCGTTGTACTTCTGCTGCGTGAGGATGCACACCAGCACATCGGCCGCGTGCCGCACCAGCTCCGCACGCCGCCAGTTGTCGCGCAGCGTTCCGTCCACGTCCGGCGTGTCGAACAACAAGAGCCGCGCCGGTTGCGTGCCCGCCGGATCGGTGCGAACGAAGAGGCGGTTGTCGGGACCTTCGGCTAGCGCGTCGTCTTCGCTGGTCCACTCGCGAACCTCGAAGTCGGGAAAGACGTGCGCCAAGTTGTGGCGCTCGGGAAAGCCACGCGGCACGCTGCACACAGGATGCTTGGTCTGCGTGGCGTTTGGGTGTGTGCGACTGAGGCGGCTGCCGGCGAGGTGGTTGAAGATCACGCTCTTGCCAGTGTTCGTTCCGCCCGTTACGGCGACAATCAGGAACGGCTCCTCTTCGAGCTGCGGCAGCAGCTTTTGAAACAGATTGCCATGCCAGGCGAACGACTCCGCCGAGGGCAGTTTCATCTGCTGTGCGGTCTTTTCCAGTTCGCGCAACGCCTGGCCCAAGCGAGCGACACGGCTGACCCAGGCACGGTACATAGGGTGCGCGAAATGACGAATGGCGAAATCCGAATGACGAATCAATGACGAAGCTCGAATAACGAAGCGGATACCACCTACCTTTTTGCGGATCTGCGCGAGCACGGACGCGCCAGACCCTCACGATTGTAGTCGATCATTCAACGCCATGCGGGGTGCTATGCCCAGTCTCGCCGTGCGCGCGGACGTTCCGACTTGTATTCGGCGGGGTGAGACGATTCTTTGCCATGCCCCCTTGGCAGGACGGGATGGAAGCTCGGCAGCGCGGCGCCGCTGGCAGCCGGCGATGTCAGCGGTCGAGTGCCGGGGCTTCGGCGAGACGGATGCGACTCAGGAGAGATCGCAGCTTGCGGGCAAATCAGCGCGAGGATTATGTCCGCGGCCCAGGCCGTCCGGGTGTACGGACCGAGTTGACAAGCTCACCTGACTCCTGGTTGGAAACGGTGTCCAAGGCGCCGCCGCGTGGGCACCATGCAACGCGACTTGGTGCAAACGACCGGCCTCACGATTTGGATCTTGCCGGCAGCGCGCGGCGTTCAAGATGTGATAGGGTGGATTGCTACTCCGCCCTGAGTGGACGGATTAGCAATCCGTCCTGCCGCTGAATTCTCTTGTCTTAGCGTTTCTTTCCTCGCCGCACGGTGGCAATTGCGGCCAGCACTGCGCTCACCGCGCCGAACAATACCACGGTCGCCGGCTCCGGCACGGCCGCCACGCTGCTGGCAGCGACGGGGGCCGTGGTCCCCAGCGGCGGCGCCGAGGGATCGTAAAACACGCCCAATAGGGTCACGTCGTCATCATCGACGAAACCGTTGTAGTCGAAATCGCCGAGTGCCCACGACGGCTGCGAAGCTCCGGGAGAGTAGGTCGCGCCGATGATCGTCACGTCGTCGTTCACGACGCCATCGAGGTTGGCATCGCCTGTGCGAGTGAACGTGACTAAAAGTGACGTGTCGTCCACGTCGCGCTACCGTCGCCAAAGTCGCGGCTCGGGCGGGCGCGGCGGCAAAACTGGGATGCCTTAAAATGGAATGGCGTCAAAAAAATCTTGGCATCGCGCAACGAATAGCTTTGCATGGTATTCGCTGTCGCACTCAAACTTTAGAACGAACCCCTTTGGCATAATGTCCTCGGGATCGCGGACTTCCACTGTCGATACTGCTCCCACGTCGTGGTAAGCAGCTTTAACATCCTCTTTTCGCCATGCGAAATGAATGTCCGGTTCGGCGGTATCATATTCGTTGTAAGAAAATGACTCCGTTACTTCGAAATGAATCCCTTCTTGCGGATCAAGTTTCGCAACACCGCGCCATTGCACCGGAAACCGTGGATCGCCTCCGAGATAACGACATGTTAGCTCTTGCGGCTGAAACGTCTTGGCCAAGTGCTCCGGTTGCGCAATCGCCGCCAACAATTCGGCACAGGCCTGAAAACGCTCGTCGATGCCACCTAGGCACTTCAGAATTATGTTGATGTGAGCCTTCGACAAGTCTGCGACCGCATGAAGGCGCGACCCAACATCGGCGCCTGCGGCAATCGTATTGGTGACGACGTAATACCACACAGCTCCAATCGAGTACACGTCGCAGCGCGGATCGATAAGCTTAGGATCGCTGAGCATTTCCGGAGGGGTGAAGTGGTCCCCGGCGACACCTTGACCAGTCTTGGTTAAGCGAGAAGATTCAAGTTTCTGCTCGATATATTGCCCCAAGCCGAAGTCGATAACACGACACTGCTTGGGGTACGCGACCAAGTTGTTCGATGGCTTAAGGTCCCTATGCACAACTCCGACTTCGTGGGCATGTTGAAATGCCTGTGCAATTGCATGAATTAAAGCAACCGCGTCGGGCGGCTTGAAGGCACCTACCTGGCCATTGCCTTCATCAAATTCATGCCCTTGAAGTAGTCCATGACCATGTAGGGCCGCCGTCCCGCGAGGCCAACCCCGTGAATTCGAATAATGTTCGGATGGTTCAACTGAAAGAGAATACTAGCTTCTTGAAAAAAGCGCGTAAGATGTATTTCGCCACCCTCCGCAAAAGCTGGATTGAACACTTTAATGGCGAACGGATGTGTTATCAGCTCGCGGCCCTGGGCTTTTCGGTGGACGGCCACTGACGGAATCGTGCGCCTACAAGGTTTGGACGCGTCGAGCCGCTCTTACGGTTGGGGCGTGTCGGCCGATGGCGGGACCGTTGTCGGCACCAGTGACGGCGCCGCGGTATTGTGGACAGCCGACGGTCGCGTGATGAGAGTAGGCGGGGCGCGTTATGGCCGGGTGATCGCAGCTTCTTGGGATGGTTCCATTGTGGCGGGATGGATGGGGGACTTCGCGAGGGTCGATGCGTTCCGCTGGACGGCGATTAACGACCGAGTGGTCACGTTGGGCCGCCTGCCTGGAGACACGCTGTCTCGCGTATCGGACATGACGCCGGACGGGCGGTTGATTGTTGGCACCAGCGAAATGGTAAATATGCCGCCCGACCCACATGACCCTCCCGACATTAAGCGCCGCGGTTTTCGCTGGACCGAGGAAACCGGCATGGTTGAGTTGCCCGGCTTTATTCCGCATGGCCTATCTGACGATGGCCGCGTGATAATCGGCTTCAGCTTAAGCAGCCGCCAGCCGGGGATTTGGTTCGAGGGCGCTGGCGTTATGGACTTACAACCATTTCTCACGGGCCTGGGACTCGATTTAACCGGTTGGACAATTAGAGGCGTGTCGGCGATTTCCGGCGACGGGACGACGATCGCTGGCTCGGCGACTCCGCCGGATCGTTCACTGTCTGGCGTCTGGGTCGCAACCATTCCTGAGCCGTCAACGGGGGTGCTCGGCGGAGCGGCCGTCGTGGTCACGATGCTGGGCATGCTTTTGCATCGCCGCAGGTCGCTTGCGACGGAAAGCGCAGCCGCTAGATTATCCGGCGCTGACCACTCACTCGGTCAGCAAGTGATTCGCCCGCTCGGTTCCGAGCGGGTTTTTTGTTGGGCTACACACGTAACAGAAAAGGGCGTCCCAGTAGGGACGCCCTTAACTAGCGTTCATTGACTTGCCAGCAAATCAATTGCTCGGAAGCCTAGCCCTTGTCCGGATTCGCGTCGTCCTTATCGCCCTCAACTTCGATCTTCTTGGTATCAGTCGTTGTCGTAGTCTGGGTGTCTCCGTCCTTGTCCCTATCCTGAGTAACGGTCGTCTGAGTTTTCTTCTCCGTCTTTTTGTCACAGCCGAGCGAGAGCGGCGTGACGAGCGCCAAGGCCAGTAACATTGCAACAAACTTCTTCATCTCAAATCCTCTTCAAAAAATGACGCGAAACAGTCGGCGCAACGGCACCAGACTATGCCCACTGTTAGCAAGAGGCGTGCCAGCACGAGTTTATTCCAGCAAAGAGCAGCTACGATTCGCTGGTTGGGAACTTACTTGGCCAATTTCTCGCTATAAGTCTAAGTGGCTCGTCAAAATGCTCGACTGATGAACGGGCATCTGCGCAAGAAAAAACCCCTTATGGCATAAGGGGTTAAGCGGGCGAAGGGACTCGAACCCTCGACATCCAGCTTGGGAAGCTAGCGCTCTACCAACTGAGCTACGCCCGCAAACATGTCGTAAGTGCCGGCGATTTCGGCAGTTGCACTATCGTAATCCTGGCGCGGGTTGGCGTCAAATGTATGCGTCCGACGCTTCTTGGGCGCAAGATAGGCTGTAGCCTGAACTCCAACAATCCGCGTCCTTGAGCGAAAACCTGAGGGCGCCACGGTTTTGTAGGGAATCCGCCATCTTTGCAGATGTTGCAAGATTCGACGGCTTCGTCGTCGTCGAAAGCGCGAATATTCGGCTGTTCGCAAGTCGCCAAAAGCAAAGAGGTTATCACCGTATGGGCGGTGGTTAATTGAACTCCGGCGCGGTATCGACCGGCCCGGGCATGTCACTTGCTTTTTTGTAGTCGGCCAAAACTGGTCGCCGTCGCGTCTAACCCTTAAAATGTCCGCAGTTTACGGAGCGTTTGGCGGTGCTCAAAGCGCCCTCGTCCCGCCCTCTCCAGACGGAGAGGGAGAAAGATGGCCCTGCAACACGCTGAACCGTTCCCAGGATGGTCCGTAACAGATGAGAGCAGCAATCGAAAATCCCCGCACCAAAAGAGTTGCCCCGCGCGACTTAAGTCACCTCACCGACGAGGAGCTGCTGGCTCTTTACAAGTCGGAAGGGGACCGTACGGCTTTTGAGTCCTTGGTGCAGCGGTACGAACGCGAGCTGTATAGCTACTTGCGCCGATACTTGGGTGATGCGACCTTGGCGGAAGACGCCTTCCAGGCGACGTTCCTGCAGGTGCATCTGAAGATGGAACAATTCGACCCTGAGCGAAAATTTCGGCCGTGGTTGTACACAATTGCAACGAACCAGGCGATCGATGCGCAACGTAGAAATAAACGACACCGCATGGTCAGCCTGGACCGCCGCAATCAGAGCGATACCGAAGGAGATATCGGCTCGCTTTTGCAGTTGCTGGTGGGCAAAGAGCCGGGTGCGGCGTCGAACTTGGAGCGAGAAGAGCGGCAGGCGTGGATTCGGCAGGCCGTCGAGAACCTTCCGGAGCAATTGCGCAGCGCGCTCGTACTGGTGTACTACCAAGGCATGAAGTACCGCGAGGCCGCTGATGTGCTCGGGATTCCGGTCGGAACCGTTAAGAGCCGTTTGCACGCCGCCATCCTCAAGTTGAACGAAGCATGGCACGAAAACCATCCGACCGAACATGAGTAGTTTGATGCGAAACGAGCTGTTGGGGTATCTGCTGGGCGCCCTGGAAACCAATGAACGGGCAAAAGTCGAAAACGAGCTTGCCAGCGATGATCGATTGCGTAGTGAGATGGAGCTGCTGCGGCGCGGATTGACGCCGCTGGAAGCCGATGGCGATCGGTTCGATCCGCCGATCGGTTTGGCGCGGCGGACGATCGAGTTCGTCTTTCTGCGCCTCGCGCTTCAAGCGGAGGGGCCGGCTGCTAACGAGCCCGCTGTCACTCGTCCGCAATCCAACTGGAGCGATCAGCCCGCGCCGACTCGGCGCTGGCGAATGGTCGATATATCGGTGGCCGCGGGAATCCTGGTGGCGGCGCTTTCCGTCGTCGTTCCGGCGATCATTCAGAGCCGCGCCAATACACAGCGGCTGGCGTGCCAAGATCGAATGAAGTCAACGTACAGCGGGATTGCGAAGTACGCCGACCTGCACAACGGCAAGCTGCCGATCGCCACCGTGAGCGCCGGCTTTGATGGCAAGGCTGGGATCTATGCGCCGCTGTTGCGGCAAGCAGGCTACCTAGAACAAGAAGAGTCCGTCCTCTGTCCTGGCTCGGAGCTGGCCTCCGAGGTGGCGGGCGAGGCGTATCGGGTTCCCTCGATTGAGGAGCTACGAAAGGCCAGCGGCCTCGAGTTAAATCGCTTAATACGGCGGATGGGCGGCAGTTATGCCTTCGCCATCGGCTACCGCGAAAACGGTCGCTATCGCACACTCGTGATGCGTCCCGGGGCGAACTTTCCGCTGATGGCGGACCTGCCCGGAGAAAACGGCAAACCGATCGGACATCATGGCGGCTGCGGACGCAACGTGCTGACGGCCGATGGCCGCATTGTTTACATCCCCACGTGCTGTTGGGGAACGCGCGATAATCTGTTTGCGAACGACGATGGGGAAGTCGACGCCGGCACCAGCAAGCATGACAATGTGCTGACACCGAGTGATCGGGGTCCGCGTGTATCTGAATAAGCGAGTACGACGGTCTTCTGAGGCCGTCGGGGTGGCGGTTTGACCTTGGCTCGCGTTGCGATTTGGCATCGTGATGCGGCCGCGTGTTGACGCGTGGCAACACTCCACCTGACTGATCCTCGGCTGGCCAAGCGCCGGCCTTTTCTTTGCGCGCTATGGCAAGCTGTTCGCTGCTCAGGCGTTGCGCCGCGCATTTCCGTGTGACTTTTGGCTGCGGCCGTCCTTTGGCATCGGACCTGCTTTTGCTTGGCACAGCGACGGACGAGCCTTTGCGAGCAGTCCTCCTCCCCTGCTTCGCAGTCTCCTCCCAACCCGCTCGCCGTTGCAAAGCCGGTGATTTGCAGTCAGGTCTTAACAACCTCCCCATCGTATCCTGACGGCAGCCGGCTCTTGACGGTCTTCACCGGCGGGTCGAGGCGAGCACAGCGCCTCACCCGCTCGGTGCAGACCGGCTTACAGGCAAGACACTCGAACTATTACCATTCGCATGCATTCCGCCGATCTCGTAGACCTGGCAGCGCTCGTCGCTACACACACGCCGTCCTTCCTCCGGCTGACCAAAATGCTGCCCCAATGCGAGCTGGAGCGGTACTGGACGGCGAGCAAGTGCCGGCAGGATCGCTGGCAACTGGCGTTGTTGGACCTGAAGGATTCTCGTGCACGGCTGGTCGGCGCGACCGGTGGGTTACACCGCTTTGCGTGGGGAGTGTTCGAGGAAATCTTTACCGGCGAGATCCTGACGCGCATCTGGACCGGCGTCTTGGCAGCCTTTGATGTGCAGCACGGCACCGATCACGCCCAGCCGGTTGCACAAAGTGTGCTGGCAGGGCATCTGGAGGTCCGCTGCCGGACGCTGTCGCTCTTGAGCACCGCGCGCGAGCTGCCGCTGGCGGACCTGGTCGAGCTCAACCGGCTGCGCCGTCTATGCGAGCGATGGACCGACCTTCTATTGGCTGAAATGGCGCACGGGCTCGACCTTTCGGGACTCGCTCACGAGACAGAACGGATGCTGGACTTCGCCGCCGACGTGCCACGCAGGACGCGGGGCGCGTACGCCGAAACGCGGCGCTCGCTGGTACGCACATCGCTGCGAGCGGCGTTCGTACGGCCGGCGACCCTGCCTGCCCCCAACGGCGATCTCAACCGACAAATTGCGGCCGGCGTGCTGGGTTGCTTCCAGCCGGAGCTGTTCGACGGCGCCGGTGTACTGCACTCCGCGTGGGTGGCGCGTCTGATGGCGGCGGCCGACGATGCCGAAACGATGCTGGAGGATTATCTCGCAATGGCGAGCGTCGCCGTGCGGGACAAGCCAGGGCGGCGGGGGCTTCCGCGATTCTGAGATTTCAGTCGAGGCCGCGCGTTTTCCGCGACGAGACAAGGAGACGGGGAGACTTGGAGCCAAGGACACCCGACCACCAACCGGTGTTCTACTTCATCTCCCAGTCTCCTTTTCTCCTTGTCTCCCCGTCTTGCTGCTCCTACTGCCTTGGACGGCGGGCGATTTGTCTCCTATAATTCATTCTTACCACCATCGAGCCGACCGTGTGCTTGCACGGATTTTCAGTAGACCGCGCTGAGGAAACATCATGGCCAAACAGGGCCCCCGTAAGAAGCTGCCGAAGGAACTTGCCGTCATCAATGCCGACAACTGCACCGGTTGCGAGGCCTGTTTGGAGGTTTGTCCGGTCGATTGCATCGTGAAGATCCAGCAGTACGACCATTTTCACAATCTGCAAAGCTGGTGCGAGATCGACCTGGAGCGCTGCGTGGGCTGCGAAGTCTGTGTTCATATTCCGGGCAAGAAGTCGAACCCTTATGAGTTGGTAGTTTGCCCCTGGGATGCGATCGAGATGGTGCCGACCGAAGAAGTCGCCCAAGTCGTGGCGAAGATTGGCGGGCCACCGGAATACATCGTCGCGAACTGGGACCGGCTCGTCGGCACGGCGCAGCATCTGGCGGAGTTGAAGGCGGCGAGCGGGTAGCAGCGTAGAGCGCCTCGTTCTTGTCGGAGCACAGGCATGACCAGGTGAGAGTCATTCTCGGTCTTCCTGCTCAAACCGCTCGCTGGCCCGGTTCACGCTTTTGCGGAGCTCGCTAAAGGCGGATTGCGCTCCGGCCTTGACGTCTCCCCAGGCCTCGGCGCTCGACTCTTTCAGTTCGTCCAACCGCTCGCGCGCTCGTTGGCGCTGGGGTTCGAGTTCCGCCCATTCTTTCTGAAGCCGCGCCTTCACGTCGCCTTCGGCCTCTTCAATCCGCGCGGACAGATCGGCCATTCTCTTGTCGAGCTGATTTAATCCCTCTTCTAGCTCCTGCTCGAGCTCTTCCTTCTCCAAGCGGGCCTGCTCGGCGGTTGCGTCGACTGCCTCGCGGCGCTCCTCCCGCGCCCGTGCGGCCGCCTCGTCAGCGGGGCTCGGCGGCGGTGACTTTCGGTCCGTTGTCGTGCTCCCTTTGTCGCCACAGCCCATAACAAAACTCACCGCTAGCAGCAGCGCCGGGCAATATCGGATGGTCATGCAAGTTACTCCTTTCAGAAGCTCGATACTTTGCTCGGTGAGTGCAACCGGCGCGCCAACCCCCTTGTCATTTCGAGCTGTTAAAAACAGGTGACATTTCTCCTTGAATCAGCCATATTAGGGGACGTCGTTCTCAGACCTGAGACCATCGCCCCCGCAACCATCCCCGCCTTGGAGCCTTGCCATGTCGCGTCACACACGCCCCTCACGTCGTGACTTTCTCAAGACCAGCGTCGCCGCCAGTGCGGTCTTTTCGACATTTACCATCGCCGGCACGAAGGCCAGCGGCCGGGTGCTGGGAGCGAACGAGGTCGTCCGCGTGGCGGTGGCCGGCATCAACGGCCGCGGCGGCTCACATATCGAAGCGTATGCCGGCGACAAAAATGGCACGCAAGTCACGTATCTGGTGGATCCGGACAGCCGGCTGTTCGAATCGCGCACGCGCGACGTCAACAAGCGAGGCGGGAACAAGCCGACTTGCGTTCAGGACTTCCGCCGTGCGTTGGACGACAAGAATGTCGATGTGCTCACGATCGCGGCGCCCAATCACTGGCATGCACCGCTGACGATCTTCGCCTGCGAGGCGGACAAGGATGTGTACGTCGAAAAGCCGGCTAGCCACAACATCCACGAAGGGCGGATCGCGGTAGACATGGCGCGGAAGCACAACCGCATCGTGCAGCACGGCACGCAGGGCCGCAGCGGCTCGACCGGCTCGTACGCCGCGGCGCTGGCCGAAAGCGGCAAGGTCGGCAAGTTGCTCGTCTCGCGCGGGTTGTGCTACAAGCGGCGCGACCGGGGCAACGGCCTGGTCCCCTCGGTCGACAAAGTGGCAACGCCCGACAAATTGGACTTCAACCTCTGGCTGGGTCCGGCAAGCGATCGGCCGTATCACAAGGGGCTGGTGCACTACACGTGGCATTGGTTCTGGGACTTCGGCAACGGCGACATCGGCAACCAGGGCGTGCACGAGATCGACAAGGCGAGGTGGGGAATCCCGGGGGCCACGCTTCCCACGAGTGTGATCAGCCTGGGCGGCCGCTTCGGACCCAAGGACCACGGTGAAACCGCCAACACACAAGTCTCCGTTTTCGACTACGGCGATACGCAGCTCATTTTCGAAGTCCGCGCCATGGAGAGCGACGAATACTACGGTCAAGGCGTCGGCAATGTGTACCACTATGAAGAAGGCGTTCTGGCCGGGAACAAGTTCTATCCCAACGGTTCGAAAGAATCGACCAGCCTCGAATTCAAACCAGAGCTGAAGCGCGGCCCGGGCGGCGATCACTTCGGCAACTTCATCGCGGCAGTCCGCAGCCGCAAGACCGAGGACCTCAACGCCGACATTCTCGAAGGACATTATTCGGCGGCGCTGTGCCATCTGGCCAACGTCTCGTACCGGCTGGGCCAGGATGTCCCCTACGATTCGCAAGCCAAGACGTTCGGCGATAACAAAGCCGCCGTCGAGTCGATCGAGCGGATGAACGAGCACCTCAAGGACAACGGGCTGAAGCTGGACCAGTTGACCTACCGCGTCGGCCGGATGTTAAAGTTCGATCCGCCGGCGGAAAAGTTCGTCGACGACAGCGAAGCGAACTCGCTGTTGACGCGAAACTACCGGGCGCCGTTTGTGGTGCCGGAGAAAGTGGTGTAGTTCCAGGTTCAAGGCTTCACGTTCAAGGTTCAAAGGCGCTGGTCGGGAGGCAGATCGTCCGGCGGCCATGCCCGGGGTGTGGGTGCGCGCCAAGAAGAGGACTCTGAACACATTTATGTTGTGCGCAGACCAGATCGGTCAACGTAAATGCTACCGCAAGGTGCAGGCGGAAAACCACCTACAGAGGATGAGATTTGCATTCCACCCCCTGCAAGGAATCCTTTGGCTTTTCTAGCGGAATTGGCCTGGAGGCTTCCGCTCATGCCTGGCACCGGATAGACTAGCGGGCCTGATTATTTGCAGGGCTGACGTAATCTATTGCCACGAAGGCTGGCACGGACGGGCGTGCACCCTTGCAGAATGTAGGCCAGGCGGGCCGCGCACCTTTTGATTTCTTAGCTGACGATGCAACGGCTTGCTCGATCCCCTTCTACCAAACGGATTGAAGCCGCTCAGGCGGCGCCGGAGGCGATACAGGTGTCGCCATCGCCGGCCTCAAGCGTTCAGCGGCGCGCTATCGTAGAGGGGAAGTTCTTCCGGCAGCGCGGCGAAAGGCTCCGGTTGTTCGGCTTTACCTATGGGCCGTTCCGTCCGCAAGCGAACGGCGATCTGTTCCCTGAGGCCAAACAGGCGCGGCAAGACTTCGCGAAAATGTCGGCGCTGGGCGCTAACGCTATTCGCACCTACCATGTGCCGCCCGAGTGGCTGTTGGATGCGGCCGGCGAAGACTTGAATTTCCTGGTCGACATCCCGTGGTCGAAGCACTTGTGCTTTCTAGACAGCCGCACGGCCCGCCGCGAAGCACGTGAAGCGGTACGGAACGCCGCCCGTGCGGGCCACCGATTCGGCAATATGCTGGCCTATAGCATCGGCAACGAGATCCCCCCCGACGTCGTGCGCTGGCATGGGGCGAGCCGCATCGAGCGTTTTCTCCGAGAACTGATGGACACGAGCAAACAGGCCGATCCTGCTGGGCTGGTCACGTTCGGCAACTACCCGCCAACAGAATACCTCGACCTGTCGTTCCTGGACTTCGTGACGTTCAACGTCTACTTGCACGACCGCGAGACATTTCGCCGGTATTGCTTCCGGCTGCAGAACCTGGTGGGCGACAAGCCGCTGGTGTTGGGCGAGATCGGCATGGACACGATCCGCAATGGGGAGTTGGGGCAAGCGGAGTTTTTGTCGGGCCATCTGGAAGAAACGCGGTTGCTTGGCCTAGCGGGCAGCTTTGTTTTCTCTTGGACCGACGAGTGGTACACCGGCCAGCATGAAGTGCGGGAGTGGGCCTTTGGCGTTACGTCCGCCGATCGGCTGCCGAAGGCGTCGTACTTTGCGCTCAGCGAGACGGCGGGACGCTCCGCGGCCGAGTTGCTGCCGCGGACTCCGCGAGTTTCAGTGGTCGTCTGCTCCTACAACGGCGGCGCGACGCTGGAGGAGTGTTTGCGGTCGCTTGGAGCACTCGACTATCCGGACTTCGAAGTGATCCTCGTCGACGATGGCTCGACCGACAATACGCCTGAGATTGCCGCCAAGTTTCCCGCCGTGCGGACGATCCGCCAAACCAATCGCGGCCTGAGCGAGGCGCGCAATGTCGGGCTGCGAGTGGCGACTGGCGAGATCATCGCTTACACCGACTCCGACTGTTACGTCGATCAGGATTGGCTGAATCATCTTGTCGGGCAGCTCTTAGCCGGAGGCGCAACGGGAGTCGGGGGCCCGAACTTTGCGCCCGAGGATGGGGCAACCGCCGCTTGCGTCGCCGCTTGCCCAGGGCAACCGACGCATGTACTGGAAAGCGACCAGGTCGCCGAACACATTCCGGGCTGCAATATGGCGTTTCGCCGCGAGACCCTGGAGGCGATCAACGGATTTGACCCGCAGTTTCGCAAGGCTGGCGACGATGTCGACGTCTGCTGGCGCCTGCAGCAGGGGGGCCACTGGATCACGTTTGCACCCGCGGCATTTGTCTGGCATCACCGGCGGCAGAACCCGCGGCAGTATCTGCGGCAACAGGCGGGCTACGGCGAAGCGGAAGCGCTGTTGCGCTTCAAGCACCCGGACAAGTTTAATGGGCGCGGACACGGCAAATGGGACGGCGTGCTCTACGGGGCGTCGCTGCGGGGGTTGGTGTTGGATAAGTCGATTGTTTATCGCGGGACGTTTGGCTGCGGTTTTTTCCAGTGCATTTACAAGCCGGGGCCCGCGTACTGGGCGATGGTCCCGGGGACGCTCGAGTGGCAGGCCGCGGTGGCGGCGCTCTTGCCGTTTGGCTTTTTTTGGTGGCCGATCTGGCTGGCCTGCGGGATCATGTTCGGATTGTCGGGTCTGGTGGCCGTGGCGCAGGCAGCCCAAGCGCGGCTGGCGCCCCAGCACGATGGCTGGCGCTCGCGCGCTCTGATGGCGGTGATGTGCTATCTGCAGCCGCTGGTGCGCTCGCTGGCGCGTTACAAAACGCGATACTTGGGGCATGCGGCGGAATCGCGGCCGTCACTGGGGCGGCTGAACAAGGGGCGCCGTTTTCGGCCACTCCAGCAAGCGGCGTACTGGTCGCCGGCAGGGTGCAGTGGCCGAACGGAGTTGTTGCACGAGGTGATCGGCTATCTCAAATCGCACCGGTGCAACGCGACGATTGATACGGGTTGGTCGGAATCGGATCTGGAAGTGTTTCGCGGGCCGTGGACGGCGGTGCGGGCAAGAACCGTTCAGGAGGAGCACGGGCACGGGAACCGCCTGGTGCGCGTCCGTTACCAAATGCGGTTAACCGCCTTAACGAAAGCGGCGGCCTTGTTTGCGGCGGCGACGACGGTGTTTTTGGCTTGCTTCAGCGGCCTGGCGGCGGGCGTGTGGCTCGGCGTCGTCGCGGTCCTGTTTGCAATCGGGTGGTATCGCTGGGCATGGCTGGCGGGCCGCATGGATGAAGTCGTGGACCAATTGGCAGGGAAGTCAGGCTGGCTGCGGGAGAGTAATGAATGAATCTCTGTGTCGAGGTAGTGGTATGAGTTTGCGATCGACTTTGGCGACAGATCGACATTCGCGAGCGCGATCGCCTAGCGATGCGGGGCGCCCCGCAGAGGTATGAGCCATGGGTTCCTCGTCGCTAAGAATTGTAGTCACCGGGATGGCGGTGACGTATCCGTTGGGAGGCGTGTTCTGGGACTACATTCAGTATCCGCTAGGTCTGGCCCGATTGGGGCACGACGTCCTCTATCTCGAAGATACTGAGCGTTGGTTCTATGACCCGGTAGGCGAAACGTTCGTCGAATCAGGCGATCAGAACGCACGGCGGTTTGCGGCATTCGTGAGCGACTTTGCTCCGCCGCTCGAGGACCGCTGGTCGGTGCGAGATGTTCGAGGTGATTCATTCGGACGATCGTGGCGGGAGGTCCAGGAGTTTTGCCGAACTGCCGACGTGTTTCTCAATGTGTCGGCTTCAGTTTCGCCGCGCGAGGAGTACCTTTCCGCTCAGGTCTGCGCGATAATCGATTCTGATCCGCTCTACACACAGGCGTGGGCTCGCGATGTTCCCAATTTGTTGTCGCCGTACGACGTAGTTTTCACGTTTGGCTTGAACGTGGGATCGCCAGGCTGCCCTATTGAAACACACGGAAGGGAATGGATTCCCACGCGTCAACCTGTTGTTCTAGACTCATTCGCAAGTCAAGTGGTTCCGCTGTTTGAACGACGTCGAGTCTTGACCACGGTCGCGTCGTGGGAGCCGAAGGAAAAAGGCCCCGAGGTGAATGGTGTCAAGTTTTATGGAAAGAGCGTGGAATTAGAGCGCTTTATGGGATTTCCTCGGCGTAGCCCGCTGCCAATGGAGATCGCATTGAGCGGGCCCGCACCGCGGCAGCTTTTTGAGGACCAGGGATGGCTGTTGCGCGACCCTTTCAGCGTATCGGGCCGTCCGGGCGATTATCGCGATTATCTGGCGCATTCGTTTGCCGAGTGGAGCGTGGCCAAAAACGCGTACGTGGCTACGCGGAGCGGGTGGTTTTCGTGCCGCTCGGCATGTTATTTGGCGCTGGGTGTGCCGGTAATCGTGCAGGATACGGGCTTTGGCGATACCGTCCCGACAGGCGAGGGCGTACTTGCATTTGAGACGCTTGACGAGGCCACTGCGGCCGTCGAGGAAGTGATGGCAAATTACCCCAAGCATAGTCGCGCGGCCGGCGAAATCGCCGAGGCCTTTTTCGACTCAGACCGTGTGCTGAGCGAGCTTCTTGAATCCGCACATCGTGTTCATCCTGCGTTGCGGGGGACAGTATGAGAGTGCTGATAACCGGCTGGTTCAGCTTCGAACAGATGGGAGCCACGGCCGGCGATCTTCTCGCGCGGGATCTGGCGTGTGAGTGGCTTGCGAGCGCCGGTTATGCGTTCGAGATTGCCATTGCGGCGCCGTTCACAGGGGGCGTGGACTGGCGTGAGGTAGATTCGGGGCAGTATTCGCACCTGTTATTCGTGTGCGGACCTTTTCAATTCTATTCGCCGCTGACCGAGCTTTTCGCGCGGTTTCCGGATGCGAGGAAAATCGGTTTGAATCTCTCGATGCTCGAGGGGAGAGCCCAAGAACATCATCCGTTCGACGTGTTGTTCGAGCGCGACAGTTCCAGTTCGTCGCGCCCGGATGTTGTCTTTTTAGCCAGGCAGCCGCTGATACCGGTCGTGGGGCTCGTACTTGTGCATCCACAGACCGAGTACAAACAGCGGGCACGTCATAAGCAAGTCAAGGAACTGGTCGAACGACTGATCGAGTCGCGCGAGATGGCCGTGGTGCGAGTTGATACTCGACTCGACCAAAACGGCACCGGATTGCGAACGCCTGCGGAGATAGAGTCGTTGATTGCGCGTATGGACATGGTGCTCACCACGCGACTACACGGGACCGTTTTCGCCATCAAGAACGGTGTCCCGGCGGTCGTAATCGACCCGATTGCCGGCGGCGATAAGGTCCACCGTCACGCCGAAACGATTGGTTGGCCCGCGCGCATGATCGCCGACCAAATGACGTTCGCGGACCTTGAGCGTGCGTACGAATTCTGCCTGTCAGCAAACGCTCGGGCAAAAGCCAAAGAATGTAGGGAGCGGGCGATTGGCCTGCTGGAATCGTTGCCGGTCGATTTTCTGCAGGCCATTAGTGTTAGTGAAGCCGGTCTACCTGCCTGAATAAAACTGTCTTGTGACCTCCAATAATTCAAAAACAGCGTGCCATTCAGCGACTATGTGGCCCGATCGAGACACGCTCGCACGCGGCCTGAGAGAAGTGTTGAAGTGCCGGGCGCTCGATGTGTTGAATCGCCGGCCGAATCACTACTCTTCGACGTTCCCAAGTGAGATTGTTGACTGTGTGTTGGATAGCGGCGAAAGGCGAGAGGTGCTGTGTAAATACTCCGGTGGGATCCATTGCAGGACGCAAAGCCATTCGCGCGGCGTGGAATATGAGGCTGATATCTATCGGCACGTTCTGCAGCCGAGCGGCATTGCCACCGTCGAGTTCTACGGATCGTATCAAGATCCCCAAACCGGTTGGACGTGGTTGGTAATGGAGCATCTTAGGAAGTCCATGACCCTCAATCGAGTGCCCAGACTGCTTGAGGAGGCGGCACATTGGATTGGCGCCTTTCATGCCGAGACGGCTTCGATGGTCGACCGACGACGAGGTTGTCTGCGCCGATTGGACGACGCTTATTACCGGGAGTGGGCGGTGCGCACTAAGGAGCACGTCAATTTGGCGGCCGAGGGGGTGGTTGAAGCAGGCTTTCCACCCGAAGCCAAACTCGATAGTTGCTTGCGCAGGCTCGTCGAAGCTGATTCATGTATTGTGCACGGCGAGTATTACCCCGCCAACGTAATGGTCCGCGACGGGAAGATATATCCCGTTGATTGGGAATCCGCCTCGATCACAGCTGGGGAGATTGACCTTGCTGCATTAACGGAGGGCTGGCCTCCGGCTGCCATTTTCCAGTCGAAAGAGGCATACTGCCACAGCCGTTGGCCTGGGGGGGCGCCGGCGAATTTCGAGCAGACATTCCTGGCCGCACAGGTGTACTGGCATCTCCGCTGGCTCGGTGGCCAACCTGGTTGGGCAAGTTCGCCGCGAGTTGAGTGGAGGTGGAGGGAACTAGCCCGATGCCTGACAAGAATCAGCGACTCTAGAGGTTAACGCCATGCGTTGGTTGCATCTGAGCATGGTCGGTCTGTTGATCGGCTGCGGCGCCGAGAGCACTGCGCCGCCGGCGTTTGCGCCTGAGCACCGGGAGACGATTAAACAGAACCTCGTCAAGCTCGGCGCCAAAGTGACTGCCGAGACGACCGACGAACTGTATGTGAGCCTGCGGAACACTCATCTCCAGGTTCGAGAGCTGGGCGGGATCATTGAGGGTACTGTGCAGACGCGACGCGATGTCCAGGACTTTGGGACCGCGAACGAAGCCGTTGCCATCGGCTTTCTCGAAGCAAGCGAGTTCCAGGAATTCAAGAAGTGGCTCGAAAAGAGCCTCGCGGCAAATGCGCCTTCCGTGCTGCGGAGTGAATACAAGGAATTCAAGGTGACGCTGTCGAGCAAGCCATTGCGAACGGTGTTTACGCGTAAGGCATACGCCGAACAGGAGTAACCGTCACTTTTGCGTCGCCGGCTCGAGGAGGATTGTAACTCTGCCGACGTCTTGAGACGCCATGGCCGCCGTTCTATGCTGATGAACGAATCCGAGGATCTGGCATGTGGAGCCACCGATGATTGCAACACGCCGACGCGCCTTCACGCTGGTTGAGCTGCTGGTAGTGATTGCGATCCTGGGAATTCTCGTGGCTGTGCTCCTGCCGGCGGTACAGAGCGCGCGCGAGACCGCTCGCAAGTCGCAGTGCCTGAATAATCTGAAGCAGATCGGCCTGGCCGTCTTGAATTATGAGCAGGCCAAGAAGATTCTGCCGCCCGGCGGTGTCTGGGAGTCGGATGGACGGCATGGCGGTTCCATCTACGTGCACATCCTTCCGATGTTGGAGGAGACCGGCCTCTATCAGGTGTTTGATTTCCGCCGGACCAACGTGGATGACACGGTTCTTCCGGGAACGAACCAGAGGGCCGATGCGACCGTGATCCCGACGCTCATCTGCCCGAGCGATGATCGCCAGACGCATTACGATGGAAAGGTGGCCCACAACTACGCCGCGTCGCGCGGTCCCACAGAGGTGTGGTTGAACGAGGATTCGATTTGCGACTACCCCTGGGCGAACTTGGCCATGGCACCGGTCGATGACCCGCGCGATTTTGCCGGGCCGTTCACGCGCGTGGGCACGCAGGAGCGACTGCGGGGGATTAAAGACGGGTTGACGAAGACGATTTTTTTCGGAGAGGTTCGCCCGCAGTGTTCGGAGCACTCGCGCAATGGATGGGTGGCGTCGAACAACGGCAATGGCTATTGCACGACGCTGATTCCGATCAATTTCGACACTTGCAACGACGCCGCGCCCGACCCTTGCCGCCGGTCCAATAACTGGAACACGGAAGTGGGGTTCAAGTCGACGCATTCGGGCGGGGCCCTGTTCCTGTTCGGCGACGACAGCGTGCGGTTTATCGCCGAGGAGATTGATCATGCGACGTATCAGTTGCTCGGGGCAAAAAATGACGGCCAGGTGATTGCTGGGTACTAGTGCCCGGGACGTTTTAGTCTGTAGTTCAGACAGAGGAAATCACTGCCCAATACGGTCTGCGGGGCTGCGAACCTTCCGCGGTCGTGGTTGTCTGGACCGGGATGCACTTGCGCCAACTACAGCATGATCAACAGCACTGCCTGCGCGTCGCGGCCGAGGCGCTGGGGGAACCGGTCCGCGCGCTCGTGCTCGACGAAGACGTGGAGCAGCCGCTCCTGACGCGCCTGCGGCGTGAATCGCGGGTGGGCTTGGATGGCGGTCCGGTGGTGGTTCGCTTTGTCGATGAGCGGCGCGGCCATCGGCTGGAGCTGGGTGTCGATCTGTTTCGGCTGCGCGTCGAAGGCGACACAATTCGGCTGGCTCACGTCATGGCGCCACGCAACTGGGATGCTACGGAATCATGCTATGAGTTTTGGGCCGTGCCACGGCGGCACTATCGGCGATTCTATCGCTTCGCTCGCCAACTCCTGCGGCAACGGCAGCGTCAGGCGCCGCCGCTCTTGCGCGCGCAGGAACTCGCGCGTCTGTGGAGCAACACGATCGGCTTTTTGCGACACGGCGGCGAATCGCTCAAGCGCTACGGCGTACCGCAAAAGCGCGGCGTGCTGCTGCTGGGCGAGCCGGGGAACGGGAAGACGATGGCTTGCCGCTGGTTGCGCGATCAGTGCAACCGCTTTCGGCTGGCATGGGATGTCGTCACCGCCGAGCAGTTCGAAGCGGCGCGCGGCGAGGGGAACGCTCATGCGTTGTTTCAGCTCGACCGGCCGGGGGTGAAACTCTTTGACGATGTCGACCTGGGCGTCCGAGAAGGTCGCGGTGTTGGCCACTCCGGCCCGCAGTCCACATTGCTCTGCGGCCTCGACGGACTGGATGTGCATTGCGGCGTCGTGTATCTGTTTACCTCGAACGCGCGCATGGAGGATCTCGATCCCGCATTTCGCCGGCCCGGGCGCATCGATCTGGTGATGCACTTTCCGCGGCCTGAGGCGGCGCTGCGCCGCCGGTTTATCGCCGAACATTGGCATGCGGATATCGCTACGGCGATCAACGTCGAGCGCGCCGTTGCCGACACCGAAGGGCTCAGCTTTGCCGAGCTCGACGAGGTCAAAAAGCTGCTGGTGCTTGGATTCTTGGAGAACGGCCGGTGGGATTGGCACGATGCTTGGGAAAGCTTTGTGCGCGGTCGCAACGACGGCGGCTCTCGCCGAGCGATCGGATTCAACTGCCACGAGTCACGCGGTAGGGCGTGTCAGGCGGCAAGGCTGGAGATGTGAGAGGCCCAGGGACAAAACGGGACCCAGAAACGGTATGGCCGACGCCAACTTGGAGACATGCTCGAAGTTTTCGGCCAACAGTCGATAGAAGCTATGCCCACAAAGGATATGCCCCAGCTCGTGGGCGATAACGACGCGCAACTGCGACTCGGAAAGATCGCCGACGAGTGTTGAAGGAAGGATCAAGCAGGCTTTGGCGCCGCCGACGGTGCGGGGCTGGACCGACGGCGTGGTGTCTAAAAATACGTGTGGCGTATTCATTGAGAAGATTTCCGCCGCCTCAACGACGAGGCGGTACAGCGAGCCGCCTTGCGAGTGGTCGAGCCGCGTATTGTCGGCGAGATTCAAGAGAAAGAATTCCTCCTCGGCCTCCTTCATCAGCTTTTCAATCTGACCGCGGACCAAGGAGCCTGTGACACGCTCCAGCACCGCTTGCATGCTGCTCTGGTCGAGCGGATGCATGAAATGGCGGCCGGACAGACCGGGCGCGAGTTTTTGGGGCATGAGCGATTCTCCCCCTATGCCGGCGCAAATGTGTAGGACACCACCACGGCAGTTTAGTACCATTCGCTGAATGAAGCGACATCTTCCCACGCCCGATCAGTTTTTTCGGATGGCGGTGGCGTTTGAGGGAGGGCTGGTGCTTGCGGGTCTGACGCTGGGCTGGCTGATGACGCCGCCAGCGTGGGAGGCGGCGCGTTGGAGCGCCGAAGCGGTCACACTGGGAGCACTCTGGTCGCTGCCGCCGCTGGTGGCGCTGGTGTTCTTGCGGCAGTTGCGCGGCGGTGCGGTTGGCAGGCTGAATCAGACGGTTGATGAGCTGCTCGTGCCGCTGTTCACGGAGTTAAAGTTATGGCAGTTCGTCCTGATCTCAGCGTTGGCGGGAATCGGCGAGGAGCTGTTGTTTCGTGGCATTCTTCAGCAACTACTCGCCGATTGGACCGGCGCAATTGCAGCGGTTGCGATGACGAGCCTCGTGTTCGGTCTCGCCCATCTGATCACTCCACTCTACGGCGTGTTGGCGGCGCTGGTCAGCGTGTACCTGGGTTGGCTGTTCATCCAATACGAGAATCTTGCCGTACCGATGATCACGCACGCGATGTATGACTTCGTGGCGCTGGCGTATCTAGTGAGGCCAGGGAATGACGTATGCCGAAATCGGAATGACAAACGAAGTCCCAATGACGAATGACGAAGGCTTGCACAACGCGGCGCCTCAGCGGCGATCTGTCCGCCACACTGTGAGGACGCGCACTTGTCAGTCGGCAGCACTCACTTCGAAGTTGATCCCCAAAGGCGCCGCAAAGGTCACGCGAACACCTTCCTCACGCGACTCTCCTTGCTGGTCGGCGTTGTGCGTTAGAGCCGCATCAAGATCATCAGCCGCTCGCGCGACCGCGTCGCGATCACTGGCGCGCATCCAGATTTCCATCAGATGTCGTTCGGCCGCCGGTTTCCAAACGACGGTATACTTCATAGTTCCTTGAGCCGCTTGAGGATTTCTGACAGTGGCTTACCGCCTGGCTCATTCCGGAATTGCTCCAATTGTTCGCGCGTGTACGGCCCCTGGCGATCTTCGTCGGTGAGATTACCTTGGCCGTTGGCCGGGTGAAAATAGCCGAGGGTGCGACCAGTCGCGTCGCAGACTTCGATGCGCTCATGTACCTGTTCAAACTTGCCGGCTGTGGCGGCGTCAAGCACAAGGCGTGTCATAGATACTCTCCCTTCTGTTGGGCCGTCGTCCTCGGTTCCGTAACTTCATGATACGCCGGCTCCAGTGAGTCGTTCAACTATTCCCCCGCTCTACCGCGGCGGTTTCATGCCGCATGCACTGGGACGCATCAAGCTAAAGCTTGAACTCCAACATCTCCCCATCTCTCCGCGTATCTCCTTCTCCCCTCCAAATGAAGAAGGGGCCCC
>JBBDYH010000068.1:26247-27636 GCA_040901795.1 Pirellulales bacterium
GGCCCGACTCGGCTGAGTCGGGCCCCTTCGTTGGGTCAGGCCATTCCACTACGTCGTGCCGGTGAAGGCGACGGGTCTGTCGATTCCTCGTTTACCCGCTCGCTCAGGGTCGCGAGCGTGACGCACGGTCCCGACGGGCCGAGACGGCGGCGTCAGCGAGGTCTCTTTAGCCGCCGTAGCTTGCACTCGGCTCGCAGCAGGGGACCGGGCAGCAAACCTGCACCGGCACCTGCTTGCAGACAACTCTGGGCACGCAACGCGTGACCGTGTAGGCGACCTGCCGCGGCACACAACGCTTGACCTGGATGGTCGTCGTGTAGTGCACCGGCTTGCAGATCGTGTAGGGTACTTGCTTGACGCACTTCTCCGGGACCAGCGTGCAAACCTGATAAGGCACTGTCACGGTCTTGGTCTCGTGAACCAACTTGCAGACGTTGTAGGTGCAAGTCTTGGTTCGGGTTTCGGGCACCAGCCGGCACACCTGGTACGTGCAGGTCTTGGTCTTGACCTCTGGCACCATGCGGCAGACCTGATAGGTGCAGGTCCGAGTCTTCACTTCGGGAACCATGCGGCAGACCTGATAGGTGCAGGTCTTGACCTTCTGCTCCGGCACCATCCGGCAGACCTGATAGGTGCAGGTTTTGGTCCGCTGCTCCGGCACCATCCGGCAGACCTGGTAGTTGACGGTCTTGGTCTGCGTTTCAGGCACCATGCGGCAGACCTGATAGGTCTTGGTCATGGTCTCGGGCACCATCTTGCAAACCTGGTAGGTGCAAGTGCGGGTCCGAGTCTCCGGCACCATCTTGCAGACGGTGTACTGGCAGGTCTTCGTCTGAACTTCCGGCACCATCTTGCAGACCGTATAGTTGCAAGTCTTGGTGCGGGTTTCGGGAACCATCTTGCAGACCTGGTAGGTCTTGGTCCGCACTTCAGGCACCATCCGGCAGACCTGATAGGTGCTGGTCCGCACTTCCGGAACCATCTTGCAGACCGTGTAGTTGCAAGTTCGGGTCCGGGTTTCGGGCACCATCTTGCACACCTGGTACGTGCAGGTCTTAGTCCGTTGTTCCGGCACCATGCGGCAGACCTGGTAGGTCTTGGTCCGCACTTCGGGCACCATCTTGCAGACCTGGTACGTCTTGGTGAGCGTCTCCGGCACCATCTTGCAGACCTGGTAGGTGCAAGTCTTGGTGAGGGTTTCGGGCACCATCCGGCAGACCTGGTAGGGAACTTCCTTCATCCGCTGCTCGGTGACCATGCGGCAGACCTGGTAGGACTTGGTCCGCGTTTCGGGCACCATGCGGCAAACCTGGTAAGTGCTGGTGCGCACTTCGGGCACCATCTTGCAGACCTGGTAGGTGCAAGTCTTGGTGAGGGTTTCGGGCACCA
>JBBDYH010000068.1:27736-28804 GCA_040901795.1 Pirellulales bacterium
TCCGGCAGACCTGGTAGGGAACTTCCTTCATCCGCTGCTCGGGCACCATCTTGCAGACCGTATACGTCTTGGTCCGCACTTCGGGCACCATCTTGCAGACCTGGTAGGTCTTGGTCCGCACTTCGGGCACCATCTTGCAGACCGTATACGTCTTGGTCCGCTGTTCCGGCACCATCTTGCAGACCTGGTAGGTGCAGGTCTTGGTCAGCGTCTCGGCCACCATCTTGCAAACCTGGTAGGTGCAAGTCTTGGTGCGAGTCTCGGGAATCATGCGGCAGACCTGGTAGGTCTTCGTGCAGACTTCCGGCACCATCCGGCAGACGGTGTACGGGACCTTCTTGACGCACGCTTCCTGCACGTAGTTCACGCAGTTGATGGTCTTCTCCCGCATCTCGGGAATCCAGACCTTCTTGCAGATCCGTCGCGGCGGGCACTGCACTTGGACCATCCGGGTCTCACCCGGGCAGTAGACGCAGCGGCAGGTGCAAGGATCCCACATCCAGCAACCGGGCTCTTGGACGCACTTGGTGATCACCGGGCCGGGGCACTCGGTGACTTGCGTGTCCCAGCGGCCGCAGCAGATCTGGATCGTCTTCGTAGAGTGGACCGGCTTGCAAACGGTGTAGCAGATTTCACGCTCGCGCGTTTCGTACACCGGCTTGCAGACCGTGTATTGACAGGTCTTGGTCTCGTATACCGGCTTGCAGACGGTGTAGCAGATCTCGCGCGTCCGTGTCTCGTACACCGGCTTGCACACCGTGTACGGGATCTGTTGCGTCCGAGTCTCATAGACCGGTTTGCAGACCGTATAGTTGCAGGTCCGTGTCTCGTAGACCGGCTTGCAGACGGTGTAGTTGCAGGTCTTGGTCTCGTACACCGGCTTCATGACGGTGTAATTGCAAGTCTTCGTCTCCTGAACCGGCTTGCAGACCGTATAGCAGACCTGCTTGCTCTTGGTCTCGTAGACCGGCTTGCAGACCGTGTAATTGACCTGGCGCGTCCGCGTCTCATAAACCGGCTTCATCACCGTGTAGTTGCAAGTCTTGGTCTCGTAGACCGGCTTGCAGA
>JBBDYH010000069.1:0-28076 GCA_040901795.1 Pirellulales bacterium
CGGCGCGCGTCGGCCGGCGCGAGTGCTGCATGCTGTCGAGCATCTGCGTGGCCACAATCACCGGCCTTTGATAGCGATGACATAAGGCGACAATCTGCTTTTGCACCATCGGCATGCGTGCGACGTCGATCTCGACGCCCAGATCGCCGCGGGCGACCATCACGCCGTCGGCGGCGGCGACGATCTCTTCGAGCTGGTCGAGCGCTTCCTGTTTTTCGATCTTGGCGACGACTTTGGCGCGCGAGCCACGCGCGTGTGCGTGCAAAAGCTCCTTGAGCTGGCGGACCTCGACCGGCGTGCGGACAAAGCTCAGGCTGACGAAATCGATCTCCATTTCAGCCGCCCAGTTCGCATTCGCGTGGTCATCATCGCTCATGGCCGGCACGCTGAGCTTTGCGCCGGGGAGGTTGACGCCTTGGCGGCTGCGGATGAGGCCGCCTTGTACGACGACGCAACGGGCCCAATCGGCGGTTTTTTCTTCGACTCGCAAGGCGATTGTGCCGTCGGCCAACATGACCATATTACCGACGGCGAGGTCATCGATCAGCGGTGCATAGCTGGTCGTCAAGTCGTCTGGGCTTGCCGCGCGGTCGCCGCGAACAAAGCGAACTGCATCGCCGTCGCGCAGCTCGCGCTGGCCGCCGGGGAGTTCGCCGAGCCGCATCTTTGGTCCGGCAAGATCGACGAGGATGCCGATCGGCCGATTGAGTTGTTTACTGACGTTGCGGATGGAGCGGACGACTTCGCTTTGCTCATTGGGGCCGCCATGCGCCATGTTGAGCCGGAAGACATCGACTCCGGCCGTGGCCAACTCGGCGAGTTGATCTTCGCGGCGGCACGCCGGGCCGACGGTGGCGACGATCTTGGTGCGGGCTTCGCTGGAAAGGGGAGAGGGGGATGGCATATACGTGGCTCGGTTTTGAGACGGATAAGCGATGTCAGCGTACACTGAGGAAGTGGAATGGGGAATGATGGAATGGGGAATGGGGAGGGCAGAGTCGGGAGCGGGTGTACGGAGTACAACAGTACGAGATACGGCGTACTGAGCACCTGGTACTGGGTACCGAGTCCGGATACCACGTGCCGCCGAGGAGTCCTGTGGATGAATGACGAGTTCGAACCAATACGCCGGCCGCCGCGGCGCTTGCGGCGGATTGCCATTTCGATCGGCTGTATCGTGCTGGGGATCGTGGGTGGTCTGGTGGTGTTCGGGCTGATCGGCTTTCGCCGGCCGCCACCAGCGATGAGCGCGGCCGACTTTGAGGCCGCCGTCGCCCGCTGGGAGGCGCACCGCCCGGCGGACTACGAGATGGACGTCAAAGTCCTCGGCCGGCAAAGCGGCATGATGCACGTCGTGGTTAAGAACCACGCGCCGGTGAGTGTCCGCCGGGGTGGCGCACCCGTTGCGGAACATACTTGGGAATACTGGACCGTTGAGGGGCTGTTCGAGATCATTCGGACGGACCTGGAGGGAATGGATCAGCCGGAGCGGGCCTTCGGGACGCCGGATGTCTCGCAGCTCGTCCAACAGGCGGAGTTCGACGCGGAGTTGGGCTACCCGCGCCGGTATCGTCGGGCGGTGCTGACGACGGGAGATGCGATTGAGTGGGAGATCACGGAGTTTAAGCGTGAAGGATGAAAGCAGGGCAGGCTTTTAGCGGTCAGCTATCAGCTATCAGCTTTTCGCCTCGGTGTATAACGTCCGAGCTGACGGCTGATAGCTGACAGCCCGACGGTTCATTTACCGTTTATCTTTCCGCAGCGGCCAGCATCTTCTCGGCGGCGTCCAGATCGAAGTTCGCGATAAATAGTTGGCTCTGGCCGTCCGCGGTCCGGTTGCTGGTCCACATCAGCTTTTTCCCGTCGGGCGAAAACACAGGGAGGACGTCGGCGCTGGTGTGGTCCGTGATGCGCACCGGCTTGCTCGCGGCAGCCAACTTGCCATCGCGCTCTTCGTATTTCATCAGCCAAAGGTCGTAGTTCGGCCGCGCCTTCGGGTTGGAGTGATCGGCGCCGGTCCAGATGATCCACGGTTCGGTCGGATGCCAATACGGCGCCCAATTGACGCCTTCGTTGTCGGTCAGCGCCACGTCGTTTTTGCCGTCGATGCCGATCGTGTGGATCTGGAGGTAGCTTTCCTTCTTGCGGTCGCTGCGGAAGATTACCCACTTGCCATTGGGCGAGATAAACGGCCCGCCGTCGTAGCCGGGTGCATTCGTAAGCTGCCGCGCGTCGCTGCCATCCGCATTCATGATGTAGATGTCCGGATCGCCGTCGCGGTCGCTGCAGAACGCAACCTGTTTGCCCTCGTCGTCGTACGCCCCTTCGGCATCGTACCCCTTGGCGTCGGTTAGCTGTCGCAAATTTCGGCCATCGAGATCAGCGGCAAAGATGTCCATGTGTGGGTCGAAGTCCCATTGATAGCGACGACGTGCGCCAGTCTTTTTATCCTCCGCTTGTTGTGCGCGCGCTTGCTCTTCGGTCTGCGAAAGCTGCGGATCGAGGTGGCCGCTGGCGAAGAGGATGCTTTTGCCGTTGGGGTGAAAGTACGCGCAGGTGGTGCGGCCGCGACCGGTGCTTACGCGTCTGGCGTCGTCCCCAGTAAGCGACTGCACGTAGATTTGGTAGAACGGATATCCCTGTGGGACCGCCTGGTAGATGATCGTGCCTCCGTCGGGTGAGAAGTATCCTTCGCCGGCCTTGACCATGCCGGTCGTGACCTGGCGAATGTTGTGGAGGAATGTTGGTTCGAGTGACGATGCGGCGCTGGACTGCTCCTTTGTCGTCGTCGTCTCCGTGACCTGTCCCCAAGTCGGGAGAGCCGAGGCAATCGCGCCGAAAAGAAGGCAGGCAACCGAATACGCTTTGCACTGTCTATGGAGCATCATCAGTGTGTCCTTAAACCTTGTTGGAGCAATGCGGTATTATAGAACAATGCCGCCCCTATGGAGCTTACCGCTGTTTTTTTGATAGTCCGGGGGCTGGCGCCCCCGGCTACAGAATGTCGCCCCGCCGGGGCTTGGATTCGACTCAGCCATGAAGATTTATACAAAAACAGGCGACGACGGCACGACGGGTCTATATGGCGGCGGGCGAGTTCGCAAGGACCATGCGCGGGTCGAGGCCTGCGGGGCGGTCGATGAATTGAACGCAGTTGTGGGCTGGGCGCGAGCGGAAGCGCTACCGCGCGTGATCGACGAGCTGTTGGAACAGATCCAGAACGAATTGTTCGATTTGGGCGCAGAGTTAGCCACGCCGCAGCCGGCGGCTCAAGGTCTCAGCGTCGTGAGCGAGCGCGAAATTGGAGCGTTGGAAGCAGCCATCGACCGGTTCGAGGCGGGACTTGCCCCGCTAAAGACGTTCATCCTGCCGGCTGGGACTCGCGCGGCCGCGGCGCTGCACCTGGGGCGCACCGTTTGCCGCCGAGCCGAGCGACGAGTGATCACACTGGCGGCGGGGACGAAAGAACCCGTCTCGCCGCAGATTGTCGTCTACCTTAATCGGCTGAGCGACTTGTTGTTCGTGTTGGCACGTGCGGCGAATGCGGGGGCCGGTCAAGAGGATGTGGAGTGGCGGAAACGGGGTGGATAGCCGGTCGCACATTCCTCATAAGCAGTGCAGTGCGGGCTCGGACAAATAACGTGGTTTTCAAAGGCCGAGTAGTGACCGTACAATGGGAAAGCACCGAAAGTCTGGTGAGTCGAGAGGATTGATGCCATGCCATATCACAACTATCCTCCGGAAGAGGTCGAGTCCCGCGGCGAAGAGATTTACGAGCATCAATTACGGGAGAATGTCGAACCGGGAAACCGCGGGAAGTTCTTGGTCATCGATATTCTAACGGGTGAATACGAAATTGACGACGATGACATCCAGGCCACAAAACGCGCATTGGCCAAACGTCCGAGTGTCGTTCTCTATGGGTTGCGGATTGGCTATCCGACGGCATATACCTTGGGCGGACACGTCGCCATGAAAAAGCAATGATCACGGAACGAGTACGAGATCGCGAAGCGGTGATCGAACTTGAAGTGTCTGGCCCAGCCGGGCGGCCGCACGTCGTGGAGGCGGTGATTGACGCAGGATATAACGGAGAGTTGACCGTTCCCGCTAGTCTGGTGAACGCCCTACAACTCCCCTTTGCCGGCTATCGGCGGGGGATGCTCGCCGATGGCAGCATCACTGTTCTCGACGTGCATTTGGCGACCATTGCCTGGCACGGGGAAGAACGGGATGTGCTGGTTCTGAAGGCAACCGGCGCGGCTCTCCTCGGCATGGCGCTGCTCGAAAACAATCGTCTGACGATCGACGTCTTTGAAGGCGGTCCTGTCCTAGTTGATCAAGCACGGCGCCAGTCTTAGTCGACCGCGATCGACTGAGAGACGCCAGATTGATCCGGGGAGCCGACCATCTTTCCGCAATCGTTCCCGCTTCGGGCTTTACTAAAAAACGCATCCTCGCTAGCTTGTTGCTTGAGGCGTTTCTATCCCAGGCAAGTTCGCGGACGGGCGCAAGGACTTACGCCCGCGCGATCGATGAAAACGTTCCGTTCTACTCGCGGCACCGTTGGTCGTGCGGCCAATAGGCGGTGTGCTGCGCCGGTCTCTGTTCGATAGGCGGAGGTGGTCCGATGCGTTGGAGCAAATGCTTGGGGCGCGCGTGCTGCGCGCTCGGCGTAAGTGTCTTGTTGTTTTCCTTTTTAGCCAGCGCCCAGGCACAGGATCCGCCTGACGTCGCGGCGCAGATCACGGCCGCCAGCGAGGCGGCTGACGCTGCAAAGGTTGCAGCCAACAACGCCTGGATGCTGACTTCGTGCGCGCTGGTGCTGTTCATGACGGCCCCGGGCCTCGCCATGTTTTATGGCGGTTTGGTTCGCAAAAAGAATGTGCTGGGCGTCATGATGCAGTGTATTTTTCTGATGGGACTGATGTCAGTCGTGTGGGCGCTTTATGGATACTCGTTCGCATTTGGCGGCGGCGGTGCGAACCCTTACATCGGGTCCGCGGATCACGTGCTGATGCGTGGCCTGCAAACGGAGTGGGAGGGGGACGCAGAATCCGGTCAACAAACAGCAGCCCCCCGGTTTAAGCTCAAGGATGCCGCGGGCAACGAGTACAACGTCATCCCGCTGCTCACGCACATGCTGTTTCAAGGAATGTTTTTCATCATCACGCCGGCGCTGATCTGCGGCGCCTTCGCCGAGCGGATGAAGTTCAGCACGATGGTCGTGTTTATGCTGCTATGGGGAACCTTGATCTACGTTCCTTTAGCACACTGGGTATGGGGCGGCGGGATCCTGGCTTATGGTCTGGACAACTCGCTCGCTGGCGGTGCGCTCGACTTTGCCGGCGGCACCGTGGTGCATATCAGCTCCGGCGTGTCGGCGTTAATCTGTGCGCTGCTGATCGGCCGTCGCCTGGGATTCGGAAACGAACCCATGCCTCCTCACAACCTGACGTATACGGCGATGGGCGCCGCGATGCTGTGGGTGGGTTGGTTCGGCTTCAACGCCGGCAGCGAATTGGCTTCTGACGACATCGCCGCCAACGCCTTCGCAGCCACTCATCTGGCGGCGGCGGCGGGAGCGCTGGCGTGGGCCGGTATGGAGTGGATCACACGCGGTAAGCCTAGCGTGCTGGGCGCCGCATCAGGGCTCGTTGCCGGATTGGTGTGCATCACTCCCGCGTCCGGCTATGTGACTGGCATGCCCGCCATCATTATGGGATTGGCGGCGGGACTGGTTTGTTTCCTGGCATGCACGACGCTGAAGTCGAAATTCGGTTACGACGATTCCCTGGATGCCTTCGGCGTGCACGGCATTGGCGGCACGCTGGGCGCGATTCTGACCGGTGTATTCGCGTCGCGAGCTGTCACGGATCCGGCGATCAGTGGCGGCAAGCCATTGGGCATGATCGAGGGAGGCAGCCTGATCGTGGGTCAAATCGTCGCCGTGCTGGTCACCTGGGGGCTGGCCCTGGTCGGCACGTTCATCATCCTCAAGGTGCTCGACGCAGTGATGGGTCTGCGCGTAACGCAACAGGAAGAAATCCAAGGCCTCGACCTGAGCCAACACGGCGAAGAAGGCTATATTTTCTTGTAGGGAGTAGAGGAATGGACGGCGTGTGCCCCTGCTCGCCACGGGAATGCCCCCAGCCGCGGCGGAGGCGCATATGAACAAGATCGAAGCGATCATCCGGCATTACAAACTCGAGGACGTCAAGAATGCGCTGACCGAGTTGGGCGTGCAAGGGATGACGGTCACCGAGGTTCGCGGTTTCGGCCGGCAAAAGGGTCATACCGAAATGTACCGCGGCACGGAGTACGCCGTAGACTTTGTGCCGAAGGTAAAGATCGAGATCGTCGTGGCCGACAACCAGCTTACAGGCGCCGTCGATACGATCATGCGCACCGCACAGACCGGCCAGATCGGCGACGGGAAGATCTTCGTCAGCGATCTGACCAACGTCATCCGCATCCGCACCGGCGAGATCGGCGAGAACGCGCTGTAGATGACTTCTCGGCCCCAATTTCGACCCGCGGTGCAAGCCGCGCGCGAGCGATTGCGCGAAGGCCGCGAGCGGCTCAAACTGCGGCATCAGGGGGGCTCGCCGGGCATCCAGGTCTGCACGGCCTTGACGGCGCTGGTCGATGAGGTCGTGCTGTCGATTTATCACACCGCGCTGGACGACCTGCAGTGCCCGCCCGACTCACCGCTGCGGACGGACGTGGCGCTCGTCGCACATGGCGGTTACGGCCGCCGCGACGTTGCGCCTTATTCCGACGTCGATCTGATGATTCTGCACGACGGCGTGGGTGAAAGCCAGATATCTCTGCTGGCTAAACGTTTGCTCCAGGACGTGTTCGATGTCGGCCTGACGCTGGGACAAAGCGTCCGCACGCCGCGCGAGGCCTGCCGCTGGGCGCTCAAAGACGCCACGATCTTCACGTCGTTGGCAGAGTCGCGGTTTCTCGCCGGCGACCAAATGTTGTTCGAAAAGTTTCTCCGGCGGTTCCGCAAGGCCTCGATGCGGCATTGGCGGCGGATGATCGGGGCGATCGAAAAGGCGCGGCTTGAAGAGCGGGCGCAATTTGGCGAAACCGTGTACTTGCTGGAGCCCAACGTCAAACGCTCGCCCGGCGGCTTGCGCGACCTGCAATTGCTTCGTTGGGTCGGTTTCGCGCGGTATGGCCAGGCCGAGCCCGAGGCGCTGCGGCTGATGGGGATACTTCCGCGAGACGACCATCGCGCAATTCGGCGGGCGACGGAGTTCCTGCTGCACCTCCGCAACGAGATGCACTTTCATGCCGGCAAGGCGCACGACTCGCTGGAGCGCGCCGAGCAAGTGCGGATGGCTGATGTCTTCAGCTTCCAGGGCACGGCGTCGCTGTTGCCCGTCGAGCGCTTCATGAGCGACTACTTTCGCCACACCAACGCCGTGCAGCACATCGTCGGGCGGTTCCTCGAGGGGAGCCGTCCGTGGACGCGCTTGGCCGATACGCTGGCGCCGTTGTTCAGCCACCAGGTCGAACGCGACTTCCAGGTGGGCCCGCGAAAGATTTGGGCCACGCGGCGAGGACTGGAAAAGCTCCGCCACGACCTCGCGCAGATTCTGCGGCTGACGGATCTGGCGAACCTTTACAACAAGGGAATCGCGCACAACACCTGGAAAGCGGTCCGCGAGTCGGCGCGGCGGCTGTCCCCCGACCTTTCAGCCGATGCCGCCGAGCGGTTTCTGTCGCTGCTTTCGCAGCCGGCGCAACTCGGCAAGCTGCTGCACAACCTGCACGAGCTAGGCGTGCTCGAAAAGATCATCCCCGATTTTGCGCATGCACGCTGTCTGTTGCAGTTCAACGAGTATCACAAATACACGGTTGACGAGCACTGCATTCGAGCCGTCGAACGCGTGACGGAGTTTGTTTCGCGACCCGGCGTATTGGGCGAGGTGTACCGCGGCATCAAAGAGAAGCGGACGCTGCACCTGGCGCTTTTGATCCACGATCTCGGCAAGGGGTACGTCGAGGACCACAGCGACGTGGGGGCGCGGATTGCCGACGAGACGGCGTACCGCCTGCGCTTGCCGGACCGGGAGGCGGAGACGCTGCGCTTCCTGGTCCACAAGCACTTGATGATGTCACACCTGGCATTTCGTCGTGACACGAGCGACGAGGGATTGATCCTTAGGTTCGCCGTCGATGTCGGCTCACCGGAGGCGCTGCGCATGCTGTTTGTGCTGACCTGCGCTGACCTGGCGGCGGTCGGGCCTGGCGTGCTCAACGACTGGAAGCTCGAGGTGTTGACCGATCTCTATCAGCGGACGATGCAGCATCTCTCGGGCGATTCTCCATCTGCGGCCACGGAACGACGGCGGGCCGCGCTGCGGGCCTTGTTGCAGCACGAGCCGTCGTACGAGCGCATCGCAGATCAAATTCGGACGCTGCCCAGCAGCTACCTGCACAGTGCGCCGCCGGAACGGATTGCCGACGACTTGCGACAGCTTGCCACCCTCGCCAAGGGAGGAGTAAAAACCTGGTGCCGATTCGTCCCCGAGACGCGGACGATGGAGTACACCGTCGGCACGCACGAGAACATCACGCCCGGCGTGTTTCACAAGCTCACCGGCGGCCTTTCCAGCCACGGCCTGCAGATCCTCTCGGCCGACATCAACACGCTGGCCGGCGGGTTGGTGCTCGATCGGTTCATCGTGCTCGACCCTGACTTCGCCGACGAGCCGCCGTCGGGTCGCATCGAGGAGATTAAAGTCCGGCTGGCAGACGCGCTCGCCAGCGACGTCCCGCCCGCGTTTCGCCGCGTCTGGAGCCGCACGACGAAGCCCAAGCCCGATGCCGTGCCGGCGCTACCGACGGAAGTGAAAATCGACAACAGCACCTCCGAGCATTTCACCATCGTCGACGTGTTTGCGATGGACCGGATGGGCTTGCTGTATACGATCACGCGGACGCTGTTCGAGCTGGGGCTATCCGTCTCGTTGGCCAAGATCGGCACCTACCTTGACCAGGTCGTAGACGTGTTCTACGTGAGCGATCAGCAGGGTCGGAAGATTCACGACGAGAATTGGCTGCGCCACATCCGCGAGACGATGCTGGGAGCCATTGCGGCGTTGCAGCGGGAGGGAGAGTGAGTCGGAGGGTGGGCCGAGGCCGCCGCAGCCCATAGGCAAGCGCGGGGGCCTCGCGGACTCGGCCCACGCTAAGCTACGGTTTAGCCGGCGCACTCGGTCCCAAAATTTCCTCACGCCATCTCGCTTCGAATTGCGCCAGCGGCATGCCGATGAGCTGCTCGAAGCGGGCGATGGGGTTGCTCTCTTGGTTTCGGCGATCGACGTACTGGTCGAGCCGAGACACTTCCAAGATCGGCTCGCGAACCGCCAGATAGTGCGCCAGGCCCCAGGAGTACAAATAATGCCGCTGTGACACTTGGGCGTTGGTCGGATGGGCGACGAGAAACGCACCGCCGTCGGCAGTCAACAACTCGGCGAGCACGAGGCGTGGCGCACGCTGCAGATCAGCCTGCAGCGCCGCGAGCCGCTTGGGACTGGGCGCGTCGAGCCGCAGCGTGCCCAGCTCGAGCAGTCCGTCCTCGAATACCTGCGCCAACCCTTCATTCAACCAGCGCGGCACTTCGTATTGCCGTTGCGGATAGACGAAGTTCTCCAGATAAGCATGAAACGCCTCGTGATACAGGCGGGCGAACATTTCCCCAGTCACCAGATCGAACTGGGCGATATTGCTTCGCTCGATGGCTTGGATCCGCAGCCTGACCTCGGCCAACTCCTGTTTCCACTTCCGCTCGGCCGCCAGCCGCGTGTTGCGTCGCTCGGCCGCCGGCACGCCGCTCTTCTCCAGGTCCTCGGACAACTTCCTTAGCTCGGCAGGCATGGCGGCGGCAAGCTGGTCGTAACGGGCTTGAATGGCGGCGTGCCGCCGGTCCACCTCGGCGAGGCGATTGGCGTATGCCGTAAGCTCGCTTCCCGCCGCTAGAACGTTAAGCGTTGGAACGTACACCGCTGGGTTCTGGAAGCGGTAATCGAGCCCCTTTTGAAACGAGTGATAGTCGCGCATCGTGCCATACAAGAGGATCCGCAACTGCTTTTGCGACTTGCTGCGCGGGGGGAGGATTTCGCTGTACGCCGCAAAGATCTGTTCGATCCGCAGGATCGATTTGCGGGTCATCTTCTCGTCGGTCCAGCTTTCCAGCCGAAACCAGGGACCGCTTTGGTAAACCCACCTGGCGCCCGATGGCTCGCCTTTCTCGAGATCGAGCTGGTCCGTCGCAGAGCGTTCCGCGACTTCCTCAGCCGCCTGGCTCTTGAATTGCTCGAGGCGCTGGGCAAGCTTCACCCGCTGCTCAGGCGGAAGCCGCTCGATTTTGGCGACCGACTGTTCAGGATAGGTCTGGGCGATGAGATACATCGGCCGACCGCGGGGCCGGCCAACGCTCTCGAAGCGAACGTATCCGGGCTTGGTAGAAGGCAGCAGTAAACCTTCCAGTACACGGCCGCCTTTGAATTCGATTCGTTCGAGCGGCCACTGCGCCACCGCCGCTGGATCAAACTCGGGCGAACCGTCGGCACCCGTCGGCGGTTGTCCACGAGCGGCAATCGCCCAACAGGTGGCAAGAGTCAGCAGAGAGCAGACCCGTCGGAACATGAAGTCATGACCCCGCGCCGAAATGCCGTGTACCCGTCTACAACCAACGTCGCAGGGGACCGCCGGGAAGTCAACCGGGTCTCCACGGTGGTCAATCCGCCACGATCCGCCCTGTGAACCGGCAGCCGATGCGGTAGGCGAAGCGGCCGCGGAGGCGGACTCGTGACTGGTTCTGAACGCGCGCCGTGAAGAACTTAAACGGGACCTGGCCCAGCGCCACCACAAGCTCTTCGAACTCCACCCGATCGGTCTGCACGAAGGAAAACCCGCCCGGCGAGAGGTCCTGACAAGCTACCGGGCGAAACTCCGACTGGCTGGGGAGGCGGACGCCGTCAAACGGCGCGAGCAGTTGCTGGCAATCGAACTGGCGGCGATCGGCGGCGCGCTGGTCGGCAGGTGAGCAGCATTCGCGAGCAAAGCTCTTCTCGGCCTCGATCAACTCGTGGACGAGCGAATAGAAGCTCGCGTCGGCGGCGATTTGCACCAAACGTTGCGTCATGAGTACGGGGTCATGCTGAGCGCAGCGAAGCATCTAGCGGACTCGCAAGGAGATCCTTCGCTTCGCTCAGGATGACAATCGCTCAGGATGACAGTGCGGATAACGGCAATTGCAGAACAACCACCTATCTCATGGATAGGTCGCAGGACGCTGAAAACAACCGGATGCTCGGGAACTTCCACGGCAAGTGCCGAATGTAACGATTCTCGCGTTATTACGCTCAGGCTCTAAGGCAGCATCGCTATTCGACCGGCGATACAATGGCCGTTGACTTGCTCTTTCAGGTCAGCGCGATGAACGACGTAACCCGCATCCTAAAGGCCATTGATCAAGGCGATCCGCAAGCCGCGGAGCAATTGCTACCGCTGGTATACGAGGAACTGCGGAAGCTGGCGGCGGCCCGATTGGCACAGGAAAGGCCGGGGCAGACACTGCAGGCGACGGCACTGGTCCACGAGGCATATGTCCGGCTGGTCGGTCCTGGGCAGGCACAGCAGTGGGATAGCGAGGGACATTTCTTTGCCGCGGCGGCCGAGGCCATGCGGCGGATTCTGATCGAGCGGGCGCGCCGCAGGGCCGCGCTTCGGCACGGAGGCGAGCGGCAGCGTCTCGATCTGGGCGATGAACTGCTGGTGAGCGATGAGCGGGCGGCAGAATTGCTGGCGCTCGACGAGGCGCTTGTGGCGCTTGAGCATCACGATCCGCAGGCAGCCCAGGTCGTCAAGCTCCGCTATTTCGCGGGGCTAAGCCACCAGGAGACGGCCAATGCGATTAACATCAGCCGCCGCGCCGCCGATCGGCTATGGGCGCTGGCCAAGGCCTGGCTCTACCAGCGGATGACGGCCAAATAAAGTTGGTTTATTTTTCGAGAAAAAGCGTGCAACTCCCGCGCGCTTTTCGCATTGGTAAGTGGTGGAACATCAAGCTCCAAGAGGTTTGTGTTCCAACGATCGCGTTGTACACCGCTGCGACTCCAAGCGGCGAGCTCAAGGCGCAGTCCGGCGTTCGGACGGCTACCACCAACAGCGCGTTTGACAAAACAAATCGCTGTCACCCTCAGCGGTCAACTATCAAATGGAGGTTCAACGTGGAGTTTATTCTTGAAATCGCCGACTCGAGACAACCGCCGGAAAAGCGCTTGCTTCGACTGCAAGACGGAGGCGCACCGGGTATTCTGGGTACATTTATGGGAACATGGGGCGCGTATGGCGCGAAAGCAGCCGGGGCTTTTACTCTGACCGGCGGCGATAACCCCCAGAACAAAGGTGACCAAACCGCCAAATGGTTTCTTAATCCGAACGAGAAGAAGGTTTATGTAAAAGAGTATGGCAAAGTCATACTGGATCTCGAACTCGAGAATCTCAGTCTGCCGCTTTTCGTCAATTATCGAAAATCATCGAAATACAATGGAATTGGCGTAATGTACCACATGGGTATGGGCATCAAGGACGGCGATATTAAATGGAGATGCGTAAACGTCTGGGCTTAACAGCACTAAGGTCCCCCCGACAGGGTGCAAATCGCTCAGCGCCGTCGTGCCGGTGGAGCGTATAGTTCGGGTTCGTGAAAAACGGGCGACTCGTGCTGTTACGGCGGTAATCCAGGATTACGTCCGTCGAATGTTCTTTCGCGTGGACACCGCGAATACGGCTGCAAGTTCAGGCAACTGCCAGGTAACCGTCGAAAGTCTCGGAAAAGTCAATGGCCCAGTGGAATCCTCATGCGAACGAACTGTTTCTCGAAGCGCTAGACCGGCTGGCGGGACCGCAGCGCACCGCCTTCTTGGATCAAGCCTGCGACGACGACGACCAGCTCAAGGCCCAGGTGGTCGCGCTCCTGGAAGCAAATGAGCGAGCCGGCGAGTTCCTTTCGTCACCCGCCCAGGAATTCCACGCAACGCCTGTCGAAGGGGCGCACAACGACGGACAGAGCACGGTCATCGGACCGTATAAGCTGCTCGAGGAAATCGGCGAAGGCGGAATGGGCGTGGTGTACATGGCTGAGCAAAGTCAGCCGGTTAGGCGTACGGTCGCGCTAAAACTTCTCAAACCAGGCATGGACAGCCGGCAGGTTATCGCGCGGTTCGAAGCCGAGCGCCAGGCGCTAGCGATGATGGATCATCCGAACATCGCCAAAGTCCTCGACGCGGGGATGGTAGGTCCCGTCTGCCGGACGGGACCTGACGTTGCATCCACCGGCATTGATCAAGGTCCCGCTCGGCAAGCGGGACCTACTGGCCGGCCGTACTTCGTGATGGAATTGGTCAAGGGCGTGCCCGTCACCGAATATTGCGATGAAATGCGTTTGACCGTCAACGAACGGCTGAATCTGTTCATTCCGGTTTGCCAGGCCGTCCAGCACGCTCATCAAAAGGGAATCATCCATCGCGACATAAAGCCCTCAAACATCCTGGTCGCTTTGTACGACGGAGTTCCCGTACCGAAAGTGATCGACTTTGGCGTGGCGAAGGCCACGGGGCTAAAACTCACCGAGAAGACGATGTTCACTGGATTCGGCCAGCTCATCGGCACGCTGGAGTACATGTCGCCGGAGCAAGCCCAATTCAATCAGCTCGACATCGACACGCGCAGCGACATCTATTCTCTGGGCGTGCTGCTCTACGAGTTGTTGGCGGGCACGATGCCGTTTGACCAGGCACAACTTCGCAAGGTTACGTTCGACGAGACGTTGCGCATCATTCGCGAAGTCGAGCCGCCCAAGCCCAGCACCAAGATCAGCACGAGCGACAGGCTGCCGTTGATCGCCGCAAAGCGTAGCGCCGAGCCAGCCCAACTCGGTCGCCAGATCAAAGGGGATCTCGACTGGATTGTGATGAAGTGCCTGGAGAAGAACCGGAACCGGCGCTACGAGACGGCCAGCGCGCTGGAGATGGACCTGCGGCGTTATTTGGCCGATGAGCCGGTCGTGGCCCGCCCGCCGTCGCGAGCGTATCTGCTGCGCAAGTTCGTACATCGAAACCGGGGGCCTGTTGTGTCGGCCTTCCTGGTGTTGCTGGCCTTGGTGGGCGGCGTCATCGGCACGACCTGGGGCATGATCCGGGCGGAGCAAGCACGGCAGAACGCCGCGGCGGCCGAGCGCGCTCAAACGGAGCTGGCCAAGAGGGAACGCCAGGCGAAGGTAGAAACGCAAAAGCGGCTGGCTCAGATCGAGATCGGGACAGATACGCTGGCCTCCATCATCCAGGGCATCGACCTGATGGCCGCGGAAAATGAAGGAGTGACCTTGCGCGATCTGCTCGTGCGCCGATTGCATGCAGCGGCACAGCAATTAGACGGCGAGGCGGTGGGCGATCCGCTGGTTGTGGCCCGTCTGCAACACGTGCTGGGAGTTGCTCTGCAAGGATTGGGACACTCGCAACAGGCTGAAGCCGTGCTCGTCAAAGCGTGCCAGACCCGCGTGCAGCTACTGGGCGACGACGACTTGGACACCGTCGCCACGAAGCACGAGTTGGCCCTAGTGTACCGGGAGCAAGCGAAATACGACCTGGCCGAGACGCTCTACAAAGAGGCGCTCGCGACGCGCACCGCAAGGCTCGGTTTCGACCACGCCGACACGCTCATGAGCCAGCATCACCTGGCCATGCTGTACTATGCCCAGGGAGATCACGTTTTGGCCGAAACACTGATCAGGGAAGTCGTCGAGCTGCGCACGGCCAGACTGGGCGCGGATCATCCCGTTACGCTGACCAGCCAGCACCGACTGGCTCTGGTCTACCGCTCGCAGCGGAAGTTTGATGCCGCAGAGGAGTTATGCAAGGACGTGCTCGCGCTCCGCACCGCCAGGCTAGGCGCTGACCATCTGGATACGCTAGCCAGTAAACAACTTTTGGCCGCGCTGTCCTTCCTCCAGGGCAAGCCCGAATTGGCCGAGCCGCTGTACAAGGAGGTGCTCGATGTCCGCACCGCAAAGCTAGGCGTTGATCACCCAGACACGCTCACCACCCAGCACAACCTGGCTCTGCTGTACTCATCGATCGACAAGCTTGATCGATCCATTCCGTTGCTCGAGGAAACTGTCGCGCTGAGGAGATCAAAACTCGGGCCCGATCACCCCACGACGCTTTCGACGCAGTTCGATCTCGGCCGCGTGTACTGCCAAGCCGGACGACTGGCCGATGGCGTTAAGCTGCTAGAGGAAGTCCACGAGAAAGGCCACAGGCATTCCAAGCTGGCGCGGATTGGGAGTGCGTTACTGGATGCATATTTGCGGGCCGGCAAGACAACGGAGGCAAGCGCGCTGGCAAAAAAGCTTCTGCAAGCGGCCCGCGACGAGTTCCCCGCCGACAGCCTGCAGCATTTTGCGGCGCTGGCCGACGCCGGATGGTCGCTGCTGGAGGCGAAGGTCTATGTCGACGCCGAGCCGCTGTTGCGCGAGACTGTATCACGTGGTGAAAAGCACTTTCCCGACTTTTGGCGCACGCATCATGCCAGGTTGCTGTTGGGCGTCGCGCTCTTGGGCCAACAAAAGCTCGCCGATGCGGAGCCTTTGCTCGTCGCAGCATACGAAGCAACGCGCCAGCGCGAGGCGCAGATTCCGCCGGAGGCTAACTTCCCTCTCAGTCAGGCAGTGCAATGGGTGGTCGAACTTTACGAGGCTTCCGGCCAATCGGACAAGGCAGCGGAGTGGCGAACGAGGCTCAGCGAACGAGCGGACCGGTCAGAGAAGTAGCAGCTGAATTCGCAGGCGGCCGCGAAACCTCGCCGTGTTCGGCTCCGCTAAGGTGTTCTACGACAAGAAAAAACGGCTCGTTTAGCGCCAGTGGTTGAGGATGATGAACTCGTTTTCGATCGGCACGTTGGCGGCGAGCAGGTGCCCAATGGCTGTGACAATGCCGCGAGGCGTCAGAGACGACGGTCGTTGTCGCGGCGGACGATCAAGATGCCGGAGTGCGTTCCGGCAGCCGCGTGAATCAGGTCGTGAAGCTCTTCAAAATCGTCGTGGTTGCCAGACAACAAGCTTCGATGGTCCCGGATTGCTCGCTCAAGATGTACGGGATCAGACTGCCCCACCAGTCGGACGTCACTTGGTAGCTTAATGTCGTGACCCGTGCGCTCAAGCAAACGGACGAGCAACGTGTTAACAAGATCGTCGTCGAGATAGAGCCTCACAGGCCGCGTGCCTCGCGCTCCTTGGCAAATCGCTGCTCAACTTCGCGGTAGATTCGCGCCCGCTCCTCGGGAGCAAGTGGTCTCCGGCTGGGATGATACTTGTAGTCGGGATCGTTCATCCCTGTGGCCTCCATGATCGCCTCCTCACGCGCAAAGTCCTCGCGGATTTCAATGGGGTCGGTATCGCAATACGCGATCGCCTCTCGAACGGCCTCAATGGGAAGATTGTAGTCCTCAGCAATCTGCTCGATCGTCCGCGGCTCCTCCTCGGACATGTACTGCCCGTACAGCGTCCGCGCGAAGATCCTCGTGCCCTTCACAACGAGCTGCTTGTAATTCGATTTGGGTTTCCGTTCCAGATATTTGTACTGTGCAGAGACACTGGACATGGCATATCACCTGGCGAGTGCGGCAAGATCCTGTAGGTATTCTAACACGTCAACTACGCCGCAAAGAACCCCGTTCGAACACGGTTCCGGCGGAACGATGACGACGCAAGGGCCGCAAATCGATCGGCAAAACACCGCCTCAGGTGCTCGCCCGGCATTCCTTCGCCGCGACCTCGCAGCTACGCTGGGCAAACTCTTTCGGAAATCTTGCCGAATTTCCGGTGCAAGTCGTGGCTCGCTCTCGCATTGTCTTTTGATGCAGCGGCCAAAGTCTCCGACGGCCACTTTCTCTGCGCTCCGAAACACCACAGGAAACAGCCATGATCCGGAAAACGTTTACGCGCAGGTTCCACCGGACCACCAAGCGTTCGACACGCCGCTTGCGGACGATGTTCGAGATTCTCGAGCATCGCTGCCTGCTGGCGGTACACACCTGGACGGGCGGGGGAACAAATGACTTCTGGACAAATTCCGACAACTGGAACGGAGGCGTACCCAGCAATGGAGGCGATGTCGTCATTCCGAGCGTGTCGGATAGTGAAGTGGTGCGCTTCGATGCTGCCGGCGTGACGAATCTCAACAGCCTCACCAGCGACGCGCCGTTCTGGTTTGCGGGGCACGATCTCGCCCTGAGCGGCCCCGGGACGTTTCGCTTCAACAACGCGCTGCGGATGTCCAGCGGGGCGCTCGTCGGAAGCGGCACGGTGGATGTCTGGGGGCACATCACCTGGTCGGCCGGAGCGATGGGCGGCACCGGTATCACCAATGCTCACGGCGGTATGACTCTGAATGGACTGAATGGCTCTCCCGCCATTCAAGGTACGCGCACGGTCAACAACTTCGCCGAGGCAACTCTTGAGGCCGCGCCCTCGACTATTGTTCCGGAATGGTTCATCTCCAACAATGCCGGCGCCATCTTCAACAACCTGCCTTCAGGCAGCTTCACGATCGTCGGCACCAGTGATTTTCAAGGCGGCACATTTAACAACCATGGCACATTCATCAAGACGGCGGGGGCCATCGGCAACGGCGTCACTCACTTCAACGTGGCCGTCTTCAATCAGATCTCAGCGACACCCGTGGACATCCAGGGCGGCACGCTGCAACTGGGCGGCGGTGGCACGCACACCGGGGACTTCGACTTCGAAGGCGCCACCTTGGAGCTCGGGCCCCTGGCCACGACCGGGCCCCACGACTTCAACGCGGGCTCCGAATTGACAGGCACGACGTTCCGGGTCTCAGCCGGCACGCACAACTTCAACGCCGGCAGCAGCTACAACGTCACCGGCTCGAGCAATTTCCCTTCCGGTACGACGACATTCAACGGCACGGTGCTGGCCGTGGGGGATGCCGTCCATATCGGCAGCGGCTTTGTCACGTTCAACCAGAACATCAGCACCGGCACACTAACCCTTTCTCGCGGCAGGTTAACGGGAAGCGGGGCCGTGGACGTATCGGGCCTGCTCACCTGGTCGGGCGGGGAAATGCGCGGCTCGGGCATCACCAACGCCAACGGCGGCCTGGTTTTAAACAACGTGAACGGCACTCTGGGATTGCGCGACAGCCGAACGATCAACAATCCCGCTGCTGCGACGTATAGCGGCACGAGCGGATTCGGATCCTTGAACCTCAGCGCAGCAGCCGTCTTCAATAACCTTGGGTCCGGAAGCTTCACTCTCGACGGCAACGTAGACATCCGCAACAACGAACTTGTCATGGGGACCTTCAACAATCAGGGGACGTTCATCAAGCGCGCGGGGACCAGCGACGGTGTGACGAACATCAGGGCAAGTTTCAGCAACTCCGGCATTCTCGACATTCAAAGCGGCGCTCTCTGGCTGGATGGCCCGTTCACCAATTACAACAGCACGACCAAAACGCTGAGCGGGGGCACGTATCTCGTGTCTGGCGTCTGGCGTTTCGTGAACGCCAATATCGTCACCAACCACGCCACGCTCGCTCTTCACGGGCCGGCTTCCCAGATTCTCGACCAGAACACCGGCGCTAACGGCATCGCCGGTTTTACTTCCAACACGGCCACGGCCAGTTTCACGCTGCAGAACCGGAACCTCAGCACGACAGCCGCCGGGGGCCTGTTTACGAATGCGGGCAGCATGAGTTTCGACGCCAGCACCTTCGGCGTCGCCGGCGGACAATACAGTCAGACAGCGGGCACGACGACGCTCGTAAACGGGGGATTGACAGCTTCGAACGCCGAGATTGCGGGCGGTATACTCCGCGGCGACGGCACAGTCACGGGGGACCTGCAGAACTCCGGCGGCACCGTGACGCCCGGCTTGTCCACGGGAATGATCACCGTGACCGGCAACTACAGCCAGGCAAGTGGCGGGGCGCTCGGCGTAGACATTGCGGGCCGCGCACCGGCAGGTGGTGGCGTGGCCGGCGTCGATTTCGATCAGCTCTCCGTCGGCGGCAACGTCAGTCTCGCCGGCGCGGTCAACCTCGCGGTGCTCGGCCCCTTCGTACCGGTCGCCGGAGACGTTTATCCTGTCATCCCCAACGCCGCGGCGCTCACCGGAACGTTCGGCGCGGTGCTAGGCTCGCAAATCAACACCGATGGCCTCTTCTTCGACCCGGAGTACACGCCCACCGCCTTCGACGTGATCGTCACGCACCTCAACGCCGGTGGCGACCAGCAAGTCGACGAGGGCCCCTACGGGCTCCTCGCCTCCTTCACCGATCAGGGGGCCGACGACACCTACACGGCCACCATCGGCTGGGGCGATGGCAGCCCGGTCGAAGATGGCGCAATCCTCCCCGGCAAGTATGTCTCGGGCAGCCACACCTACGACAACGGCGTGTTCGTGGTAACCGTGCGCCTTTTAGGCGCCGACGGCTCGAGGGCGACCGCCGTTTTCGACCTGACGGTGGACAATGTGGCGCCGACCGCCGACGCTGGCGGGCCCTATGAGGTGGCAGAAGGCATCGGGGGTACAGTCCAGTTGTCGGGCGCCGGCAGCGACGTGGCCGGCGAGCTCGACCCGCTGACCTTCACCTGGGACCTTGACGGCGACGGGATCTACGGTGAAACGGGCCAGAACGCCAAGGGAGGTGATGAAGTCGGATCGAGCCCAACGTTTTCTGCTAGGTTCCTCGATGGCCCCGACATGATCGACATCTATCTGCGTGTGGACGACGGTGACGGCGGCATCACCTCTGACTCGGCCAGTATCCAGGTCACCAATGTCGCGCCGACGGCCGTCGCTCCCCGGCCCTTCGAGATCCCCGAAGGCGGTACAGCGGAATTGAGCGGCGAATTCTTCGACCCATCTATCGACGACTCATTTTCGCTGAACTTTCAGTGGGATCTCGACGGCGACGGCGTCTTTGGTGAAGGCGGGTCGAATGGCGAGCACGGTGATGAAAACGACCTGCACACCATGTTCGATGCGACGTCACTCGATGGCCCCAAAACCCTCACAATCACGTTCCGGGTGATCGATGACGACTTGGCTATCGGCGAGGCCACGACCACGATCACGATCGCCAACGTCGCCCCGATGGCCGAAGCCAACGGCCCCTACGAGGTGGTCGCTGGCGAGACGGTGCAGCTCTTCAGCGCCGTCAGCGACGTGGCCGGTAACAATGACCCCTTGATCCTCACCTGGGACCTCGACGGCGACAACATTTTTGGCGAAACAGGCCCAGATGCCACCGGAGGTGATGAAGTCGGAAACCACCCCACTTTTGATGCCGCGTCGTTCGACGGACCATCGACGGTCGAAGTAACGCTGCGCGCCGACGACGGCGATGGCGGCATTACCATCGACACGGCGACGATCAATGTGCTGGCTCCTGAGTCGTTGGTTGAAGTCTGGACCGGCGCCAGCGTGGAAACCAATCTCTGGAGCGACCCGGCCAACTGGGAGAGCAGGCGCGTTCCGCGGCCGGGCGCGGAGCTCGTCTTTCCCGCGACGGCCGGACGGCTGATCACCACCAATGATCTTCCCGCCAACACGATGTTCGGTTCGATCACGATCGAAGGCGGCAGCTATGACATGGGTGGCAATCGGCTGCTGCTGGGTGAAGGCGGCCTGGTGGTCAATGGTGGCAGCCACACGCTGAGTGCGTCCTATGCGTGGATCATCAGTCCGTTCTGCCGTCTTCGTGCTGAGGCTGGCAGCGTGGTGACGATGGCGGGCGTCCTCGGCGGCGAGGGGTTGCAAAAGCAAGGGGAGGGGACGCTCATCCTGACCGCCGCCAACACCATCAGCGGTGAAATTCTCGTCGAAGAAGGCGAGCTCGTTCTGCGCCACAGCATGGCGTTAGGCTCGCCGGCAGGCCAGACAAAGCTGCGCGGCGGCACGTCTCTCGTATTGCAAAACAATATCACGGTTGAGGACGACCTGGTCCTGGAGGGTGACCCGCCCGGCACAGTATTCCCGGGCGTCACAGTGTTCAGCCACGGCAACAACTCGATCGGGGACGAGGCGACACCTGCCGAGGCGCCAAGAATCGCGCTCAACCCTTTCCTGACCGTGACGGTCGTTGACGGCACGCTGACCATTAACGGCGTCATGAGCGGCGAAGACGATTTGGCGAAGGATGGCCCCGGAACGTTGATTCTCAACGCCGACAACACGCTCACCGGTGTGATCACGCTGCTCGATGGAACGCTGCTGGTCAACGGCTCGCAGCCGAATACGCCGATCGTCGTCGAGGGCGGGACTTTGGGCGGCAGCGGGTTGCTGGGTCCAATCACGCTCAGCGGCGGCCAGATCGAGGGCGCCGTGGTGCAGGCCAGTCCGATCGAGGCTGGCCGAACCGACCTGGTCGTGGGCGGCACCGTAGCGGACGACAGGATCCTGTTCAGTCCGGGGCACACGCGCGGCACGGTCGAGGCATTCATCAACAACGTCTCGCAGGGCACGTTTTCGCCAACGGGTCGTCTCATCGCCTATGGCATGGCCGGAAACGACGACATCGAGGCGGCCGGCAGTTTGCCGCATTCGGCCTGGTTCTATGGTGGCATCGGCAACGACCGCCTCAAAGGCGGCGCAGGCCACAACGTCCTTTTTGGCGGCGACGGCGACGACCTGCTCATTGGCGGGAGCCGCCGCGACCTCATGATCGGCGGCACAGGCGGCGACCGCCTGGTCGGCGCCAGCGACGACGACATCCTCATTGCCGGCGCCACGGCGTTCGATGCTCATGTCCAGGCGCTCGGCGCCATCATGGCTGAATGGACGTCGACTCGCGATTACACGACGCGCGTCGGCAACCTTCGGGGCGAAGGATCGGGGCCTCGGCTCAACGGCGAGATCTTCCTCAAAGCTGGCGGCCCCGACGCCACCGTCTTCGACGACAACGATCGAGACATGCTCACCGGCGCCAGCGGCAGCGACTGGTTCTTCGCCAACCTGGACCGCCGGAGCGACGACAAGATCACCGACCTGCACCGCTCCGAGCTCGCGGTTGCGTTGGAGGTCTGAGTCGCCACGGATGGTTCTTGATTGAACACGTCAGAAGTCCATCACACAACGTGGTCGGCGAAACTGACGAGGCGGCGGTCGGCTTAACTGACCCGCCGGGCGAGTCAGTGCCACCCGCTCGTTACGCGGCGAATCGTGCACAACAACCCCCGGCACGACTCGTCGTCTTTCGCGGTGGCCAAATTGCGGCAGAGAAGGGACAAATCGTTCACCGTATCAACGTCGTACCACTCGGGCAGCACGCTGTAGTCGGCGAGCGATGTTCGCAGACGGTCAAGCGTTTGCTGGAAGACCGCGGGTGTTCCCCAGTCGATTCCCTCGAAAAGCGGCAACATACGGTCGCGGAGGCCGAGCAGATAATAGCCTCCGTCTCGCGCCGGACCGATGACCGCCTGGTAGTGCTGTAGTTCGGCGAACGCCCTTTTGACATATTCGAGCGGAACATCCGGACTATCGGCGCCCAGCACGACCACTCGAGTGGCGCCCGCCGTGAAGCGGCTTTCAAACCAATGCTGCAAGCGTTCGCCCAGCGCTCCCGTTCGTTGCAGCGCGACCTGAAAACGTCCGCGTGCGATGTGCTCGAACGCGCGGCGGGAAGAGTCGGGCGAAACAACCAAATATCGCGTCGCATTGACCGTGGCCAATCGACTGATCGTCGTCTTCAAAAAAGCCCGGGCAAGTCGTGACGCGGCCCGCGGACCGAGCGTTTTGGCGAGGCGCGTCTTGGCTTCACCCGGCGTCCAGTACTTAGCAAAGATGGCCAGGTGCATCAATGAGCGTCTTCGGCGTTGAGCAACCGTCGCAACAGCACTGCATCAACCCATCCTCGAAAGCGAATCTGCCCGTCGATCTCGACGACGGGCACGCAGACGTCGAACCGCGCGCGCAGTTCCGGTTCCTGGTCAATGTCGATCAGGCGGGGCCGCAAACCATAACGCACCAGTAATTGTTCCGCCTCGTGGCACAGATGGCATCCCTGTCGCGTATAGAGGACTACCTCTTGGATGGCCATGGCGAACCCCTGCGACACCGTGTCGAACGCGGCACTAAGTAGTACCGCGGAATGTCTTGAGTAGCGGAATTCGCCAGAATTCAGGCCTCCCGAACTCTGGCGAGTTCGGCTACCGCACCATAGCGGGTCTCAAATGCCACCGACCGGCTCGCAAGCAAGCAAATCTGCGGCGATTTTCCGAGAAAAAAGGGTGCGTAGATCGTTGCCTTTCCGTTGTCGAATGGTATCTTACCGTGGTCTATGGTATCGTGAGACATTAGGGTCGGGGAGCCCTCTGCGTGCCGGTCGCCAGGTTGGCCGGCGCGGCCAAGCCCTTCGCAAAAACTTCATATCCTAGCCTCGTGCCGGCGGATTGCCGGGCGTGCGAATGGCCACTCTGACGATTGACAAGTTCGTCGATCTGGTGCGAAAGAGCGGATTGGTCGAAGAGGATCGACTGAGCTCCGTTCTCGAGGAACTCTCGCCCGAAGCAAAAGGCGAGCGGGGCGGCGTAAGCCCCCCGATGTCCCCCGATAGCGAGAAGCTGGCCCAGGCGCTGGTCGAGCGCAACCTCCTCACCGCCTGGCAATGCGAACGTCTCCAGGAGGGACGCCATCGCGGCTTCATTCTCGGCAAGTATAAGCTGCTTGGCCTGTTGGGCACCGGCGGCATGAGCAGCGTTTATCTGGCCGAGCACATGCTGATGCAGCGACGCGTCGCCATCAAGGTGCTGCCGCGGCACAAGGTCGGCGACTCGTCCTATCTGGCGCGCTTCCGCCGCGAGGCGCAGGCCGTCGCCGCGCTCGATCACCGCAACATCGTCCGCGCCTACGACATCGACAACGAAGGGAATACGCACTATCTGGTGATGGAGTACGTCGCGGGCCGCGATCTGAACACCATGGTCAAGAATGACGGCCCCTTGGACTACGACACGGCCGCGGACTACATCCGCCAGGCGGCCGAGGGGCTGCAGCACGCACATGACGCCAACTTGATCCATCGCGACATCAAACCCGCCAACCTGCTGGTCGATGCGCGGGGGACGGTAAAGATCCTCGACATGGGGCTGGCGCGGTTTATCGACGAGGAGCAGGCGTCGTTGACGCGGGTGCACGACGAGAACGTGCTGGGCACGGCCGATTATCTGGCGCCGGAGCAGGCCCACGACAGCCACACGGCCGATCATCGCGCCGACATCTACAGCCTTGGCTGCACGCTGTACTATCTGTTGACTGGCCATCCGCCGTTCCGCGAGGGAACGCTCGCCGAGCGGATCGTCAAGCACCAGGCGGAAGCTCCGAAGAGTATCTACGAAGACCGGCCCGACGCGCCCCAGCCGCTGGTGGATGTGTGCCTGCGGATGATGGCAAAACAACCGGCCGCGCGCTTTCAATCGGCAGGCGAAATCGCGCGTGTGTTGGGAACATGGCTGGCCGGCCGCGGTAAGCAAGCCAATCCGGTCACCGGAGCGACCTCACCCGCTGGTCGCCCTCCTCCACGACGAGCGCCGTCCGCGAAGCCGGGCCAGCGACAACCGGACTCGCCGGAGGACACGGTCTCGGACAAGACGCGGATCACCATGAAGGGTCAACCCGGCGGCGGTGCGCCCGGCGTCCGCAAGCCGGGGTCTTCCGTCAGGCGCGCCACTTCACCAGGAATGCCCCCGGCAAATAAACCTCCGTCAGGAAAGAGCCGCGGGTTGCCGGTGGCCAGGCCGATCGATGAGTCCGGTAAGTCGAAGAAGCCGATTCCGGCAGTGCCGATCGCTTCCGCCGAACCACTCGCGCCACGGGATCCGCTCTCGCCACTGGACCCGCTCGGCCTCAACACGCCGCGCAGTCAACGCGCGCCCCAATGGCTCTGGTGGGCGATTGCCGGCGGCGCCCTGCTGGCAGTCGTCTTGCTGGTGATCGTGTTTCTCTGGCAGCTCAATTGAGTTGGAGTTCAAGCTTTAGCTTGTGGCGTTTAAGCGGCAGCACTCAGGCGCCGAAGCGTTCCGGCAACTCGTACTGGCTCGTGCCGGATACCTTGGTCCCACGTCACCACCTCGCCCACAGGTCGTCGGCGGCCTCGTGTTTTCTTCCGATCGGGCGGGCGGATGCGGCGAGGCGAATCCGCTCGTCATCGTTGGCGGCGGTAAGCGCATCGGCCAACAGATCGACCAGATTCTCCTCACCGTTTTCCGGCGCCGCACCCGCCGCACCCCCCTCCCTCCCAGGGAGGGGCAGGGGGAGGGTGCCGGCCTCATAAAACACGCCCAGCAGCGTCACGTCATCGTCATCCACGAAGCCGTTGTAGTCGAAGTCGCCGAGCGCCCAATTCGGCTGCGGCGTGCCGGGCGCATACGCTTGGGTAACGACGCGCACGTCCTCGTCGTCAACCGTGCCGTCCAGGTTGGCGTCGGCCGTGTGGACATATGCGATCAACACCGCCGTGCCGTCCACCGCCTGCCCGCGATATGTGGTGTGCGGACCGCCAGGCAAGCTGCCGTTCTCGGCGTACCCTACCGACCGCGACTCCGGGTTCAGCAAGTTCTCCGCGGCGGCCGTGCTGCTGGTGATGCCCGCGCCGGTCCAAATGCCATTACCAATCCCGACCCCTCCGCGTCCGGTGAGGATCAGGCCACGAATTGTCTCCGCCGGGCTTGCGCCGGTGTAATCCACGATGACAGCATTGTCGGTGATGTCGAGCACCGCCCCTGCGTCAATCGCTAACAAGCTTAAGACGCTTGTGCCACTCGCCGCGTTGAGCGTAACGCGGCTGCCTGCGCCCGTGATCGCCAGGCCGTTCTGCCGCAACGCGTTCGTACGGAGATGCCCGCCGCCGGTGACGGTGGTATTCAGCGTCGCGCCCACTGCGACGGTGCTCTCGATGTTGACCGCTCCTGCTTGAACGAGCAGCGTGTTTGCCCCCGTGCCCGCGTCATAGCGGAGCATCACGCCTTCCGCCAAGAAGTCCGCATTGCTCACGATAAGCTGATCATCGCCGCCGCCCAGATCGAAAGTCATGCTGACAAGCCCAGCCAACGGCGCCGTAAAGCTGGGCGCGCCGGTGCCTGCAGTGTTTTGGTACACTTCGACCGCTGTCCCCGGCGCGTTCATGCGAACGAAGTAGACATCCCCGTCGTCTGTGCCAACAAAGACAGGGTCGGTCGGATGCTGAACGTAAATCGTCGCATCAGGGATGGACGGCGGCGATTCGACATGACCCACATTGTCGCGGGCGACCGAATAGAACGCGTATGTGCGACCCGGTGAAACGGTGATTTGCGCCGAGGTCGCCATTGTAGCTTGCTGCCAGACGATCGGCGTAGCGCCGTCGATCGAGACCCAAACATCGTACGATGCGATGCCGGAGCCGCTCTCATCGTCCTGACCGGACCACGTAACTGGGAACGTCGTGTCGGTGATCTCCCCGGGCAGAACGGCAACGCGGCTCGCGGGAGTTCCGGCGTCGAGGACATTGGACACCAACGGTGTGTCGATAGGGTCGTTGTAATCGAAAACAATGCGCGCGCGGTTCTGGATGACTGTGCCCGACGGCAGTCCAGCGAGCGGTCGGATACGGTAAGAGAGCGAGCCTTCGCCTCGGCGAGTGTCGTCGTTCGGAAAGAGCAGGCCGACGAGCGGGTTCTCGGGGAACCAGCCGGTAGTCGGATCGAGCGCTTCAAGCGCAAGCGACAGGTGCCGGTTTTCGCGATCAAGCGCAGCGTGAACGTTTACGACAATAGGCACACCGTCGCCAACTGAAATGGGCACCCTGGCGTCGTAACGATCAACGCCAGACGGAATCGAGAGCGTCTGACCCGCGAAGGTTATCTCGGTCAGTTCAAAGGTGTCGAGGTCGAGATCCGGATCGAGCGAGTCGGAGACGTCGATCAGCCGCGCGGGGGCTGTGGCGTCGGATTTGTTCTCAAAGCGCACGGTGTAGGCCAGAGTTTGATCGGCGGAGAGATAGGCGGACTCGCCAAATCCAACCGGTGCCAGCTTGTCGTTTGGGTCAAACGAGCCCGCACCGTCTGAGGAGCCACTACCGCCGCCTTCTCCATGTCCGCCTGGGTCCGAGAAACCACCGCCGCTGCCGCAACCGCCCCCTCCCCAACCACCTCCCGCGCCACCGCCAGTTCCGCCGCCTGTACCACCCGCCCCACCTGCTCCATGCCCATAGCCACCTTGGTAGCGGCTCCATTTTGAAAACGTCCGCCCAGCCCCCCCCGCGATACCCCTGCCGCCCCACTCAATCCCCTTTCGGATTGCCTCTGGCTGATTCAGAGGGATATCCAATTCCCTAACATCTTTCCATACCGCGTCCCGAATGGCTTCACCGATAAACTTAAATGCGTCACCGAATACAGAACGAAGTCGATCCAATCCATATTTGTAGTAGTTTGACACGTCCGTTGCTTTTTGAAAGTCACAATCCTCATCGTCCAGTCCGGAGGGATCGATAGCTTCGGTAGGTCGGTTTGCCACGTAGGTATATAGATTGATACTTCCGGACTGAATGTTTATGGGATCCTGCTGCAGGAACCGGCCTGTATCAACGTCGTAGAACCGAGCCCTCATGAACTGAAGCGTATCCGATTCGCTCATTACTCCATGCTCCCCTACATAGCCGAATGGATTCGCAATCGCCTCCAACTGCGTAACGACTGATCCGAATGGGTCAAAGACGTACTTATTTAGCACAGTTCCATTGCCGCTTATAACTTCGCTCGTGTCGCCGGTGGCGGTAAACGTATAGAAGGCAGCAGAATGCGTTCTGTCCTCTCGCGCCAAAAGACCGTAGCCATGTCTGTAGCGTGCGATAAGGCCGCCCACTCCGTCGTATTCTGCCGCGACATCGCCGAGCCCGGTCGGATCAATTACGTACTTCGTGACAGCGCCGTTGGGGTGCATTCCCGTTTTGCGGACGTGATGTGCTAGCACGCATTAAAGGTCCTGG